>CAVIQK010000005.1:32524-34274 GCA_963644945.1 bacterium | reverse complement strand
GAGTTATAAGAGCTTTGGAAATCGAATATTTTGGCAATGAAAATAATGGCATGCAAAACATAAAACGAGATAATTGCTGTTATTTTGTTTTAAGACCAAAAAGAGAAATGCTATATAAAAACATTAATACTCGTGTCGATACGATGATTGAAAACGGTTTAGAACAAGAAGTGAGAACCTTGCTAAAAGAAAATGTAACATTCGATTGCCAGTCGATGAAAGGAATCGGTTATAAGGAATGGGGAAATTATTTTAACGGAACTTATGACTTAGAGGGTGTTATTGACGAAATAAAAAAGAATTCAAGAAATTATGCAAAACGGCAAGAGACTTGGTTCAAAAAAGAGGATGCTATAAATATCGAATTAGATGAGTTCAAAAATATAGACAAAATTGTTGAATATATTACAAACAATTATGAAATTTGACTTAAAATAAAATACTCGAAGGTGTAAATAAAAATGAATAATGATTCAAAAAATGTAAAAAATCTAATAGAAAGCGCAGAAAATCTATCAAAAGAGTTGTTTTCGCAAATTAATGATATTGTGTTTTTTAATCAGAAAAAAGTTTTAGATGCATTTAAAAAATATCGTGTTTCTGCACGACATTTGTCGCAAACTTCCGGTTATGGTTATGACGATATCGGGAGAGATACATTGTGTAATTTATTTGCAGATATATTTAAGACGGATTCGGCTATAGTTTCTCCGATAATAGCATCGGGAACTCATGCTTTAACAATTGCTTTGTTTGGAATTTTACGTCCTAATGATATTTTGTTATCTGTTACAGGCAAGCCTTACGACACCTTGGACGATGTGATAAATGGTAAAAATATTGGCTCATTAGCCGATTTTGGTATTAAATATGATCAAATTGACTTAAATGGATCTTCATTGGATTTTGATAAAATTGAGCGATATTTAATAAAAACCACTCCAAAGGTTTTGTTTTTACAACGTTCGCAAGGTTATTTATGGAGAGAACCTTTAAATATTGCCGAAATTGAGAAATTAAAACAATTGCGTGATAAATATTGCCCTAATACGTGCATTATGGTTGATAATTGTTACGGAGAATTTACCTCGACAACCGAACCGACAGAATATGGTGCCGACGTTGTAATAGGATCCTTAATCAAAAATATGGGCGGTGGATTGGCGCCTACAGGTGCTTATATAGCAGGAAAAACAGAATTTTTAACTCAAATAGGCTACAGATTGACATCGTCAAGCATAGGCACAGAGGTTGGTTCTTATGCATATGGCTATACACAGTTTTATCAAGGATTATTTTTGGCTCCAAGAGTTGTAGGAGACGCCTTAAAAGGGAGCGTACTCTCTGGAAATGTCTTCAAATTGCTAGGAATCGAATCAAATCCTGCGCCGGATAAAATGCCTAGAGATGTTATTAGGGCTATAAAATTCAATAATAGGGAGAATTTGATTACGTTTTGCAAACAAATTCAAGCAAATTCACCGATAGATAGTTATGTCGAGCCTGAACCATGGGCTATGCCTGGATATAATGATGAAGTTATTATGGCCGCCGGAACATTTGTCCAAGGTGCATCTATAGAACTTTCCGCAGATGGTCCGATTAAACCTCCGTATATAGGATATTTACAAGGTGGTTTAACGTACGAACATATTAAAATTGCGATTACAGAAGTCATAAAATCAATAATTCAAAACTAATTGAGAATTTTTATAAATTTTTGTAAAATGTCATAAAATTCGAGTTATTT
>CAVIQK010000005.1:0-32478 GCA_963644945.1 bacterium | reverse complement strand
TTTTCTATCTTAATATACACTATTTATTCGTAAAACCGAGATTTTACGAATAAATAATAATTGTTTATACCTCTTCTTTTACCTTATTTATTTAAAAGTTAGAGCCCTTTATTTTTATATATTTGTGTTTATTCTTCTTTCGTGTTATAATCAAATCATGGTAAAAAATTATCAACTTGACAGAAATATTAAAATAAATTCTAAAATTAAAGAGCAGCTCTCCAAACTGCCTGATTTTTGTTTTGACTATTTTATTTCTATTGAGCAACGCACTTCCCCTCTTACTCGCCTGGGTTATGCTTACGACCTTGAAATATTTTTTGATTTTGTTGTTCAAGGCGTTCCTAATATTAAAACCAATTTAATAAGTGATTTAGATTTAGATGATATGGAAAAAATTTCTGCATATCACATAGAAAGATATTTAAGTTATCTTTCCTCTTATTATTATCGGGGACGTTATTATTGTAATAATGAAGCTGCGAAAAAACGTAAGTTATCAAGTATCAATTCTTTGTTCAAGTATTTGTTTAACAATGATTTGATTTCATGTAATGTGGCTTCAAAGGTCAGCATGCCCAAAATTCATACAAAAGAAATAATTAAATTAGATTCTAACGAAGTTAGTGACATGCTGGACACTATCGGCTCATACAAACCTTTTGCTTCCGATATGCAAAATTCTTACAATGATAACGATTTATTTAAAGCTAGAGACCTAGCCATTGTGACATTATTTTTAGGGACCGGAATTCGTGTAAGCGAATTAGTCGGATTAAATGTTGACGATGTTTCATTCAAAAATAATTCGTTTGTTATTACTAGGAAGGGCGGGAATCGTTCTGTACTCTATTTTTCGGACGAAGTTAAAGATGCATTACAAATTTGGCTCCCTGTACGTGAATCACGCCTAAAATCTCATGCAAAAACTTCCGAGTCTGCCCTATTTATATCATCTCAAAATCGACGTATTACCGTAAGATCTGTTGAGAATCTAGTGAAAAAATTTGCAAAAATTGTGGCTCCACAAAAGAAAATTTCCCCACATAAACTGCGCAGTACGTATGGCACTGCATTGTATTCTGCAACAAAGGATATATATATTGTAGCAGAGGTTTTAGGACATAAAGATGTTAATACTACAAAAAAACACTATGCCGATATATCCGAAGAAATTAAAAAATCCGCATCTACTGCTGTTGTTTTGAATAAAAAAACTGACTAAATATTTTATAAATGTCTGTTTACTTTTTCTTATTATTATGATATAATCACAATATAAGGAGATTTTTGGTTTATTATGTCAAAAAAACAAGATGAAATTCAAGAAAAACTTAATAAAATTGCATGTTACATTGAAAATCATTGTTTGGAATATGGTTATTGTCCTTCTGTTAGAGACATTTGCAATGAGTTTAATATAAAATCAACCGCAAGTGTTCAAACTTATCTAACAAGATTGGAAAAAGATGGCATAATTAGACGTAAAAAATCTGCCAGTCGTGCAATTGAAATTGTGTCTTCCGAAAAGCAGAATCTTACAAAAGACGTTATAGGTATTCCTCTTATTGGATCAGTTGCGGCGGGATCGCCAAAACTTGCTGTCGAGATGAAAGAGGACATAATTCCATTTTCATCACGCATGTTTTCTCCTTCCGACAATTTATTTATGCTGAGAGTATCCGGAGACAGTATGATTGATGTTGGAATATATAACAATGATTTAATTGTTGTCAGATCTCAACCTACTGCCGAAAACGGTCAAATTGTTGTTGCGATGATTGGTGATGAAGTTACCGTCAAAAGATTTTACAAAATGGATGGATATATTATGTTGCATCCGGAAAATTCTTCAATGCGTGACATGGTTTTTACCGATGTTACAATTTTAGGCCTTGTTGTTGGATTAGTTCGTACAGACATATAATTATTATAAAATAAATCTATTTACATAATATTTATACTAATATATTGACATTTAACAGCAAAAATTATAATATTTATTTATAAATAAATTTTTATGAGGCCCAAATGGATACTCCTAATACCGAATTAATTAGAAGTCATGTCGATACAATTATTTTATGTACTCTCCTTGATGGAGATAGTTATCCGTATGAAATTTTGAAACAAATTTCCGATAAAACAGAAAGTAGATATGAATTAAAACAGGCTACTCTTTATAGCTGTATGAAACGTCTTGAAAAACAAGGTTTGGTCTCTTCCTATTGGGGTACGGAATCATCCGGAGGACGTCGTAGATATTATTCTCTCACCGACGAAGGACGCAAATTTGTGGAAAGAGATCAAAATGAATGGGAATATTCTCGTACAATCATCAACAAACTTCTTTCAGAAAAGGAATTTGACCTTATAAACGACGAAGCCCCGTTTGATGCTTCCGCTCTTAGACCTATGACGAAGAGAAATTCGGCTGTTGATACTGTCGATAATTCTCTAAATATTGAAGATCAGGATCTTGAAATTTCTCAAAGTGAACAAAATTGTGACACAGATGCTATTATTGAAAATTCGGATACACTCCCGACTTTAGATGAGTCAAATGCTGAGTTAGAATCTAACCAAAATATTAATTTTACAAACACAATTGACGAATCTAATATTACCAATGACTACAATGACTCAAATATTCAATATGTTGAGATTAAAAATGATGACAATCAAGACCTCGCTTCTGCTACCGCAGATTCAATCGATGCAATAGATCATCCATCTACTACCGATTCTGTCTTTATTGCCGATGATCAAACAACACCATTTTCGTCGGAATCTACCGGTAGCCAAGATGATAATGATTCTCTCGATTCTGAAATGTATATGGATTCTCATCAAAATATTTCAAATGCAAATGATTATATCAAAAAATTAGATGATTTATATACAGAAGAATTAAGAGAAGAAAAAACGGAGCAAACGCAAAAAATCTCAACCATACAATTTAATGATCTAAAAAATAAAATGCTTCAAGAAGGCTATCATTTAAGATTGTATTCTCGCCATGCGGATGTATCGAGAAAGACAAATCAATACATATATTCGAATAAATTAAATAGAGATACATATTTAATTTTGTCTATACCGTTGATTATTTTAACAATTTTGGCCTATTGCTTAAACATTTATCAGTCTCTTGCTATTAATGTTTTATTAGGTATTGGAGTTTGCTTGGTTCCTCTTGCTTCCTTAATAGTTTTTCTCTTGAATAAAGACAAACGTGTAAAAAATACGTACTTTTTTATGTATGATTTGATATTTAGATTAGTAATAGCGATAATTGCAATAATTATTGTGCTAGTAATTTGCTTCACTATTAAGGATTTGAATATTTCGACAATATCAATTAGTATTTCGTATGCGGTGACAATACCTCTTGTTGCATTGATTAAAATGATATTGCTCAAAACAAAGAAATATTTTGTCTAATATATAAAAATCAAATTAGAATTTTGACTTAATATTACCATCATCTTCGTTAAGAATCGATTCTACCTCAAGAAAACGTGTTTCGCTTTGCGACAGCAATGCGCTTATGTCTTTTTTTAATTTTGAGTTGTTGTCATAAGGATCAGATGCATATACCCTCTTTTCAAGCATGTTGTTCTTTTTATGGTAAGGTTTTATATCGGTTTTTGAATACATGATAACATTTCGTTTTGACAAATAATTTATAAATTTTAACAGATTTTTTTCAAATAGCGGAGAAAATTTCCAAAATACAATCATTAACGCAAGTATTGCTAATCCTATAAGAATCCAAACAGCGATTCCCCAACCGGAAAATGGTATTATCTTAAAAATTTCAACCATATATACTGTTAAAGCGACATTTAATGGTCTTGAAATAAGTTGCATTAACAAAAATGCAGGGAACGACATGGATGTCAAACCTGCAACAATGCATAATACATCATCGGGGAATACCGGTAAAATAAACATGTAAAATAACAACAGTTTATCTTTTCCGTTGATCATTTCGTAATATTTACGCAATGTATCTCCACCGAGTATCCATTTAGCTGCATTAAGACCAAAAACTCGACCAATAAAGAATGCAACGATTGAGCCTATCCACAACCCTAAACAACTATATAGTATTGCTTCAAATTGTGTGGGGAAAATTATTGCTCCTGCCCCTGTTACTATTGACGATGGAATTGGAATAAATGTAACTTGTAAAAATTCTATTAGTACAAATAGTAACTTGGTATATGTAGGATTTTCTTTTTGAATGAAATGTACTATACTTTCAACCGAGTCTAAGTGCTTTAAAATGCCACTTTTAGTAATGGCGATCATAACAATTATTACAACAAATGATATGTATAATACAACAACGGTCAGTTTATATAATTTGTGATATTCCTTATGTATAGACACCATATAGGAAAAGAACAACGCTATTCCTAGAATTATTAAAGATATATTTATATATATACCAAAATTTGTATAGCCAAATCCGATTAGCAAACAATATAAAGTTAATGCAAAAAAAGCACCTATTAGGCGTTTATTTTTTTGTTTATTTATTTTGTTGTTTTTCCACAAAATTGGATCAATTATTTTAATTTTTCAATTTCCTCTCTAGCAATTTTATCACATCTATTGTTATTTTCGTTATCAGAATGTCCTTTAACTTTAACAAATTTTACATTGTGTGGCTTCATAACTTCCAATAATTCTAACCATAAATCTACATTGAATCTTTTTTTCCAATTGTTCTTCTGCCAACCTTCAATCCAATTTTGTAAAAACGGTTCTACGGAATATGCACTATCTGAATAAATTGTAACTTCACATGGATATTTTAATGCTTTTAATCCTTCAATTATAGCTGTAAGCTCCATTCTATTGTTTGTTGTTTCTAAAGCACCACCGGATATGATTTTTTCTACCCCGTTATACATTAGAATTGCAGCCCAGCCACCTTTCCCGGGATTTCCACTACATGCACCGTCTGTATAAATTTCTATCTGTTTCACTCAAAAACTCCCGTGTATTAATATTTGTGTCAATAAATTATTGACGATATTTTCAAATTGTTATATAATAGTTGTATTGTTTAGGGGAGTGGCTCAATTGGTAGAGCAGCGGTCTCCAAAACCGCCGGTTGCGTGTTCGAGTCGCGTCTCCCCTGCCAAAGAAGTACTATCTAGTACTTCTTTTTTTATATAGCAATTATATCATATATGAGTTTTAGATGCAACTTGTGAGGAATAATAACAAAAAAGTCCAAACATGATGTTTGGACTTTAAAATATGGGATTGTATTTTGTTATTTATTATCTACATCCAAATTTAAATTTTTGAACAAATCTGCCAATGTTGCACCATTTGATGTTGAAACATATTCTTTTTGTTCGTCATCAGCAGTTTCATCTTTTTTTGCTCTCTTCGAAGATTTTTTAGATTCTTTGTCTGCTTTTTTATCGGCTTTATTAGTTTCTTTTGCGACGACTTCATTTTCGTCTTCGGCTTCAACCTTTTCTTCTTTTACAACTTCGGGTGCAGGAAGAAGATCTTTGACACTCAAATTGATTTCATTGCCTTCAAAAGAGATAACTTTTGCTTCGACTTCTTGACCGGGTTGAATTGCTGCATTGATATCTTCGATGAATTTATGTGCTAATTGAGAAATATGAATTTTACCTTCGATACCATCTTCAAGTTTGACAAATACATTGAATTTTTTAACTCTTGCAACTGTTCCGTTTACAACAGTTCCTACTGCATATTTATCTCTAACTTTATCATATCTTTCGGCTTCTAGATCTTTGTAACCTAAGGAAACACGACCATCTTCTTTTATTTCTTTAACAACGAATTCATATACTTTGCCGATTTCTAACACTTCGGAAGGATCTGTTACGTGGTAATTTGCAAGTTGCGATACGTGTACTAGGCAATCATGTCCGTTGACGGAAACAAATGCTCCAAAAGGTGAAAATCTCTTTACTTTTCCTTCGACTATTTGATTAATTTGAATGCTAGAAAGGAATTGATCAAGTTTTGCTTTTCTTTCTTCTTCTACAACAATCTTATGTGAAGCAACGATGCGTTTAGAATTTCTACGTCTTTCTTTGTTTTCGACATCTTGAGCTTCTTCGCCTTCTGTTGCCTTAACTGCTTTAGGAGGAGCTATTTTTAATTTTAATGTCTTTCCGACATACTCGCCCAAATTGGATACATATCTATCTTTAATTTCTGATGCAGGAACAAAAACGACATAAGAACCAATTTTGCCGGTTAATCCGCCTTTTACTTCTTTGTCAATTCTCATTTCAAAGACTTCACCGTCAATGATCTTCTTTACTTTTTCATCATCGACCTTCAATTCGTCGCATGCTTTTTTAGAAAGATTAATGCTTTTTTGCTTATCGGCTTTTTGTATTATAATTGCATCTATCTCTAAACCTTTTGTGTAATTTGAAGGATTGTATTCTACACCTTCAAGTTCTGCTTCGGAAGATTGGATAAAACCGATATCGTTTTTTCCGCCATTAACAATTGAAACCGTTATTCCGGTTTCATCGGCTGATTCGACGATGGTATTAACTTTCTTTCCTTCACGATACTGCTTAGGCAAGTATTTGTTAAGTTGGTCTGCAAAAGATTCTTTTTTCTCTGCTACAGTGTTTTGTTCCGTTGTTGCGGTTTCGACGTTGTTTTTTTCGACAACATCATTGTTTGCATTTGTCATTATTTCAATAACCTCCGTTATCAACTCGTTAGGAGTTGACGCGCCGGCTAAAAGACCGGCAATTCCTTTATTTTGTATGTTGACCGACTGTAAATCAGTTACATCCTGTATTAGAAAGACTTTTTTACCGAGCCTCTCGGCAAGATCTTTTAACCGCATTGTGTTAGAACTGCTCTTATCACCAACAACCAAGACTAGATCCGAGGTTTTGGCAATATTAGAAGCTTCGGTTTGCCTTTCTTTTGTAGTATAACAAATACTATTAAATATTACAACTGATTTTTTCAAGTTAGTTATAGTTTTTTTTATATAATCGGCTAAATCGATATATTTATCATAGTCAAATGTTGTCTGAACAACTACATAAAACTTATCATTTATCGAAAAATCAAGTTCATCAATAGATTTTACTACTATTGCCGAATCGCACCATCCCAAAATACCGTTAATTTCGGGGTGATTTTTGTGACCGATTATTATTATCGAATAACCTTTGTCTGAATATTCTTTTACCTTATTGTGGATATTTTTTACAAACGGACAAGTTGCATCAATAATTTTTGCGCCTTTTTCTTTTAGTATCGAATATTCGTTTTCAGCGATTCCGTGTGTACGAATAACAACAACATCGTCTTTTTGAACATTATTAAGGTCTTTTAGGACTTTTACGCCACGTTTTTCAAGTGACTTGATCATCAATGAGTTGTGGATAAGTTCCCCGTAAGTATATACAGTGCCAGACGTTTTTGTTGCCTCAATAGTAAGGTCAACAGCCCTTTTTACGCCTTGACAAAATCCAATATTTTTAGCAACTTTTATTTGCATATATGATCCAATATAAACTGTAACACTTGATCTATGGTCATATCGGTAGTGTCAACCAAAATCGCATCATCTGTTTTCTTGAGAGGTGTAGTCGCTCGTTCGGTATCTTGCTTATCTCTAAGCACAATATCGTTAAGAACGTCATTAAAACTTATGTTTTGCCCTTTTTCCAACAATTCATCAAAACGGCGTTTTGCTCTTACTTCGGGGCTTGCTGTGACAAAAAATTTATATTCTGCATCAGGTAAAACCGTAGAACAAATATCTCTGCCGTCCAAAACACAACTTGTTTTTTGGGCTATACTTTGTTGCAAAGCGACAAGTTTTTTTCTAACCGCAGGAATTTTAGAAACAGTTGAGGCTGCCATAGAAATTTCATGTTTTCTAATATATGGTGTATAATTTTTACCGCATACGACAACTTGTTGTACACCGTTTTCGTCAAAAACTTCCATATTTACATTAGGAAGCAATTTTTCGATGTTATCGACATCATCTGGACTAATGTTATTGTCTAAAACATAACATGCAAGAGCACGATACATTGCCCCTGTATCAAGGTAAGAAATGTGTAAGTTTTTTGCCAAAAACTTAGCAATAGTACTCTTTCCTGCACCACTTGGTCCGTCAA
The DNA here is from genome assembly GCA_963644945.1 of bacterium. GTDB lineage: Bacteria > Bacillota > Clostridia > Christensenellales > DTU072 > CAVIQK01. The sequence continues at coordinate 24,304 of CAVIQK010000005.1, read as the reverse complement.
TTGCAATATTAAATATCATATTTTATACTCCTCCGATACCTATCGAACTACCTGCTAAATAGCCCGTAGAAAATGCTATTTGTAAATTAAATCCACCCGTAAAAGCATCGACATCGATAACCTCTCCCGAAAAATAAAGATTTTTAACGATTTTACTTTCCATAGTTTTGGGGTTAATTTCTTTTGTTGAAATTCCTCCGGATGTAATTATTCCAAGATCTATGTCTTCTAGTTCAACACTGTTGAAGGTTAGATTTTTAATACAGTCTAAAAGTTGCAACCGCTCTTGTTTCGTAATATCTCTTACCACTTTATTTTCCGGAATTTTTGAAAGTTTGATAATAAATGGTATTATTTTTTGAGGAAGCAATTCATCAAGCGAATTTTTGAACAATTTGTTAAGATTTTGCGAAAAATCTCTCAAAACTCGATTGTTTAGTGTTTCATAAGAAAGGGCAGGTTTTAGGTCAATAACAATCTCGGCATCTAAATTTTTATTAAAAATGCTTGATGCAGACAATACGAGAGGTCCCGACATTCCGTCATGCGTGAAGACAAGTTCACCGAGCTCTTTGAATAAAGTTTTTTTCTTTGACTTTAATGATAATTCGACATTTTTTAATGACAAACCTTCTAAAGAGGGAAGTGTAGAAAACTTTAATCCGGACACTTCATTGATTTTTAGCGGAACTAATGCCGGTTTTGGATCGACAATTGTGTGACCGAGCAAATTTGCGAACTTATATCCGTCACCGGTTGAACCGGTTGCTTTATAAGAAACACCTCCTGTTGCTATTATTATTGCATCAAAATCTTCAATAAAAGAACGACTTTTTACTGAAAACCCCTCTTTTTTTACACATATTGATGTTATACAAGTATTAAGCCTAATGTCAACTCCAGATGATTTTATTGCCTTTTCTAATGCTAAAATTATATCTGAAGATTTATCACTTTCAGGAAAAACTCTTTGACCTCTTTCTATTTTTAATTTTACACCTAATTCTTCAATGAAATTCATAAGACTATCAGGTGAAAAATTATTTATAGCTGTATATAAAAATTTGGGATTCGTAACTGTATTTTTAATTACATTTTCGGGTGTTGACGCATTTGTTATATTGCAACGTCCTTTTCCTGTAATATATAATTTTTTGCCAAGTTTTGAATTCTTTTCAAATAAAACGACTTGGTTGCCGTTTTTTGCACAAGCATAGCTTGCAATTATTCCGCTTGGTCCTCCGCCTATTACTGCTATTTTCATTTTTTTATAGATTTAAGCTGTTCGATTTTTTTCATATCATTGCCATATACAGGCACAGGTGAAACGGTCATATAACCGTTATTATATTCAACAACGTCACAATTTTGATAGACTTGTTCGCAGTCGATAGCTTTTCCGACTAACGTAAAACTTGATACATTTATGTCGATATTTTCTGCAATATATCTATTTTCATACTTATTCATACCAAGTGGACATATTTTGAATTTGTTTTTAATTTTCCAATCAAAAGGTATGTTTATATTTATTGCAGAATATTCGCTTAACATACAAAAATAATCAAATTCTTCAATAAATCTATCAATTGCATCGTTATATAAATCGGGATTCTTAAATTGTCCGGATATAGCAATCGCTTTTAATCCTAGTCTTGAAGCTTCTATCATCTGCTGTACTGTTCCGGAAAACAATATATCGGTTCCAAGATTGCTTACGGTATTCACTCCCGAAATTACAAGATCAAACGGAACAGATTTGCCGATTTCTAATACACCTAGAAGTACACAATCAACAGGTGTACCTGTTATTGAAAAACAATCATATTCGTAGTTGTTGATTTTATTACATACAAACGGCTTGTAAAATGTGGCAGAATGCCCCGAACAACTTCTATCGCTGTCAGGTGCAACTATCGTAATACAATGTCCGAGATTATGCAATTTTTGAGCTAAAATTTGTATCCCCGGAGCATTATAGCCATCGTCATTTACAAGCAATATTCTCATTTATACAGGATGAACCTTGTTTGTTTTATCCATCAAGTCTGTGTCGAGCCCATGTTTTGCTGCTCTCCACTTGAAAAAGTTAGGTGCAACTTGAGGGAACATTGCGTAAGACAAAACATCTTCTTCTTGTGTATAATATTCTCCCATTGTGCTTAAAAACTCATTTCTTATTGATTCGTACTCCGGAGGAATAAGATCTGCTGGTCTGCATGTGATCAACGGTTCATCGCCAATACATTTTTTTAGAATTTCGGGATTGGGCTCTGCCGGTAATTTTCCGTATTCACCTTTAAGAAGACCTTTGCTTTCCTTGGAAACAAGTTTATAACGCTCTCCGCTGATAACATTTAGTACGGCTTGAGTACCGACAATCTGTGATGTAGGTGTAACAAGTGGAGGATATCCAAAATCCTTTCTTACACGAGGGACTTCTTCCAAAACTTCTTGATATTTGTCGCTAGCGCCCTGCTGTTTTAATTGATTTATAAGGTTTGACAACATTCCGCCGGGGACTTGATATATTAGACCGTTAACGTTGACTCTTTTAACTTTCTCAGACAAAAATCCGTCTTTTTTAAGTCTTTCTTCTACTTTCCAGAATAATTCCGCAATCTTATTAAGTTCGGCTAGGTCTAATTGTGTATCATATTTAGTGTCTTTAAGTGCCGCAACTAGCGATTCGGTTGCAGGTTGAGAAGTTCCGTTACCAAGGGGCGATAACGCACAATCGACGATGTCAACACCTGCTTCAATTGCTTTTAATTGCGTCATATCGGCAATTCCTGCGGTGTTGTGTGTATGCAAATGTATCGGGATATTTAATTCGGCTTTGAGTGCGCTAATTAGATCAAAAGCTTCGTATGGTCTTAGTAGCCCTGCCATATCTTTCACGCAAATGTAATCGGCTCCCATTTTTTCCAAAGTTTTTGCAAGGTTTACAAAATATTCAATATTGTGAACAGGAGATGTTGTATAAGAAAGAGCAATCTCGGATTCACCGCCATACTTTTTTGTTGATTTAATTGATTGTTCTAGATTTCTAACATCATTAAGAGCATCAAACATTCTAATAATTGAAATTCCGTTTTCAATGCTCTTTTTTATAAACATATCTACAACATCGTCTGCATAGTGTTTATATCCTAAGAGATTTTGTCCTCTTAATAGCATTTGAAGTTTTGTATTAGGCATAGCGCTTTTCAAAGCTCTAAGTCTTTCCCACGGATCTTCATTTAGAAATCTGAGACATGCATCAAAAGTTGCTCCGCCCCAACATTCAATAGAGTGATAGCCAACTTTGTCAAGCATCTCACATGCGGGGAGCATCTCCTCAAGTTTCATTCTAGTAGCCGCTTGAGATTGATGAGCATCTCTTAAAATTGTTTCTGTAATCAAAACTTTTTTATTTTCCATAAAACTCTCCTTATTTTAGCCAAACATAGCTAGCAACACACCTGCAGCAACTGCACTACCGATAACTCCTGCAACATTGGGGCCCATCGCATGCATTAACAAATAGTTGTTAGGATCTTCTTTTCTACCTACGTCTTGAGCAACTCTAGCAGCCATAGGTACAGCGGATACACCTGCCGCTCCTATCAAAGGATTAATTTTGCCTTTAGTAAGTTTGCACATGAGTTTTCCGAGTAGTACGCCTCCGGCTGTTCCGAACGAGAAAGCCAATACGCCCAATACTAATATAAGCAATGTTGACGATTGTAAAAATACCGGAGCATAGGCTTTTGCGCCTACGACTATTCCTAATAATATCGTAATAATATTTATCATAGCGTTTTGAGCCGTATCTGCAAGACGAGGTACAACCCCCGATTCTTTAATTAGATTTCCTAGCATTAACATCCCAAGAAGCGGTAAAGAAGACGGTAAAATAATACCAACCACACCGGTAACAATTATAGGAAACATGATTTTTTCTTTTTTAGAAACCGGTCTCAATTGCTCCATACGAATTAGACGCTCTTTTTTTGTCGTCAAAAGTTTCATTATAGGCGGTTGAATTACAGGAACCAATGCCATATATGAATATGCTGCAACCGCTATTGCAGGAAGCAAATCGGCTTGATTTCCGTTATATTGAGCGAGGGATGCAAGCTTTTGTGTTAGATAAATAGCCGTGGGGCCATCTGCTCCGCCTATGATTGCGATACTTGCACTGGCTGCCTCGTTAAATCCTAAAAGCAATGCACCAAAGAATGTAATAAATATACCAAGTTGAGCTGCAGCGCCCAAAAGCAAACTCTTTGGATTAGCAATTAAAGGTCCAAAATCTGTCATGACTCCGATTCCAAGGAAAATCAATGGCGGATAAATAACAAGATTTACTCCTTGATAAAGATAGTAAAATAGACCGCCAATCGCTCCGTCGGTCGGCTGATTCATCAATTGTTGGTATGCTCCGGGGATATTTATGATAAACATGCCGAAAGCAATTGACAACAACAAATTTGGCTCAAATTTTTTGACAACTGCAAGGTAAACTAAAACACATGCAATAGCCATCATTATAAACATACCCCAAATCCCTAGAGAATATCCGGGGTATAACTCACTTAAATTTTGTTCATAGGCGACAAAACCTGTACTTTCCCATAACTTTTTTAGGGATTCGCCTAAATCTATAGCTAAACTTGTATTCATGTTATTTGATTACGGCAAGTACTGTTCCTGTTTCTACGCTGTCACCTTGTTTTACTAAAACTGTAACTACTCCGTCTGCTGTAGCGGCAATATCATTTTCCATCTTCATTGCTTCAAGTACAACAACGGGTGAACCGACACTTACGGTTTGACCGTTTTGTACGACGATTTTGTTGATAACTCCGGGCATTGGACTTTTTAGTTCTACTCCGGCAATATTTTGCGGACGAATAGGTTGCTCTACTTTCTTTTCAATAGGTTTTTCAATTGAACTCTCTTTTTTTACTACAGGAACTTCAACAGCTACCGAGTCGTTTGATCTACTGTCAAGTTCTTCTACACCTACTTCGTATGTATTTCCGTTGATTACTACTCTAAAATTACGCATAGCACACTCCTAAGAAATTTTTTTAATTGTTTTAACTACAAAATCCGCATGAGCGGAATAATTATCATCATCATTATTATTCATATAATTTGCAATCACCGCTGTAATCACAGCGACAAGTTCTTCATCGTTTTGAGTCGATGTTTCTATTGTCGATTGAACAGGTTGAACAGAATTATTATTAGAGATTTTAGATTGCGTATTCTTTTTTTGACCAAGCACTTTCATTAGTTTTATTAGTCCTACAAGAATAAATAGAACGGCAAAAACCATTACAAGGCCAATTAAAAAAGTATACAAACCGGTCAAAGCTTTATCGCCAAGATCTTGAGCTAATAAACAAAACATATTGTCTAATTCTCCTCAAACATTATTTGCAACGCATTTGCTACATAAGGTCTAACTAATGCAGGTTCGATTATATCGTCAACATAACCGTCTTTTAGCGAAACAAACGGGTTTGCAAATTCTTTTGCATATTTTTCTTTTAATTTTTCTCTAAGTTTTAGCGGGTCTTTTGCTTCCGAATATTCATTGCTGTTCTCTAAAACATCGATCGCTACATCTTCCGTAACCGGCGAAATAAATGCATCGGGGAAAGCGTAAGTTGTATTAAATCCCATACCTTTTGATGCAAGTGCTACATATGATACGCCAATCGCATTGCCCGTAATTACGGCAATTTTATTATTAGAAGAATTCGCTATTGCATTTAACAATTTAGACATCGTAAGAACAATGCCCTGTTGTTCGCACGTTAAACATGTTTGTACGCCTTCACTATCAACCAATGTGACAAGCGGTATATCAAAGGATGAAATTATTTTTACAAACCTTTTGATTTTCTTAATTTGACCGAGTGATAATTTTGAAGAATTTTCGTCAAAGTTTGTCGCAACAATGCCTACTACAACATTATTTATTGTTGCAAGACCTGTATATACACCCGTTTCGTACGATGAATAAAACTCTATATCGGAATTTTTATCAATTAATGCTTTTAGCACGTGTGAATTGGTTGCATTTTTGTTTAGAGATGCAGTTGTTCTGTTGGGATCATCCGAATGTTCGACGACAGTTTCCAACGAATATTCAAGAAGTGTAGAAATTTTATTTTTTAAGTCCGCATTATCATTATATATATGAGTAACTAGCAAACTGTTAGATGAAATCGAAGTTTTCCCTAAAACATCACACGCGGCAGTGTTTTTACCGGAATTTGCAATTACCGACTTTGGAGGATTCAAAGACATTACTCCGTTGTCTCCGATAAGAACAAAATCTGCGGTTTCGGCAATTGCTGCGTTTAGTCCTACTGCATTTCCTTTTATTATACATAGATGCGGAACATAATTTTTTGCATCAATTAGTGCGGAAATAATTTGAGAATATCCTTCCAGCACTGCCAACCCCTCAGAAATTCGTGCACCGCATGAATCTAAAACAGAAACAATTGGCAAACTTCTGTCAACTGCAAGATCTATAATTTTCATGATTTTTTTTGCTTGAGCTTTAGATAAACTTCCGCCTAAAACATTTGAGTTTTCCGCAATAATCGCAACATTTTTTCCATTAACCGATGCTGTTCCTGTAAGGACACCTTCACCAAGCGATTCTATGCTGTCAAAAAAAGTATTTGAACTTAGATATGGATCCGTTTCAACAAGCGAAAATTCATCAATAAAAATATCTAAAAATTCTCGAATATTCTTTGTTGCATTTTTAATTTTATCTTTATGGATTTCAAACGATTTCATATTAGACATTACTTATATTCTCCTAAAATATATGTCAAAGTTAGTACAAACATAAATATTATAAATTGTTGATTTTTAATTTGCAAATATTCGACAAGTTTTTTATTACATTTTTTTTAGATAATCGATTTCATTATCATTAAGTGGTCTATACATACATCTACCCAGACCACCTAGTTTTAAGTCTCCGATAGATACACGTCTTAAAAATGTAATATTGTACCCTTTTGACTCAAACATTTTTCTTATTTGGCGATTTCTACCTTCATGAATTGTTATTTCTATTTTTGATAACCCTTCAGAGAAGTCTAAAAATTTGATTTTGCAAGGTTTAGTTTTAATTCCGTCTATTTCTACTCCGTTTCTCAAAACTGCCAAATCTCCCTCTTTGACTTGTCCCTCGACTGTCAAAATGTATGTTTTGTCAATCTCGTGCGACGGATGAGTAAGTTTATAAGCAAGATCTCCGTCATCGGTCAAAATAAGAAGTCCTTCGGTGTCATAATCTAGACGACCTACAGAGAATAGACGCTTATTAGTCTTTATGTAGTCAAAAACTGTTTTTCGGCCTCTATCATCGGATGACGATGTAACACAACCTTTGGGTTTGTTAAACATAATATAAGTATTGGATGATAACAGTACCGCCTTTTTGCCATCGACAACAACTGTGTCGTTATAGACGTTTATATCTCGTCCAAGTTCTTTACAAACTTTTCCGTTGACCTTTACAAGTCCTTCTTCAATCAACTTGTCGGCGGCTCGTCTAGAGCATATTCCGGATTCGGCTATATATTTATTTATTCTCATAAAATCTCCTAAAATACAATTTTCGACCAGATTATTTGTGTGAGTATTCTATTTTATGCTAGTTGTTGTAATAATTTAACAGCATTTATATGTATTTTCAAAAAATATTGTTTAATCTGAAAAGTTGTCATCGAAATTTCCGGTGTCAACTTCTATTACTTCTTCTCCGTCTTCAAGATTCAAATTTTCCGCGGTTTCTTCGGAATCAAAAAAGTCCGCAGACATAATATCAGAATCTTTTTCTCTAAACAAATTCTCGTTTGTATTTTTGTAATATTTGTCGTAATTGTTTTTAATTTTTGTAATTAATTCATCGTAGTTAGGTAGTTCGTCGAGAGAAGCAAGTCCAAATTTTTTCAAAAATTCATCTGTTGTACCATATTCAATAGGCCGACCAATACTCGTTTCTCTCCTTCCTTTTTCTTCAATTAAATCATATTTCATCAACATTGCACATGCATAATCGGCACTTACATTGTTTCTGACATCTTCTATTTCGCCTTTGGTTATAGGTTGGCGATATGCAATTATTGACAAGACTTCCAAAAGAGTCTTTGATAAGTTTTTTTCTCGTATAGGAGTCAATATCTCGGCTAGAATTTCTCCATATTCAGGATTTGTTTGCATTTGAAAAGTATTGTTGAATTCAATTAAATGAATGCCTTTTTCTCCGGAATATTCATTTTTAAGGTCAACTATTGCCTTATTTATTTGTTTGTCGTTGTAATTTTCATTAAAATGCTCTTTTAGAGAAGCAAAGGTCACCCCTTCTCCGCTTGCAAATATCAAAGCTTCAATTAAATTCTTCAAATTGTTTGGCATCCGAAATCTCCTCATCTTTTAAGTTGTTATCACTATCACTAATATCTATAACAATATCACCGAATTTTTCATCTTGGGTTGCAGTTGCATATTGATTTTTTAATATCATAAGAACGGCTAAAAATGTGTTGATGACGCCTTCTTTTGTCGTATCCTTATCAAATAATGATGAAAACCTTACTCTTGTTTTCTTTTTCAAAATTTTTATAAGTATTTGCACTTTGTCCGATATTGAAACTTTTTCTTTTGTAATAGTTTTTGTTTTTTCTATTTCGTCTTTTTTCTCTATTTTTTCAAGTATTCCCGAAAAAGCCGCAATCATTTTTTCAAGGTTAAACTCATTGATTGATACTCTATAATCTTTTTCAGAAAACTTAGGTTCTCTATAAAATCTATTCAAAATTTCACGTTCTTCGAGATTTTGAGCACCTTCTCTCATAATCATAATTAGGTTTTCGTGATATTCTTTATATTCTTCTAGCCCAAGTATGATTTCTTCTTCGGGGGACACTTCATCCGTTTCTATATGAGGTAGAATTGCTTTTGACTTTATATATAATAATTTTGCAGCCATCACAACAAATTCTGCCGCATACTCGGTGTCTTTATTCTCCATATTTGAAACATAGTCAAGGTATTGTGAAGTTATATCTGACACGAAAATTTCTTTGATTTCTATTTCTTCTCTGTTTATTAAAGTTAGCAAAAGATCAAAAGGACCATCAAAATTTTGATTGTTTAGGTTGAATTTAATATCAACATTTCTTTCTAAAAACAGACTCATGACAATCCTCCCGATATAGCCGATGCAATCAATCTCGACACTAGATTTGAGAATTGATAAAATATGTCAAATTGTTCGAGATTTACAAGTTTTAAAATATAACTTACGACAACAAGTCCAACCATGCAATATGCACCATAACGATACATAAATTGACTAAATTTGTTGCCATATGGCAGAAAACTATTTATAAAATTAAATCCGTCCAAAGGGAATATCGGCAAAAAATTGAACAATGCGAGCATCATATTTATATTGACCGAATATATTAAAATGTAATAAATCAAAGTTTTTATAACAAGAACTACAACACTATTTGTTGTTTCGACAATAAGCCAATTAGCAAGCAAGAATAATAGCAACAATCCGAAAGCCGCAATAATTAAATTTGTAAAAATGCCGGATAAAGAAACAAGTATAGTTCCAAGTTTTCTGTTTTTGAAGTTGTTTGGATTTACAGGAACAGGTTTTGCCCATCCGAATCCGACGAATAAAAACATCAAAAGTCCTATCAAATCAAAATGAACTCTAGGATTTATAGATAATCTTCCGCTTAGCTTTGCAGTGTTATCCCCCATCGTTAAAGCAACAACTCCATGCGACACTTCATGAAGTATAATTGCGCTTATTGTAGTCAAAAGAAATGCAAATATTGCGATTAGAATTTCATATGGGGAATTATTTGAACGCAGTAGTTGATAAAAAAACATATTGACCTCGATAAGAATATAGCAAAGAATGCGGATTTAGTCAACAAAATAGTATAAAACTATTTTGTTTCAACATGTTAATCTCGGAAGTTACACCAAAATAATTATGCAAATAGACTTAATTTGTAATACTAAAATCTTTATTGTTAAGAAAAATCTTAATTATTTGTTGTTATATTTTGCATTAAACGTTTTTTCTCGTCAGCCCATGCTCTTAATTCTTGTGCATGAGTTTGAGAGGCTGTACTATCACTACTGCCACCCATTAGTCTAACGATTTCGTTTATCAAATTGTGGTTATCAAGCAAAAAGACTTCAGTTGTTGTTCGGTCTTGTTCAGTCGATTTTTTGATTAAATAATTAACATCGCCCATGACTGCAATTTGAGGAAGATGAGTTACTGCAATAACTTGATGATGCATTGCTATAGAATATAATTTGATACCTACTGCTTGTGCAACATTGCCGGAGATTCCTGTATCGATTTCATCGAAAATCAAAGTATCGACTTCATCAATATCCGAAATTATATTTTTTAATGCGAGCATAAATCTCGACAATTCACCACCGCTAGCAATTTTTGATAAAGGTTTTAGAGGCTCTCCAATATTTGGGGATATCATAAATTCTACGCTATCTCCGCCGTCACACGAAAATTTATCCGGATCGTCATCGTGTCTAATATCAATTACAAAACTGGTATTTTTCATACCAAGATCATTTAAGTTATCGACAATCGATTTTTCGAGTTGTTTGGCGGCATTTTGTCTCAACTTATATATGTTTTGAGATTTTTGGATAAGTTGTTTTGATAATTTTGACAATAGAATTTCTAGTTTTTCTATTTCGGTTTCAGCATTCTCAAATTTTTTAAGTTGAGATATGCTTTGGTCGTAATAATTATTAACATCTTCTATTGTTGGACCATACTTGCGTTTTATACTTCTTATGAGGCTCAATCTCTTTTCTACGGTTTCTAGATTACCCTGTTCATAATTCGATTCGTCAATTGAAGATTTAAGCGTGTCTTCGATATCCGACAACTCAATTTTGACATCATTAAGTCTTGAAATGATAGATTCCATTGATTCATCAAATGAGACGAGATTTTTAAGATAGGATATGCATGACGAAATTGACAAAATTGCCCCTGTTTCCCCGTCGTCAATTGAAGATATCGCACTTTCAGTTGCCGACAATATCCTTTCCATATTGTTTAATTTAGTTCGTTGAGTCAACAGTGAATCTTCTTCACCATCTTTTATTTCGGCTTTTTCTATTTCGGAAGTCTCATATTTTAAGACATCAATTTGACGTTCTCTTTCAATTTTGTTGGGATAAGAAGCCAACATTTTTTTTGTCGATAAATAGGCATTATAATCACTCTTAAAATCGTCAATTTCTTTTTGATATTTACCATATGAATCGAGGAGTTTTATATGTAATGCCGGGTTTAACAATGATTGATGCTCATGTTGAGCATGTAGATCCACCAAATTGGATACTAAAAGTTTCAGAGATTGCAGCGGGCAAATTTTTCTATTGATTCTGCATTCCGATTTCCCGTCTATAGACATTTTTCTAGTAACGACAATTGTTGAATCCGGTTCAAATCCTAAATCTTCTAATATTTTCAATGCATTTGGATTGTTTGTATCGAAAGTCATTTCAACTCTAGCATAGTTTTCGCCATGTCTAATGAGTCCTTTGTCTGCTCTTTCACCCAAAACAAAATTTATGCTATCGATAATTATGGACTTTCCGGCACCCGTTTCTCCTGATAGCACGTTAAGTCCTTGATGAAATTCAATTTCTACATTATCGATTAATGCAATATTTTCAATTGATATGGAACTAATCATAATATATAAGCGCTAATTTTTTCACATACATCACGAGACGTAAAAGGTTTACAAACCATCATAAAACAGTCGTCTCCTGCTATTGAACCTATTACGTCGGAGAAATTTATGGAATCGACGATAGCACAAGCGGTTTGCGCACACCCGACATGAGTTTTGCAAACTATAATATTTTCCGAACATTCACATGATTTTATGAATTTACTAAGGAGATCAACATTTTTATCTGAATCGATTTTTTGTTTGACAACATATTTGTATTTTTTTGTAAGCCCTTTTCCTTTAGAAACTCCGAGCTCTTTGATGTCACGAGAAACGGTGGCTTGTGTTACCAAAACACCTTCTTCTCTTAATTTTTCTACCAATTCTTCTTGTGTCGTAATTTCGTTAGAAGAAATTACATCTAAAATTTTTCTGTGACGTTCTTCTTTGTTCATTTATTTGATCCCCAATTTGTTAGTTTATCAATCAATTTATTGACGAATTGCCTATCAATAGGACGAGCAACCAATAATTTTTTATCAGACGAAGTAACAGATACTTCATCATCGATATTCAATTCAAAAAGATCTCTCCCATCAATGGAGAAATTTGCAGGTCTCCCATCTGTTAAGTATTTAATTACAACAGTTGAATTTCCCGAAAACACAACCGGACGACAACTGGGAGAATGCGGACATATAGGCGTCAAAACTAAGGCATTAACATCAGGAGTGATAATTGGACCGCCTGCCGACAAATTGTACGCCGTAGAACCCGTTGGAGTGCTTACGAGGACCCCGTCGGCAAAATACTTGTCAACTAATTGCCCGTCTAAATACACATTGCATTCAATAATCCGTGTAGATCCGCCTCTTGCAACAACAACTTCGTTTAGAGCCAAGAAATTTTTTTCTTTAGCGCATATATCCAATAATTTTCTTTCTTCGATAACATAATTTTCATTAATTATCGAATCAACAATATTTTCAAGTTCTTCGGCTTTGTATTCAGCTAAAAATGAAAGTCTGCCAAGATTTATAGTAAAAATCGGAGTACTTTCCTTGGCACAAACATTTGCAAGCCTTAATACCGAACCATCTCCTCCAAAAACTACGACTAGATCGACAGTTTTTATTAGAGTTTCTAAATCTAATGTTGAATATCCTACATTTATATTGTTTTCCCAATAAAATTTAACATTTTTTTCTTGCAATTTATTAGAAAAAATTATTGCAGATTCAACAGCATTTGGCTTACTAGTATTTACAGATATACCACAAATCATTTGTTTACCTCAATATCTATTATTATATTATAAATTATTAATTTATACAAGATTATTGAATAAATTATAAAGGTTATTATTTTAATTTTTGTAGATAAATAAAATATTCTTGATTTTTATTTTCAAACGGATGAGGTGCTTTTATTGTATTAAGCACACGAAATCCGAGATTTTTTGAGAAGTTTTCAATTTCTTTTACAACTTTATTTTGCAATTCAGCAGACTTTAATATTCCTGTCTTTGTAAGCGATTTTTTCCCAATTTCAAATTGAGGCTTTATCAATGCGATAATTTCTCCGCCGTTATTTAGAACTTCATATGCAACAGGTAAAATATATTTTAGTGATATAAAAGACACATCAATTGTGATAAAATCTATAGACTTTTCGAAATCTTTTTTTGAAATATCTCTTGCATTGGTATTAAAATATCCCACTACTCTATTATCATTAACAATATCGTCAGGAAGGGCACATTCGCCCACATCCAAGGCATATAGACACTCAACACCATTATTTAGTAAAATACGAGAAAATCCCCCGTTGGAACATCCGATATCAAGAGCAACTTTATTTTTAACATCGGGATTAAATTCCTTAAATGCACCAAGAAGTTTAATTTCCCCTAGAGTATTAAATGCTGTATCATCAATTGTGACTACATCTGTTTCTTTTACAATATACGAAGATCTTGTTTTAGGCTCTCCGTTTACATTGACAAGTCCTAGATCGATCAAATTAGCAGCATGTGTTCTTGAGTTTGCTAAACCGTTATTAGATAAAAATAAGTCTAAACGCATATTATTATAACTTAACTTTTTCTATCCAGAATTGACAACACATACTCTTTCAACATTTCAGTATTTTCAAGATTGTCTAATGAGTCAATAATGTTTTGTTTATATGCATCCAGCAGTTTTTGCGTTGCATCGATGCCCCATAGAGTTGCAACTGTTTTTTTCCCTTCTGCCAATTCTTTGTCATAGTCTAAAAGATCGTCGGTAATCTGGAAAGCAAGCCCTGTTGAAATTGAAAAAGTTTGAAATTTTTCAAATATATCGTTTTTAATTTGTGATACAAACAACGGAGACAATATTGCGGCATTTATTAGGGCACCGGTTTTCTTTATATACATTAGAGAGATGTTTTCTTCGGTTAAATTATCGGGAGACATATCAAGCATTTGTCCTCCTATCATGCCTTTATATCCCGAATTATCGATAATAAATTTAGTAGCTCCAAAAAGTTCCGGATATACAAAACAGGCATTTATCATTGTTTCCATAGCATGATTTAATAGTGCATCGCCTGCCAAAATAGCCGTAGCTTCGCCGAATTTTTTATGCACTGTCAAATTCCCGGATCTAAAATCATCGTTGTCCATACTCGGCAAATCATCATGAATTAAAGAATAACTATGGATCATCTCGATAGAAATTGCAAGTGGCATAATTTTTTCAATTTCAATACCTATTGAATCTGCTACCAGACACATCAAGACCGGTCTTAATCTTTTACCTCTATTCAAAATCGCATAGGTGATTGCATCAAAAAGGAGTGGATCACAATCATTTTTAATGGTCGAAAAATGATTGTTTAGTTCTTTATCTACGATTTCTTTTATTGTATTATAATCAATCATCGGTATTATCTTCCATCAACGAAAAATCATTGTTTAGCATTGTAATTTTGCTTTTTAATGACGCAAGCTCTTTTTCGCTTTCAATGACTAAATTTTGCCCCTTTTTATACAAATCTAGAGCCTCGTCAAAACTTAAATTTCCATTTTCAAGCGTATCAACAATCGATTTCAAATCACTTATATTCTTTTCAAATTCCATAGTTTTACTCCTTTACGATCGTTTTAATCATACCATCGGCAAAATGTAGCACCAATTCGTCCCCTACTGCGATTTGTGATTTTAATGTTACTTTTTTGCCGTCTTTTTCAACTAAGGTGTATCCGATTTTTAGTAAATTTTGAGGATTTAATGTTTGTAATATTGTTTTTAGTTCTGATAATTTTTGAGTATTCTTTGTAATATAATTTTCAATTGCCCTTTGTAGCGCAAAATTCAATTCACTAACTTTAGATTTCAATTCTAAATATTTTAATTGTAGGATTCCGAACAATTCCTTTTTTAGTTTTGCTAACAAGGAAATATTGTTGATATTGTTTTCAACTATGATTTTACCGGCATCAGTTGGAGTTAAAGCTCTTACATCGGCAACAAAATCTATAAGCGTATAATCGATTTCATGACCAACAGCCGAAATTATGGGTGTTTTTGCTTCATATACGGCGTCAAGCAGTAATTCATCATTAAATGATGCTAAATCTTCGGCACTTCCACCGCCTCTTGCAATAATTATAACATCAAAATTCTGCTCATCAGCTATTTTTAATGCATTTGTAATCGTTCTGCTCGAATCTGTGCCTTGCACTCTGGAATCTACAACAGTTATATCAAAACACAACTCATCTACAAGCATTGTTCTTAATATATCTTGAATAGCAGCACCAGAAACACTTGTTATTATACATATTTTATATATAAAAAATGGCAATTTCTTTTTGGATTCACTTAAAAAATAACCTTTATCATTGAGTTTTTGTTTTAATTGTTGAAGCATTAAAAAATTGTTGCCTTGTCCTTTGGGCGTTATTGAGTAAACATTAAAATTTGTTTTTCCTGTTGTAGGATAAAATTCTGCTGATCCTCTAACAATTACACTTTCTCCATTTTTTGGAACATACGTCTTTTGAGAACCAAAACAAATTGCCTGTATTTGGGCAGAATTATCTTTTAATGTAAAATATAAAACATTTCCACGAAGCGATTGGCCGGAAACTTCGCCTTCAACTAAAATATCTTGTAACATGTCTTCCATGTGAAAGACACCATTTATGTATGAATTAAGGGTGGAAACGGTTATAGACTTTCGATTATCTTGCATTTTGTGCTAAAAACGCCTTCAATGTATTCGATAACAGCATTGTAACAGTCATAGGTCCTACTCCGCCGGGGACAGGAGTAATATAGCTTGCTTTTTTGGAAACATGCTCAAAATCGACATCTCCTTTCAATCCGTCAGGTGTACGATTTATGCCGACATCTATCACAACCGCACCTTCTTTTACCATTTCTTCTGTAAGGAATTCGGGGTTTCCGATTGCAACAATAACAACATCTGCTTGTTTTGTTATCTCGCCGATATTTTTTGTATGACTATGACAAATAGTGACAGTTGCGTTGTTTTTTAATAACAAAAAAGCCATAGGTTTTCCGACGATGTTTGATCTTCCTATCATGACTACATTTTTCCCGTCAAGGTCAATGTTGTAAAAATCAAGTAGTGCCATTATCCCTGTCGGAGTGCAAGCGGTCAGCGCATCAAATCCTAACACTAATTTCCCCATCTGGTAAGCCGAAAATCCGTCGACATCCTTATTGGGATCTATTTGAGATAAAATATAATTTTCATTCAAGTGCTTTGGAAGTGGTAATTGTACCAAAATACCGTTTATATTGTCATTTTTATTCAATTCATGAATTAAATTAACAACGACTTCTTCCTCTGTATTTTCAGGAAATTGATATAAATAGGATTTTATTCCCGTACATTCACATGCTTTTTCTTTATTTCTAACATATACCGCCGACGCCGGATTATCGCCGACCATAACAACAGCAAGTCCCGGAACTTTTCCGTAATCTTCGGAGATTTTAATTACTTCATCTTTGATATTTTTCTTAATTTCGGAAGAAACTAATTTCCCGTCAATAATCATTTTTTATCTCCATATTCTTTTACAATGCTAGCCAAAACACCGTTGACAAACGAAGCGCTCTTTTCGGTTGAATAGTCCTTGACTATGTTTAAGACTTGGTCAATCGACACTGCAACAGGAATATCGGGCATATATATAATTTCGTATGCACCAAGAAGTAATGCTGCAAGATCGGCTTTGTAAATTCTATCTTTTTCAAAACCTCTAGAATATTTAGAAATTATGTCAATAAGTTCGTCATACTTATCAATAACACCAAGATAAACATCACTTAAAAATGCTTTATCTTCGTCTGTTTGACAAGATGCAGAAAAGACATCGAAAGTATATAGATCTTTTTCATTTGAAAATAGATATTCAAAAATAAGTTTATAGGCTGATTCTCTAGCAACAATTCTACTCATAAGTATTAAGGAAAAATTATATTAGATATATTGATATTTACTGATTCGACAGAAAATTTTGTTAATGTTTCTACTTCTTTTGCAATATTGGTTTGAAGATCTGAAATAATATCGGGGACGTTGTAGCCATATATAATATTTATAAACACATCGATAACTATTTTGTTATTATTAAAATAAACATGGATATTGCCCGGTTTTTCCTTTTGGCTACTATTTCTATAACGAACATTTGCCAAATCGTTGGCAATTCCTTCGGTTTGTTCAATTATCGAACTTACAATCGAAACCACAATACTATTATAACGTTTATAGTTTACATTAGATTTATCACTCATAGTTAATATATTATCACAATTGCTATTTGTTTGCAATATAATCGATGCATTTTGATTTTCTATAAAAAAGCCTTACACAAAATAGTGTAAGGCTTTAATATGCATAAGAATGTGTTATTTTACACGTTCCATATAGGCTCCGCCATCACGTGTATCAACTCTAATTATTTCACCGTTTTCGATGAAAAGCGGTACTTGAAGTACAAAACCTGTTTCAAGTGTTGCATTTTTAGAACCGGGTTGAGCAGTTGCTCCGGGAACACCGGGTTCACATTCGACTATTTGCAATTCAACAAAGTTTTCAGGATCGACATTGAACGGATTTCCTTTGTAGAAAGAAACGTTAACAGTCATTCCTTCTTTTATAAACTTAAGAGCATCCTCGACCAATTCGTGATTCATAGGAATAATATCAAAAGTTTCTTTATCCATGAAATAGTACAAATCACCATCATTGTAACTATATTCCATTTTCTTTCTATCAATAAAGGCAAGTTCAAATTTTTCGCTGGGGTTGAATGTACGTTCGATAACTCCGCCAGTCATAACATTTCTTATTTTGGTACGAACAAATGCTGCGCCCTTACCAGGTTTAACGTGTTGAAAATCGACAATTGTTTGCACGGTACCGTCCATTTCGAACGTAACACCTTTTCTAAAATCGCCGGCCATTATATATGCCATAAATATACCTCCAAAGTAAAATACACATATATTATCGTTATTTTAAGACAGTTTGTCAAGATATAATATATAATTTATATATTTTAGTTTGTAATATATATTATAAAAGAAAAAATCTCGCTCATTAGAACGAGATTTTTTGGTGGAGAGGGGTGGATTCGAACCACCGAAGTCGTCGACAACAGATTTACAGTCTGCTCCATTTGGCCGCTCTGGAACCTCTCCTTATGGAGCTGGCAAACGGACTTGAACCATCAACCTGCTGATTACAAATCAGCTGCTCTACCGATTGAGCTATGCCAGCAACATTATGGTGCTTCGGGGCGGAGTTGAACCACCGACACGGGGATTTTCAGTCCCCTGCTCTACCAGCTGAGCTACCGAAGCATATTTACAATGCCCTCTTTACGAGGGCACGTAAACATTTTGGCGATTCGAAGGGGACTCGAACCCCTGACCTCTAGCGTGACAGGCTAGCGTTCTAACCAGCTGAACTACCGAACCGTATTATATATTTTATTTGGTGGGCCTTCACGGACTCGAACCGCGGACCAATCGGTTATGAGCCGACCGCTCTAACCAACTGAGCTAAAGGCCCTCATCACTTTTTGATGGCTTTCCTGGTCGGGGTGAAGAGATTCGAACTCCCGACCCCTTGGTCCCAAACCAAGTGCGCTACCAAACTGCGCTACACCCCGTCGAGTGCTTTTATATAATAGCTTATACGAAAAATTATGTCAACAATTTTTTTATATTTTTTACATATTTTTTTCTAATGGCCAGTCTTACATTTTATTGACATTTGTTTTAACAAGTGGTAGCATTCTAGTGAGGTAATAAATATGAATAGATGTGAATCATGTATGTATTATGACTACGATGAAGATTATGATGTTTATACATGCGAACTTGATCTTGATCAAGATGACATGGAAAACTTCTTAACATCAAACACTTCAGAATGCCCCTACTATCGTTTTTATAACGAATATATTAGCGTACGTCGCCAAAATTAGTTTTTTTACTCAGTTCTCAAGGCTTTAATCGGATCTTTTCTTGCTGCAATTTTTGATGGAATAAACCCTGAAATCAATGTTAATACGACACTTACTGCAATCAAAATTATAGATGCCCATGGTGTCAAAATACATAGATTGGGGATATTTACAAGCGAGTTTAGTATTAAATTTATGGGAATAATCAGTATATACGACAATATTACACCGAGACTTCCCGAAAACAATCCAATAATAAATGTTTCAGAATTAAATACTCTCGATATATCTTTTTTTCTTGCTCCGATACTTCTAAGAATGCCGATTTCTCTTGTTCTTTCTATTACTGATATATAAGTTATTACAGCTATCATTACGGTTGAAACCAATAAAGAGACCGCTAGAAAACCCGTAAGAGCATAGGTGACGATATCTGTCATTTCGCCGAGTGCATCGAACATCAAAGCGGCAGAATCTGTTACAGATATTTTTTGCGCATCTTCTATATTCTCTTGCTCGTTATAGGCATTTATTACATCAATTATTGGTTCTCTTGACTGATAATCAATCGGATAAATATTCAAAGTTTTGATGCTTTCATCCGCATTTATAGATGCCAATGTATATTTACTTGTCTCCATATAAGACGATATACCGCCCATTAAAGTAGAAAGCATACCGCCGGAAGCTATTGTTTTATTATCTAAAACACTTTTTGTAGTATTTTTTAATTGATCGACAACAATTTGAGAATCTTTTGCATTTTGCAAAATTTCGTCACCAAGTGATTTATTGAAGTAAATACCCGACATTAAAAACGGGCTTGCGTTAGAATTATTTTTTACTCTTATTATTGATGAAATTTTAACTTTTATAGTTTTTGAATTATTTTCGCTAGATACCGGCAATAATTCATCCCCTACGTTTAGTCTATAATAATTTTTGTTACTTAGTTTAACTTCGGTGTAAGCATCGTCGTTATCGGCAATATAAAATTCTTTACCAATTACATTATCAAATTCGACTTCATCCTCATCAAGCCCTAACAATGAATATGCCATTTCGGACAAATAATTGTTCGCATCTACAACAACATTTAGAGAATATTTATCAAAGGAGAATTCGCCTTTAAGCACTTCATAATTATTTTTTACGAAATTTTCATTGCTGACCATTTGAGACAAATTCGACGTGTTAATATAATATTCGTCATTTTTTGTCATTAAAAAATTAAAAGTTATAGTTCTTAATTCGTCAATGCTGTTGTAATATTTTTTATCAAGATTTTCTTTTACATAATTTACAAAATCGTCGGAAATATCATTATATTTTTCTATTTTGGTAAAATCAACATCTCCCATCTGTGATTGAATTGTATTTTTCTTTATAATTTCATCTGTAGGGAATTCTTTTTCTTGATTATACGAATAAGAATAACTGTCAGATGTCATAAAAGACGATATATCCATATCAATGGAATTGACTGCAACCGGAGTTGCTCCTAAAAACTCATTTTCTGTCGATTTAATATAATTATCTACTCCTGTAGATAATGCCAAAACCAATGCAATACCTATTATTCCGATGCTTCCGGCAAAAGATGTCAGAAACGTCCTTCCTTTTTTTGTCAATAAATTTTTGAAACTAAGTGTTGCTGCGGTAAAAAACGACATCGAAGTTTTATTTTTCTTTTCACTTTTACCGCTATCAATGTTGTTTACATCTTCTTCATTACTTGATCTACTATCTATTGAACATTCTTCTTTTGCTGGCACTGCACCTATTGTATCTTCAAGTATTTTTCCGTCTGCCATACGTATTATACGTGTGCTATATTCATTTGCGAGAGTTGCATTATGAGTTACCATAATTACAAGTTTATCGTTAGAAATCTCTTTGATTATATCCATTATTTGAACGCTTGATTTTGAATCAAGTGCGCCCGTAGGCTCGTCGGCAAGAATAATTTTGGGATTATTTATAAGCGCTCTTGCGATCGCAACTCTTTGCATTTGACCGCCAGATAATTGGTTTGGCTTCTTGTTGATTTGACTACCGAGTCCCACTTTTTCTAGCATTTGTATTGCTTTTTTCTTTCGCAAAGAAGGGCTGACACCCGACAATGTCATTGCTAATTCTACATTTTGCAAAACAGTCAAATGAGGTATTAAATTATAACTTTGGAATATAAAACCTATAGAATTATTTCTATATGCATCCCAATCTTTATCTTTATAAGATTTTGTACTTTGGTTGTTTATAAAAATATCACCATCGGTAGCACGATCTAATCCACCGATTATATTAAGTAGCGTGGTCTTTCCGCATCCGGATTGCCCTAAAATACTCACAAACCCGGATTCCCCAAATGTTAAAGAAATTCCGTTTAATGCATTTACTTGTTCTTCACCCGATTTGTAAACTTTTGTGATATCTTTAAGTTCTAACATTTTTCACCTACTGTTTTCTAGAAATTGAAATAATTCCTTTTATTGCATTAATTTTTTGTATAACAGTTTCAAGTTCTGCAAGATTTTTTATTTCTAGCGATAACTCCATGATTCCTGTATCTTGCCCTCTCTTTAGCCTAATATTTGCACCTATGATTTGTATTTTTAATGCGCCGATTGTGGATGTAACTTGTCCTAATAATCCGCTTACGTTCTCTGCCTCAATACAAAGTGATGCGACACAATTTACAGGTTTATCGTCATCCGGCCATTTTGCCTCCAAAATACGTTCCTTTTCGACATTTTTCATGTTAGGGCAATCTTTTCTATGTATCGAAACGCCTCTGCCTCTAGATATATAACCGACTATCTCGTCCCCCGGAACAGGATTGCAACATTGCGACAGATGAACTAAAAAATCATCGTGTCCGTCAATTAAAATTCCGTTGGCATGTTTTTTTGTACTTTCTTGATATGTAGGCACTGTAACAGTGTCAATATGACTTATTGCTTGTGATTTTTTATACAATTCAATAAGTTTTCCAAGAATTTGCCCTACCGTAATTCCGTTGTATCCGACGGATGCATATAAATCGTCAATAGATGCAAAAGAATATTTGTCCATTACAATGTTTACAAATTTTGGATCCATCAAATCTTCATGTAAATTGTAACCTCTTCTTTTAGCCTCTCTTTCTAGCATTTCACGTCCGATCTTAATATTTTCTTCCTTCATTGTACTCTTGAAAAAAGAACGGATTTTGGCTTTTGCAGTAGGCGTTTTTACAATTTTTAACCAATCTCTAGACGGTCCTTTCGATGAATTGGAAGTCAAAATTTCAACAACATCGCCATTTTCTAGAACATAAGAAATATTGACCATTTTGCTGTTGACTTTTGCACCGACACATTTATCGCCCACAGCACTATGTACTCTATAAGCGAAGTCTAGAGCCGTTGCGCCTTTTTGCATTGAAAAGACTTCACCTTTGGGACTAAACACATATATATCGGTATCTAAAACATCGTTTTTAATTGTATCGACGAATTCTTTACCATTCCTTAAATCGCCTTCAACTTCTTTAACTTCTCTTATCCAACGCAGTTTTTTATCATATTCTTGCGTAAATGCGGCAGTATTTTCGCTTCCACCACCCTCTTTATATTTCCAATGCGCAGCGATACCATATTCTGCTATCTTATGCATTTCTTCGGTTCTTATTTGAATTTCAAAAATCTGTCCAAAGTTTGACACAACGGTTGTATGTAAGCTTTGGTACAAATTGGGCTTAGGCATTGCAATATAGTCTTTAAACCTACCGGGGATAGGCTTCCACATTGAGTGAATTGCACCTAAAACGCTATAACATTCATTAACATTATCTACAATAACTCTTACCGCAATAAGGTCATAAATTTGATCCAATGTTTTTCCGCCGTCTCTCATCTTTTTATAAATCGAATATAAGTGTTTAGGACGACCAAAAACTCTACCGTTTATATTCAGTTCGACAAGTTTTTCTTTAATATCACTAATAATTCTATCGACTATTGCAACACGAGCTTCTCTACATTGTGCGATACTTAATGTAAGTTCTTTATATTCTTCCGGATACAAATATTTGAAAGCAATATCTTCAAGTTCTACTTTGTATGTAGAAATACCTAGCCTTCCTGCAAGAGGTGCATAAACATCCAAAGTTTCTTGAGCAATTTTCTTTTGTTTTTGAGGACTTTGGAATTCAAGAGTTTGCATGTTATGTAATCTATCGGCTAATTTTATAAGAAGTACACGCATGTCTGTAAACATCGACATTATTAAATTACGAAAGTTTTCTGCTTGCGCTTCTTCGGAAGATTTATTTTTGAATTTGGAAAGTTTAGTCACTCCTGCTACTAAAAATGCAACATTTGCCCCGAATTTTGATTTGATGTCATCAATCTCTGCCCCCGTATCTTCGACAGTATCATGAAGCAGTGCCGCCATAATTGCAGCAGCATCCAATCTTATATCAATTAAGTTTGAGGCAACCATTATAGGATGTATAATATAAGGCTCTCCGGATAATCTCAATTGTCCTTCGTGTTGCTTCGTTGCATATTCAAGTGCATATCGAATACATTCGTAGTCGCCGGAATCATAATTTTGCTTTACTTTTTCAAGAAATTCTTTATCATTCATTACCGATGCATCTCCATAAATAGGAATTTGATCTATTATTTTTATTTGAAGAAATTATCAATTTTTTGTCAATAATTTGAATAATTGATAATTCTTTTAATACATAAAACCCTGCACAAAATTCGTCGAACGAAACTGTTTTTTTGAGATAATTATATGTTTCGTAAACAGAATAAAATGGTTTACCGGCGAATCCGAGCATATCAATGTAAACTTGTTGTAGAGTTTTCAAATCTAACCTGATAGGTAATTGATTCATATTCTCATCAATTTCAATTTCTCCGCCAAAATTTTCTTTTAGCCATTCTAAGAGTCCTTTCGGAACATAATCGCAAAATTTTATTTTATTGAAATAATTATACACAAAAGAGTCAAATGGTGCTAGCACAAC
>CAVIQK010000004.1:0-117200 GCA_963644945.1 bacterium | reverse complement strand
TTCGGTTGTAGGTTTGGTGCCGTTTTTCCATTCTTTGAAATTGTAGGTGTGGGTGTGAGGTGTGACAGGGGTTTCGGCTTTGTTGACAGTGATTTGGAAAGTGTCAACTAGTCCCGAATAGGTGACGGTGACGGTTGTGTCGTCAGAGGTCAATTCTCCTGTAGGGGCATAGGTGTAGTTGGTCACTGTCCTTGTGATCTCGTCGCCGTTGTCGTATTTGACGGTGACTACCATGCCTGTCGCATCAAATGTGTCGCCTTCTGTATAGGTCGTCTTTTGGGGAAGGGTGGAAACTTGGACAGCAGTGGCTTTGTGGAAAGTAAGTTTTACTGTGCCGGTAATTTCTTTGCCGTCAGTCGAAGTGAAGGTGTAAGAATATTCCTTTTCTCCTTCTTCTACGGTTTGACCTTCGGTCCATGCGAACGTGCCTGAAACTTCCGTCCCTGATAATGTTCCGTCTGTGGTGAAGGATGCACTTCCGGGGAGGCCGTCTTCTAGGTATAATGTGCCTAAATCGAGCATGGAGGCTTCTAATGAGTCACATGCGACAAAACACATTGCGAACACGAACACGATGGCTATTACTAATAGTAATTTAGCGTGTTGTTTCATAGGTCTATCTCCTTAATTAAAATTGCTTGTTGAGATGTACCAATATAAAGATATAAAGAATAAATAAAAAACCAATAACCCCTTATACTTATACCAATACAATATACAATGTTATGCAAAAAAAAGAAGCATTGCAACTAATTTTGATAGCCACAATGCTTTTTTACTTTTTTTTATCTTTTTTAGGCTGTAAAAAGAGTGTTTTTAGAGAAATATCCGTGGGATAACGAGTCAAGTGTCGATGAGGTCGATATTATTTGGGCAGGATATGTTACGTCTTGTATGCGGAAGGTGAAGGTGATCGAATTGACAATGACGGTTAGGACGTCGCCCGACACTGTGTAGGTGCCTATGACTCCTTGTAGAGAGGCAAACAATGGGGAATATTTGTCGGTTTCGCAACCGTCACTTTCGGAGTCGTGAGAGGTCGATAAGGACGTGACGGTAACCTTTTTGTTTTTGCCGAACTTGAAGGCGGTAGTGGCGGAATAAGATGCTTCGCCACAAACAAATGTGTAGGTGGCGGTGTAGGTCGTATTTTCTACCAGTGTTTCGTCTAGGGCAATGTTTTTCACTTTGTAGGTGTTGTTCTTTCTGTCGAGTTCGTAAACGGTGGTCGTGGTGTCGGTGTAGAAGGTGATGAAGTCGCCTCTGTCAAGTATATAGGTGCCGACGGTGCCGTCTATAGTGCCGCCACCGAAACCGTCTAGGATCAAGGTTTTGCCGTCAGGAGAGGTATAGGTGCCGATGTTTTTGTCGGCAAGTATTATTCCGCTACCGAGATCGCCCCATGCGACAACTTTGAACACTATGGTTTTTGAGGCGGTGGTCATTTGGCAAATCGTGTCTTTTGCGGTGATGTCGGTGCCTACTATACAAGTGATCGTGCCGTTTTCGCCAAGGGCTGCGGTCGTGGATGACAGATAGTAAGTAGATACTCCGCCTACCGTTATTTTGCGAATTACGGTGGCAGGAACGCCGATGCTTTCAACTGTGCCGAGTGTGAACACTTCATTGAATGTTGCTGCGCCTTTTCCTGAAATCGACAAGATGCCGTCGGATATTACCGTACCTTTTAGGGACAAGTAATGTTCTGCGGGGGAGTGGAGTTTTGCGACAAAACTCGTGTTGGTCGTGGTGTCGATGATGATGTCGCCGGTGTATGTCGTGCCGTTGTAGATAAGGGTGCATAAGCCGTATTCGTCTATTTTGAGAGTGGTCGCCGAATCGGTGATGCCTTGTCCCCAGTCGGACACGAGAGGATTAGAGGAATAGAGTTTTGATTTATATTCCACTGCATAGTAGGCTTCTACCGTTTTGCCTTCGACGGTGGCTTTGACCGTATAGAAATAGAATCCGCTTTGGTTTATGTTGATGTCTTTTACGTTCATCGCATTTTTCTTTTCTGTGGCATTGAGTTCGCCGTCTTTGGTTTTGACGGTGATATGGCTCCTTAATTGCTCTTTGGTCGTGCCTACGCTAACCGAATAACTGTCCATTGTGACAACGGCTCCGTCGATGACGAACGTGTTGACAAATTGGGCTCCGATAAGGGCTTCGTCTTCGAAGGTCTTGCCTGTAAGAACATTGAGAAGAGGGCTTATGTAGAGGGTGCTTTGTCTGCCGTTTTCCGTAAGGACTACTTCGTCGCCTACTCTTTCGTAATCAATGCTTGCTGTGGTCGAGGAATCGTAAGAAATGTGTCCTTTTCCGTAACCGTCTAGGAATATGTATTTGTCGCCGTATTTGTAGTAGCCGAAAAGAACGTCTTTGGTTTCTAGCGTAAATGTACGTGCGTCAAAATCGAGAATGAACTTGTAGGAATAATATGTCGAGGTCTTTTCGTCATAGTCGTATATGAACACGATGTCTTGATTATAATCGAAATAGGCATTGGACTTCATGCTAGACAACGATTTTTCTTTGAGGACTTCTTCGGTGGCGATTTTGAGTGTAATCGCTTCGGTATTGCTAAACGAAAGTGTCCATTTTTCGGTACCGGATGCTTTGTAAGTAAATACCGATCCGGCATATTTTTGGGTGGTTTCCGCAGTGGTATCTACTTTCGCTACCATTGTTGACGATGAGGACATGTCAAACGTGTATGAATAGCCGTCAAACGTGAGGGTGGCTCTCTTGGTGGTTTTGGGATCGAAACCGTCGGAATAGGTGCATTCGCCCCATGTGACCGAATATATGGTGTCGGCACTGGTTTTTTCTACAAGTTGAGTTCTTAGAGCATACCACTTGGTCGTATTGTCTTGTACCGATTGGATATGGAAAGTGTCTATCGAATATCTCGTGTATGTTTCTTGCAAAACATAACTGTTACCCTTGTTGACGGTGAGTTTTTCGGTGATTGTCCACATGTTTTGGTTGAAATATACCATAGGACGTCTTCCGTCGTAAAATTGGAGTTTTAGGGAATTGTCGGGATCAAGAACGACTATGCCGTCAAAATAGTATAAAGTATATTCATTCGAACCGAGTTTTAGATATATCGTGCTTTGGTCTTTGGCTCCTAATATTTCTGCTTTGGTGCCGTCGAGAATGATATCTTTTTCTGATTTGATGACTAGATCTCCGATGGCTCTTGACGATACTTGTTCGATGGTGGTGTAGCCTTCGTCATCAACTTCCGCTTCTCTTGATAAGGTCGTGAGAAGGGTTTTGTATGTGCCTAAGATATTTTTGTCTATTATGGTGATTTTTGCCGATTTTGTGATATTTTTGTAAGAAATCGTGACGGTATAGATGCCCGGGGTGTGGACGTCAACTTTGCCTTCTATCATGCTAAAATCGGGATAGACGACAAGTCCGTTGTCAACGATCGTGAACATATCTTTGGGGTTTAACGTCGTGCCGGTAAAGATTGCTTGGTCTATGGGGGTAACGGTGACGTCGTCAACAATTGTGAATCGGTAAGTTAGGTTGACGGGGGTTGCCGTCAGTCCGTCAATGTAAAGAGAAACGGTCACGTCGTAAATGCCGATATCTTCAAAAGAGGACGGGGTGCCGGATAACTCGTAGTATGTCGAAAGAGGATCGTCGGCATAGGCTTTGACTTTGACAAACGATTGTTTGTAACCGTTGACATTTAGGTCAATGTTGTCGGTAAAGTCGTAGGTTGTGCCTTTTTTGACGACAATCGATTGTGATTTTAGGTTGACGCTATAAACATTGTTGACAACTTTGTAGTTGACGACTGCGCTTTCTATCGTCCCTGCATTGCCGTAGGGGACAGAAACCGTCATTTGGTAGGTGCCTGCCTTGGAAAAGTCAACCGATTTGTAGTCTATATATCTTTCGAGATCTCTATATCTTATGCCGTTGACAAGGACTACGACGTCGTCGGCGAAGGGGTAAATCGATTGGTCGGTGCCTTTGACGACTTCTATTTCATCTTTTACGGGGGTGATTGATACGCCTCTTTTTAGGGTGACGGTGGCTACATAAGTGTTGCCTTCATACGTAAGAGTTATTTCGTTGTCGCCTACTACCGTATAATCTACGGAACCTGTAATCATATCGCTCGTTACGGCAACGGCGGTGCCGTCCTTTTCGATTTCAAATAAGGTCGTAAGGTCTATAGGGGTGCTGTTGGGGTAAGTCGTGATATTTTTGGTTTTGACAACGGGGGTGGTCGGGGCTACGATTTTTACGTCAAAATTCTTGTTGAAATTGGTGGTATCTTGGGTGTAAGATACGGTGATGGTTTTGGTGTCGCCCTCTACTGCCGACAAAAGACTTGATGTGTCTATTGTGAGATTTTTGGAGTCAACGTCTTTTTCATCGACATAGAGCCAAAAATCTTTGCTGAAATCGTGGGTAGATATTTCGTCGGTTGTCAAAACAAAGTTTCCTGTTGCGGGGAAAACTTCGATTACGTGATTGTCGGTGACAACTACGTTTATTGTGGCGGTGGCTCTTACGAATTTGGCTGTAACCGTATAAGTGCCGGCTTCGTCTTGAACGGTGGATGTTATGTCGGAATCTTTAAGGCTTTCGTGAGTGCCGTTGACATAGGCTATAAAAAGTCCTTTGTAGTCATAATCTTTGGCAATACCTTTATATACGGTAAAAGTGTCTTTGACTTTGACTATATTGTATTTTAGGACATTTGCGATGATGCGAACGGATGCGGACTTGCCTTCGTAGGTAAGGGTGACCGTACCGCCGTCAATGGTAAGATCGGAGCGATCGATATATGAGTCGAGGACGGAAACATATTTGCCACTTTTGGAGATGCCGAACAACTTTTTGTAGTCGTAGGTCAAAATATCTCTGTCGTCTATCGTCTTGGTTTCGGCATAGGCTCGAACTTCTACGTCGCTAGAAACCGCCACCGTAAGTGTTTTGGTTATGCCATGGAAGGTGACAGAATAGGTATAAGTGCCGATTTTGGCTTCGACGTCGGTCGATACCATATCGTCGGTTATTTCTTGTCTTTTGCCGTCTATATAGGCAGAAAACAGCGATTTGAAATCGTAGGTCGCTACTTCTTTTTCTACAAGGTCAATACCCTTTTTAGAAAGAATCAGTTCATATACGGTCTTATAGACATTGACCGAGACTTTGGCGGAGATACCTTTATACGTGCATACTACGTCGCCGGTGCCGTAATCGGTAGGCACTCCCGATTTGTCGATATAGTCGGTGGTGACTGTTACGCTCTTGCCGTCTTCTATAATATAAAAAAGTGTACAAAAATTGTACGCATTAAGTTCGTCTTTATGGATTGAAATAGCAGATTCGAGAGCATTGACAACAATGTTTTGGCTCCCCGACGATCCGCTTGTTCCGCTTGGGGTTTGGTCTTCGTCGCAAGCGACCAAAGCAACCAAAAGTAAAATTACCAAGCATATTACTAATAATTTTTTATTCATTTTACCCCCTTGGGAGTTTACCGCCGTCTTTTTTGACGGCGGTAAAATGTAAATCAAATAGATTTATCAGTTGTAAGGATAATCTCCGAGTTTGTAGATAGATACCCAGAAGTATCTTGAGAAGTTGTTTTCGATAACGATTGTCGTGTTGCTTACGGAACTGTTGAATACGGCATAACGGCTACCGCCTTCTAACATATCTTTGTCAACCGAGGAGTAGGATGCGCTGAGTGTGTATCCCATGGCTCCGCCGAGGGCTGTTTTTAGATTTTCGATAACGGTTTCGTAGTCAGATTGATAGATTTTGCCGTTTTCGTCGCATCTGTCGATCGAAAGGTTGAAACCAAAATATTCGATATAGGTCTTGTTGCCGGCTGCATCATATACATAGTTGCCGTCTGCATCTACTATTTCTCTGTCCTTATATTCTGCAACGTAGAGGTTGTCGCCAAATACATCGTAGAAGGTCTTGGGGGTGGGGAAAGTAGAGAAGTCGAAGTCAGAGCCGAAGATATGTTTTAGAATTGTGGCACAATCGGCTCTACAATTTCCGTGAGTATAACTGTTGGTGGTTTTGTTGTAAACGCATCCGTAAGTAGTTTCGGAGTGAGTCGAGGTGTGGAGATATAGGAAGTTGGCTTTGCCTTCTTCGCATATCATGTCTGCCCAAGAAGTTTCGGGGGTTCTTTCAATATAACCGGTGAAAGTGTCTGCGGGAAGGGTTGTGGTGCCTACGTTGGTGTAATAGGTGTTGACATAACCTTGGTAGGTGCCGAGAACCAATGAGTATTGGTATGTGGATCTTACGAGGTTGCCGTCTTCGTCAACATAGAGATAGAATTTGGAGTCGATTTCGGCTGCCGCATCGTCTGCATATTGATACATGGAGATTTCGGGGGCGAGGTCGGTTGCTACGGTTGCATCACGAAGAGCAAGACAATAGATGACTTTTTCGCTACCTTCGACTTCGGCTACACTGACATATTCGAACACTGCGGAACTGAAATTGAATTGAGGAATGATGTCTTTGAGAACACCTTTATATTGTTTGGTTCCTTTGTAAACATTGTCTTTGGAACTATATTCGAATTTATCATAGGTCGTTTCGGATGTTTTCTTGTATCCGGTGTAAGTCGTATGATAATCGTTGCCGTCCATTGAATAGGTGTATTTACCTGTTGTGCCGAGCAAAATTCCTTCTGTCGTAATATAACCTACCGTACCTACTTCGCCTGTTGATGATGCGGTGTTGCCTGTCGCATTGGATGCGGAAGAAGAATCGATTTGGTAGTCGTCTGCATCGATTGTAGGCTCGTATGTGGTGACGTCAACTGCTCTAAATGTGTAGTTGGTGGCACCTTTCATTTTGGTAAGAGCGGTGTCTAGGGCGTCTATTGCTGCATTGTGAAGGGTTTGTTTTGTCGTAAGGGAAGAACCTGTATATTTTGCGGTATAAGGTGTAGGATCGGCTACGGTCGTGGTGCCTATTCCGGAGAAGGTAACCGAAAGTTCGGTATAAGAATAACCGGTGGCAGTGGCTCCGTCGATGGGGTTGCCTTCCTCGTCCGTTGTGCCATATACGGTGTGTTCGGTCGTGGCGACAATACCTACTATTCCGTCTTTGTCAACAAGGAAATAGATGTCAACAAGTGTTTCGTCCATCATAGGAGTGAATGCGAACGAAAGGTATGTTGCATTGTAGAGATCGTCATAATCTGCGGTGTCGAGTTTATATTTGAATGCGGCGACTTTGGTGGCATCTTGACCGTAATTAGAAACATCGAAATCGTCTCTATATTCGAAGTTGTTGCTGACATTGGTCGCAAAATGTTCGATGGGGTTGTACAAGTGTTGATTTTCCCATGCGGTAGGGATGCTTTCGTAGGTGGTCACTCTCTTTTTGACAACTGTGTTGTCTTTGCCGATATAGACACGTAGCATTTCTTTGCCCGTTGAGTAGGTCTTGGTGGTCTTGTCGTAGGCGTAATTGATGGTTTCGGTGCCTCTTACGTACATGTCGGTAAGGATGGTGTTGTCGCTCTTTCCTGAAATTTTCCATGAGCCTACCCATTTGCCGTCTTCCATTTTGACGGTTGTGTCATAACTGGTGTTGGTGGAGGTAGAACCGGATGAGGAGGAGGTAGAAACATAGTAGTCTTTGACTGTGCCTTCTGCGGTGATTTTGGCATTGGATGCGGCTGTCACTTTGGCAGTGGTAAGGGTTACTCCTTCTATTGCACTGTTGACAACACCGTCAACTTTTAAGGCACGTAGAACTATACTTACGCTACTGGTCACTTCGGGTTTTGATGCGATTTTGGCAGTGATCGATACTCTTGTATCGTAATTGACTGTGCCGTTGATAACCACTGTGTTGTCCGCATTGATTTTGACTTTGTCGGAACTTGCGGTAATAACATAATCGTTTTCATAACCTGTTGCCGTTTCTACGGTAAGTTGGATTTTGTCTGCCGTTTCGCCTGTTTTGACTGCTTTGAGTTCGGTCTTGTTGGCTTTAAGTTTGATGACAGGAGCGACTTCTTTCGCTTTGACGGTGAACTCTTTGGAAACAGTAACTAGAGGATCACTTTTCAAAGTAAGGGTTACTTTTACCGTTGTATCTTGTTCGGGGGCTTCCACAACTTTGAGTTGGCCGTTGTTGATTATTACGAGTCCCGAAACCGAATATGTAACGGTATATTCTTTATTTTGGGGAGTGGCAATCGTAATCTGGGCGGGGGAATCGACCGACACGACGAGAGAGTCTGCCGTAAAGATTATTTTGTTGGAATTGGTGGAAGGGGCAACCGTAAATACTTTGGATGCAGTAATTTCGGGATTGCTAACCAAAGAAACCGTCATTGTGATTTCTTTTAGGCTTTCGACAACTCCTGTAACAGACAACAAGGAATTTTCTTTGTCATAAGTAAGAATGCCCTCTTCCGAGAAAGTGACATCGTACTCTTCTGCCGTTTCTACTCCCTCTATCTTGACCGTGATTGAGGCATCGGCCGATAAAGATTGAGAATCGGAGACTATGAACAATTCATTGTTTTTGTCACAAGCGGTAATTGAAATGCTTATGAGCATTACTACCGCAACAAGCAAAGCAATCATCTTTATACTTGTTTTTTTCATGTTTTTTCTCCTTTTATTCTATATATAAATTTTTTGGTTATACTGTTTCGGTGGGATCGTACCAAACGTAAATGATGAAGTCTAGGCTCACGTCCATAGGTTGGACAATGACACCGTTTTTGATATATTCGCCTTTTGCGTTTTGGACAAATCCGTTGTCAAGTAGTTGTTGTTTTACTTTCCTTAGAGATGATTCTATGGAGTAGTCAACGTCTAGGGGTACGTCGTAATAGAATTGCAATACCGATGTGGCGGAGGTCTTGCCGTCTCTTATTCTCATACCGCTGAGACAGAATCCGTATGTGTCGCCGAGTACCGAGCCGAAGAAGGGGAGCATGTTAGATTTGTCGGTCTTGTAGGCTACAACGGAAATCTCTTGAATTTTGTCTTGTGTGATGCCGGATTCGAAAGTTAAGGCATCTTTGACGACTTCGACGGTGGTTTTGGCTGTTGCCGTAGTTGTGGCGGGCTTTTCGGTGATTTTGACCACGTAGAATAAGGCTCCGTCAACTGCCGTCCACGATACTTTGCCCGTTTCGGTGACGTCGGAAGTTGTTGTGAATTTTTCTCCGCCGAAAAATTCGGTAAGATAGGCATTGGCGCTTACTTCGTAGTCTTCGCTTGTAGCGGTACCGTCGTCGGATGCTATGATTTTGGTATATTCGCTAGACCAGTCGGAAGGAACAAGTCTGGTTTCAAAATTTACAGCAGTGGTGCCTTCGGGAAGGACTGCCGACAAGGTCGCCGTATTGAAATCCGAATAATTGACGGTTATAAAGCCGTATAGGGATCCCATATAGAAATAGAAACCGGCTTCGGTGATGTAAGGCTTGCCGTCCACTTCTTTGACTGTGACGTAAGGAAGGTAAGGTTGGCTGTCAACATAACCGGTGGTTGCATAGATGCCGTAAAGGTTTTTGTCGCTGTTGCCCACTCCGTAGTAGTATGTGGTGGCAACGTTGGCCATTATGCTTTCGACATAGTATGTCGTGGTGCCGTTTTCTTCGTCTTTGATATATGAACGGAAGATTTCGGGGGCAAACGCAAAACTCGGTTTTGCCGACGAGAATGCGTCTTGGAAGGCTCTGTTTGCCGAATATGTACCGTCCTTATCCATTGCAAACGAATTGTAAAGAGTGTCGCTTACTTTGTGGTAGCCGTAAGCATCTCCCGGGGACTTTTTCTTGACTTCGTTGCCATAAGCGTCGGAGGTCGTTTCGTAGGGGACATAATAGCAATCGGTGGGGGTGACTGTTTCGATAAATCCTACTTTTGAATAAGTCGACGAGACCAAATAATAACTGAGTTCGTTGAAGTCAAGGGTGTAACTGGTCAAGGCTTGCATATTGTCAAGAGCGTTTTTCAGTAAAGTGTGGACTTCGGGATCGAACGTGTATGTCGGGATGGTGGGGACTTCAACCGTCGAAGAGGTCGTGACTGCCACGAACAACTCTTGAATAGTCGAATATCCCGATACGATTGTTTCGTCCGGATAGGCTTTGGAATAGAGTCCCATGATTTCGCCACCGTCTATTATCAAACCGAATGTGTCGGTGATGAAGTCGTAAGGATTGGACATGGCTATGACTTTCTTTACAAGGTCGGAATTCTTGTTTTTGTAAACATAGCGCCATGTTTCTTCGTCAAATTCAAAATCGGATACGGACAAATTTTTGAGGTTGTTGTAAAGTCCTGCGTCTTGCCATGAAACAGAATTGCCTTGCGAGTCGGTCATAGGCTCGTATTTTTCGTCGTTGGTTAGGCTGAGTCCTGTTTGACAAGCTACTCCGCCATGATTGGTATAATATAGTCCTTGGGTAATTCCCGTAGAGGCATCTTCATATTCTGCATACCAGTGGCCGTTTTTGTCCATGGAGGTTTTGATGACCGACGTGTATGTTTTTTGGAGGTCTTGGACTATGCCCGTGGAATATACGGACAAAGACAAATAACCTTCAAATGCCATTTTGTCGACATTGTTGAAAACGTCTAGCATTGATTGCGTGAGGACGGGTTTTGCTACTATCGTAATGACTTTTTCGGCTTTGGCGGTGCTGTCTATGGTGCTGGTCGCTACGATTTTTACAATTTTGTCTCCGTCAACGGACTTGGCGGTCAAGGTGCCGTCTGCGCTTATTTCGACATAGTCTTTACCTTCTCTTACACTCCATGTGACTTCGGTGGAAGTCACGCCGTCCACTGTTGCGGAATATTTGGCTGTTTTTCCTGTTTTAACTTCGGAAGAACCCTTGATTCCTACGTTTATTTTGGTGGGAGTAGGTGTAGGGGTAGGTGTAGGAGTGGTTTTTGCGGTAAAACTGACTGCTTCGGTCGCTACGGAATCTTTGTAGCCTTCTGCTTTGGCTATTACCGTAAAGGTAAAGTCTTTGGTTAGGTCTTCGACTTGGTAAGATTCGGTGTCTGTGGTATAAGTCGCATCTCCTATTGTGATTTCGTAGGAAGTGGCATGTTCGACTTTATCAAACGTGATTAGACCTTGTTCGGTTATGGCAACATTACTGGGCGTATCTAAAATCTTGTCGCTGTCGCATGCAAAAAACGTGCCGACTACTATCAAAATTATGAATAAGAATATTAAAATCTTGCTGTTTTTCATGACTGCCTCCTAGTATGTGTAAACAAAGGTCATACTCGCTGATTTGCCACTTGAAAGAAGGAAGGTGCAAACTATTTGCGTGAGTTTTTTCTTGCTAAAAGTCATCTTTATGGTTATATCGCCGGCTACGTTTATTTTTTGTCCGAAAACGCTTTCGGCATTTTCTTTGGCGACAAAACATCTAAAACCGTCCTTTTCTACTGTGTAGCGAGAGATGTTTTCTTCGGTTATGGTGACGGGAGATTTGATCTTGTCGGCAGATATTTCGGAACTTTTTTCTTCGTCTTCTAATTCGTAAGACGAATTGAGTGTCGATGTGACGGTGGTAACCGAGGCTTTTTCGCCTTCTACCGTTATGGTTTCTTTCTTCTCGTAAACCAAAACTTCTCCGTCTTTTACGGTGTAATCGGACTCGACAACGGTGGCGTTTTTGGGCGATGCTTCCATATATGACAACATGTTTTCAAACTTCTTTTCGGGGGATGAAAAGATGACGGCTATAGGAGTCACGACGCTTGCGACTATTACAAGAAAGGCAACCGCTGCTATTATCGATATGACGATAATTTGTTTCTTGGTGAGTTTTTTGCGAGGTTTTTTCTCTTTTACGGGTTTTTCGGCTTCTTTTTCGACTTCTTGCGTTTCGGTATTTTCTTCGGTAGAAGGAGTCGAGGGGGTAGAAGAGACGTCCTCTTTTTCGGTAAGGTCTTGGGCTTCTATCTCTTTTTCGGGAGTGGTAGGCTCCTCGTTAACTTTTTGTTCTTCGTCTAAAACCGGAGTAGAATCTTGCATATTTTCGTTCATTTTGGCTCCTTTAATCGACTGAGTACGGGGTTATACCGTCGAATTGGTCATATTCTTCTTTGAGTTGCTCACAATATTCGTTGTAGGCTGTATTGAGAGCGTTGTAGGTAGTCAAGTCGAGAAGTGCTTTGTCTCTAATTTCGAGGTCGTTCAACTTCTTGGTCAAGGCTTTCAAAGTGTCTATCATCGACAATGAGAAGGTCGAGGAAAGTTCGTTGATCTCTTTTTGGATTTGTTGGGCTTTGTATGTAGCCGTCTTGACTCTCAATGTTTTGATGGTTTTTTGTGCCGTTTCTACCGCATTGACCATGTCTAACCATTGGGCTTTGGTGTAGCCGTACTTTGTGGCGTCGGTCGAAAGTGATTTGTAGATAGTGACGGCTTCGGTCACAATGTCGTCGTAGGCGAGAGTTATGGTAGATGCCTTTTGAATCTTCTCGGCATATTCGATAAATTCGGCTAAACTTTCGTCCATTGCGATATAATCGTTCCTCTTGGCATCTTCTACCGCTCCGAAGTATGCTTCGTAAGGTAGTGCGTCATAGCCCGACAAGGTGTCGTTTTTGGGAAGGACCATTTCGAGAGGTTCTACTTTGCCTACTACGTCAACGAAGGTGCAATAGTAGAGTTCGAGTCCGAATAGGTCAAACACGTTGTGTATAAGGTCGTATCCGGGATCGTCTTCTGCTAGTGCTATTGCGGAGTTGTAGGAATCTTCTAGGGCAGGGGCAACTGCCGAATTGAACTCGACAATGTCAAGGTTTTCACAGCCGTAGAAGGCATAATTGCCTATGAGTTTTAAGCCGTCGGGAAGGACTACATACGTGATATTTTTGTTTTCGTTGGCGGCATAAGTGTCGATTCTTGCGGTGCCGTCGGCTACTTCGAGTATGACAATATCTTTGGCGGCAGGTACCGACGATAATTGATATTTGCCGGATGCCATCTTGGTATAAAGTATGCCGTCTTCTAGTTTTACATAGTCGTCTTTTCCTATTGTTCCGCTATCTTTTCCCGTTGCCAATGTGAATTCGGTAAGGGCGGTACATCCGTAGA
Organism: bacterium; assembly: GCA_963644945.1. Classification (GTDB taxonomy): domain Bacteria; phylum Bacillota; class Clostridia; order Christensenellales; family DTU072; genus CAVIQK01. The sequence goes on along the minus strand of CAVIQK010000004.1, from coordinate 104,087 downwards.
AAGGCATAAGGCCGATAGACTCGATGCTGTCGCCGAAACTATACATTTTTAGGTTGGTGTTGAGTTGGAAAGCGGCTTCGCCTATTGTCTTGACTTTGGGGGCGCTTATGTATGAGAACTTGGTGCTTTGGAAAGCATAGTCGCCTACTGTTTCGAGGTTTTTCGCATTGAGTGTACCGACTAGTCCTGCTTGAGCAAAGGCTCCGAGTCCTACTTCTTTGACGTTTTGAATATCAAGGCTTTCTAGCGTCGAACAAGCGGCAAAGCCATATTCGTCTATTTTTTCGACAGATGCTATTCCGTTGACCGTAGTTAGCGAAGAACATCCGTAGAACATGCTAGATCCTATGGTTTTGAGTCCTGCGGGAAGAGTGACGGTTTTTAGGGATGTGCAGTACATAAAGAGCATATCGCCATAGTTTAGATTTCTCGCTTCTTCGCCTTCGGCTACTTGGACGGCTTTACCGAAAGCATAATCGCTAGTTGCATCCGCAAGGGCATCGGGGATTACAATCGATGTCAAATGTTGGCAACCGAGGAATGCGCCTATACCTATCTTTTTGACGGTGCTAGGAATTGAGAATGAGGTAAAGGACGGAGCGGATCCGCTTGACGAGTTGCGACTGAACGCACCTTCGCCTATCTCTACAAGTCCTTCGGCAGTCGTAACAGTGGACAAACTTCTACAATCGGAGAAGGCATAATTGCCGATGACTGTCGTCGTTGTTAGGTCTGCTGTGGCAAGTTTTGAGCATCCGTAGAAGGCTTCTTCGGGAATAATGCCGTTGGTCTTGGTAAGGTCGATTGTCATGAGTTTTGTGTCGCCTGCGAACATCATTTCGCCAAGGACAACTCCGCCTTCCGTAGGCATGTTGACGGTGACGAGTTCGGTATTATTTCTAAATACACTCATGCCGAACGATGAATTTTTGCCGATGGTGACGGTTTCTAACTTGCTGTTCATGAATGCACCGTTGCCGTACACCGCTCCTTCGGGGATGGTGATATTTTTGACACTTGTAGCGGCAAAGGCAAGTTGACCTACGTTTTTAACCAATTCGAAATTGGTAAGTGTGGTGATCTTTGTATCACCGTTGAAGGCATTGTTGCCGATAGACAATGTGCCGGCTACGGACGGGAACTCGACTGTCGTGAGATTGTCGCAATTTACAAACGCATAAGCACCGATTTGGACATTCTCGTTGGTGATTACGAGTTTTTTGAATGTGGCTCCGGCAAATGCGGAATCGCCGACTTTGGTATAGTTGGATGGCAAGGTATATTCTTCGCCTAGATTTACACCTACTCCCATGAGTATGAGGGTTGTACCGGCTTTGTCGTTGAGGGCTACGCCGGATGCTTGATAATAACTGTTTTGAGGATCCACTTCGAAGGTGTTAAGTCCTGTTTCTTTGAATAAAGCACCGGTTATGCCTGTAATGTGAGTATTGGCACCAAACTTTAACGTGGTAAGCCCTGTCGTTTCACGGAAGGCATCAGATTCGATGGAAACGTCGCTGTTAGGTAAGGTCAAAGTCGCAAGGGCTGTTGACTTGTAGAAGGCTTGTTCTCCGATATTTTTGACTTTGCCGACAAAGTTGACGGTGGTCAAAGCATCGCATTCGGAAAATGCGCCTTTACCTATATTGACAATGTCGCCATGAACGTTGACGGTGGTCAGTCTTGAACATTTTGCGAACAAGAACTCGGGAAGGTCGGTATTGTTGTTGTAAAGATCGACTGTCTTTATTCCGCTCTTCGCAAACATTGCATAGGATAGTTTTGTATCTTTTACCATTGTGGCACTTTCGAGTGCGGTCGTGCCTCTAAATGCTTCTTTTCCGGTGTTTCTGAGACTGGTCAAGTCAATGGTCGAAAGAGATGTACAATCGTCAAATGCTCTCACTCCTATTGCATAGACGTTGGAAAGATCTACGTTGTTGAGTTTTGCGCATTTTGCAAATGCGTTGGCTCCTATAACTTCTACTTTGGTACCCGTAAGCGACGAAGGTACGGTAGAGGTCTTGAAGGTAAAGTTGCCGTTGTTTAGGACATATTTATCTTGGTAGGTCTTGGAGTCTTTGTTTTCGGTAAGGTTGTCGTTGAGGACGACTCTTTCTAGTTTTTCGCAGTTGTAGAAGGCATATTCTCTAATGTATTTGACGTCATTAGGGATTGCTACTTCTCTTAGTCCCGTACAGTTGTAGAAAGCATATTTTTGTATTTCTTGCACGCCGTCCGGAATAACTACCGAGGTGACGGTGGTGTTGCTTGAAGGAATCTTGTTTTTGTCATAGTCGTCGTCGGACACTTCGATGGTGTAGTCGGTAGTGTATAGACAGAAGGCAAACGATCCTATATATAGTATGCCTTCGTCGTCGGGGATGACGACATTGCCACCGAGTCCTTTGTAGGCGATAAGAGTACGATTTTCGATGACAAACGGACTCTTTATGGTGACTCTTACGGAAGGCTTGATGTTGGATCCCTCAATGTTGAGAGAAATTGTCGTGCTACCTTCTTTAAGTCCTGTGACAACACCTTCGTCGGTTACGGTTGCGACGGTGGGGTTGGTTGAACTAAATGTCACTTTATATTTATCTTTTACGTACCAAGGCGACAAATCATAGGAAAGTTGGATTTTTTCGCCGGGGTAGAAATTGATGCCCGAGGACAGTGAATTGATGAAAACTCTCGATCCTGTCGTGTTGATTTCGCTTGTTTGGGCGGCTCTCGAATAGGCAAACAATGTGTCAAAATATGTAAATCTTGCCTCTTTGATTGCCATTTTGTCGGTCGTGTCCACGCTTGATGCGGTTGTCGAGGTTGTTTCTTTGTCTTTGGGTTTTACGTTGATGATAAGGACGGCTTGACGAGCATCCATTTGCTCTTTTGCGGAGATGGTGGCTCTACCTTCTTTGACACCTACGGCAAGTCCTTTATCTACCGTCACGACATTTTCGTTGGATGTGGTCCATACCAAGTGATTGAGGTATGATTTGTCGGCATCCAGATTTTTGTCGGTGGATGACAGATATTGTGTAAGATCGACAACGTCGCCTTCGTTGACGGTAAGTATGATGAGGTCCGATCCTTCGGCATCGCCTGTTTTCGTAAACTTCAAATCGCCGTTGGTCCCCGGTAATTGACAAATGTAAAGGTTGGTGTTGAGGGCATAGTCTTCGATGGAGAAAGACAAACCGTTGGCAATAATTTGATCTTTGTAGGCATCGTCCAAGTAATCGGTTATTTCAAATCTTACTTTGGTGTCTTGTCCCTTTTCGCCATAGACGGGGATGGGGTTGTCGGAAAGTGTCGTATAACTTGACGAGGACGTGAATATGATAGGGGTTATGGCTTGGACATAATGGTTGTCATATACGGTCAAAGTCACGTAATAACGATATTTTTTGAGGGTTTTGTCGTATGTCCTTTCATATTCGGCACTCTTGATTACGGGGGCTTCGTTGTCCATGGTAAAGTCGAATTGGAAAGTGTTTCTTAGATTGGTGGTCAATCCGCCGTCGCCGTAGTCCAAAAGTCCTACCATTTTGAATTCGTATTGACGATTGTTGACAAGTTCTAATTGTGTGGCATAGATCTTGTCGAATTGGTAGTAAGGAAGGGCTGTGCCACCGTTGGAGTGGGCTTTGGTCGCATTGTAATCGACTGTTTCATAGACGACTTCGCCCGTAACCTTGTCGGTTATGGTGAAGGTCATAGACTTCGCATTACGCAATAGTCCTGCATAAACCGATCCTATTCCGTCGATGGAGCCGAGGAAATTGGATATTGCGATGTGGTCGGTCGAGGCGGGAATTGCATCGTATTTGTCGGTGTCGATATCGTATAGATATGTGCCGAGCGGAATAATGTAGTTGTAGTAATACGAGCCGTAAGGCGTGGTTGCATAGTAGTCGGCTTTGAGTTTGTCTTCGTCGTCTATTGCGTTGTCGTGGGCTTCGGACTCTACTTCGTAGTAAGTTTTGTCAAAAAGAGGTGCTTCGGTCCAGTCGCCATAGAAGGCTAGGAAGGGGATGTTGAGTTGGACGTCTTCGGTATTAGTGGGGACGAGTTTTACAAATCCTTCTACGTACATGCCGTTGGGGAAACTTGACTCTATGTAATTTTTGTCGGCGTCGGTCAAGGTATAGACGACTTTTATTGTGGCTTTTTGTCCTGCTTTTATCGTGAAGGTCGTGCCGTCAAATGTGGCTGTCGTATCGCCTGAAAGTAGCGAGGCTTGGGCGGTACCTCCCAAAATGTAAGGGGTTTCGGAAACGAAGGTTTCGTCCGAAGTCGATACACTTTCGGACATGCCGACAAAATCAAATGTATAACTTACGTTGGTAGTCGAAAAGTTTTCGACGTTGAATTGCATGGTATAGACACCGGTCTTTTCCGCATCGTCGCCAAGTTCGAGTTTTGGTCTGTCGCTTCCGTCAACCGACAAGTAGGCTTTGGTGTTGATAACATTGCGCATGCTGGCAAGTCCCGCACCTTGTTTTCTGGGGGAGTAAGGATTGCCTTCTTCGTTTTTGATTATCGTCGCCGTTGACATCAAAAGTTGGTTGGTAAGGGAATTGATTTCCGGCCAAGTTTTGTCGGGATATTTATCTTTTAGATAAGAACGAATCAAAATGACTATACCGCAAAGGTTGGGGGTAGCCATGGATGTGCCGGAGAGTTCGTCGTATTGTCCGTTGGGTACAGCCGACAAAATGTTGCCACCGTGTGCGGTGATTTCGGGTTTTAGTTTTAGGTCGGCAGTCGGTCCCCAACTTGAAAAGTCGGACATGAACGGGCCTGCCTTGGAAGTGGACTTATTGAACACCATGGTGCCTGAACTCTTCTTGGCAAGCGTGGTGCCGTCGGACTTGGATATTGAAATTGTGGGGATGTGGTCGGTTTTGCCCATCGACATCAAAATATCACCGTCTATGTTGTTGTAGATGATACATGCAATGGCTCCTGCGGCTTTGGCATTGGCGGCTTTTTCTTCGAAGGTGTTGGTACCTCTCTTGATAAGGGCTATTTTGCCTTTGACGTCAACGGATGCGAAGTTGATGGCAGAGCCGATTCCGGGGACTGTGACATATTGTAAAGTGACGTCACCGGAAAGTGCTTCGTCGGAGTAACCGTTCTTTTTAAGTGAAGCAAAGAGTTCTTCGTAAAAGTCGTTTTCTTCGCCTGCTATGGAATTAGATTCCTTATAGAAAAATACTTGGTCGCCGTTGGCTACAATGTAGGGCGATTTGGTACCCGAAATACTTGCAACCGAAAGGGATGCTTGGTATGTGGACGGGGATCCTACCGTACCCGAATCGGGGTTGGTGACTTTGTTGGTGTTGCCTTGTGCTCCGCCGTAACCTGCGCTGTAATCGTTGCTTGCAGCGGTGATTAGGCTGATACCGGCATTGCCTATACTGTCATAAACTTTGTTGAGTTGGGCATTGTCTTCTTCTCTTGAAAATCCGCAAGAAGATCCCAAAGACATGTTGATTGCATCTACATTGAGAAGAACGGCATCTTCGAGGGCTGCCAAAATGTCTTCGGTCTTTCCGCCTGAGTCAAGGTCGGGAAAAACTTTCATTAGGACTAACTGCGTGTCAACCGCAATACCGGTGATTACGTCGTCGTTGCCTCCAATGATTCCTGCTACGTGAGTGCCATGCTCCGAGTCATAAGGGAAAATATCGTAATCTTTGTCGGCATAGTCGTAGCCGTAAGGAATTTTTTTGTTGCGGTAAACTTGGTAAGTTTCTAGTCCGGATGTAAATTTGGAGGCATTGTTGCCTTTGATTGCTAAAAACGAGTCTATGTCGGACTCTTTGATTAGGAGTTCGTCGTCACTGCAATTCGGCATTGTGGAAAATACCGAGTGGGAGCAGTCAAAACCTGAGTCGAGTATGGCGACGGCAGTGCCTTTGCCGGTGATTTGATTGCCGTTGGAGTCAATTGCCGAGGATGAATCGTAGATACCTGTCGAATATATTTCGACGTCGTTGACGATGCCGGACGCATCGGAACTTGCAGATGTAGTGGTGGGGAGATTATATGTGTCAGACAACATTGCAAAAGATACTTGCGACATGCTTTCGATTTTTTCGAGGTTGCCGTAAGCCGTTTCGATTGCCAATGCGTTGAGGATCGTGGAATATGTATAGACGGTACTCGATTCTATGCCTTTGTTTGACAACGAATCAAGCATTTTGCTTTGTTCCGATTCTATTTTGTCAAGTTGGATTTTGCCGTCTTCGGATGCCGCATATTCGCCTATATCGCTATATTTTTTGTAGTAATATTCATTGTAACATTCTATCAATGATTTTTCTTTTAGCGATACGGTGACAACTACGTTGTCGGTGTCTTTATATCCACCGTTTTCTATGAGATATTCGGCTTTTATACGTGATAGTGCTTGTTCTTGCGTGAACTTATATTCGCTCTTGACTATTTGTAATTGCGTGGTAGTACTATCTTCTCCGCCGGTGATGCTCGCATTAGAGGAAGATCCCGAATAAGATTCGTTTTTTTCGGGGTTGAGTGCGGTGCATGCACATACCATGAAAGCAATCATTACAAGCGCTACGATTGCTGTGAAAATAAGACTTTTTTTCTTAACCATATATCCCTCGTTTTACTTCAACCACAACCATAGCATCAACGCTACGACTGTAAAGCAAGCCAAAACTCCAAAAAATATTGGGGCGTAAACCTGAAATGCAGCTTTAATTGCGGTCATTTTTTCTTTGAAAGTAAGTCCGACTTTGGCTTTACTCTCTTTTTCGGTGTGTTTTAGTTGTTCCGGACTGCCTACTCCCGACATATCGTATAGAGTGTGTCCGTCATCTACATATTTATTCTTGGCACTCTTCTTGTTCATTTTCTTTTTGGGAAGCGGACTCTTCGTCCTCTTTTGAGTGCTTTTTCTCTTTGCTAAACAGATTTTTTACTTTGTCAAGAAAACTTTTTTTGTTTTTCTTTTCTTCTTCTTTTCGTTGTTCTTCTTGCAAAATAGCCTCATATTCTTGGTCGTATTTGGCAAGATCCGACATTACTTCTTGATCGTATAGGTGGCATGCGACTCGGTGTCCTTCGCTCACTTCTATCATCTTGGGGGACATGTATTTACATACGCTCATACACTCCGAACAACGGGTGTGGAACTTGCATCCCTTGGGAGGATTGGCGGGGGACGGGATGTCGCCTTTTAGGATAATTCTGTCTATCTTGACGTCGGGATCGGGGACGGGAACTGCCGAGAAAAGCGCTCTCGTGTAGGGGTGGAGCGGATGATCGAACAGTTCGTCGGTATCGCCTATTTCCATCATATTGCCGAGATACATAACCAAAATGTCGTCGGTGATGTATTTGACGACCGACAAGTCGTGCGATATAAACAGATATGTAAGCCCTTTGGTGGTTTGAAGTTCTTTGAGAAGGTTGATTATTTGGGCTTGGATAGACACGTCAAGAGCGGATACAGGCTCGTCACAAATGACAAGTTTTGGATTGACGGCAAGGGCCCGTGCAATGCAGATACGTTGTCTTTGACCACCTGAAAACTCGTGGGGGTATCTATCGTAATATTGCATTTGAAGTCCGCATTCTTTCATGACTTTACGTACATATTGGGGGACTTCCTTTTTGGGTACTATTTTGTGTACTTTGACGGCTTCGGCTATGATATTGCCGACGGTCATACGAGGGGGCAAACTCGAATAGGGATCTTGGAAAACGAGTTGCATATCCGTACGATATTTACGCATTTTGCGTTTTGACAATTTGGTTATGTCGTCGCCTTCGAAGAATATTTTTCCTCCGCTAGACTCATGTAGTTTTAGAATAGTACGGCCAAGTGTGGTTTTACCGCAACCGGACTCGCCGACAACTCCTAAGGTTTTGCCTTTTTTGATGGTAAACGTGACTCCGTCAACGGCTTTTAGGTGCTTAGTAGGGCGTCCCAAAAGATCGGTGTCAATGACAAAATATTTTTTGAGATCATCTACAACCAAAATGTTTTCGTCGTTTTTTTCAACATTTTCGGGGGAAACAATGGTAGATTCTTCGGTAATTTTGTCTTCTTGAACAATATTCTTTACTTCTTCCATATCATTTTTCCTCCGCATTTTCGTATAGATAGCACGAAACGTAATGAGTGTCACTGACTTTTATTTCTTTAGGGTAACCGTTGTTGCACTTTTCGGAACAGAATTCGCATCTGTTCTTGAAATAGCAGGCATCCGGCAAGTTGATAGGATTGGGGACTTGTCCGGGGATAGAATAAAGGGGCTCGGTCGAGGATGACGTGATGAGCGGTTTACTCTTTTGGAGTCCTCTGGTGTAGGGGTGCAAGGGATTGTGGAAAATCTCTTTGGCGGTGCCTTTTTCGATGACTTTGCCTGCGTACATTACGACGACGTCGTCTGCCATTTCGGCAATGACTCCGAGGTCGTGGGTGATGAGCATTATCGAACAACCTTCTTCTTGTTGAAGTTTTTTCAAGAGTTCGAGTATTTGGGCTTGAATAGTGACGTCAAGGGCGGTAGTCGGCTCGTCGGCAATAATAAGTTTTGGGTTGCCTACGAGTGCCATGGCGATCATTACTCTTTGTCTCATTCCGCCGGAAAGTTCGTGCGGATAACTTTTATAGACGTGTTCCGGCATAGCGATGCCGACCTTTTTTAGCATGTCTATGCTACATTTCATCGCATCTTCTTTGGATATTTCGGGGTTGTGCGTGAAACTGACTTCGTCTAGTTGGTTGCCGATAGTAAAGACGGGGTTTAGACTGGTCATAGGCTCTTGGAATATCATTGTGATATCTTTGCCTCTAACCTTATAAATCTCTTCGGTAGGCATTTTGACTATGTCATAGGCTTGTTTTTTGCCGTCTTGGTCTTCGCCTAATTCGCCCGAATTGAATCTTATTTGTCCGCCTACGATTTGGCCTTGGGGGGCTTGAACCAACTGCATTATCGATAGTGATGTGACACTCTTGCCACAGCCCGATTCTCCTACTACTCCGACAATCTTTTGTTTTGGAATGTCGAAAGATACGCCGTTTACCGACATAACTGTGCCGTTGTCGGTGAAAAATACGGTTTTGAGGTCGTCAATCTCTATGATATTGTCGGGGTTTTTCATTGTGGTGGTGAACTCCGACGGTTGGCGTTTTTGCTTTTTGAGTTTTTCGTAATACCTCATTTGGCGATTGTTGTATTTGAGGATTTTACGACTTTCTTTTATTGATATGTAATTGCTGTTTTTCTCGCTCATAAAAACCTCACTTCTTCGCCTTGGGATCCATTGCGTCTCTTAGGCCGTCACCGACAAAGTTGAACCCTAATACGGCTATGACTATCATAATACCTGCAGGAAGCCATGTGTTGACGTGGTATTGTAGGGCAACGGGATCGTTGGATAAGGCAATCATTGTACCCCATGCGGCTTTGCCGATAGGTACGCCTAGTCCTAAATACGAAAGTGTCGACTCGTATAAAATTACACTGCCAAGTCCTAATGTCATCGTAACGATAAGTTGGGGCATGACGTTGGGGATAAGGTGCATGAATATTCGTCTTGGGGTAGAAAGTCCCATGACTTCGGTTGCCGTTATATATTCTTGCTCTCTAAGTCCCAAGATTTGTCCTCTTACCATACGTGCCGTTCCGCTCCAACTGAATAGTGTTATCATGATCATGAGAACATAGATTTGTTGGTCGTCGGTGATGGCGCCTTTTATCTTCCATCCGTCAATGACGGCAGATGCTATAAGTAGTATAGGTAGAGCCGGTATGCAGTTGAAAATATCGACTATACGCATGATTATGTTGTCAACCCATCCACCGAAATAGCCGGCAATTCCGCCTAAAATTATGCCTATTATCGTTTCTAATATGACGACAATAAAGCCGATTGTCAGGGAAATTCTGCCACCGTACATAAGACGGGTGAAAACGTCGTAACCTTGGTCGTCGGTGCCTAGGAAATGGTCGCCGGACGGGGAGGCATAACGGTTGAGTTCGGTTTCTTTTTCGACGACTTCGACATATTCTATTGTGTTGCCTTTGGCGTCCGTATATGTTTCGGTCGTGTAGGTGTAACTTTTGACGGGGGTACGGTCAACGACAAATTCGTTGCCTTTTGCCGAGGCATCGTACCAACGTGTGTAGATTAGAGGTCCGACAAAAGCAAATAGGAACAACAGAACTACCATAACAAGACCGACTATTGAAAGTTTTGAACGGAAGAATCTTCTAAAAATGAGATTTATGGGACTCATTTCTTGATAAGTCGCTTCCATTTTCTCTTCGGCAAGCATTTCTTGTTCGCTTTGAGTAAGTTGTTTTTCCTCGACTTTTTCGACTTTTTCGGTTATTTCTTCGAGATTGGCTTCGGCATGTTCGAGTGCTTCGGTTTCGGGACGGACGGTCATGTCTTGAAGAACGTTGTTTTGATCAATATTTTTCATAACTACCTCCTATTTTCCTAGTTTTACTCGAGGATCTACTATCGAATACATAATGTCCGAAAGTAGCGTGCCGATGACGGTCAATATCGCAAGGAACATGTTGTAACCCATAATGAAGGGGATGTCGCCTTCTTTTAGGGCTTTGTATGCGAGATTGCCGATACCGTCTATTGCAAAGACTTGCTCGGTTATCATCATTCCGCCGAAAAGGGACGGAAGAACACCTGCAAGAAGGGTTGCAAGAGGTATCAATGTGTTTCTAAATGCGTGTTTGTAGATGACGGTTTTCTCGGAAAGTCCTTTGGCTCTTGCGGTGCGGATGTAGTCGGCATTGAGAACTTCGAGGGTGTTGGTCCTTGTGTATCTCATAAGACCGCCTAGCGACAAAATAACGCTGACTGCGATAGGCAAAACCAAGTGTCTTGCGATGCTACCGAATTTTGCCATAAATCCTGCAAATGTGGCGGGATAGGTACCCGAATCTACAAGTCCGGATGTGGGCAACCAACCAAGGTCAACGGCAAAGACTTTGATGACTATTGCCGCAAAGAAATATGTAGGTAGAGAGAGTCCTATCATCGTAAAGACGGTGACGGCATAGTCTCTTATAGAGTATTGGTGTGTTGCCGACGAGATGCCGAGAGGTATTGCAATCAAGAATTGCAAAATGGTCGCAACAAGGGCTATTGCGAACGAAATCCACATGTTTTCGCCTATAACTTGGGCGACAGGTTTTTCGTACTTAAATGAGGTGCCGAGATCTCCTTTGCAGAGATTTCCTACCCATGTAAAGTAGCCGTTGAGGATGGTGCCGAGATTTTCGCCAAAAGTATATTTTCTGTATGATGCATCGGTTTCTACGGCTATTCCGGATACCGTAAAGGTGATCTTTTCTTTTTGGCTATTTACCGAAAAAGTACCCGTTTTATCAACCGTTTCTACTTTTGTTTGGCTTTCTTCGGAACCGTTTTCCGTCGTTTCGTATTTTACTTTGACGACTTTAAACGTACCGTCTGCGGAGAGTTCTAACTTGTCGTTGCCGTTTTTGTATGTACCTACGATAAAGTCGGTGTAAACGTTGTCGGCTTCTACGGAGGTGTCGTGGTCGGAGGTTTTGACGTCACGAGTATAGGTCGCTCTGTCGTAGGTTATGGACACTTCGGCTTCGGGGGTGTATAATCCGTAAAGTTTTTTGAACTCGTCCAAATCTTGTTGAGTCATAGAGCCTTGTGCGATTTGGGAGGCATATTTTATATCTACGTAGTCATTCGGGAGTAAACGGACAAGCGTGTAGATGATTATCGACACGCCGAGTAAGATTATTATAGATATAAATATTCTTTTTATTATATACTTAAACATCTTATTTATAGACTTTCGGTAAGATTACTTGCCGAAAGTCTTTTCCTTTTTTGATTATTTTTCTACGTTCAAAGAAATGAGGTGCAAGTCACTTGTAAGTCCTTTGTAAGGAGAAAGTTCGCTGTCGGGAGTCAAGGTGCTTGCATCGATTTTGCTTACATTGTATGCATATAAATCGTCTCTTTGGTATGTAGGAAGTTCGATTGCCAGTTGCATTACAAGGTCAAGGGCTGCAGAGTAAATGGTTTTACGTTCTTCGGTGTTGGTTGTTTGTCTGCCTTGATCGATGAGTTCGGAAAGCTCTTCGATGATGCTGTTTTCGTAATCGTATTTTCCGCCGACGTTGGCTTTGATTTGTTTATAACCCCAGTTGAGTACGCTCGATGCGGTGGAATCTTTGTGATAGACTTGGTACATATCGGGATCGATTGTCGAACTCCATGCGGCTGCCCATACGGTAAGGTCACCTGTCGATAACTTTTTGAGGGCTTGGGCATCGGTGGTAACGTTGATGGAGAATCCTATTTTGTTGAGGATTTCGGATGCGTGTTTTAGTGCGGAATATGCGGGGTGGTCCTTCTCTTCGCCTGCGATGGTGAAGGTGTATTTGAGGACGTTGCTACCTTTTTGATAGACACCTTGAGCATTTTCTCTATAACCGGCTTCTTCGATGAGTCCTACTAAGAATTCTTTTTGGTCGGCAGTAGACAATGTTTGACCTGCTGTGTAGCCTTTTTCTTCTACAAATGCTTTATAATCGGGGTTGACAACCGTAAGATCGGTAGGAACTTTACCTCCGATGTAGGGGTAATATGAGGTGCATCCGGTAGGATATGCCCAACTTGAATAGGACATTGAACGGTAAATTGCGGTGGCTTCGGTCTTGTAGTAGTCAACACATTCTTGGGTGTTGATGGCATGCATTATGACCTGACGAATTTTGACATCGGGGACTTTGCCTGCATTGATTCCGATATAGCCGTAACCGGATGTTTGGATAGATTTGTTTTCGATACCGTCTTCTTTGTGTGTTTTAAGTTCGCTTATGGTTTCGGGTTTTGCGTTGGGTTCTGCAAAATCTATTTCGCCTGTATAAAGAGCATTCAAGATATTGGAAGATCCTACGACTTTATATTGGACTTTTTTGATTTTCGGAACACCCATTACGTAGTAAGGATTGGCTTCGTAATAAATCATACCTTTGTCGTAGAAGTCTCCGCTTCCTACGTTGTCAAGACCGCCCGACGATTTGGATGCTGCGTAGGGGCCTGCTCCTACGGGGACACCTATTTTTGCGGATGATTTGATTACATTGGTTTGGAAAGATTGTGAGCCGTATTCGACACCGAAATTTTCGACATAGTCAAATGCATTGATATGCTCGGCATCCGAATAATAGTACATGGGGGCGACTGCAAACGAGAAGTTCCATATTGCCTTAGGATCAACGTCGTTTATGGTTATTTTCAAAACTTCGTTGCCGGAAACGACTTGGTTTTTGGAGTCGTCGGCATAAGTGGGAACACCGTAAGTTACACCGTTGACTTCAACGGAGGTTTCTCTATTGGCAAACTCGATTCCTTTGATCGATTTGGTTTCGTAACCGTTGATTTTGAAATAGTTTTCCATAGAGAGGTTGGTGAGATATTCGTTGAGGTTGGAAGCCGTCACCCAGTATGACAATACTTCGACGATATCGGTAGGAATTTTGCCGTTGTAAACGGTGTTGATTGCTTGCTCTTTGGTCCAGTTCTTCAAGGATCCGACATTGTCGTCGGTTGTGAGAGTAGATTCGAGTTTTTTCTCTTTCTTGTTCCATGAAATGTAGCCTTCGTTGTAAAGGAAGACTTCGACGTCGGTGGTAAATTTGACGTCTTTGACTTCTTCGCCGTTTTTGTCATAGAAGATCATGTCTTGATAGGCATTGAGGGAGTTGGAATAGTCAGATTCGAGTTCTTCTTTGAATAGTACCAAGGTCTTGTCGTAGTCGGCAATGAGGTTGGCGTTGGCTTCATCGGAACCGAGATCGTAGGCTTCGAGGAGTCCTCTCAATTGTTCGGGAGTTTTGCAGAGTGCATCGTCTTTGTGTTGTTCGAGAATGGTTTCGCAAGCATAGATAAGGTTGGATACTCTGCTTTCGGCTTCGAGTTCGAATCTCTTTTTGAAAGAGTCTTGTTCTTGCTCGGTCGAGGCTTGGGTACGATATTCTTTGAGTCCGACGATGTCGGTCGAGTACATTGTGGCCGAACCTGTGTAGGACGGATCAAGATAAACGTAAAGATTGAAAAGAACGTCTTTCATTGTGAGATAAGAACCGTTGGAATATCTTACGTTGTTTTTGAGAACAAAATAGTATTCGGTCTTTTGGTCAACGTCTTTTGTTCCGGAAGTGACGATTTGTAAGTCTTTGGTGACTACAGATTCGTCGTCTCCGTAGGTGTAATTGCCGTTTTTATCGTTGCCGATCATGCTTATTTGGGTAAGACCGACTACGTTGCTATCTGTTGCCGACGTCGAATAGAACGGGTTGAAAACCTTGTCTAGTTCGAGCGTGGAAAAGACAAGTGCGTCCGTATCGTTGTTGTAGGTCTTTTTGTCGGAGTCACAACCTGCAAGAGCGATTGCGCACACAAAAACCGTCAACATTACTATCACGAGTGCAATAAATTTAATGTCCTTCTTCATTGATTTCGTCATTTGGCGACCTCCGTTTTTGATATTCTTTTTTATACCGTCTTATTGGTGACGGTGCTGTTTTCGACTACCGAGGCGGTATCTTTCTCGCCATATAAGGTGTCGGTGTTGACTATATAATATTCTGCTTTGTCCGTAGCATTCGCATCCCAAGGAGTTTTTACGGTAATGAGTTCAAAATCCTTGACGGTGACGTTTCTTACGGTAGATTCAGTCATATAAGTGCTGATCGGGGCAACATATATTTTGTAGGTGCCTTTGTATGTGGTGTTGACCGAGATTGTCATATTCTCGACAACCACATTTTCGACGGTCGCTCCGCTCATGTTGCCGAATAGGCTAATATACAAACTCTTTTTGCTGTTGTCTTCTTTGTCTTCGACAAGTCCGGCTCTTGACGGATCGTAAGATACGGAGAAGTTTTTGAGGGTATGGCCGTTGCCGTTGAAGTGCTTGGTGTAGTTGCCAAAATTAAATTCTCCGCCTTCAAAATCGATGTCTTCCATCAAATAAATGTTGTTGGTTTTGGATTTTTTGAGTTCGGATAAACTGGATACGAGAGCCCAATCGCCTTCGATATATTCGGCATAAACTTTGATTTCTAGGTCGGTATCTCCGCCCGGATGAGTAAACGATGTGTCCCAATCGGTGCCGTCTTCTTTTACGAATTTCAAGAAAGTGTGATTCTTGGGACCTTTTTTGGATGCATGTTTTAGGGTATCGTTGAACTTGGCGCCTTGTTTCACGTAATAAGGGGTGCCGATCATCGTTTCGCTCGATGCGGTTTTGTAGTAGATTGCGTATGAATATTTGATTTGCGGTTGCCAATCGGCATAAAGAGTGACGCCGTCTTTATCTACGGTGTCGGTAGAAAAATTCCATTGGTCGGAATAGGTGCCGTCTTGATTTTTGGTGCGGTACCAACCGGTTACTTCATAACCGTTTTTTTCGAGTGCGTAGCCTTCTTTGGTGTCAAAAATGTCGGTGATAAGAACAGAGGACGAGTCGCCAAGGTCAAGATAAATAGAGACCGGACGATCGCTGTTTTTGTATGTCGCACCTTCTAATTCAAAAGTGACTTTGACTTTGCCGTCAAGGTCTGCCTCTTCGGTGCTACATGCAACCAATACGCAGCAAAAAACTGCAATTAAAATTACGGATACCAATACCCTTTTAACCATCATACCCCTCGCTTTTCGGCTGAATATTTTTGCAGTGCCGAAATGCGTATTTTAACTTTCCCCTAAATCAACAAAAACTTTTAAATATAAATTCGGGAATATTTTAAGTCGGTTTTATATCAATTTTTGTCATACAATTTATTTTTTATAAACAAATTTTATATAAAGAAAATTTGAGTGCATAAATTTATAAAATATTGCATAGAAATGAATGTTTATGCAAATATACGGTATAAAATTTGTCTTAATTTTTTGGCGTTTTTTCTTGAAATTTTTGGGTATTACTATTGTATTTTGATAAAAGTTTTAGTATAATGAATTTTGGTCGAAATTGTTTTCGGCGCACAAAATTTTTGGAGGTCAATATGGAAAAAAGAATTATCGGTGATTATCCCGTAATCGGAATAAGGCCCACTATCGACGGTCGTCGTGGGGCGCTAAAAGTTAGAGAAAGCCTTGAAGATCAGACCATGAATATGGCAAAATCTGCAAAAGAACTCTTTGAAAACAACCTTTTCTATTCAAACGGCGAACATGTCAAAGTCGTCATCGCCGACACTACTATCGGTAGAGTCGCAGAGGCTGCCGCTTGTGAAGCGAAGTTTAAGAAGGAAGGCGTAGATATTACGTTGACCGTAACTCCTTGCTGGTGCTACGGAAGTGAAACGATGGATATGAATCCTCTCACCATTAAGGGTGTGTGGGGATTTAACGGAACCGAAAGACCGGGGGCAGTTTATCTTGCCGCTGTCCTTGCCGCTCACGCACAAAAAGGACTCCCTGCTTTTGGTATTTACGGCAAAGACGTTTGCGATGCCGATGACACAAGAATTCCCGAAGATGTCAAGGAAAAACTGCTTCGTTTTGGTAGAGCCGCTATCGCCGCAGCCACAATGAGAGGTAGATCTTACCTTCAAATCGGTTCTATTTGTATGGGTATTGCCGGTTCTATCGTCAATGTCGATTTCTTCGAAGAATATCTCGGAATGAGAGTCGAAAGCGTCGATGAAGTTGAAATCATAAGACGAATGGAAAACGGCATTTATGACAAGAAAGAATATAAGAAAGCCCTTGCTTGGACCAAAGAAAAATGCAAGATCGGTTGGGACAAAAACCCCGAATCTTTGCAAGCATCCGATAAGAAGAAAGAGGATCAATTGGAGTTCGTCGTAAAGATGATGTGCATCATAAAAGACCTCATGAACGGCAACAAGAAACTCCCCAAAGGATGCGAAGAAGAAATGGTCGGCCACAATGCGATTGTCGGTGGTTTTCAAGGTCAACGTCAATGGACGGACTTCTATCCTAACTGCGATTATCCGGAGGCTCTCCTCAATACGTCTTTTGACTGGAACGGCGCAAGAGAACCTTATGTGCTTGCAACCGAAAATGACACTTTGAACGCAACGAGTATGCTTTTTGGTAAACTCTTGACAGGTAGATCGCAAATGTTCTCGGATGTAAGAACTTATTGGAGTGCAGACTCCGTAAAACGTGCAACCGGATACGATCTCGAAGGTCATGCAAAAGAGGCGGGCGGATTCTTGCATCTCATCAATTCGGGTGCTTCTTGTCTTGATTTTTCGGGTGCTGTCAAAGATAAAGACGGCAACGCCGTCGTCAAACCTTTCTGGGAAATGACCGAAGCCGATCAAGATGCTCTCATGAACGCAACCGAATGGTGTTTTGCCGATCTCGGTTATTTTAGAGGGGGCGGATATTCGTCAAGATTCGAAACAAGAGCCGAAATGCCTGCAACTATGATGCGTCTAAACATCGTGAAGGGACTTGGCCCTGTCATGCAAATATGTGAAGGTTATACCGTAAATCTTCCCGAAAAGGTTTCGGATACCCTTTGGAAACGTACAGACTACACTTGGCCTTGCACTTGGTTCACTCCTATCGTCACCGGAAAGGGTGCCTTCAAGTCGGCTTATGACGTGATGAACAACTGGGGTGCAAATCACGGCGCTATATCTTATGGTCATATCGGTGCCGATCTCATTACTCTTTGTAGTATTTTGAGAATCCCCGTATGCATGCACAATGTCGATGAAGAAAAGATCTTCCGTCCTGCTTGCTGGAATGCTTTCGGTATGGACAAAGAAGGTCAAGACTTCAGAGCATGCCAAGCATTGGGACCGCTTTTTAGAACGGTTAGATAAACTAGCGAGTGCTTAAATAATGTCGGGCGGTGCGTTTAGGCGCATCGCCTTTTTTTTCTAAATCACAATTTATAAACTTATTGCGGGATTATTACTATTGTATATTTCTCTATATAACTCTTTATTTAGAAAGTGGTTATTATCTCAAAAATGCATAATATAGTGTATATTTTAATTTTTATTCATTTATTTTGTATAAATATTGCATAATATTGTTATTTTTGCATAAAAATAAAATTTTATAATTTTTTGTTGTATTATTATTCATCGGGTTTCATAATATGAGTACATTTTTTGGAGGATATAAAAATGAAAAAAATATTTGCTTTTGTTTTGGTCATTGCATTGTCGGTCGTGGGCGTCGTCGCTCTTGCCGGTTGTAATGAAGCACAAATTAAACTTATCGATGTCAATCTTTCTAGCGAGGAATATGCTTTCGCAGTCAAGAAAGGGGACACTGAACTTCTCAATTCGGTCAACCAATTTTTCAAAGATAAAAAGACCGAAGTTGAAGCAATTTTTACAAAATACGGTGATGCTACCGCCGATGAACTTAGTTCTTTCGGTAATGCGAATATCAAGACAACGGCATCCGGAAGCGACGATGAATTTGTAGTCGCAACCAACCTTGACTTCGCTCCGTTCGAGTACACCAACGGCACTAAGATTGCAGGTATCGATATGGAGATTGCGCAACTTCTTGCCAATTATCTTGGGAAAACTTTGGTCGTTGTCAATATGGATTTTGATGCGGTTGTCACTGCTCTTACTCAACAAGACATTTATGACATCGCTATCGCCGGTCTTTCTATCACTCCCGAAAGACAAGCAGTCGTTGACTTCTGTGATGTTTACTACAACGCAACTCAATCGATTATCGTAAAAGATACCGATACCACTTTTGACGATTGCAAGTCTAACGGAACTTATGATGCAGCACTCGTCGAGGCAAAATTGAAGAGTTTGACCGGTGAGAACGCCAAGTGTAGCGGTCAAAGAGGAACGACTTCGCAATACTATGTAGAAGGCAACGATGCATTCGGATTTGCCGGATTTGAAAACCTTACTTTCGTAGGTCATAGTAGTGCGGCAGAAGCCGTAAAAGATCTCAAAAACGGCAATATCGCTTTCGTCGTAGTCGATCAAACAACTGCAAAAAGTATTGTTAAACAATCGTAATCATGGCAGAAAAGTGGTCTAAATTCGTAAAGGCTTTCATTGATAACCAAGGCTATAAACTCGTTGTGTCAGGTCTTGACGCAACGCTGGAAATAGCCTTTTTCGGTTTTCTTATAGGAGTCTTTCTCGGTGTAATTATAGCAACGATAAAAATTTCCGAATCGAGAAACGGATTCATAAAAGTCCTCGCAAAGATCGGGGACATTTACGTAGGATTTTTTAGGGGGACTCCTATTATTGTCCAACTGCTCATTATCTATTACATTATTTTCCCGTCGATCGGATTGAAGACTAACGCCTTGGCTGTCGCTATCGTGACATTCGGACTAAACAGCGGTGCGTATGTATCGGAAATAATTAGGAGCGGAATATTGTCTGTAGAAAAGGGACAAATGGAAGCAGGAAGATCGGTAGGACTTTCTTATACTACTACGATGATTAAAATCGTATTGCCTCAAGCATTCAAAAATGCACTCCCTTCCCTTGGCAACGAACTCATTGCTCTTGTCAAAGATACGTCGGTAGTGTCCTTCGTAACAGTAGTCGATTTGACTAGTGCATTCAAACTTTTGGGTTCCGGAACTTATGAATTTGTTATCCCATACCTTATGCTTGCGCTATTTTATCTCGTAATTGTTTTGGGGCTTACACTCATTATTAAACTAGTAGAAAGGAGGCTTAGAAAAAGTGAAAGACAATAATCAAACTCCTCTTATAAGTGTAAAAAATCTTACCAAAAAATTCGGCAATTTGATGGTGCTTGACGATGTTTCGCTTGATATTTACGAGGGTGAAAAAGTCGTCGTTTTAGGTCCGTCCGGTGGGGGAAAATCTACATTCCTTAGATGCCTAAATTGTCTTGAAGATCCGACTTCAGGTCACGTAATTTTTGACGGCACTGATCTATGCGATCTCCACGTAGATATAAACAAGCAACGTGAAAAGATGGTGATGGTTTTTCAACAGTATAATCTTTTCAACAATTTGACGGTACTTGAAAATATCACTCTTGCTCCTATTCTTATTAGAAAAAAGGCTTTTAGACAAACTAAAATTTTTAATACTTTTCTTCCTATTAGGAATGCTTGCGTAAAGATTGTCAAGCCCTTACACGACAAAATTTATGCAAAGAGAAAAAGTTATCTTGAAAAGAAAATCGTCAAGTATAAAGAGATTTTGGCACCGATCGAATCGGAGTGGGAAAGCACGAAAACCGTTGAGGACGTAGCAGGAAAAACAAAGGTCACTTACGATAAAGATTTGACAAAGAAAAAGTTTAAGTACACACACAAAATCGAAAAAGCCGAATATGCCGTAGATAACCTCGTGAGTCTTACGGTAAAAGAAAAAATCGAGTCTAAATATTCGTCTAAAAAAGAAATAGTCGAGGAGGCAAAAAGTAAGGCTTATGCTCTTCTTGATCGAATCGGACTAACCGATAAAGCAGATGCTTATCCTAGTACACTGTCGGGCGGTCAAAAGCAAAGAATCGCTATCGTGAGGGCGCTTGCGATGGAGCCTAAGGTTCTACTTTTCGACGAACCGACTTCGGCACTCGATCCCGAAATGGTGGGGGAAGTTTTGTCGCTTATAAGGTCGCTTGCCGACGACGGAATGACTATGATTATCGTCACTCACGAAATAGGTTTTGCAAGAGAAGTCGGCACTAGAATTTTGTTCATGGACGGCGGAAAGATTGCAGAGGATCAACCGCCAAAAGAGTTCTTTACGGAGCCGAAAGTCGAAAGACTTAAAGAATTTTTGTCAAAAGTTATCAGCCAGTAATCGTCGTAAATAAAATATAACTTAGAATTGCCGTCAATGTAAATACACATACTATGACGGCTTTTTTCTTTTTGTCGAGTATTATAAATCTCGAACAAACGACAAGCGACAAGACGTAAAATATTGTTGCTATGCCCATTTTGTTGAGGGTTATGCTTGCATAAGGGAGCATGGAAATGAGTCGCACGATGCCCATTATGGCAATTATTAGGTATTTTGCGGGGTACAGTAGGAATGATAATGCCGGTGTCATGAGCGAGAAAATTCCGCCTATCATAAGCAATGTATAAAGCACTGCGACAAGGGGTAAAACTATGAAATTCGCTAAGGCAAAATATAGGGATCCCGATCCGAAAACGTCGGTCAAGGCAGGAAGAATGCCGAGTGTCGAGGAAAAACTTGCCGAAAGGGAGGACGATACAAATTTTAGTTTGAACACTTTGCGAAGTTTTGGTTCAAATGAAGAGTGAAAAAGAATAAGCCCTCCTACCGCTCCTACGCTCATCAAAAAGCCGAGATCGAATAGCATGGACGGATCCGTAAGTAATATAATCGCCGCTGCCGTAGAAAGGCACGAAAGGGAATCTACTCTCCGCTTTAAGATTTTTCCGAGCATCACTACAGAGGTCATGGCTATGGCTCTTAGAATAGAGGGGGAGTTGCCACACAGGTACATATAAATAAAAAGTATTGCGTCAACCGCCACCAAGGACAAGATATTTTTGATTTTTAGGCGTTTTAGCACCCACAAAACCATTGCCGAAAGAAAACCTACATGTAGTCCCGAAATTGCGAATATGTGCGAAAGAGAGGCTATTTTTATTTCTTGGTTGTCTTGGTAGTCAAGGTAACGTTTGTCCCCGAAAATTAGGGACTCGGCTACTCCTTGTTGGTCACGATTGAGGACTTTTTCGAAGGATGCGCTGAGTCTGTTGCGGACTTTTTCTTTTAGTTTTAATTGAGATCCCCCTACTACGGATATTTTGGATACTTTGTTAACCTTATATTTCACGTTGTCGTTGATAAGCGACATGTCGGCAGTGTCAAAACAGTCGTAGTCTATTGAAAAAATATTGCCTTCGAGATAGACAAAATCGCCTATTTCGGTGTCTTTTGCGGTCGTCACTATATATGCTCGTCCCGAATATGTTTTCCCGTCTATTTTTAGGTCTTCGAGATATATGACACCTTCTTTTTGGTAGTCTATTCTTCCTTCTACCGTTGTGGTTACATTTATGTCAACGGGTTTTGTCAAGGTGTAGTCTAGTAGGAATATCGAAAAACCGATGCTTATAGAGATAACTGCTATAAGAAGGGCAAAAGATTTCTTGGTGACGGCAATTATTATCGACAATATAAAAGTCGCTCCCAAAACGCTAGGTAGCACTATGAGAGCGACAGATGAGTCTTTTACGAAAGAGGAAAGAACAATACCGAGTGTCAATAGCAATGTAAAGAATACTATATGCCTAGTATTGACGACTTTCCCCTCCTTCATTGATGATTTAGATTATTTTTCCCACGGGAAAACATATTTTGTAAGTCCGAGATCGTCTCTTACCTTAGACATTTCTTTTTGGACGGCTTCGTTGATCGGTACACCGCTGTCTTTTCTTGAAAGCCATACGAGATGTTCTTTTTCGCCTGCGCTATAAATTCTTTCTTGGCCGGGGGCTAGTTTTGAATTGCGGACGGAACGGATGATGTCGCCGGCTTTTTTACGGCAGAGATCTTCGCCGAGGAAGTGATTGGTGTCTATTGCGATAAAGAAGTGACCGAGGTTGTAGGGACGTTTGTTGCCGTTTTCGTCAACACCGTTGAGGTCTTTTCCGTACCAACCGTCTTGGAGAACGGAGGAGAGAAGTTCGACGACCATTGCATAGCCGTATCCTTTGTATCCGCCGAGTGCATCGCCGATTCCGCCGAGGGTGGTAAGGGCTGCGGTACCTTTTCTGATTTGTTTTAGGGCTTCGCCTGCATCTCCCGATACGGGGTTGCCGTCAAGGTCGATGATTGTGCCGGGATGGACATCTTCGCCTATTCTTGCATAATATTCAATTTTGCCGTTTTGGGTGATGGATGTTGCACAGTCAATGTTGAAATCAAAATCTTCGTCGGTAGGAATTCCGATCGTGAGAGGGTTGGTTCCGAACATGCCTTCGACACCGAAAGTCGGTGCAACGGAAGGACGGGCGTTGGTACCGGTCATACCGATACATCCTGCTTTGGTTGCCATTGTGGTGTAGTAACCTGCGATTCCGTAGTGAGTGGAATTTCTAACAACGACCATACCCATGCCGTATTTTTTTGCCTTTTCGATAGCGAGGCTCATTGATTTATAACCAATGACTTGTCCCATTCCGCTGTGGCCGTCAACGACTGCGGTACATTCTGTTTCTTTGATAATTTCGTAATTGGTGACAGGGAATTGAATTCCTGCTTCGATACGATCGATATAGATGGGTTTGAAACGGTTGCAACCGTGAGATTCGATACCTCTTCTATCAGATTCGAGTAGTACGTCGGCTACGATTTCGGCATCGGCTCTAGGGCATCCGACACCTACGAAAGCGTCAATAAAGAATTCGTTGGCTGTTTTCCAATCAAGATTCATTTTGGGCATATTGATAATCCTCCTAAATGCTATATTATTTTTTGTTTGTTTTTGTGGTTTTTGTTTGATTGCCGAATTTCTCGGTGTAGCATTCCATATCGTGTTTAATTATGGCGATTGCATTGCTTCTTCCTTCGATATGAATATCTGCGGTCACTTTGTTTTCGAGTGTTTTATAGACGGTGAAGAAGTGGGTGAATTCGTTGAGAGTATGTTGCGGAATTGCACCTATATCTCTTATGTGGTTGTAGTTGGGATCTTCAAAAGGAATCGCTATAATTTTGTTGTCGATATAGCCGTTGTCACGCATGGATACGACACCTACGGGGTAGCATCTAACTAGGGACAAGGGAACAATGGGTTCGGAACACAAGACCAAAACGTCCAAAGGATCGTTGTCGTCGGCATAAGTACGGGGGATAAAGCCGTAATTGGTGGGATAGTGGGTAGATGTGTAGAGAACACGATCGAGTGCCAGTCTTCCTGTTTCTTTGTCGAGTTCGTACTTGTTTTTGCTGTTTTTGGAAATTTCTACTACCGCAACAAAATCTTCGGGTTTGATTCTGTCGGGGTTGATGTCATGCCAAATATTCATGTCTTCTCCTTATAAATTGTTCTAAACTATATATTAACACAATGTGTTGAATAAATCAATGTTAAAATTGTGTTTTTAGTCTTTTATATCTTCGATATATTTTTCCAAGTGCTGTTTCATCGAACGATTGGACGTTATGTAGTCAACTCCGTATTCGGTCGCAAGAATTAGGGCATGTTTTTCGTCGTCAACCGTCCAAACACCGACTTTTAAGCCGTTGTCGTGGAACTCTTTTACCAAGTCTTGGGTGAGAAAATCATACATTATGGAAAGATCCATTTTGTTGTCGATGATATTCTTCGTGCGTTCGGCAACAGTACTGCCGTCAACTTCGGTAAGTAGGAAGGTGGCAACCAGCATTTGAAGGTGAGCATCGGCATCTTTTGAACGAATATAGGTGAGCATTTCGTAATTGAACGAGATATAGACGACGTCAACACCCGATTCTTCTACTTCTTGCATTATGGCATCGATTTCGTCGTGGGTGATTTTTTTGTCTTTCAATTCTACTATTGCGGTTTTGTTGCCGTCCTTACAAATGTCGAGATATTCTCTAAACGAGGGGGCATAAGACTTGTTGTCAACTTTTAGGGGAGTGGTGGTGATTTCTTCAAACGTCGCATCTCTAGGGGTAGAAAATCCTTGGACGCTGTCGGCATCGTGCATACATACAAATTTGCCGTCTTTCGTCACCCAAACGTCTGTTTCTATGCCGTAAACTCCGGGGGTGTTGGCTGCCAAAGTAAAGGCTTCTTTCGTGTTGTCCGTAAGAGTTTCGGACATGCCTCTATGGGCGATAAAAAGGACCTTGTTAAAGTCGTAAGTAGATGATAAGTTTTCCATGGTACCATTAGAATAAAATGTAAATCTAACCCTGTTTTCCACGATAAAAACCGTCGTAAGCAGTGCTATGATTATTACTAAAACGACTGCAAGCGATATAAATATTTTTTGTTTTTTGGAGATATTTTTACACATATTCGATCCTAAAAAGTTTTTATATTTATATTATACAATATGTAAATGTTTTTGTACATACCATATTTTTCAAATAAAAAAGAGTATTTTGCAATACTCTTTTCAATTAAATTATCCAACGGATCTCGGAGGGTTTGCCGTCAACGATGTTGAGTTCGCCCCATTGGCCGTTCTTTTTTACTCTGCAACCGGAGTCTGTTACGGGGGTGCCGGCATCAAATTCGAAGGGGACGATTATGTTGTCTTCTTTGTCGATATAACCGCATTTGTCGCCTTGATATACACAGGCATAACCTTCGGAAAACGAGGATGCCATGTCGTATTTCGGCTCAATTATGAATCTGCCTCGTCTATCGATGTAGCCGTATTTGTCTTCTAACTCAACACAACAGAGATCTTCTTTGAAGGTGAAAACGTCCGAGTAAGATGCCTTGATGATTTCTTTGCCGGTGGCTCGCTCTTGGAAACCCCACAAACCGTTTTTGTTGATTTTGACGTATTTGTCTTTTACGTCGGGAATTACGGTCTTGGGGGGACGATGTTTTTCTCTTTCACGTTTGGTTTTGGCTTCGGAAACGTCCAAAAACTTGACATCGACAAAACCTTTTTTGTCTTTTTTAGACGGGTTTTGTTTCTCTTCCTTTTGGGTGTCGGGTTGGGCTTTGGGGGTTTCTTCGGTTTCTTCCGGTCTTAGGAAGAGATTACGTTTATCAAGGGCTTGTTGTACGTCAAACAAGTTCTTCTTGTTGAACATTTTGATTTTGTATAGGTCTTTTGGTCTTCTTTTGAGTAAGTCTTGAAGCACGTTGACTCCGGCACCTTTCAAAAGGTCAAATGTATTTTGACGAAGGTTGAGAATCTCAATGTTTTGCCCGAGAATGCTCTGCTCAAACGGCGGAAGGTAATTGTCTTGTTGACCTTTGCCCTTGTTTCTTTTTTTGTAATATCCCATAATTACCTCTTTTTAAGTTTTACACCGAACACTATAAGTAAAATCAATATGACAAGTAGGACGGCGCCGACTACCGACAAGACTATTATGATGGTCGTGGTGTAGGTAAGCCCCTCACTTATAAAAGATTTTTTTACAAAAGCACGTTGGCCATTGTATTTTATTTCGGCAAAATCACCGTATGACATATTGTTTTCGACGACTTCTACTTTGCTGTTGTCTTTAAGCGTATCTAATACTTGGGAGTCTTCGAACGGATATTCATATACGGGGGCCTCTTCGGTTAGACTGCCGGTGTTTATGCTCATGGTTTTGGTCTTTTTGGAAAAGTCGGTGTCGGTAGAATATGCATATTCTGCTCTCATATATCCGATTTGTCCGTTGACGGATACTTTGAGAATAGTGTCGAGATCGGTTATGACGTCGATTTTTTCGTTTTGCTGAATATCGGCTATTACATTGGTAAAATCTACGTCACTATATAACTTGCAAGGCATAAGGGCTCTTATAGAGTATGATGTTTCGCCGTATGCAGTGGCGGTCGGTATTAGAAATATCGATATTAGAATAGTCAATATTAAGATATATTTTAGATACTTACGCAACACGTTCTCTCCATTCTTTGAAATATTTTTCTTCTTCGTTGAAATAACTTATCGACTCTTGTGATTTGTAATAGGCGTCTCCGGTGATTCTGCCAAAATAGGATATCCAATCGGACTCGGTCGCCCATTTCGTCATATAACCGTTGTCGTATATGGTCATGGAAATCTTGGCTCTTTTGCATTCTAGTTTTAGTTTTCCGCCCATTGTACGCTCTATGCTCGTTTTTTCGTACTGTATAGCCGATTGGTCACCGTCTGCAATTTTGATCTCGAAAGAGATTTCGTAATAGGTCAATCCGCTGTCGTCGGTCTTTCTAAAAATCTCTACGGTGGTGTCGTCTATGGTGTCAAGATTGATGACATAGTTAGATTTTTCTCTAAGTTCGCCGTCCGCATATTCTCTGTATGTGTCGTGTTCGGTCAAGGGGTAGGTTTTGAGATCGCCTGTCCATGTCGCCGTCTCTGTGTCATTGTCAACTACGGGATTTTTGCCATGTTCTTCATATACGGTGGTGCCGTCGCAATATTCTCTTATGCCTTGGTTGACACTGGAAAGATTGAGAAGGGCTGGCTCTTTTGAGAGATATATTATGTTTTGGTAGTACGATTCGAAATCATCGTTTGCCGATAACGTGGGGGTGTTTTTCTTGTAGTAGGCAGTCGATTGTATGGTTTCGGATCTCCCCTCGATGCCGACGGACGAAAAATCTATTATTCCATGTAGTTTTGTGGCATAAAACTTGGTCAATGCAAGTTTTTTGAGGGATAGTTCGTATAAATAATAGGCTAGTTCGTAGTCGGTAGAGTAGTCGGTGGTTTCATATTCGGCATAGAGAAGGGAGGCTTCTTTTGACAGTGAATCCAAAAACCATGTAGGGACCTCGCCAAAATGCCCACCGTTGATGTCGGGTGAACCGTCGATTTTTACCGAGTTTTTCAAAAATGTATTAGAACTGATAAAAGCCGCAAAACAGATTAAGCCTAAAACATAGATAACTTTGCAGATCTTACCGAACTTTTCGTGTAGTATTTTCATAACCGCATATATATATTCTCGCACGACTGTGTGATTTCTACACAAAATATCTATAATATAACGGTTAACCGGTCGAGCGAGTGGAAAACATTGTCTGAGATTACGATGTGTCGTAATCTCCTAGCATCTCACTAAGAGATCGGCTACCTACATAGCCTACCCCCTAGCACAGGGCAAAGCAATTTTGCCTTAACTAGCAATAAAGGAGCATACCACTCCTTTATTACATTTGGTCTGGGTAAGAGGATTTGAACCTCCGGCCTCTTGAACCCCATTCAAGCGCGCTACCAAACTGCGCCATACCCAGATAACGATATAATTTTAATACAGACCTATTTTATTGTCAACTTTTATCTTACAAAAATTATATATTTGTAATAAATAAAAGCCGACAACAAACATTAAAAAACAACCCCTAGAAGAGGTTGTTTTGGGCCTCAACAAAAATTACTTTCTGATTGTATCGAGATGTTTTGCAAGTGCAGATTTCTTTCTGGCAACCGTATTTTTGTGATAAAGGTTGTCTTGTGCTGCTTGGTCAAGCAATGCTTCGGTTTCACGATAAAGTTGTTCGGCTTTGGCGAAATCGTTTTCTTGGACTGCTGCTTCAAACTTCTTGATGCTGTTTTTGATTCTGGACTTTTTGCTATTGTTGACTGCGTTTTCTTCTCTAGAGAGAGATACACGTTTAATTTTCGATTTAATATTAGGCATAACTAACTCCTCATTGGTATATTGCTTAGGTATTTTAGCACAAACAAAAAAGAGTTTCAACTGTTTTTGCATATTTTTGTGCAATTTTATTAAAATATATAAATTGCCGTTTTCTAAAAGAATTAAGAGGACGATTTGTAATTTTTGTGTTGTTTTGGTATCTATGGCAACAAAAAACGATATAAAAATAATTTTTATAAAACTTAAACGGGAGATAACCCAAAAGTTTTGATTTTCTTTCTACTCGATTTTGTATGGTTTTTGGGTAAAGATTTCGTTTTCAAAAAAAATTGCCTCTTGAAATCCTATTATAAATATTGTATTATATATTTATTCTAAAAATATTTTCTAATGAGGTACAATATGGCAACATACACCAAAGACACTATTCGTAACATAGCACTCATCGGTCACGGCGGAGAAGGTAAAACTTCTCTTATGGAAGCTCTTTTATTCGAGATGAAAGCCATTGACAGAATGGGCAAAGTTGACGATGGTACTTCTGTGTCGGACTTCGATCCGGAAGAACAAGCCAAAAAAATGTCAATTTCCATGTCAATCGCTTACGGTACTTATAAAGGAAATAAGATCAACATCATAGATACCCCCGGTTTCTTTGACTTCGAGGGCGAAATGATTGCGGCTCTTACCGCTTGCGATGCGGCAATTATCGTGACGGGTGCAACCGGTACTCTTACCGTCGGCACTGAAAAGGCTTTGGAATATTGCAAAGAACATAAAATTCCCGCAATGATCTATGTAAACGGCGTCAACAAAGAAAACTCCAATTACATGGCAACCGTCGAGGCTATCAAGGCTAAATATCCTATTTTGGTCGCTCCTATCGAAATTCCGATTATGGACGGCTACGACATGAAAGGTATGGCAAGCATACTTTCCGGAAAAGCCTATGATTTGAAGATGGAAGAAATCGCAATGCCCGAAAACATCAAAGGTGTAGTCGAAGGCAGCAACGCAGAACTTCAAGAAGCGGCAGCCGAAGCAAGTGAAGATTTGATGGAAAAATTCTTTGAAGAAGGAGCGCTTTCCGGAGAAGACGTTGCAAAGGGCGTAAAACAAAGAGTTATCGGCGGAGAATTCGTGCCTATCGTAGCAGGTGCTGCTACTCTCAACATCGGCACAAACTTCTTGCTTGAAAACATTGTAAACCTACTTCCTTCGCCGAAAGAAGGTAAGTTCGGTGCCAACATGGACGAAAACGGTCCTGTTTCGGCTCTCGTATTTAAGACCGTATATGACCAATTCGTCGGTAAACTTAACATTTTGAAAGTGGTTTCCGGTACCGTCAAGCAAGGTATGTCTTTGTACAACACAAGAGTCGAAGACAAAGAAAGAATCAACCAAGTTTATGCCATGAGAGGCAAAAAACAAGAAGTCGTCGATGAATTGGTGGCAGGAGATATCGGAGCGCTTGCAAAACTTTCGTTCACATCCACAAACGATACGCTTTGCGACGAAGGCGAAAAGGCTATTGCTCCTATCGAATTCCCGAAACCCGTAATTTCGATGGCTGTATATGCATCCAAAGAAGGCGAAGAAGAAAAAATCTTCGGAGGACTTTCTAAACTCCACGAAGAAGATCCTACTTTCGTTGTCGAGAAAGCATCCGACACCGGTGAAACGGTTATTTCCGGACAAGGCGAAGCACAACTCGATATTCTTTGCAGAAAACTTAAAAATAAATTCGGTGTTACCGCAAATCTACAAGAACCCAGAATTTCGTATAGAGAAACCATCAAAGGTACTGCATCTTATGTCGAAGGTAAACATAAGAAACAATCCGGCGGTGCGGGACAATTCGGTGTCGTATATATCGATTATGAACCCGGTGCAGCGGACGGAGTGTTCGAATTCGTAGATAAGGTTGTAGGCGGTGCCGTACCTCGTCAATTCATTCCTGTCGTTGAAAAAGGTCTTAGGGATGCAATTCAACACGGTGTACTCGCAGGATACCCCGTCGTCAATTTGAAAGCATCTTTGGTCGATGGTAAATATCACCCCGTTGACAGTAAGGAAGTCGCATTCTTGTCGGCTGCAAGACTCTCGTTCGAAGCAGGTCTTCCTATGGCAAAACCTGTTCTTCTTGAACCTATTATGACCGTAAAGGTTACGATCCCTGAATCTTATCTCGGTGATATTATGAGTGATATGAACAAACGTAGAGGTCGTGTCTTCGGTATGGACCTTGTTGACGGAAAACAAGTCGTCAACGGCGAAGCACCTATGGCAGAACTTGCAAAATATGCAACCGATCTCCGTTCTATGACACAAGGCAGAGGTAAATTCACGATGGAATTCGCAAGATACGAAGAAGTACCTAGCATGATTGCAGATAAAATCATTGCGGCATCGAAAAAATAATTGCTAAAAACCACATGAAGGGACGAGAAATCGTCCCTTTTCTTTTGGGCAAATTTTTACTATATTTTTACGGTATGTACCCCTAAAACAATCGTGTTGACAATGTCGGGTTTTTCCTTTACGATATATTTATAAAACACTTTTTTACAGGAGGCCATATGAAAAAATTACTTAATTCGATGAAACCACTGTTGTTTGTACTGGTTTTGGCTCTATGCATAAGCATGATTGCTTGCGACAGCATGCCGACCAAGAAATCCAACGGAACCAAAGAAGAATCTTTCAGTTCTAAAAACTTTTATGCCGTTTCGGCTTTCGCTTCGGCAAACTACCTAACTAACTCGGACAATGCG
Source organism: bacterium (assembly GCA_963644945.1). Lineage (GTDB taxonomy): Bacteria > Bacillota > Clostridia > Christensenellales > DTU072 > CAVIQK01. The sequence continues at coordinate 73,015 of CAVIQK010000004.1, read as the reverse complement.
ACAAGTGAGGTAAACAATGCTCCTAAAATGTCGGCAAGCGGAGCGACTTCTCCTTCTAACGATGCAAAATCTTCTCGTCCTTCGGGAATTACCGATGCGACGGTCAATGAAATCGCATCTTGCGTTGAGACTTTTGATTCTATCCTAAATAACGGCATGGTTTCGCAAACGATTGCGGACAATACCGACGAAACCTATAAAGATTATAGTTTTGTTATGTCCATTGCAATAGGCAAAGACACCGTCAAAATGTATTATAACGAATTGTATACGGCAACCAACAAGGAAGTCGATGACGACGGCGATGTCGAAATCGAACAATCGACTACACTAAAAGGAATACTCGTGTTCGGCGAAAAAGTTTATGACGTTGACGGCAGATCCGAAGTCGAAAAAGACGGGGACGAAACCGAATTTTCTATTGAATTCATCACTAGAAAGAGCAACGGAAATTATGTCAAAATGAGTTATGAAACCGAAAACGAAAGAAATGAATCCGAAGTTTCTTATAAGTACGCTATCTACGAAAACGGTCGTGAAGTGAGCGAAACCGAATTCGAAATCGAAACCAAAAACGGCAAGACCGAAATCAAATTCGAAGTAGAAAGCAACGACAATCAAGAAATTGAATTGAAAGTCTATAAACAAGACAATAACAAATTCAGAGTAAAACGTGAAGTCGGCAACGACGATACATTTATTACCGTCGAAAAAGGTGCTAACGGATATGTCTTTACATATTCCAACGGATACACCGAAACGATAGGATTTTAGTTGATTCGTAATCAATAAAAAAAGAACCAAGTTTGAACTTGGTTCTTTTATTTTGGTTTTTAATCGGTTTGGTTTTAGTCAAGAGGACGTTTTGTATATACGGTATGCAAGAGTTCGTGGGCTTTGTGGCCGTTGGGCTCTCCGAGGAAGGTGTCGTAAAGTTCTTTGACACAGGGATTTTCGTGAGATTTTCTTATTTTCATCGCTTTGTCGGTGTCGTATATGGCGTTGGCTCTCAATGTCTTGTAATCTACGTTGTTGCGAACGTCGGCGGTCTTTATAGGTTGTCCGCCACCGTTGATACAGCCACCGGGGCAAGCCATGATTTCGACAAAGTCATAACTGACACTTCCTTCTTTCAAGGCATTCATAAGTTGTCTTGCGTTTTTAAGTCCGGATGCGACGGCTACTCTTACTTCTCTGCCGGCTACAATGTATGTTGCCTCTTTGATGCCTTCCATTCCTCTTACTTCGGTAAAGTCAAGTTTTTCGAGAGTTTTGCCGTCTAGTTTTTCGACGACTGTACGAAGGGCTGCTTCCATGACTCCGCCCGATGAACCGAATATAAGTCCTGCTCCCGAGTACATACCGAGAGGGGCATCGTATTGACCGTCGGGAAGGGCGGAAAATTCTATGCCTTGACGTTTTATCATGCGAGCAAGTTCTCTTGTCGTAAGGACTGCATCAATGTCGGGGACACCGTTGACGGAAAGTTCCGGACGAGTCTTTTCGAATTTCTTGGCAGTACACGGCATAACCGTCACTACGAATATATCTTTGGGATCTTTTCCGAGTTTTTCGGCATAATAAGATTTGCAAACGGCTCCAAACATTTGTTGGGGTGATTTACATGTGGAAAGGTTGCCTAAAAATTCGGGGAAGTTGTGTTCGATAAATTTGATCCAACCGGGGGAACATGAGGTGATTAGAGGAAGTTTTCCGCCATGTTGTAAGCGATTGATAAATTCGGTACCTTCTTCTATTATGGTAAGGTCTGCTCCGAAGTTGACGTCAAATATTTCGTCAACACCTAGCATTCTCATGGCGGTGAGCATCTTGCCTTCTTGGTTGGTGCCGATGGGATAGTCAAATTCTTCGCCTATTGCTACTCTCACTGCAGGTGCCGGTGCCATGATCACGTGTTTTTCGGGATCGGCTATGGCTCTTTGGACGTCGTCTATTTCTTCTCTTTCTCTAAGGGCGCCTACGGGGCAAACGTTGATACATTGTCCGCAGTTGACACATGAGGAGTTTTTGAGAGGCATTTCGAAAGCACAGTCTATACGAGTCGCAAAACCTCTTGCATTGGCGCCTATTACGGCTACCGATTGATATTCCTTACAAGCGGCTACACAGCGCTTACATAAGATACATTTGTTGTTGTCACGTATGATTGAAGGGGTAAAGTCTATTTCGTAGTGATTTTCGGCACCTTTATATTTGCCGTCTTCACAACCGAATTCATGTGCCAAAGTTTGGAGTTCGCACTTTCCGCTACGTACGCACGATGTACATTTTTTGTCGTGGTCCGACAAAAGAAGTTCGACGGTAGTTTTTCTTGCATCGAGGACTCTTTTGCTGTTGGTGGTGACTTCCATGCCTTCATAGACGGGATAGACACATGCTGCGACAAGACTTCTTGCGCCTTTTACTTCGACGACACACACTCTGCATGCACCGATGGCGTTGATGTCTCTTAGATAGCAAAGAGTGGGGATTTTGATGCCGGCTTGTCTTGCGGCATCTAGAATGGTTGTGCCTTGAGGTACGCTTATTGCCAGTCCGTTGATTTTTATATTAACCATTTTTTCCATTTTACTCTCTCCTATTTTTTGCTGATTGCTTTGAATTTACAGTTGTCCATACAAACTCCGCATTTCAAACATTTTTCGGAATTGATTTCGTATGACGGGAGTTTGTGGCCTTCTGCTACATAGTCGGTCTTGGAAATACAGCCTGCGGGACAATTTCTCGAACACATTCCGCATCCTATACATGCATCTTTGTCAATCGTGAATTTGAGTAGGTGTTTACATGCGCCTGCCGGACATCTCTTGTCAACGACGTGAGCAATATATTCGTCACGGAAATAACGAAGGGTGGAAAGTACGGGGTTGGGGGCTGTTTGACCGAGTCCGCATAGAGCATTGTCTTTGATGTAATAACAAAGTTTTTCCATGTCGTCGAGGTCTTGCATGGTGGCTTGACCTCTTGTGATTTTGTCAAGATATTCGAGAAGGCGTTTTGTGCCTATTCTACACGGGGTACATTTGCCACAAGATTCGTCAACGGTAAATTCGAGGAAGAATTTGGCAATATCTACCATACAGTTGTCTTCGTCCATTATGATCATTCCGCCCGATCCCATCATGGAGCCTATGGCTATCAAGTTGTCATAGTCAATCGGCACGTCAAAATGTTGGGCAGGGATACAACCGCCGGAAGGTCCGCCGGTCTGGGCTGCTTTGAATTTTTTGCCGTTGGGGACTCCGCCACCGATGTCGTCGATAACGGTGCGAAGGGTGGTTCCCATAGGAATTTCGACAAGTCCTGTGTTGGTAATCTTGCCACCGAGTGCAAAAACTTTGGTGCCTTTGCTTCTTTCGGTACCCATCGATGCAAACCAATCGGCACCTTTTAGGATAATTTGGGCAATGTTTGCCAATGTTTCTACGTTGTTGAGAATTGTAGGTTTGCCAAAAAGTCCTTTGACTGCGGGGAACGGAGGACGGGGACGAGGCTCGCCTCTATGTCCTTCGATGGAGGTCATAAGAGCGGTTTCTTCGCCACATACGAACGCTCCGGCTCCGAGTCTTACGTCTATGTCAAAATCAAAACCTGTGCCTAATATATTTTTGCCAAGTAAACCATATTCTCTTGCTTGTTTGATGGCTATTTTGCATCTTTCTACGGCTATAGGATATTCTGCACGACAGTAGATATAACCTTGGTGGGCGCCTATTGCAAAACCTGCTATTGCCATGGCTTCTAGCACTGCATGAGGATCGCCTTCGAGAACCGATCTGTCCATAAATGCACCGGGATCGCCTTCGTCGGCATTACAGCAAACGTATTTTACGTCGCCGGGTTGGTTCATGGCAAATTCCCATTTCTTGCCTGTGGGGAATCCTCCGCCGCCTCTTCCACGAAGTCCCGATTTTAAGATTTCGTCCACGACTTGTCTAGGTGTCATCTCGGTAAGTACTTTGATGAGTGCCATATAACCGTCATGGCCGATATATTCGTCTATGTTTTCGGGGTTGATAACACCGCAGTTGCGTAGAGCAACTCTTGTTTGTTTTTTGTAAAAGTTGGTTTCCGACAAGGCGGTCACTTGGACACCTTGGTGTTTTTCTTGGTGAAGAAGTCTTGTGACTATTCTACCTTTGACGATATGCTCGTTGACGATTTCTTGAACGTCCTCGACTTTTACGTTGCTGTAGAAGGCTCCTTCCGGATATACGATGATGACGGGGCCTACCGCACACAAACCAAAACAACCTGTTTTGATGAGTTGAACGTCGTTTTCTAGATGTCTTTCTTCTAAAAGTCTTTCAAATTCTTTGGCAATATCGCCGCTGTGGTTGGATGTACAACCTGTACCGCCACATACTAAAACGTGATTTCTATACATTGTCTTTTCTCCTTATTAAGCGGTATATTCGGTACAAACTTCGCCACCGATCAAGTGCTTTTCGACTATCTCTTTGGCTTTGTCGGGAGTGACCGATACGTAAGTGACTTTTTCTTTGTGAGGAACAAATACTTCGACGACGGGTTCTTTTTCCACTGTCCCGAGATCTCCTGTCCGCATAACTTTGATATTCGCTAGTCTTCTGTCGGCTACTTCGTCAACAAGTACATTGAAAACTTCTTGAGCGCCTGCCGAAATTCCGCTCGTTGCCATGCCGACAACTACTAATGTGAGGGAATCGGTCGGATTTTGCCTTAGAAGGATTTGTGATTGCATTTTATCTCTGATTGCTTTGATATCAGCGATAGTTTTCATATTGTTGTTCCTCCAAGAATTGATTTTTGTTTTTGATTGATTTTGTCTTTTATGATTTTTATTGTCGAGGGCATGTCCCTCAATTCTATGTTCTCTTTTTGGGTGTCGAGCGTGAATGTTCCGTCCGGGCTTTTAATCGTGAAGATTAAGTCAACACCGTCACAAGGTAAGATTGTGGCGACTGCATCGCCGAGGGGACCTATCTCTATACTACCTTGCGGAAATTCGGCTTTTACTTTCGTGCCGACACCTTTTGCCGAATCTATATTTAGTCTGCCTCCGTTTTCGGTGGCTTCTTTTAGATAGGCTAGCCCTAAATGTCTTGTTTGTCCTTGTTCTATTTTAGAAAACGCATATTTTTCTAAAACTTCTCTGTCTTCCCCCCTACCGTTGTCTTGTACGGTAAGAGTCAAAACCTCGCTTTTTCCCACTTCTATCTCAATAAGAGTGGCTCCTCCATTTAGAGAATTTTGGGTAAGATCGGTTATGTAGTGTGAAATCGTCGGTAGCACTTATAGGTATTTTCTTAAAATGCCGGGGATGTCGTCGGGGACGAGTCTGCCGTAAACATCGCCGTTGACGGTAAGAACGGGGGCTAAACCGCAACATCCTATACAACGTGTCGCCGTCAATGAATATTTGCCGTCGCCTGTCGAGGTGCCTTCTTGGATGCCTAGTTCTTTTTCTAGTCTTGCCATGAGATCTCCGGATCCTTTTACGTAGCAAGCGGTACCTAGACAAACTGCTATTTCATATTCGCCTTTAGGGGAAAGTTTGAATTGAGCATAAAAAGTGGCAACACCGAATGCCTCTTCTAGTGATACTCCTAAGACTTCTGCCACTATTCTTTGGACTTCTATGGGTAGATAGCCGTATATCTCTTGGGCGGTTTGGAGTGCGGGCATAAGTGCGCCTTTTTCTTCTTTGATAACTTCGAGTCTTGCTCTCAATTCTTTTTCTTGTTCGGGAGTACCGTTGAAGGGTGCCGTACCGATTTTGATTTTTGCCATTGTTACCTCCGTCAGTTGCTAGATTTGTAATGTGTGGTGCCCTTTCTCTTGTGGGCGGATGTTTCGTATCTTCTTTCTATAATCGCTCTTGCTTCGTCCGAAACGTTGCCGTTTAGGATAAAATCGTCGATTTCTCTATATGTGATTCCCATTTCTTTTTCGTCCGTTTGGTCTTCGGAAAGCGCTGCGGACGGGGCTTTGGTCAAAAACACTTCGGGGCAGTCAAGGTATCTCAAATATTCGAATACCTCGGTGACCGTAAGATCGGAGATGCAATTGAAGTCGGATGCGCCGTCGCCCCATTTGGTGAAGTAACCCATGACTATTTCGCTTCTGTTGCCGGTGCCTGCTACCAAATAATTTTTGCGTTGGGCTATATTATATAGTACGGTCATACGGAGTCTCGGATTGACGTTCATGTAAGCCATATCGACTTGCTCGGGAACTAAATCTTTGACGGCACTTACAAACGTCTCTTTTATGGGAGTCAAATCGACTTCGAGGGTTTTTATGTTGAACTTCTCGTGTAGTGTCAGTGCGTCGTCACGATCCATGCCGTAGTTTCGTTTGCTTTCGCAAGGCATTATAACGCCTATTACGTTGTCGGTCGCCATCTTTGACAAAATGCCGACAAGGGCGCTGTCTTTTCCGCCACTACTGCCGAACACGATACCGTCTGCATGGGCGTCTTTCAATACTTGTTTTATAAAAGCAACACGCTTTTCGATGTCTTTTTTAATTGTTTCATTGGTGTTTTTCATAACAAAAATCTCCTCTATATATGACTTTTGATATAATGTTATAAACAATCGATATAATTATATCAAATAGTATTTTGTAAATCAATATCAAAATTAAAAATAATGCGAAAATTTTTCATATTCACATTGGTCTATTTTTCTATATTCCTTGTAAAATAAAAGACGACTACAATATAGTAATCGCCTAGTATTTTGGTCTAATGGACTTTTAGTCTTCGCAACCGCAGTCGCAGTGATGGTGATGATGATGCTCGCCGCAACAATCGTCGTCACAGTCGCAATCGCATGAAGAAAGTTCGTTGAATTTGTCGATGATCTTTTCGATGGTTGCTTCGTCATCGATGGGGTAAAGAACGGACTCGTCTTCTTCGTCTTCGATTCTGCAAATAAGCGGATCGTCATAGAGGACTTCGTCGTCAACTATTTCTGCAAGTACAATATATTCGTTGTTGTCCTCGTCAAGTTCTACACTGCCTAAGAGTTCGAATTCATGTTCGTTGCCCTCGTCATCGGTAAGTGTCACGACATCCATGGAGTTGTCAACAAATTCTTCTTCGTTTTCATTGATAATTTTTTCGTCGGTCATGATAATAATCTCCTAACTTTTTGATAAATTGATTATAGCATACTTTTCGTGACAATAAAAGTAATTGACACAATTTATGTAAAATTGTATAATTACCAAAAATTTTAAGGACGAAAAATGTTTAATATAGGCAACGATTGGCAAGAACTTTTGGCTCCGGAATTCGATAAGGAATATTATCAAAAACTTAGGAGTTTTTTGGTGGACGAATATAAAAACTTCGTTGTTCATCCTAATATGGATGAGATTTTTTCGGCTTTGAAAACGACTGCTTATAAAGATGTAAAAGTTGTGATTTTAGGGCAAGACCCCTACCACGGATATAATCAGGCTCACGGGATGTGTTTCTCCGTAAAACGTGGTGTGCCTGCTCCTCCGTCACTTGCAAATATTTTTAAGGAAATGACCGCAGATGTGGGAACTAGTATCCCGAAAGACGGGTTTTTGGAACCTTGGGCGAAGCAAGGCGTACTTTTATTAAACACTATTCTTACGGTAAGACACGGGGAAGCATTGTCCCATAAAGGTAAAGGGTGGGAGCAATTTACGGATAGAATTATTAGTCTTCTTAACGATAGAAAAGATCCTGTGATATTTGTTTTGTGGGGTGGACAAGCAAGAGCAAAAAAAGTCCTTCTCAAAAATCCTTGGCACTATGTAATCGAATCTGCCCATCCGTCGCCTTTGTCGGCATACAACGGATTTTTCGGATCAAAACCTTTTAGCAAGATAAACGGAATTTTGAAGGAACTCGGCAAAACTCCGATAGACTGGCAACTTTGATATTTTAATTATTTTTTGTGAACGTAAAGTATGCTACCGTTGGGGTTGTTGGGCATTTGCATGACACCCTTTTCGTACTCCGGCAAAAATTTGAGTAATTTTTCCATAAGTTGTGATATGTTTTTTGAATTGTAGTTTTGGGGAATAAAATCCGAAAACTTCTTTTTCATATTGTCGGCTATTGCGGAGTAGTAGGCAAAACCCGAATCGCTTGTCGATATGAGTTCGGCTATAATCGATTTCAATGTGATAAGTTTTTCTTCTTCTAGCGGGCATTGTTCGGCTATAGGACGAGATTTTTGGGGTTTTCTCTTTCTGGTTTTCTTTTCCTGAACAGAAGCGGTGTCCGTAGACGGGATAGGTTTGTCTTTTTCTTTTTTCTCGTCTTCGGTTTCGTCAAGATAAATATATTCGGAGAAAGCATTGATAAATTCTTTGCGAGCGTTTTTTGTCCCCATACCGATGACGGTTTTGTCGTTTTCCTTTAACTCTTGGGCAAGACGGGTAAAGTCGCTGTCGTTGGACACGATGCAAAATGTCGTGATGAAGGGTTTTTCGTATAAAATCTTCATGGCTTGAATTGCGAGAGCCATGTCGGAACTGTTCTTGCCTTTGCGCAAATTGTATTGTTGGATGCCGGTCATGGCATTGTCTTTGGCTTCGGTGGACCATTGTTGGAGATTGGTCGAGATAAGATTGCCGATAACCATTTTTATGAGGACGTTGCCTCTTTCTTCCATCATTGAAAGAATCTTTTTTGCATTTTGATGCCCTATGTTTTCGGCATCTATAAGTATTGCTATTTTTTCCATATAACTCCTATCTTAAATGTTGAGTTTTTTTAGTCTTTCTTTGATATATTCGTACAATTTGAGTTCGATATAATCATACACCAAAAAGGCAATGACGAAGACTATGTCAAAAACTATAAAAATCTCTGTATCCGATAAATTTTGTAAAAACGAGATTTTGTCGATGTCCACGACGAGCGTATTTGCAAGACTGAAAAGCACGTAAAAAACGAGGGTTGCATACAATATTTTTAGGGGGATTTGTATGTAGAGTTTGACTTTCTTTTGGTAGGCTAGAATTGTCAAAATCGTATAAAAACTACCTACTAAAACATAAGGAAGTACGGTGGTGGTCGTAATGATCGCACCGAGTATTATTACGGCAATCGAACTTTCGCAGGCTTCTTTTACGTAGCCCTTGGACATAGGCACTATTGTGCCTAGCGAAGCAAGGACGGTGAAAGTCAATTTCATGTTAGGCACGAATCTTGCGATAACAATAAAAAGTAATGATATTGCCGCTCCTACCGCAGCCGCCCCTATTTTTTTAGCCATTTAGCAACAAGTTATTAGGTCTCCGCCCATGCACTCGCAACAGCAGTCGGCACAAATTAGTGAACTACAACAGTCGCATATATCGGGACCGCCGCCTTTACGATAAGAAACATTTTGATACGTTTCTTTGGAGTTGTCGGGGTTGCCGTAAAAATTGCTATGGTACGAGGACTTGCCTTGCATGATTTTTTCGATTCCTGCCAAAGTTTCTTTATATTTTTGATTGGTGGGATCTAAATCTAGGGCAAGTTCTATTTCTCTTTTTGCATCGTTATGCCAACTCTTTTGGTAGTAGATGCCACTTTGGAGATAGTGCCAACGAGCCGAACGACGATTGAGTTTTGTAAGTTCCGATTGGGCTTCGTCATACTTCTTTTCTTTGATTAGATTTTCGACATGGTCAAGGACTTCTTCGGAATTGTCGATGTAATATCTGTCTTCCAAAATTTGCATGCAATCTTTGTAGGCTTCTTCTATTTCTTGGAGTCTGTCGCAAGCATCTTTTCCGATGTCTCCCGGTTGGAAACGTTGTTTGTCAAGTTCTTGTCTTAATTTAGAATATGCATCATAAAGTTCACTTTGGGATACCGTACTGTCTATTCCAAGCACCTTAAATGGATCTTTTGTCATGTTTGTTTTCTCCTGATAAAACTTGTTGCTTTCTCCTCTCGAGTCCTAAATAAATAATGTTGGAAAGAGGTCCGTCGGCATGATTAACTTCTAATGAAGTGTACATTCTTTTGATCTCTTCGATGGTAAGATTTAGGGAGTTGTCCGCTATTGTTTTGGCTTCGTCTATATTTTTACAAGGTGTAGAGATGTTTTCTTTTAGAGGATTGAATCGACCTTTTTTGATGTCGCTTTCGTAATCGTCAAGTGCATCTAAAACGTAAATATATCTGCCTAGATTGTAGAATAGGCGATTGAAATTCTCGTCTTTCTTGATAATTTTGGAGGCTCCTTCTAAAATGAGAGAGAAGGGATCGGCGTAGGCATCTAGCGTAAAGTTTTTGTCCTTTTCCATACTTGATAGCCTTGCATATTGGCTTTTACACAACTCGTCAAATTCGGGAAGGACTTTTTTTGCTTTGCGATAGCCTCTACCTATAACTAGTCTTCCTAGTTTTTTTAGCAGTCTTTTTTCGTCGGCCGCATCGTCTAATGCTTTGTAATAACCGAGTATTGCATTGATATATGATACTGTTTTGAAGGTATCGGGGCAAATGACGACGTTTCGTTTTTTTAGGATATGGACGGGGCAACGTTCTTTTTTTATTGTCGGGGTTTCTTCGCCGACGGCTACTGCAAACATCGCAAGAAGGGTGATGTCGTACGACAAAGTGAGTCGTGATTTTTGTCCCGTTGTTTTGCCTATCCCTTTACAAATTCCGCAATAATAAGCACGATATAATTCATAATCTTTGACTAAAATATTGGGTTTGTCGGGGATGACATAGCCGAACATTATCTACCTACCAATCCTACTTTTTTATAGACTTTATTGAGTGTTTTGTATGCTATCTTGCCTGCTTTTTCGACACCTGCACGAGCGATTTCCGCAAGGGCATCTTTCGATGACAGTAGTCTTTGATACTCCTCTCTTATCGGGCGAAGTTTCTCGACAACCGATTCGCCTACTTCCTTTTTGAAGTCGGCATAGCCTCTGCCTTCGAAATCTTTGACGATAGAATCTATCGGTCTATCGGTCATGGCGGACATTATCGTGAGAAGGTTGGATACACCGGGTTTTTCCTTTTCGTCATACCTTACACAAGTGTCGCTGTCGGTGACGGCTCTTTTGAACTTACGCATTATCGTGTCGGGATCGTCGATTAGCAACACACTGCCGTTGGGATCCGGATCGGATTTGGACATTTTGGCGGTCGGATCTTGCAAAGAACAGATTTTGGCTCCTTCCTTGGCATAATAGCCTTCGGGAATTTTGAAGGTCCCAGGGTACAAAGCATTGAATCTTGTCGCTATGTCCCTAGTGATTTCCAAATGTTGTTTTTGGTCAATGCCTACGGGGACGAGATCTGTTTGGAACAGAAGTATGTCGCCTGCCATGAGTACGGGGTAATCCATGAGTCCCATGTTTACATTATCGGCATGCTTCCTTGATTTATCCTTAAATTGCGTCATACGAGACATTTCTCCTACATAAGTGTAGCAGTTGAGTATCCAACATATTTCCGCATGGGCGGGAAGGTGGGACTGAAAATAGATGATACTTTCTTCGGGATCAAGTCCGCAAGCAAGGTATTGAGCAAAAAAACTCAAGGCTCTTGCTCTAAATTCTGCCGGTGTTTGTCTGACCGTCAAGGCATGAAGATCGGCTATTTCGTAGATGGTTTTGTAGTCGGCACTGAGTTTTAGCCAATTTCTAATGGCTCCGATGTAGTTGCCGAGAGTTAGACTGCCGGACGGTTGAATTCCGCTATATAAGACGGGTTTTTCCGCATCCATAACTATTTTCTCCTGTATATGTCAAGTATTGTTGTTTTGAGGTCGTCTCTTTCGCATGTAGTGGTATGCAATACCTTTTTGCTGAACACGTTTTTGAGGTTGTCGGGCATTTCCATGCCGGTATATTCTCTCAATTTTTTGGAGGCTTTGACTGCATCCTCTTCCTTTTCGTCGGTGAGGGCTTCATACACTGCCGACGGGAATTTGTAAGGGTTGGCGGTAGAGACTATTACCGTAGGGGTGTAGTCTTGCGTGTCGCCGATATATTTGAAGTAGGCTCCGCTTGCGACTGCCGTATGAGGATCGAGAACATAATCAAAATCTTCGTAAAACTCGTAAATTTCGTCTTTTACTTCGTTTTCGTCAAGGTAGTAAGCCGAAAATTCGGGGCATTTTTCTTGGAGTAGTTTTTTGTCGACTTGGAATTTTCTAGTTTCTTTCAAATCTTTCATCAAGTTTTCGACAAAACTCTCGTCTCTTCCGCCTATTTCGAACAAAAGTCTTTCGAGATTAGACGAAACCAAAATGTCCATTGACGGGGACGTGGTCTTTTTTAGCGGTCTTGACGCATCGTATATTCCTGTATTGAAAAAGTCGGTTAGGACATTGTTTTCGTTGGATGCGACGATGAGTTTCTTTATGGGAAGTCCCATTTTTTTGGCATAGTAGCCTGCCAAAATGTCACCGAAGTTGCCACTAGGAACTACAAAATTGATTTTGTCGCCGTATTTTATTTCGTTGCCTGCCAAAAGGTCGCAATATGCCGAAACATAATAGACGATTTGGGGAAGAAGTCTGCCAAAATTTATGGAGTTGGCACTCGACAAAACATAACCGTTGTCTTGTAATTCTTGGTTGTTTTCGGGGCTACCGAATATCTCTTTTACGGCTTTTTGGGCATCGTCAAAATTGCCTTTTACTCCTATTACGTGGACGTTGTCACCGTCCGTTGTGGTCATCTGCAATCTTTGTATGGGGCTGACACCTTCAGACGGATAAACGACGACGACTTCGACTCCGTCAACATTTTTGAAACCTTCTAGAGCGGCTTTTCCTGTGTCGCCCGAAGTCGCTACCAAAATCAAAATTTTGTGGTCTTCGTCCATGCGTTTTTTGGCATAGGACATAAAATGAGGAAGGGTGGTAAGTGCTACGTCTTTGAACGCCGATGTCGGACCATGCCATAGTTCCATGACGTATAAGCCGTCATCGACTTTGACAACGGGGGCAGGATCCTTTTCGTCGAATTTGTCGGCTGATTTTTGTGCGAAGTGTAGAAGATCGAGTCTTTCGAAATCTGTGAGATAGTTCCCGTATATAAAAGTCGCTCTCGCTACATAGTCCATTTCGGACAGTCTTTCGATATCTTCTCTTTTTAGAATAGGAAATGACGACGGAACAAATAATCCGCCGTCTTTACTAATGCCGTTTAAGATAACTTCGCTACCTGAGAGTTTTAGGCTCTTGCGGGTGCTGGTATAATCCATATTATGCTAAGTATTTTTTGAAAAATTCGGGAAGTTCTTCAATATCTCTCGATACCGTCAAAACCAAGTTGACGTCACTGGTTGCAGAAATGTTGTCGAGTTCTGCCATGAAAGATTCCATGTCTTCGATATTGACGTTCATCATACGGCATGCACCGTCGATAAACATGTCTTTGATGTCGTAGTTGCCTGCGATAAGACCTCTTATGAAACCGAGAAGTCCGCTTTCGTCGTGAATTCCGCTTTCGGTCGTGTCAATGTAGCGAATTACGTATTTGACTTCGCTTACGTGACGGCCGTTGTCGGTAATATAGACAACATCGCCGGGGGAGTTTAAGCCTCTCTCGTTGGCCATGTCGATAATTTTCTTTGTTTTTCCTGAACCTTTGCCACCATAAATAATACTGATCATTGTTGCCTCCAATAAAAGTTCTATGTTCTTATTATACTAGAATAATTATATATTTTCAAGAGTCAATTTTTAGAAATAAGTGTTTTATATAAATACTCGTCTTCCGTCGCCAAAATCTCCAAAAGTTCTTCGTCAGATATTGTCGTCGTTCTGCCTTGCGAATATATGTTGTCGATGACATTTTTCATCTTTATGACGATTGAATCGTTTTTAGAGAAAGGTGATTCTTTCAATTCAAAATAACTGTTGATCCAATACGCTATGCCTGCAAGACCGCTATGCTCGTCAATGATAACTCTGGGGGTGCGTTTTAGGATCTTTTCGGTGTCGAAAATGTTGTAGATTTCTTGGTCTTTTAGCATGCCGTCCGCATGGATGCCGGCTCTTGTCGTGTTGAAATTGCGACCGACAAAAGGCATACGGGAAGGGATGTGATAACCTATGTTCTTTTCGAAATACTCGGCTATATCGGTGATTACCGACAAGTCCATGCCGTTGGTCGTGCCACGTAAGGACGCATATTCTATTGCCATGGCTTCAAGAGGGCAGTTGCCTGTACGCTCGCCTATTCCGAAAATCGAACAGTTGACTCCGGATGCTCCGTATAGCCAAGCGGTAGTTGCATTTTGGACGGCTTTGTAGAAGTCGTTGTGACCATGCCATTCGAGATCTTCCGATTCGATATCTGCATAGTGTTTTATACCATAGACAATACCGGCAACCGATCTAGGTAGAGAAACACCGGTGATGGAAACACCGTAACCTAGTGTATCGCAACAACGAATTTTGATGTTGACTCCGGACTCGTCGGACAACTTTTTGATTTCGGTTGCGAACGGGACGACAAATCCGTAAAAGTCGGCTCTTGTGATGTCTTCGAAGTGGCATCTTGGTCTAATACCTGCGTCTAGGGCAGATTTTACAATTCCTAAATATTTGTCAAGGGCTTGTTTTCTTGTAAGATTCATCTTCTTGAAAATGTGGTAATCGGAACACGATGTGAGTATGCCCGTTTCTTTAAGTCCCATTTCTTTTACTAGACTAAAATCTTTTTCGGTGGCTCTTATCCAACCTGTAATTTCAGGGAATTTGAGTCCTGTTTCTTGGCATCGTCTGACTGCTTCTCTGTCCTTTTCGGAATATAAGAAAAATTCACTTTGTCTTATCATGCCGTTGGGTCCGCCTAACTTGGAAAGTAGTCTATATAGGTCAACTATTTGGTCAACGGTATAAGGGGCACGAGATTGCTGACCGTCTCTAAACGTGGTGTCCGTAATAAAAATGTCCTTGGGGGTACTCATAGGGACGTGACGGTTGTTGAACGTGATAAGCGGAATTTTGCCGTATTCAAAAAATTGGCGATAGAGTTCCGGCTCCTTGACGTCTTGTAATTGGTAATGGAAAGTATGCTCCATTAAGACGTTGGCTTTTTCATCTAAAAATAATTTTCTTGACATGTTTGGGTTCCTTAACTATATATACTAGTCACCTATTTTGGCTATTTTCTCATTTTGTGCGGTTAGATGCAAGGCTTCTAACATTTCGTTCATATCGCCGTCCAAAAAGTCGGGAAGGGAATAAATCGTCATGCCTATTCTGTGGTCGGTGACTCTTCCTTGGGGGTAGTTGTATGTACGAATACGCTCGCTACGATCTCCCGTACCTACTTGGGCTTTGCGGTTTTCGGCATACTCTTTGTCCTTTTGGCTTTGGTAAAAATCATATAGTCTAGACTTCAAAACTCGCATGGCTTTGTCTTTGTTTTTTATTTGGCTACGTTCGTCTTGGCACTCTACGACTATGCCGGTAGGTAGGTGGGTAATTCTTATTGCGGACTCGGTTTTGTTGACGTGTTGTCCGCCTGCTCCGCTACTTCTGTATGTGTCTATTTTGAGGTCTTTGTCGTTTATTTCCACTTGGGCATCTTCGGCTTCGGGAAGAACGGCTACGGTTGCGGTCGAGGTGTGGACTCTCCCTTGGCTTTCGGTTTCGGGGACTCTTTGCACTCTGTGAACACCGCTTTCGTATTTTAGTTTTGAATAAACGTCGGCGCCTTTTACCATAAAGACGGCTTCTTTTATTCCGCCGAGTTCGGTGTCGTTTATGGATATATCTTCGGTTTTCCAACGATTTCTTTCGGCAAGACGATGGTACATTCTATAAAGTTCGGTCGCAAACAAGCACGATTCTTCGCCACCGGCTCCGCCTCTTATTTCGACGATGACGTTTTTGCCGTCCATGGGATCTTTAGGAAGAAGTAGGACTTTTAACTCGGCAATTTTCTTTTCTTTGTCGTCTTTTAGGCTATAATACTCGGCATTAGCCATGTCACGCATTTCTTTGTCGTCGTCTTCCATCATTGCTTTGCAGTCTTCCATGTCGGCTACGATTTTTAGATATTCTTTGTAGGCTTCGATGATGGGTTCGAGGGCGGAATGTTCTTTGACAAGTTCTCGCCACTCGTCTTGTCTGGCAACGACTTCGGGAAGTCCTATTTTTTCGGATATTTCTTCGTATCTTTTTAGTAATAATTCTAGTTTCTCAAACATAAATATTCCTTAATTATTTATTCCTTTTTATAATTGCGACTCGGTCAATGGGGGGATTGTTGTAGTCTTTTACGAAACTTACGTCGTAACCG
The DNA here is from genome assembly GCA_963644945.1 of bacterium. Classification (GTDB taxonomy): domain Bacteria; phylum Bacillota; class Clostridia; order Christensenellales; family DTU072; genus CAVIQK01. The sequence goes on along the minus strand of CAVIQK010000004.1, from coordinate 56,740 downwards.
TCAAAAAGCGATGCTATTTCGTCTTTTTGGTCGTAACCTATTTCTAAAAGCATAACGCCGTCTTCTTGTAGGTAGGACTCAAAATCTCGTCTTATTTTCCTATATGCGTCAAGTCCGTCACGTCCGCCGTCTAGGGCTAGATGCGGTTCATAATTTTTGACTTCGTCGTCAAGAGTTTTGATGTCGTCTTTCTTGATATAGGGGGGATTGGCGACTATGACATCGAATTTTTCGTCCTTTTTTACCACTTTGAAAAGGTCGCCTTGTCGCCACTCGACATCGGCTCCAAGGGTGTTGCCGTTTTGTTTTGCTACGTCTAATGCATCTAGAGAAATGTCGCTTGCTACTATCTTTTTGCCCGTTTCAAGATTCATTGTGATGGCAATGATTCCCGATCCCGTACACATTTCTAAAACAGAAGGGTTTTCCTTTTCTTTGACTACTTTTATTGCTTCACTCGTCAAGATTTCGGTGTCGCCTCTTGGGATAAGCACTCTTTGGTCAACGTGGAAAGTTCTGCCGTAAAAGTCGGCTCTTCCGGATACATATTGAGGGGGAACGGCTTTTTTGAGTTTTTTGACACCGTCTTTTATTTTGACATATTCTTCTTCTTTTACCGTTCTACCGTCATAAAGTTGGGTTTTTGTATCAAGTCCCATGACGTCCATCATGAGTAATTCTATTTTTTCTTCTTTTTCTTTGCCCAACATTCTCGTAAACTCGCCTTTTACTTTGTCAACACTTTTCGATGTGTCAAAATATGTGGTGGGGATCGTGGGATCTTTTTCCATTTCTAGTACGGTGGTGAAGGCTTTGATGGCACATTCCATCATGCTGTCGTCAGGCTCTCTCGTGGTGAGTTTTTGCAAAAGAAGTCCGGGGGCTTTTAATATTCTCACAAATACATTGTCAAATTTGGCAAGCACTTTGAGGACTTCATACGAAAGTCCCGCAACTATCGGGATGCACGCTATACGGAGAAGGACTCTCAATATGTAGTTGACGACATCGCTACCGCCTTTGATAAAATCTACGGGGAAAAGCATGAAGAAAAAGATGGAAAGAATCATGACAAGGAACATAAAAGTCGTTCCGCAACGGTCGTGTTCTTTTTTCATTTTCTTGACGTTTTCTACGGTCAAGTCAAGTCCGTGTTCGTAGCATGCAATGGTTTTGTGTTCGGCTCCATGGTACATAAAGAGTCTTTTTATGTCTTTTAGGAGAGATATTGCCCATAAATACAAAATAAATATGCACATTCTCATGCCACCGGCAACGGCATTGTAGGCTACACTCATGCCAAAACTCGAAGTGTCAAGTCCCGAAAATATTGCGGTGGTCGCTAGTTGGGGAATAAAGACGAAAAGTCCTAACGCAAACACTATTCCGATAATCGACGAAACGACGGTTACGACGTCCATAAGGTCGATTTTGAAGGTTTTTGCCAACCATTTTTCAAATTTTGACGGTTCTTCATCGACGGTTGCATAGACTTCGCTACTGCGGAGAATATATTTCATGCTGTCTTTCATGGAGAGTCCAAAATTGAGGACACCTCTTAGGACAGGAATTTTGTAGGCTTTGTTCTTTTCTTTGAAGGGGGTAAATCTTTCGGACTCCACTTGAATGTTGCCTTTGGAGTCACGCACTGCCGTGGCTGCGACAGAATTGCCTCGCATCATTACGCCTTCGATGACTGCCGAACCGCCTATGTTACAACTGTTTTTTCTACTCATAAATCTAAATTTTAATTGAAAGGTCTATAAAACGGATGAATTGTTTTATAAATATAAAAAATGCAACCACTTTCTTGGTAGCCCGAAGAATCGTGATTGCAAGTTTTTTGTGAATTGTTTAGCCTCTGTTGAAGCGTTTGTTGAACTTATCAACTCTTCCGCCGGTGTCAACAACTTTTTGTTTTCCGGTGTAGTAAGGATGGCATTGGCTGCAAATATCAACTCTCAGGGTATCAACGTTTTTGGTCGTACCGACTTCGAATTCTGCTCCGCAAGCGCATACGCATTTTACGATCTTGTACTTGGGTTGTATTGATTCTTTCATATATATCACCTTGTTTTTATAAATTTCATTAACCATTATATATTAACAAAAAAATATAGTCAATCATTTTTTCGTTTATATTTATAAATATAAGTTATTTTATTTGCCGGGTAGCACAATTATCGGTGCAATGTAGGCTTGTTTGTTGTCGCTGAGTTCCTTGAACAACTTTTCGGCATCGGTAAATTGGACGGTTTTGTCTATGAGTCCTTTTAGTTTTAGGGTGCCTTGCGCTATTATGTTGAGGGCTGCCACAAATTGGGCACGAGCATCGCTTACACCGTAAACCGAGAGGTTTTTGGAAACCATGGGGTAAAGATCTGTGGCAAGAGATGCATAATTGTCGTGAATAGAAACGACAACCGACTCTCCGCCTTCGCCCGCTAGTGCAAAAAGATATTGGGTTATGACATTTTCTCTACATTCTAGAATCGTGCGTTCGGCAAGGCGACCGCCGGTAATCTCTAAGACTCTTGCTCTTACGTCTTCGGTCGTGCTGTCTATAACGTAGTAAACACCGGACGATTTGACAATTTCGAGTAAGGTTTTGTCTGCCGATATATATACGGGAATATAACCAAAATAGATGGCTAGTTCTGCTATGATTACAGAGATTACTCCGCCACCGATTATGGCTACATAGTCGCCTTTTTTTGCGTGAAGTTTTGAAAATGCGCCGAGTGCTATGCCTACAAGGTCGGTAAATAAAGCATCGTCTTCGTCAACTCCGTCCGGAAGTGGCACGATTTGGGACGGATCTACGCACATAAATTCACGTAAAAAGCCGTCGGTGTTGACTCCCGATACTATGTTGTCGATGGGGTTTTCTTCGATATAGGGATTGAGAATGACTTTTTCGCCTTGTTTTAGTCCGTATTCTTCGTAATCGTCCGAAACGTACGCAGTCGCCATGTGACACGGTGAGATTTGGGGGGCCTTTTTCTTGCCCGAAAAATAATCAACGTCAACCGCCATAGGCATAACCTTGCGGATCTTTACCATAATTCCGTCGGTCGGCAATTGGTCTTCTACTTGTTTTAGAGATTTGTCTCCTGTAACTTTATATATAAGCATGTAATTATTATACGACTTATTATTAAAAAAGGCAAGGACTAATGAAAATAAAAGGTAAGTCTAACAATAAAAAATCGCACGAAACCTCGCACGATCTTTGTCATGTATGATAAGGTAAAACCTTAAATTATAAAATTGTCGGGGAAAAATATATTATTCTGCCGATTCGAGCATCTTGTTATATTCTTCGATGACTGCTTGATTGATTTGTTCTCTTATTTCGGTGCGTAGAGGATGCGCAACATCTCTATATTGTCCGTCCGGTGTCTTCTTGGAGGGCATGACTACAAATAATCCGTCTTTGCCTTCGATAAGTTTTAGGTCGTGGACGATAAATGCATCGTCAATAGTGATGCTTGCGACTGCTTTGAAGTTGGAGTCTTCTCTTTTTAGGACTTTGACTTTGACTTGCGTAATATTCATGTTTTTGAACTCCTTGAACTAGGTTGTTATTATTATAACATGTTCAAAAACCTTTTTCAATACTCAAATTTATTGGTATGCTTTGTAGTCTATTTTGCCGACAGGTGTCTTTTTTAGGGAAGCAACAGGCTCTATAATTCGGGGGACGGCATATTTTATGGTGTTTTCGAGGATGTGTTGTTTTATGTAATCTTCGATATAACTGCTGTATTTGTACATAGGATTGATGACTACCATCAATTTTGTGCAAGGTTTGCCGTCTAGGATCGCCGGAACTATGCATGCGGAATCGACTTCGGGGAGATTGGTGACGATATTTTCGATTTCCGACGGGAAAATGTTGACGCCCATTATTTTTATGACACGTTTTGATCTGTCTTTGAAATATAAATATCCTTCGTCGTCCATATAACCGACGTCGCCGGTATGAACGTAAGTCTTGCCGTCAAACTCGATAAAACAGCGTTTTGTGGCTGCTTCGTCCCCTAGATATCCCATCATGTTGGAGGGGCAAGTGACGATTATTTCGCCGAGCATTCCTCTTTTGACTTCTTTGCCGTCTTCGTCTATTATGCGAATGTCGGCACCGTCTATTGCTTGGCCTTGACTGCCGAGTTTTGCTTTCCCCGGACGATTGACGGCTACAACGGTAGTGGCTTCGGTAAGTCCGTAGCCTTCGAGAATTTCGGCAGTGGAGCCGTATTCTTTTAGCACTTGGTCAAATTGAATTTTGAGGTCGTCGGGCAAGCGATCGCCACCGCAGAAAATAAATTTTAGACACGATAAATATTTGCCTCTAAATGACTTTTGGTCAAGCATTTTCCTAAACATTTGGGGGATCCCTGCAAGGAAAGTGACTTTATATTTTTTGATGTTTTTGATCATTTTCTTGACCGAAAAATCGGGTTGTAAGACAACTCTTCCTCTTGTGATTATCGTATGAAGGGATACACCGAGTCCGAATCCGTGGAATATCGGCAAAATCATGAGCATGCTGTCTTTGTCGTTGTATTGGTAATCGGAGCATGCGGTAGATATTATATTGTCGGCAAGAGAATTGAAGGCAATGCTGTTGAGAACAATAGTCTTGGGATCTCCTTCGGTGCCACCGCTATGTAGATAGACGGCAGGGGACTCCGGATCGGTCGCAGTGGGAACATATTTGGTCGATGCGAAACATTTGGAAAATTTTGTGACGTTTTGGGAGACAAGTTCGTCACCAAACAGTCTAACGGCAAATTTCCTTACTCCTGTGAGCATGTCGGACGGGGCGCAAGATATAATTGTTATGCCTTTTTCGACGAGTTTTTCGTGTTGCTCGACAAATCTGTCCATTAGGAAAAGAATTTTGGTGTCGGTCTTTTTCATAATGTCGGCAATCGCTACGGTGGAAAGCAAGGGGTGAATCGAATTGACGACGGCTCCGATCTTGTTGATGGCATATATCGCTACGACGGCTTGGGGAATATTGGGAAGGCATACTCCTACGGAGTCGCCTTTTTTGACACCTAATTCGCCAAGATAGGATGCTAGTTTATCAATGCTGTCGAGTAGTTTTTTTGAAGATATTTTTTCACCTAGAAAAACAAGTTTTGTTTCTTCGGGATCGGTAAGTCCTAATCTGATTAGGTATTGGTACATTGTCTCCATTAGACTGTCTCCTTGACAATATTTTGGCTTTTCTTATTTATTTTGTCGGCAATTTTCGGTAGTAAGTATTTCCAAAGTACGGCAGAGAAAAACGCACTTGCGCCACCGATTACAGTGTCGGATAAGAAGTGGGCTTCGTTGACCACTCTGGAAAATGCCATGACGATGACCGCCACCCACGGAATAAGGTAACATAGGACCTTTTTCCATTTCGCCGAGTCTTGATATATAAGGGGTAAATAAATGAGCGAAAACAGCACTCCCGCCGATGCGGTATGTCCGGACGGGAAAGATTTGTAGAAGTCGTCGATTTGGGGAGAGCCGGCTACGACGTATTGTTCTACTGCCGATTTGTTCCAGTTGGGATGCCACCAAGGAGTAAAGCCTTCGCATGCTTCGTTCATGTTTCTAAATCTTAGACGGCACCAAAACAGTTTTGCACCTTGAGTGATAAGTTGGGAAGTAAGCACTACCAATATACAAAAGATGCCAAACAGTAGCCATTTTTTCATGAGGGCTTTGTCGAAAAACGTGGAGATTTTTGTAAAGAAGAAGGTTTCGACTGCCGATAAAAATACAATGTAAACATACTTATATGAAGATTGCGAAATGTTTTCGGTCATGAGGTGTTTTACAAACCATCTGTTGGTCATAAACATGCAGACGAAAATTAGGGCTATTGTCAAAAGGGCAAAATACCACTTGTTTTTGGGGATGTTGCAAAGAACTACAAGAAGCCCAAACAGTAAAAACATGTAGGCGATGCCGTCCCCGAAGTATGCTAAAAATTGTCCGTAGAACGAGTCGGGGTTGCCGATAGCCTTGGAAAGTGCGAGATCGTACTCTCCGTAATTCACTCCAAGTAAAATAAGGATGCCGATAAACGCAAGTATGCCAAGTACATATAATGTTATTTTTACGGATTTATTCATGTTGAGTCCTCTAAAATAATATTATAGATATTATATACAATATTCTTGTATTTTTCAACGATGTGGACAAATATTTTATATTTGAGGTTGGCAATATTATAAATATAGTAGATTTTGCACGAATATAAAAAAGAAGAACCCAATATGAGTTCTTCTTTTGATCGGCTTGTAAACGATTAACGTTTTGAGAATTGCGGTGCTTTACGTGCTTTGTGAAGACCGTATTTCTTTCTTTCCTTCATTCTAGGATCTCTTGTCAAGAATCCTGCTGATTTAAGTGCCGGACGAAGTGAAGGATCTGCTTCGCAAAGGGCTCTTGCTATACCGTGACGGATTGCACCGGCTTGACCTGATACGCCACCACCGTAAACATTGACTTGGACTTCATATTGTCCTTGACCGTTGACGAGTGTCAAAGGTTGGTTGACGATATATTGTTGTGCATCGATGGGGAAATATTCTTCGAGGGATCTCTTGTTGATGGTAACTCCGCTACCACCGGGGATGAGTCTAACTCTTGCAACGGCTTTCTTTCTTCTGCCTGTTCCCCAATATTGAACTTTTTTAGTTGCTTTTTTAGTTGCCATAATTCACCTCTATTTCAAATCGAGAACTTCGGGTTTTTGTGCTTCGTGTTTGTGTTCGGCTCCGGAATAAACATGGAGTTTTTCGATCATGTCTCTTCCAAGTGCGTTTTTGGGAAGCATGCCTTTGACGGCTTCTCTTACCACGAATTCGGGTTTGGTTGCCATAAGGGTCTTCAATTGAGTCTCTTTGAGTCCTCCAATGTAACCTGTATGATAACGATATATTTTTTGTTCTAATTTTTTACCTGTAATTTTAACCTTATCGCAGTTGACGATGATTACATAGTCACCGGTATCAACGTTGGGGGTGTATGTAGGTTTGTTTTTGCCTCTCAAAATCATTGCGACTTTGGATGCAAGACGTCCGAGTACTACATCGGTCGCATCTACAACGTACCACTTTCTTTCAACTGTTTCGGGTTTTGCCATGTATGATTTCATGACTTGACCTCCGTATAAAATAATTTATTTGTCGATTTCGTGGAACCAGAAGGGGCTAATTTCTTACCTTCCACAAAAATGCTTTATTATAATATAATAGTCAAGGGGCATTGTCAACTGTTTTTTGCGTCGGATAGGTAAAAATATTTATTTTTGGCGGTGGTGAACATAAACTTCCAATCTTTTTCGGTCAAGGAGCGACATTTTCGATTTCTTCTCTATCATGAACAATTCTAGACGTATTGGAAAAATTGGAATTTAATTTTTCTAATATTTGACGGAGAGAAGATAGAGTCCTTGTGCGGGGAAGGTTTTGCCGCCTAGCGTGCGGTCGCCTGTCGCTAGCATATCTTTGATGGCTGTTTCGGGGCGTTTTCCTTTACCTATAAATACAAGAGTTCCTACTATTATTCTTACCATATTATATAAAAAGCCGTCGCCTGTTATGGTGAAGATGAGTTCGTCGTCGTTTTCCGTAAGCGTAGCCGAATAGATGGTGCGAGTGGTGTTGTCGGTAATTTTGCTACCCGTTGCGGAAAAGGCTTTGAAGTCGTGAGTGCCGACAAGATCGGCGGTGGCTCTTTTCATTTTTTCGACGTCGATCGGGGGGATTACTTGAACATAGGTGTCGGCTCTTACCGGAGAAATAAATCTGGATACATACATTTTGTATATGTAGGTTTTCTTTTTGGCGGAGTAGCGCACGTGAAAATCGTCGGGGACGATCTCGGCTTTTTTGACTCGTATGTCTTTTGGGAGAAGGCTGTTGACTGCCATCGGGAGTCTAGACGGGGGGAAGTTTTTGGTGGTGTCAAAATGGACGGCTTGACCTATTGCATGAACTCCCGCATCGGTCCTTCCCGATCCTTCGGTTTTGATTTCTTCTAAAAGTAGTTTTGACAATGCGGAATTGAGTACGTCTTGGACGGCTATTCCGTTGATTTGCGACTGCCAGCCTACATAATTTTTGCCGAAATATTCGACCGTCAACAAGTATCTCATGATATGTAGTCAATAAAATTGATGTTGGGCAAAATGTTGTATAACAGTCCGCCTTGTTTTAGGAACACAATAAGGGTGATGAGTCCGCCGAAAGCAAGTAGTCCCAAAAGATCTCGCCAAGAAAAAGTGAGTTTTTTCATCTTGGTGCGTTTTTCTGTGGCATTGTAGCATCTTGCATCAAGTGCCAAAGCAAGATCGCCCGCTTTGGAAAATGCCGATACGAAAAGGGGTATCAAAATAGGAAGAAGGGCTTTTGCTCTTTTGAAAATGTTGCCGGTGTCAAAGGATGCGCCTCTTGCTTTTTGCGCCATTGTGATTTTGTTGATTTCGTCAACAAGCGTGGGGATAAGTCTTAGGGCAATACTCATGATAATTGCGATGTCGTGGACGGGGAATTTGACAACTTTTAGGGGTGCCATCAACCATTCCAAACCGTCGGTCAGTGCCATAGGGGTGGTGGTAAGGGTGGTAATCGACGTACCCATAATGAGTAAGACAAGTCGTAATGTCATTTTGAGAGTAAAGTCTAGACCTTCGTAAGTGATTAGGGGAAAGTCCGGAAATACTTTTGTGCCGTTTCTATAAAAAAGAAGGTTGAGAATTACCGTTATCAATATTAAAAATAGGACGGTTTTTAGGCTGTTGAGTACCGAACGAAGGGGAACGCCGGAACATATAATCATAAGGGCGAGAAAGGCTGTAAGGGCGATATATCCCCAATACGAATCTATCAAAAATACTGCAACGATGTAGGCTATTGCAAAAATTATTTTTGCTCTCGGATCCATTTTGTGGACGATGCTTTTTCCGGGGTAGTATTGGCCGAAGGTAATGTCTTTGATCATGACTTACCTCCGAAATAATTTCTCAGTTCTTCGACTAATTCTTTGGTCGTCAAGGGGACTTCGGGAAGGGTAATTCCCCTAGATTTTAGAAGGGAATATATTTTGGCAACGTGGGGAAGTCCTAATGATAAACTTTCGGTTTGGGTACCCGAAAATAATTGTTTGGGAGTCGTATCGTCGGCAACTTTCCCGTTGGACATCACTATAACTCTGTCGGTATATTCGGCAATTTCGTCCATGTTGTGCGATATAATAACGATGGTTTTTACAAAGGACTTTTTTAGGCTCAAAATAAGGTCTAGCATCTCTCTTTTGCCGACGGGATCAAGTCCCGAAGTAGGCTCGTCAAGAACTAAAATTTCGGGTTTTGATGCGATGATTCCGGCTATTGCTATACGGCGTTTTTCACCGCCCGAAAGAGAAAACGGCTCTCTATCTTTGAACTTTTCGTAGTCAAGTCCTACTGCATTGATAGCGTCTTTTGCAAGGGACTTTGCGGTGTCACGATCGAAGCCGAAGTTGAGAGGTCCGAACATTACGTCCTTTTCGCAAGTTTCTTCAAAAAGTTGCATTTCGGGATATTGGAAAAGCATGCCTATATTTTTGCGTAAAGCGACTTTGTCAAACTTCCTTTTCGATAGGTCGATTTCGCCTACTACGATGCTACCTTGTTCGATTTTTATAAGGGCGTTGAAATGTTGGACAAGGGTAGATTTTCCGCTACCTGTCGCACCTATTATGCCTACGGTTTCGCCCTCGTGTATCGTAAAAGAAACGTTGTCTATGGCACGTTTTTCGTAGGGGGTTTTCGGCATGTATGTGAAGGTCAGATTCTCTACTTTAATTGACATAATTTATCTACCAATTCTTCGTCTGTTAGGGGGGAGCCTAAATCAAAATCGTCTTTTAGAAGATAGGCGACTTTGGTGGCTACCGGCATATCTATATCGGCCTTTTTGATAATTTCGGTGTTGCCGAATATTTCTCGGGGTGTGCCTACTCCTACAACGGCACCGTCTGCCATTACTATGATTTTGTCGGCATCGACGGCTTCGTCCATATAGTGAGTGACTAAAACGACGGTCATGCCCTTTTCTCGGTTAAGTTTTTTGATAACGTCCAAAACTTCGCCACGACCTTTTGGATCAAGCATGGATGTGGACTCGTCAAAAATTACGCAAGAAGGCATCATCGCAAGTATTGCGGCAATGGCAATTCTTTGTTTTTGTCCGCCTGAAAGTTTGAAGGGAGTGTGATTGCGATAATCGCTCATGCCTACGACATCTAGCGCCCAATCGACTCTTTCTCTTATTTCTTCGGACGGAACTCCTAGATTTTCGGGGCCGAAAGCAATGTCGTCTTCGATTATGGATGCGACCATTTGGTTGTCGGGATTTTGGAATACCATGCCGACACGTTTTCTTATTTCAAATACTTGGCTTTCGTCGGAAACGTCTATGCCGTCAACAAAAACTTTGCCTTTGTCCGCAACCAAAAAACCGTTGATGAGTTTTGATACGGTAGATTTTCCGCTACCGTTTTTGCCTAAAACTACGACAAAATCGCCTTTCTTTACAGAAAAACTGACATCTTTTACTCCGCCCATTTCTTGGTCGCCGGAGCGATAACTGTATGATACGTTTTCTAGTCTTATAAAATCTTCCATTGCGTCCATTTTAGCACAATCCGTCCGACATGAAAAGAAAAACGGAGGTGTTGAAGTATTTTGTATGTTTTAGGTTTTATTATCATAATTTATTTTGGCAAAACTTTCAACAAAATAGCCGTTTAATTTTGTTTTTAATATTGACTATTAAAAGTGTTATAGTTATAATATTAACGATTACGTTTAATCAAAATCTAACGAATTTTTTTACGGAGGTTTCATCAATATGAGCAAAAAAATGACCATTGACGGCAATACCGCTGCTTCGCACGTAGCGTATGCCTTCTCGGAAGTCGCCGCAATTTACCCGATCACGCCTTCTTCTCCTATGGCAGAAGTAGCAGACGAATGGTCTGCACACGGCAGAGTAAATATGTTCGGTCAAAAATTGAGAATGGCTGAAATGCAATCCGAAGCGGGTGCTGCGGGTGCTGTACACGGTTCTTTGGCTGCAGGTGCGCTTACTACCACCTACACCGCATCACAAGGGCTTCTTCTTATGATCCCTAATATGTACAAAATCGCCGGCGAACTTATGCCGACAGTCTTCCATGTTTCTGCAAGAGCGCTTGCGTCTCACGCACTCAACATTTTCGGAGATCACCAAGACGTTATGGCATGTAGACAAACAGGTTTTGCAATGCTTTGTTCCAACTCTGTCCAAGAAGTTATGGATCTTGCCCTCGTCGCACACCTTTCTACTTTGAAAGCAAAAGTTCCGTTCCTTCATTTCTTCGACGGTTTTAGAACCAGTCACGAACTTTCAAAAATCGACGTTATCGACTACGAAGATATGAGAAAATTGGTCGATATGAACGATATCAACGATTTTAGACAAAGAGCATTGAACCCCGAACATCCTGTACAAAAGGGTACCGCTCAAAACGGAGATATTTATTTCCAAAACAGAGAAACCTGCAACAAGTATTATGAGGCTGTCCCCGGTATTGTCGAAAAATACATGGAAGAAGTCAACAAACTTACAGGTAGAGATTATAAACTTTACAACTACTACGGACATCCGGAAGCAACCAAAGTTATCGTTATGATGGGCTCCGGCACCGAAGCCGTTGAAGAAACCGTCGATTATTTGATGGCAAGAGGCAAGAAAGTCGGTCTTTTGAAAGTTAGACTTTATCGTCCTTTCGCTAGCGAAAAATTCGCAGAAGCACTTCCTAAAACCGTCAAGTACATTTCTGTTCTTGATCGTACAAAAGAACCCGGTTCTATCGGTGAACCTCTTTATCTTGACGTTGTCGCCGCTCTAAAAGGCAAAACCAACGCAAAGATCTTCGGCGGAAGATACGGACTCGGCTCCAAAGAATTCACACCTACCATGGTCAATGCAATTTATGACAACATGGGTGGCGCTAACAAAGAACACTTCACTGTCGGTATCAACGACGACGTGACTTATACTTCTCTTCCCGAAGGAAAATTCATCAATGCTGCTCCTGCCGGTGCAATCCGTTGTAAATTCTACGGACTCGGCTCTGACGGAACAGTCGGCGCTAACAAGTCAAGCATCAAGATTATCGGAGACCACACCGACAAATACGTCCAAGCATATTTTGCTTATGACAGCAAGAAGTCCGGTGGTATCACTGTATCGCACTTGCGTTTTGGCGACAAGCCCATCAAGTCAAGTTATCTAATCGATCAAGCAGATTTCGTCGCTTGCCACGTGCCTTCTTACCTTTTCCGTTATGATATGCTTACATCTCTCAAAAAGGGTGGTACATTCCTCTTGAACAGTGTTTGGTCACCTAAAGAGATGAGCGAAAAACTACCTGCACAAGTCAAGAATTACATTGCTAAAAATAAAATCAAGTTCTATACCATCGATGCAAACAAGATCGCTGCAAAACTAGGTCTTGGCAATCGTATCAACATGATAATGCAAGCGGCATTCTTCAAACTTGCGGAAGTTATGCCTTATGAACAAGCCGAAGTTTACATGAAGGAAATGGTCAAAAAGACTTACGGTAAGAAAGGCGATGCAGTCGTCAACATGAACTGCAATGCTATCGACAACGCAATCAAAGGACTCAAGAAGGTAACGGTGCCGAAAGATTGGGCAACTACTACCGAAGGCGCTCCTATGGTCGAACCTGCCGACAACGAATATTTCAAGAACGTAATTCATCCTATCCTTAATCAAGAAGGCGACAAACTTCCTTCTTCCGCATTCAACGCAGACGGATCCGTACCTACCGGAACGACCAAGTTCGAAAAACGTGGTGTCGCTGTTCAAGTGCCTGTTTGGGTACCCGAAAACTGTATTCAATGTAACCAATGTTCCTTTGTTTGTCCGCATGCTTGTATCAGACCTGTTTTGCAAACAGAAGATAAACTCTCCGGAAAACCCGAAGGATTTGTCACAAAAGCAGCCAACGGATTCCAAGGATATCAATATAGAATCCAAGTTTCTCCTTATGACTGTACCGGTTGCGGAAGTTGTGTAAACGTGTGTCCCGCAAAGACCAAAGCACTCGCTATGGTGCCGATCGCAGAAGGTATCGAGAAGGAAGCCGAAAACTGGAAGTATATGGAAAAACTTCCGGAAACCGATGCAAATTACAAAGCAACCAATGTAAAGAACACCCAATTCAACAAACCTCTATTCGAATTCTCCGGTGCATGTGCAGGTTGTGGTGAGACTCCTTATGTCAAACTCGTCACACAACTCTTCGGTGACAGAATGATCGTTGCAAACGCAACGGGATGCTCCTCCATCTACGGCGGTAGCGCTCCTACATGTCCTTATACAAAGAACGACAAAGGTCATGGTCCTGCTTGGGCAAACTCCTTGTTCGAGGACAATGCGGAATTCGGTTATGGTATGAATCTTGCTATGACTCAAAGACGCAACAAGATTGCCGAAGATATGAACGCAACTCTTGAATCGGTCAACGAAAATACCAAAGCGGCATTCACCGAGTGGCTTGATCAAAAAGACAATGCAGAAGGCTCCAAAGTCGCAGCAGAACATGTAAAAGCGGCAATCGCCAAAGAAAATGCCGACGGACTCGACTATATCAAATCAAATCTTGACTGTTTGGTCAAACCTTCGCTCTGGATCTTCGGTGGCGACGGTTGGGCATACGATATAGGTTATGGCGGACTAGACCACGTACTCGCAAGCGGTGAAAACGTCAATGTTTTGGTACTTGACACAGAAGTCTATTCCAACACCGGCGGACAAGCATCCAAATCTACTCCTACTGCTTCGGTTGCGAAATTCGCAGCAAGCGGAAAGAAAGTCAAGAAGAAAGACCTCGGTATGATGGCAATGAGTTATGGTTATGTCTATGTAGCACAAGTTTCCATGGGTTCTAACATGCAACAATTGGTTAAAGCCATGACCGAAGCAGAAGCCTACGACGGACCGTCACTCATCATCGCTTACGCTCCTTGTATCAACCACGGTATCAACATGGGCAAATCTATTGCCGAAATGAAGAAGGCTGTCGATGCAGGTTATTGGACCTTGTACAGATACAACCCGACTCTCCAAGAGGAAGGAAAGAACCCGTTCTCATACGATAGTCCCGCATCTGTCGGTACAGTACCTTATAAAGAATTCCTTGCAGGCGAAAACAGATATGCATCGCTCAAGAAACTCTTCCCCGAACAAGCAGAAGCACTCTACGATCTCTCCGAACAACAAGCAGAGGCAAGAGTTGCCAAGTACAAGAAGATGGCTGAATAAGGCTAAAAATCAATATAGCCCGCCAATGAGCGGGCTATATTTTTGATCTATCTATGAGGTAATATATGGCAGAGAAAAGCAATAAACCTACTAAAAGACAAGTTAAGAAGGCGGTAAAAGTCGCAAAGAAACATCCGAAAATCGTACTTGCGATAGTCCTTATTTTAATTTTGGCTATAATCGGTATTACTGTTTATGGACTGTATAAGTTCAATTGGGATGCGAATGCTCTTATTGATTACATTAAAGGGCAGACATCAAGCAATCCTTCTACTCCTAGTGGCGGAACGGCTTCCAGTGGGACTTCTTCTAGCGGGACTTCTTCTAGCGGAACAATTTCCGCAAGTGCCGATTTCCCTACAAGCGGAACGATTGCCGACGGGGAATTGCAAATACATTTCTTTGAGTATAAAAACGGAGCGGACGGCGACTGCTTTTTGATTAAGTACGGCGATACCGATATTTTGGTGGACGGAGGTAGTGCTACCGATTGTCTTTCGACGGTATGTAGTTATTTAGATGCTTGGGTTACCGACGATGTGATTGAGTATCTTATCGTAACTCACGCCGATCTTGACCATATTGCAAATCTAGCGGGAACAGGCAAAGCGAATTCGTCTTTGTTAGAATTATATGAGTTCCGTACCATCATAGACTTCCCTAAGACCAACAAAACTACGGCTGCATATAATAGGTATGTTCAAAAACGTGATGCCATACTCGATGAGGACACATTCCACTATACGGCGCTTGAATGTTGGGGCAACCAAAACGGCGCCAAGAGGTCTTATACTCTCGGGGAAAATGTTACTCTAAATATTCTGTATAACTATTATTATGAAAATGAAACGTCCAACGAAAACGATTATTCGGTTTGTTTTAATGTAAAGCAAGGCGAAAAGACCTTTTTGTTTACCGGTGATCTTGAAGACAAAGGTGAAGAAAAACTCGTCGAGAATAATAATCTCGGGCAAGTCGAACTTTTCAAGGCAGGACATCACGGCTCAAAGACAGCAACGACGTCGGTTTTGCTTGCGGTAATCAAACCGAAAATTTGCGTAATGACGGGGGTTGCGGGAAGAGATAAATATGGTTTTCCGCATCAAGAAGTCATTGACAGACTAGCGATATATACTTCTCAAGTCTATATTCCGAGTATGACTCCGGACGGATCTAGTGAGAAGGCAACTTCTCTAAACGGAGATATTATTATAAGTTCGACTAAAGAGGGGACAAAAGTGTATTGCTCGGTTAGTACACTGCCACTTAAAGATACAGAGTGGTTCAAAGCAAATCGAACGATGCCGAGCGAGTGGGCAAACGCCGCTGCTTAAAGACAATAAAAAAAGGTGCTAAAAGCACCTTTTATTTTTGTTTTTGTTTTTACTAGTCTTTTCTTACTTTGCCGAAGAAGTACAAGGCGACGGTGCCGGGGCCTGTATGGCTACCGATTGTAGGGCCTACGGAATAAATCTCGACTTTGTTTTTGAGGTGGGGGAAACGAGATTCGATGAGTTCGGCTACTTCTCTTGCATCTTGGGCGCACATGGAGTGAGATATATAACATTTGCCGTCATAATCAAGACCGTTGTCGGCAAAGGCTTCCATACGTTTTACAATTTCTTTTATGACTTTCTTCTTGCCTAGAATCTTTTCTCTCGGAATAAGATGACCTTCGTTGTCCATGTTGAGAAGGGGACATATTCCCAAAGCGGTGCCTACCCAACCGGATGCTTTGCTTATTCTACCGCCCTTGACGTAGAAAGATAGGTCAGTAGAGAAGAACCAGTGATGGACTCTCAATCTGTTTTCTTCTGCCCAGTCGGCAAGTTCGGATACAGACATGCCGGCATCTCTTAAATCTGCCAAAGTGTCCATAAACATTCCGTAACCGGAGGATGCGCCGAGAGAATCTACGACGTAAATTTTACGTTCGGGGTACTTTTTGAGAAGTTGGGTTGCTGCCGTATGGGCGGCACTGCACACTCCCGAAATACCGGAGGACAAACTTACGTGCAAGATGTCTTTGCCTTGGTCTAAAAACTTGGTAAAGTAGGTGGTGAATTCGTCAACGTTGACTTGGGACGTTTTGCTGTCGGCACCTTTTACCAAAGATGTATAAAATTCGTCCGGAGACATTGACACAAACAAATCGTCATCGTATTGTTTTCCGTCCATTATATAGTGAAAACATATATAATCTATGTTCCTTTGTTTGAAATGTTCTTGAGTGAGATCTGCGGTTGAGCAACAGCTCAAAACGTATTTATTGTTCATGATGCCTCCTTAATGTTTATTTAGAAGAAAAATCTCTTTTTTATTTCGCTACAAAGTACTCGGCGTCCGAATATGAACGAGAACAGTATTGTTATGAGTCCGAGTCCAAACGTAGCAGTAGATGCAATCCAATTATAACCCGAAAAATTCTTTGAAAGCAAATAATTGAGGGGAAGAAGTGCAACCATCAATATTGACAAACAGAAAACGTGGAAAGCGTATCTATACCATTTTCTTGAAATAAATACGGTCATCATGGTGACAACGTCTAATGCAAACAATATTGCGGGGATCGCATACGAAAGTGATATGTAGAACTTGCCAAAATGTAGCGATATAAGTACGGCAAGTACCGAAAGCCAAAATGCTATTCTAAAATATATTGAGCGGAGATTGGTTTTGCAAAAGACGAATTGTCCTATGAGTAGCCAGAAAAATCCTACCGATGCAAGTCCTATATAGAATAGTCCGAAAACTTTGGATAAAACGGAGGCTACCAAAAGTCCTACAAGGACAATAATAGATAAGGCAATAAAAATGTCTCTTACTACAATTTTTGCACTCTTTCTCTTTTTGTTTTCGACATAAGGGGCGGACAAAAATTCGTCGCATTCTTTGTCAACGTGTTCGAGTCCTGCTCCGCAAAGGGGGCAGTTGTCAACATATTCGGGATTGTATGATTTACATGCTTTGCAATACTTCATTTGACACCTCCGTTGGTTTCGATAAACACGTCAAGTCCTTCTTCCGTCAGGGTGCGCACAAATTCTCTTTCGAGTTTTGCGGAAACATAGGTCCTTGAAAAAGTGAAAACACAAGTGTCACCGAAACTTACACCGGCGAGTTTTATGCCTTTCTTTTTAGGTTCTTTCAAAGTAAATTCTACTCTTGACATGATTTCGAAAAGTTCTTCCGGAGGATCGAGTCTTCCGTAGTTGGAAAAGTCCAACGTGACGGCTTTGTTGTCAAGCAGAAGTTTTGTGATAAAAAGTCCGATATCTTTTAGGGGAAGGGGGGCAAGAGATATGAATTTGTTGCGCTCTTCTCTCATGTTGGAGTTGATATTGCCTTGCAAATATTCTTTGTTGAGTTGCTCCTTGAAGCACTCTTTTACGGCTCCTATATATGCATCGATCGAGTCTTGACGGTCTTTCAATGTGACGTCAAGAAAATAGGAAAAGTTGCGGAGTGTGTCGGAAGGGAAGTGTTTGCGGAGATTGACGGGGACTCTTATGTTGATGTCCTTGGTAGATGCATCACGATCTCTCATTTCGAAAAGCACTTTGAACATGATCGCCAAAACATATTCGGTGATAGTCGCTCCGTGTTGTTTGGCTTTTTGGTTGAGACGAGATGCGGACGTGACTACGTGGGTAGAGATCGGTTGATGAGATTTTTGCCCCGACGGGAGATATATAAAATTGATATTCCTTTTGGCGTAGTCCTTCTTCTCGGCATAGACTTGGAAACTGTCTTCGGCTTCGGGGGGAGTGGGGAGATCTCGAACACATTTTGCGGAGTGGAAATTTTTGATTTCTTTTCCGGTCTTTAATTCGTAATATCTTGCGACTAGGCTCATTAGGAAAATCGAACCGCCTGTGCCGTCGGTTATGCTATGGAAAAATTCGCAACCGATGCGATAGTCGCTATATACTACTCTAAATAGGTAGCGTTTTCCGTCAAGAGGGATAGGTTGGAGGGACTGAAAATTCTCTCTTTCTACTTTTGGTTTGAAGGGAAGTTTTTCGAAATAGTACCAAAACAAACCTCTGTTGATGGTGACCATAAGGGTAGGAAATCTAGGACCTACGTCGTCTAGGGCTTGTTGTAAAATTGCACCGTCAACACGCTCTTTCATGACTGCGGCAAAGCGGAACAAGGTCGTGTAATCGTCGGAGGACGATGACGGGTAAACTTTGGCGGCATTGTCTAATTTGTACCACTCGGTGGGATCGAAAGCAAAATCTCTTTTTCTAATCTCCGCCGTGCCGTCAATAAATTGTTGGTATTGAACTCCAAAATATCTAGAAATCGATTCTAGAGTCCTTTCGTCAAAGATTTCTTCGCCGTTTTCGGCTCTCTCTATGTCTGTCGGGGACAGTGAGAGATCACGTGCGAGTTCTTCTATCGAAAGATTTTTGTCCTCTCTCAATCTCTTAATAGATTTTGAATATTCCATATTTATCTACCTTTTTTGTATTTGCCGAAAGGCATATTATAATTCATTATAATATAGTCTCGCGGTTTAGTCAATAGCAACAGCGAGTGTTTTTGTTGACCGCACCTCTTCATAAGTGTTATACTTGGGGTATGACTAAAGTTGTTGTAGGAATGTCGGGCGGAGTCGATTCTTCGGTTACCGCTGCAATACTCAAAGAACAAGGCTACGAAGTAGTCGGTCTTTTTATGAGGAATTGGCGTGAGGAAGAAGGCGGTCAATGTACCGCAGAAGAAGATTACGGCGACGTAAGACGTGTAGCCAACGCTCTTGATATTCCTTATTATTCCATAGACTTTTCCAAAGAATATTACGAAAGAGTTTTCAAGACTTTCGTTGAGTCCTATAAAATGGGACTTACACCTAATCCCGACATACTTTGCAACCGAGAGATAAAATTCGGTCCTTTCAAAGATTTTGCCGAAAAACTCGGCGCCGATTTCATCGCAACGGGGCATTATTGCGGAATATTAAATAAAGACGGACGGACCTATCTAAAACGAGCCAAAGACGAAAACAAAGATCAAACTTATTTTTTGTCGGCGGTAACGGAAAAGCAACTAAAAAATGTAATGTTTCCGCTTGAAAATCTCGAAAAACCGGAAGTTAGACGCATAGCAGAAAAATACAATCTTGCGACAAAAGCAAAGAAAGATTCGACAGGAGTGTGTTTTATCGGGGAAAGAGATTTTAGAAAATTCTTGAAAGAGTATATTCCTATGCAAAGGGGTGATATTCTCGATTTGGACGGTCATAAGGTGGGAGAACATGACGGCGTCTTCTACTACACTATCGGACAAAGAAAAGGGTTCGGCGTCGGCGGTGGCGGAAACGGTGAGCCTTGGTACATCGTAAAACGTGATGTCAAAAATAATATTTTGTACGTAAATCAAGGGGAATGCGATCTGCTTTTTTCTAATAGACTGGTGGCTACGGACTTCAATTTCATTACGGAAAAAGTAGTCGAAGGGAAAAAATACCTTGCAAGAATAAGGCATCGCCAACCTTTGGAGCCTTGCACCGTCCACTACATTGACGACAGGACTCTTGAAGTGATTTTCGACTCGCCACAACGTGCTATTGCTCCCGGACAATACTGTGTATTATATGACGATATGATATGCATGGGCGGGGGAGTAATAACCGAAAATCAATGATTTATTTTGTTTTTCCATAATAAAAAAAGGACTCGTTTGAGTCCTTTTTATTTTGGTTTTTAGACGAATTAGTTGGCTGCTTTGACTGCATTCTTTGTACCGAATACCAATGCAACTCCGCTTCTGCCTACTGCAAATTTTTCAAAATATGTTTTTTGTTCTTCGTACATTTCTTTGAAACTTTCTTTTTCTTCGTCTGAAAGTTTGTTATATGATTCTTCTAATTCTGCTTTGGCATCTTTGATGGCGTCTTTGACTTTAGATTCGATGGCTTTTGCTTTGTCTGCTTCTTTGAAGTAAAGGGCTACGATGAAGTCAATATTGTATGAATCTTCTTTTTCTTCACCTTTTATGCCTGTTACTGCGCAGTCAAGGTCGCTTGCTTTGACGTCGAGATCTTCTGCATCAAGGTAACCTTCCATAAGGGAGATGGCGGTACCTGCAAGAAGAGATTGGTATTTAACTGCAACATAATCGTTAGATTTTAAGTTCTCTACTGCTTTGTCGGGATCTTGAGGAACGCTTACGCATGCGGTCATTGTGAGTGCCATAACGGCAACTAATGCTACTACGAAAATTACGGATAAAAATTTTTTCATTTTTTGTCTCCTTGTTTAATTTTTTCCTCTATCATTATACCATCTAAAAAATTTCTGTCAACGTGATGAAGGGGGTTTTTTACCTAAATAACAATATTCTCTGCATTGAATATTGGCATTGAAAAATTTGCGATTTTTGTCGGCAGGTTTTCCAAAAGTCTTTTCGAATCCTTCTAGCGATGTGACTAAATAAAGGCTCCAATCGGGAAGGGCAAAATAGGTTTTTGCAAAATCTCGGTATAAGTCTTTGACCTCTTTTTCGTCCATCAAACGCTCGCCGTAAGGGGGATTGGTGATGATGACGCCATAAGGTTTTCCGGAAATAAATTTGCGAGCATCGGCTACTTCGAAATGGACGAGGTCTTTTAGACCTGCTCTCTCTAGGTGGTGCATGGAAAGTCTTATTGCATCCCTATTTATGTCATAACCGTATATTCTAAATTTTTGGTCAAGGACGACTTTTTCTTTCGCTTCTGCCTTGACCTTTTCGGTGCAATCGGGATCTATAAAAGCATAATTTTCGTAAGCAAAATTGCGGTTCATTCCGGGGGCGATATTGTGGGCGATAAGGGCGGCTTCTATTGGAATCGTTCCGCTACCGCAAAAAGGATCGACTAAGATTCGGTCTTTGTTCCAAACCGACAATTCTATGAGAGCGGCGGCGATCGTTTCTTTGATGGGGGCTTCTACCATCATATCTCGATAGCCTCTTTTGTGTAGTCCTACGCCCGATGTGTTGATCAGGACTTCGACATTGTCTTTGACGATTTCTATATCTATATAGATAGGTGTACCGTCTTCATTCCATGTGGAATCGGTTAGTTTTTTGACAATGGCTTTTTTGGTGATACTTTGTATGCTTGACAAGGCAAATAATTGGCTGTCGTGGGACTTGGCATTGACAATAATTTTTTGATTTTTGCCGATAATATCTTGCCAACAAATAGTAGATATGCCGTCAAAAAGTTGGTCAAAAGTGGTAGCCGAAAAACTTTTTAGACTGACGGATACTCGGTCTGCGGTGCGAAGATTTATATTAAGATTTGCTACATCTAAACCACTACCCTCAAAACTAAATCTGCCGTTGGATGCCCCTACGTCAAAACCTAATTTTCGTAATTCTATTTTTGTGGCGGTTTCTAGTCCAAAACCACTATGGACGACAACTTTCATGATCTGGAAAATACTACGGCAATAACTCTTTTTGCCCCCTCCTTTTTTAGTAGTTTTGCACACTCGTCGATGGTCATGCCTGTGGTCATGACGTCATCTATAATTATTACTGTTTTGTCTTTTAGGGTTACTTTATTCGTTGCTTTGGTAACCGAAAACGCATTTTTGATATTTTTTACACGCTCGGCTCTATTGAGTTCTGCCGAGTCACGATTTTCTTTAGTTCTACAAAGTAAGCGTAATACGGGAAGCCCTACCTTTTTGCCGTAGCCTTTTGCCAAAATCTCGGCATGGTCGTAGCCACGTTTTCGTATCGCTTTTTTGGAGGACGGGACAAATGTCACTATGTCAACATGCTCTTCAATCGGGGGCATAAAATAGAGCATCGTCCTATATAAATAATTTTTGTCGGCATCCTTAAAATCGATAACCATCGATCTTGCCAAGCCTTGATATTTTACACTTGTAATCGTCCTATCAAAACTAAAAGAATAGTTGTGGCAGTTGGGACAAATTCCGTCTTCTAATTTGGTAGCACATTTGGGGCAGATATCGCCTTCAAGAAATGTTAGACTTTGAAAACACTCTTTACAAAGATCGGCATCTCTTGTGTCGTCATCGGTCAATTCTTTGCCACAAGAGAGGCAAGTGATGCCACGAGGAAAGAATATGTCTTGGACTTTTTCTAAAAATTTTTCAACGCTCTTCTTCATTGTAGCGCCTCGATTTTGCTCTTTTTACTCTTGATGAGTTCGACTAAAAAGGTGTATCTCTTTTCGGTGTAGGCGGTCTTGACCATCTTATAGACGGTTTTGCTTTCGCCTACAAGCACCACTACTTTTTTTGCCCTAGTGACTGCCGTATAAAGCAAATTTTTGGTGTTGAGCATGTATGCACTTGACGACAATGCGACTATTACGGCAGGGAATTCCGAGCCTTGCGATTTGTGGACGGAAACGGCATAGGATAGCATCAATTCGCCTAAATCTTCTCGCTCGTAGGTGACAAGTCGGTCGTCGTCCATAAGCACTTTTATGCTACCGTGGTCAACCGCCAAAACTACTCCTGTGTCACCGTTGAAAACACCTTCGCCCCTTTCGATATAACCGACGTCTTTCTCCCATTTCAACTCATAATTGTTGCGAATATGCATGACTCGGTCTCCGATTCTATATTCGGTTTCGCCAACAAGGATACCTCTGTTTTTAGGGTTGAGGGCTTCTTGCAATCTACAATTAAGGTTGTTGACTCCGAGAAGTCCTTTCTTTTGGGGGGCAAGCACTTGGATGTCGGACGGAGTCAAATTTTTGAATCTAGGAAGTCTTTCTTTTACCATTTCTACAATGGTTTTCAGTTCGTATTCTTTGTCGTCGGTTTCGAAAAAGTAGAAGTCTTCCGATTCGTTGTCAATGATGGGCATTTCGCCTTGGTTGATGCGGTGTGCGTTGGTGACAATCAAACTTTTTGCGGATTGGCGATAAACGTATGTGAGAAAATTGACGGGGACGATTTCGCTTTTGATGACGTCCGACAAAATATTGCCTGCCGATACACTGGGGAGTTGGTCGGAGTCGCCTACCATGACAAGACGGGATCCTGCGGGCATGGCTCGAAGCAATGAATTGAAAATATAGATGTCTGCCATTGATATTTCGTCAATTATTAGGCAGTCTATGTCTAGAGGGGTATATTCGTTGTAGGCAAAAGTAAGGTGACCGTTTTCGAAATGGACTCCGAGAAGTCTGTGGAGAGTCTTGGCTTCTTTGCCTGTCGCATCGCACATTCTTTTGGCGGCTCTACCGGTGGGGGCCCCCAAAGCGACGTTTAGGTTGTTGTCCGAAAGTATTTGGACAATGCAATTTATTATGGTGGTTTTGCCTGTCCCGGGACCTCCGGAAATGACTACAACACCACTGTTTACGGCACTTCTTATGGCTTGTTTTTGGCTTTCGTGGAAGGTTATGCCTTTTTGCTTTTCGTATAGCGATATGTCTTTGTCGGCATCTATATCGAGAGGTTTTGCAAGTTTTACCATTTTGAGAAGGAAAGATGCAATGCCGTTTTCTAACATATAATTTTTTTCTAAAGCGATGAACGGTTTGAGTTCGTCTCCGTCCATTTTATTTTTCTTGATCACCGCTCTTGTGTATATCAAAATGTCTAGGGTGCTTGACACTAAATCGGGATCGACTCCTAGAAGGGTAGCGGAAGTGTCAACGAGATCGGAAAGGGGGAAACACGTGTGTCCGCCGGACTTTTCCATCTCTTTTAGGACGTGTATAATGCCGGCTCTTACTCTAAACTCGGAATTTTTGTCAACGCCTAATTTTGATGCGATGTCGTCGGCTTTGATAAATCCTATTCCGTCGATATCTTCTACTAATCTATACGGGTTTTCCTTGACAATTTCGACGGTTTCTTCTCTGTAAACATTGAAAATACGGACTGCGGTCGATACTGAAATGTCGTGTTTTTGTAAAAACATTACGGCATCTCGCATGCATATTTTTGCCATATATTCGTCGTGTATTCTCGTGGCGATCGTCTTGCTTATTTTGGAGACTTCTGCAAGTCTTTCGGGGGATTTTTCTATAATATCGAAAGTATCTTTTCCAAATTTTTCTACGATTCTTTCGGATAGAATTTTGCCTATGCCGGTAAATATTCCGGAGCCTAGATATTCGGCTATTTCGAAGTCGGTTTCGGGGCGAATATACTCTATTTTTTCGACTTTGAATTGTTTGCCGTATTTCTTATGTAGGGTGATTTCTCCCGTAAGTCGCAATTTTTCGCCTAAAGTGACAGATGGAAAAATGCCGACGGCAGTTGTTACCTGTCTATCGGCACTTACTTCGAGTACGGTGTAACCGTTGTCTTCGTTTCTAAATATTATATTTTCTACGGTCGCTTCAATTTGCATTTAACTTCTTGGCAAATTCTTGTAATTCTTCGACTTTGTCGAGTTTTTCCCATGGCAAGTAATCTTTTCCATAGTTGCCATAATTGGTGACTGTTTTGTATATAGGTGATTGTAGTCCTAATTTTTCGATGATGGCTTTCGGACGAAAATCGAAGACTTTTTTGACGATTTCGGTAATTTCTTTTTCGTCTATTTTGGCTGTCCCTTCGGTCGAAATCATGATAGAGACGGGTTCTGCCTTGCCTATTGCATAGGCAACTTGTATTTGGACTTTGTCGGAAAGTCCTGCCGCCACGATATTTTTGGCAACGTATCTTGCATAGTAGGCTGCACTTCTATCGACTTTGGTGGGATCTTTTCCGCTTGTCGCACCGCCTCCGTGGGGGCAATATCCGCCGTAACTGTCAACTATGATTTTTCTACCCGTAACTCCGCTGTCGCCGTTGGGGCCACCTGTCACGAATCTACCGGTAGGGTTGATATAAAACTTGGTGTCGGCATCTAAATATTCTACGGGAATAACCTTGTCGATGACTTCTTTTTTGACGGCTTTGCGTAGTTCTTCGGTGGTGACGGTGTCTAAATGTTGAGTCGAAACAACGACACATTCGATACGTTTTACATCGTTTCCGTCATATTCTACGGTGACTTGGGCTTTGCCGTCCGGTCTTAGATAAGGGATGATGCCTTTTTCTCTTACTTCTTGTAGTCTTTTTGTAAGTTTATGAGAAAGGACAAATCCGAGGGGTAGATATTCGGGGGTTTCGTTGGTCGCAAAACCAAACATCATGCCTTGATCTCCTGCTCCTAAAAGGTCATATTTTTCGCCTCTTTCGGTGTTTTCTATGCTATTGTTGACACCTTGAGCAATGTCGGGAGATTGAGTGTGAAGTTTGTTGAGAACAGTGATGGAATCGTAAGAAAAACCTTCGTCGTTTCTTGTGTATCCTATACTTTTGACAACTTCTCTTGCGATTTTTTCTACGTCGGGGGTGTGGGAGGAAGTGACTTCACCGAGTACGACTAAAAAGTCTGTTGTTGCACAGACTTCTATTGCCGTATGGGCGTTTTTATCATGGGACAAAACATCGTCTAGGATGGCATCCGCAACAAGGTCACAGACCTTGTCGGGATGTCCCAGTGTTACACTTTCTGATGTAAAATATTTAATCATTATTTTTCGTTTTTGTTGTCATTAGGAACAAGGTTTACGCTACGATAGAGTTTCATACCTGTTCCGGCAGGGATAAGTTTTCCTATAATGACATTCTCTTTTAGTCCGACGAAGTGGTCGATCTTCTTCTTCATTGCGGCTTCGGTAAGGACTTTGGAAGTCTCTTGGAAGGATGCTGCCGACAAGAAGGATTCGGTCGCTAGTGCTGCCTTGGAAATACCGAGTAGGACTCTGGCTGCCGATGCAGGTCTGCCACCTTCTTCGAGGACTTTTTCGTTGGCTTCTTCGAAACGAGAGAGATCAACAAGTTCGTTCAAGACCAAGTCACTGTCGTTGATTGCATTGACTCTTACTTTTCTAAGCATTTGTCTTACAATGACTTCGATGTGCTTGTCGTTGATATGAACACCGTTGTTGCGGTATGCAGATTGAACGTCTCTGATGATTGTGTCTTGTACTCCGACAACACCTTTTGTACGGAGGATGTCTTGGAGGTTGAGAGAACCTGCTGTAAGAGGATCACCTGCCAAAACTGTATCGCCGTCTTTTACGAGTAGATGTGCGCCGAACGGAATTCTGTAATCCATAGATGTTCCGCTTTCGGGAGTTATGGTGACAAGACGTTGGCCGTTGGCTTCGTCTTTTATGGAGACAACACCTTTGATCATAGAAAGTGTCGCTTCTCCTTTAGGACGACGTGCTTCGAAAATTTCGACGACACGGGGTAGACCTTGTGTGATATCCGAGGTCGATGCAACACCACCGGTGTGGAATGTTCTCATTGTGAGCTGTGTACCAGGTTCACCGATTGATTGAGCGGCAATGATACCGACGGCTTCACCGATTTTGACGTCTCTCCAAGAGGACATGTTGGCACCGTAACATTTGGCGCATATACCTTGTTTACACTTACAAGACAAGATAGAACGAATTTTGACTTCTTCGATTCCTCTTTCTTCGACGAGTTTGGCTTCGTCTTCGCTGATGAGTTTGTCTTTCTTGACCAAAACTTCACCGGTCTTGGGATCCAAAATGTCGTCGATAGAATATCTACCGTTGATACGCTCCCAAAGAGGTTCGATAACTCTGCCGTTGCTGTCTTTTATTGCACGTACGAGGGTACCTTTCTTGTCTCCGCAGTCGCTTTCGTTGACGATGACTTCGTGCGAAACATCGACTAGACGACGGGTAAGATAACCTGAGTCTGCGGTCTTCAATGCTGTATCTGCTCCACCTTTACGGGCACCGTGGGAAGAAATAAAGTATTCTAGAACGGATAGGCCTTCACGGAAGCAAGATTTGACAGGAATTTCGATAGCCTTACCTGTAGGATCGTTCATCAATCCACGCATACCGGAAAGCTGTTTGATCTGGTCCATGCTTCCACGAGCGCCGGAGTGAGCCATCATCCAAATAGGATTCATCTTGTCGTTGTTTTTGAAGTTTTCTTCTAGGTCGGCTGCAACGTCTTTGGTTGCTTGGTCCCATATAGATATAACTTCTCTATATCTTTGTTCATCGTTTTCGATGATACCGAGTTCATATTTCTCTTCGAGTTCGGCAACTTTTTGTTCGGCTTCGGCAATGATCTTCTTCTTGTTTTCGGAAATCTTCATGTCGAAAACATTGGCGGTAATTGCACCGATTGTCGAATATTTGAAGCCTAAACTCTTGATGCGGTCAAGCATTTGAGAAACTTCTGTTGCACCATGACGTTTGAAGCACTTGTCAACGATTTGGGAAAGTTGCTTTTTGCCTACGGTGAAACTGATTTCGAGATCCATCTTTTGATCGTTGGTATCTCTCGGTACGAATCCTAAATCTTGAGGAATTGCCTCGTTGAATATAATTCTACCGACTGTGGTGGGGATTATCTTTCTTACGGTTACGCCGTCAATGACTTTTTCGAATCTAACTTTGATAGCAGATTGAAGTTCGATGTCTTTGACTTGGTATGCCATTTTGGCTTCGTTGGCATCTTTGAACATTCTGCCTTCGCCTTTGGCTCCTTCCTTGTCGCTTGTGAGGTAATAAGAACCCAAAACCATGTCTTGGTTAGGCGACACGATAGGTTGACCGTCGGAAAGTTTTAGGATGTTGTTGGTCGAAAGCATCAAGAATCTTGCTTCGACTTGGGCTTCGATCGAAAGAGGTACGTGGACTGCCATTTGGTCTCCGTCGAAGTCTGCGTTGAATGCAGGACATACTAGCGGGTGAAGTTTGATGGCTCTGCCTTCTACCAAAACAGGTTCGAATGCTTGGATACCTAGTCTATGCAATGTAGGAGCACGGTTGAGAAGTACGGGGTGATCTTTGATGACTTCTTCGAGGATATCCCATACATAAGGTTTGGCTCTTTCTACTGTACGTTTTGCACTCTTGATGTTGGTGCAAAGTTCACGTTCTACGAGTTTTCTAAATACGAACGGCTTGAAAAGTTCGAGTGCCATTTCTTTAGGAAGTCCGCATTGGTACATTTTGAGTTCCGGTCCTACGACGATAACCGAACGGCCTGAATAGTCAACACGTTTTCCGAGTAGGTTCATACGGAAACGACCTTGTTTACCTTTGAGCATGGAGGTCAAAGATTTTAGAGGTCTGCTGGAAGGTCCGGTGACGGGTTTTCCGTGTCTGCCGTTGTCGATCAATGCATCGACGGCTTCTTGCAACATACGTTTTTCGTTACGAATAATGATGTCGGGGGAGAATCCTTCTATCATCTTTTTAAGACGATTGTTGCGGTTGACAACTCTTCTGTATAATTCGTTGAGGTCGGAAACTGCATATCTTCCGCCGTCAAGGGGTACCATAGGACGGAGGTCCGGAGGCAATACGGGAAGGACGGTCATAACCATCCATTCGGGTTTGTTGCCACTCTTGATGAAGGCTTCGATTGTTTCCAAACGTTTTGCGGCTTTTTGTTGTTTCGGGCTTTGTTTTGTGCCGGAAACGACTGTGCTGACGATTTCTCTTAGGCTCTTGGCTTCGGCTTCGAGGTCGATTTCTTTTAGGAGTTCTAAGATTGCTTCTGCACCCATGCCGGCTCTAAATGACTTGGCACCGTATTGTTGGATGTAATTTCTGTAATCGTCATCGGAGATGATTTCTTTCTTTTGTAGAGGGGTAGTACCCGGATCGATAACTACGTGTTTTACAAAATAGATAACCATTTCCACGTCTTTTTGGGGCATATCCAATACGACGGATATTCTTGACGGGGTGCCTTTGAAGAACCAAATATGAGATACGGGGGCGGCAAGTTCGATGTGGCCCATTCTTTCTCTACGTACTTTAGATTTGGTGACTTCTACTCCGCACTTGTCGCAGATGAGTCCTTTGTAACGGACTCTCTTATATTTTCCGCAGTGGCACTCATAGTCCTTGATAGGTCCAAAAATCTTTTCGCAGAAAAGACCGTCCTTTTCAGGTCTTTGAGTCCTATAGTTCATTGTTTCTGATTTGGTGACCTCACCATGGGACCATTCTCTGATCTTCTCGGGGGAGGCAAGTCCTATTTGAATAGAATCGAAATTATTGATTTCTGCCATATCTGTTATCTCCTATTCTTCATCGTTGTCGAATAAATCGACGTTTACTTCTTTTTGAAGGAAGTCATCTGTTTCGGTAAGTTCTGAGAAGAGATCGTCATCGTCTTCGTCGTCGTCAAGAAGGGCGCCTTCTTGGACTACGTCTATTGCCGATCTTGCATCTGCCGATGTCAACGAATTGAACACGTCTTGGGTGTCTTCGTCGAACAATCCGCCACCGATGTCGTCGTTGTCCGAGAACAATCCGTCGTTGTCCATACCTGCAATATCGATTTCTTGAGTAGGTTTGGATCCGCCGGTCTTGAATTCACGTTCGTCGTCATAATTCTCATTGAATATAACTTCTTCGGCTCCTTCGGTCAAAAGTTTTACGTCAAGGCCTAATGCTTGCATTTCCATACGTAAGACTTTGAACGATTCGGGGATGCCGGGTTCTGCAGTCGTATTAGATTTTACGATAGAATCGAACATCTTGTTACGGCCTTGAACGTCGTCCGATTTGACGGTGAGGACTTCTTGAAGGGTATTGGCTGCGCCGTATGCTTCGAGTGCCCAAACTTCCATTTCACCGAATCTTTGTCCACCGAATTGGGCTTTACCACCGAGAGGTTGTTGGGTAATGAGTGAGTAAGGACCAACGCTTCTTGCGTGAATCTTATCATCAACCAAGTGGTTGAGTTTTAGCATGTACATATAACCGACGGTGACTTTGTTTTCGAAAGGCTCGCCTGTTCTTCCGTCATAGAGTTGAATCTTACCGTTTTCGGGGAGATTGTTGGCTTCAAACAACTCTTTGATGTCGTTTTCGGTGGCTCCGTCAAAGACAGGAGTTGCGATTTTGACACCGAGTTGGTTGGCAACTAGTCCAAGGTGGACTTCCAAAACCTGACCGATATTCATACGGGAAGGAACGCCTAGCGGGTTGAGGACGATTTGTAGAGGTGTGCCGTCGGGAAGGAAAGGCATGTCTTCTTTCGGGAGTACTCTCGAAATAACACCTTTGTTTCCGTGTCTTCCGGACATCTTGTCACCGACTCTTATCTTTCTCTTTTGAGCGATATAAACTCTGACGAGTTTGTTGACTCCGACAGGAAGTTCGTCTTTGTTTTCACGAGTGAAGACTTTGACGTCAACGACTGTACCGGCTTCGCCGTGAGGCACTTTCAATGAAACGTCTCTTACGTCTTTTGCCTTGTCGCCAAATACTGCCTTTAAGAGTCTTTCTTCGGGGGTGAGTTCGGTTTCGCCCTTAGGAGTGACTTTACCTACTAGGTAATCACCGCTTCTGACTTCGGCACCGACCATTACGATACCGTCTTCGTCTAGGTATTTAAGTAAATCTTCGGATACATTGGGGATGTCACGAGTGATTTGCTCTTCACCGATTTTGACTTTTCTTGATTCGATTTCGTATTCTTCGATGTGAACGGAGGTGAATACGTCGTTTTTGACAAGTTCTTCACTGATAAGAACTGCGTCTTCGTAGTTGTAACCTTCCCATGTCATGAAGCCGATGAGAATGTTTCTACCAAGGGCAAGTTCGCCGTTTTGGCAAGAAGGACCGTCTGCGATAACCGCACCTTTGGTGACGACTTGTCCTTTCTTGACGATAGGACGTTGGTTGATACATGTGCCTTGGTTGCTTCTTTCGAATTTTCTGAGGTTGTATGTGTCAACACCGTCGGCGGTTTTTACTTCAATTCTTGTAGCATCTGCATAGACGACTGTTCCGTCATTTCTTGCTACTACACAAACTCCGGAGTCGTGAGCGACTTTCCATTCCATACCGGTACCGATGATAGGTGCTTCGGGTTTTAGGAGCGGAACTGCTTGACGTTGCATGTTGGATCCCATCAATGCACGGTTGGCGTCGTCGTTTTCAAGGAAGGGGATAAGTGCTGCTGCAACGGACACGAGTTGTTGAGGAGAAACGTCCATATAGTCAACTGTTTCTCTAGGATATTCTTTGATGTCTGCACGGAAACGGCAAGTGACTCTTTCGTTGACGAAATGTCCGTCTTCGGTCAAATGCTCGTTGGCTTGTGCGACGATATATTTGTCTTCTTCGTCGGCTTGTAAGTAAGATACTTCGTCCGTTACGATGCCGGTTGCTTTGTCAACCTTTCTGTAAGGGGCTTCGATAAAGCCGTATTCGTTGACTTTGGCATAAGAAGAAAGGGATGTGATAAGACCGATGTTTTGTCCTTCAGGAGTTTCGATAGGACACATTCTTCCGTAGTGGGAGTGGTGAACGTCACGGACTTCCATGCCGGCTCTTTCTCTGTTGAGTCCTCCGGGGCCTAATGCGGAAAGTTTACGTTTGTGGGTAAGTTCTGCAATCGGGTTGGGTTGGTCCATAAATTGAGAAAGTTGTGAAGAACCGAAGAATTCTCTAATCGATGAAGTGACAGGTCTTACGTTGATAAGCGATTGAGGTGTGACTTGGGACAAGTCTTGAGCGACTGCCATTCTGTCACGAATGCCTCTTTCGAGTTTTGCAATACCGATTCTAAATTGATTTTGGAGAAGTTCGCCTACGCTTCTTACTCTACGGTTGGAGAGGTGGTCGATGTTGTCTTCATATTCAAAACCGTATTTCATGTTGATGTTGTAGTTGACGGTAGCAACTATATCTTCAACGGTGATGTGTTTTGCAACGACGGTTTCGAGATTTTCTTTGATTGCTACAACCAATGCCTCGGGATCGCTTCCTACTCTGTCGAGAATCGGAGCGAGAACGGGATAGTAAGCAAGTTCTTCTACTCCTAAATCTTTGGCGGTGACATTGAGTCCTTTTAGGTAGTAGTTGAGGTCAACGGAGGCATTACCGATAACTTTGGCAACATCGCCGTTGGATGCTTCGACAAATGCTTCGTTGACACCGAGGTTTTGGATTTCGACTGCTTGGTCGTGAGATAAAACCATACCTTTTTCGGCAAGAACTTCGCCGTCGGGAGAGATGATATCTTGTGCCAAAACTTTGCCTTCGATTCTTGTCGCAAGGTTGAGTTTTTTGTTGAATTTGTATCTTCCTACTCTTGAAAGGTCATATCTTCTTGCATCGAAGAAATAGTTGTGAAGAAGGGCCTCAACACCTGTTTCGGTAGGAATCTCGCCGGGTTTTAGACGACGATACATTTCGTATTTGGCGCCTCTTGTAGATTTGTCTTCGCAGGAATCTTTTTCCAAAGATTTGAGAATCATCGGATCGTTGGCAAAAAGGTCGCTTATTTCTTTGTCGGTGCCGAAACCTAATGCTCTCAAAAGAACGGTTACGGGCATCTTTCTTTGTCTATCGACTCTGACTGCCAAAGTGTCTTGGGCTTCTTGTTCGAATTCGAGCCATGCACCTCTATTGGGGATGACTTGAGTCATATAACGACGTACACCGTGTTTGTCAAGTTCGCCGGTAGTGTAAACACCGGGGCTCCTTACCAACTGAGAAACGATAACTCTTTCGGCTCCGTTGATGATAAATGTACCGCTGTCGGTCATTTTCGGGATATCGCCCATAAAGACCCACGATTCATTCATTTCGCCGGTTTCTTTGTTGGTTACACGAGCTTTGACTTTTAGCGGGGAAGTATAAGTCGCATCTCTTTCTTTGCACTCTTTGACGGAATATTTGCATTCGCCTTCCAAAGTGTGCTCCAAAAATTCGAGTTCCAGTTTTCCGCTGTAGTCGGTGATAGGTGAAAAGTCTTCAAAAACTTCTTTGATACCTTTTGCGATGAATGTGTCATAAGAGTCCTTTTGCACCTCGATAAGGTAAGGCATATCGATTGTGTTGTGAATTTTCGAAAAAGAAACTCTTTCCGTGTTACCACATTGCATCTTGTGAGTTTTTAGTGACATTCGGCATACGCTCCTTTAATAAAATTAAAAATAAAATTTTTATGTAGAATCATTTATCTACTCGTGTCGCTAGTGTAAATCGTCGTCTTTTCGGTAAAAATGGGGAAAATCACCCTTGAAAACCGTCAAAAACAGAGGTTTTCAACTCGAATATGTCGACACTATCCACAATAACCATACATCATAGCATTTTATCAAAAGTCGGAATGATTGTCAAACATTTTTTTGTGTAGTTTTACTAAAATTTTTCCGTAAGTATATCTAACGGAAATATAAAAAATTGTTTTTTCTAAAATTTTTCTATTTTTTGCTTACGACGGCAAAGACTTCTATCGTGTCCGTAGATGTCTTTTCGGTGGTTTTGCAAGAGATAGATATATCGTCCTTATTTATGGACAATAGGTGGGACAAGGAAGATTTTATTTCTTCGACATAGGGGGAGAGTTTTGGTTTATCGACAATGACAATCGCCGAAAGATCTCTAACTTGAACTCCTCGCACGTGCGCAAGCGCACACGCACGTTTTAATATGGTAGTGCTGTCGCAGTCTTTGTATTGGGGATCGGTGTCCGGAAAGTAGTAGCCAATATCTCGCATAGAGGCAAGCGACAAAACCGCATCGGTGACGGCATGAAGAAGAACGTCGCCGTCGGAGTGGGCGATCATACCTTTTTCGGACGGGATTTCGATACCGCCTAGCACAAAACGGCGACCTGTTTCTAGTCTGTGGAGGTCATAACCTATTGCATATTTTGAGGTGTTGGTTATGTCCGTAGGGGTAGTCAATTTTATGTTGGTTTCTTCGCCTTCTACGATGTAGGGGCAACCGAAAACTTTGCCGTACATTTCGCTGTCGTCGGTGATTTCGTCACTACAACATTCAAATGCTTCGAGGATATCTGCTCTAAAAAAGCCTTGCGGGGTTTGGACGGCAACGTGGTCGGCTCTTCTCGGAGAATCTACTATTCTGCCGTTTTCTACTCTTTTTATGCTGTCTTTTAGGGGAATAAACGGAATTGCGGAGCGATTTTCTTTGGTCTTGGAGATGACTCTTTTTATAAGGTCGGGGGACACGAAAGGTCTGGCTCCGTCGTGAATAAGCACGATGTCACCGGTCGCTGCCAAAACGCCTTTTTTAGAGGAATCTTTTCTCGTTTTTCCGCCTTCTACTTCAATGTCCGCAAGAGGAGAACTTTTGCCGACAAGGACGATTTCATCGATTTCTTCTACCGATTTGAAGGCTTTTAGCGTAGTAGAAATGACGGTATCGCCGAATAAGTCCATGAGGAGTTTATCTCTCCCCATGCGACTGCTCGATCCTCCTGCTAAAATTACTGCGGAAACTTTCATACGGGGCGATACAGCGAATCTGCCGACTGCTTGGTCACATTGCCTTCGGGGACTTCCAAGACTTGTACGCTATAAGATTTGTCTCCGAATTTGACGGTTATAATGTCGCCTACTTTGATTTCTTTGGAGGGTTTTGCCTCTTTGCCGTTGACTAAAATTCTGTCACCCGAACAGGCTTCGTTGGCAACGGTGCGACGTTTGATTATTCTTGCGACTTTTAGATATTTATCTAGTCTCATTATCTATATACCTTTTTGATTTTTTGAAGTCTCTCGCTTTGATTCCTACAAATGCAAGAATTACAAGCCCTAGTACGGCAACCACCACCGCTACGATGACTATCCATAGGTTGCCTATGCCCGTAGAGGCTTTGACGGACTCCCACATGGTAGAGACTGTGGCTCTTTTTTCGCCAAAATCTTTCATTACTCCGAGTCTTGAAAGGTTGTCTTTATTGATTTGGGGATAGACATTTTCGTCTTCGAAATACTCGTCGTCATAATCGTTGTCGTATAAGATTTCGAGGGCTTCGGGACAGGCTTTAAGCACTTCGGGATCGACTGCCGAGGAATATCCTATATACATCATGTTGCGCATTGCGATTTCGGGACGACAAACGAATTCCAAAAACTCTTGAGCGGCACGTTTGTTGGCGGCATCTTTATGCATTACCCAACCGTCAAACCAAAGGTTGCCACCGATCGAGGGGGCATAATAACCTAGGTTGACTCCGTATGTTTCGGATGCTTCGTATATCGCATACATAGCGTCTCCCGACCAACTTAGGTCAATTATGGCACCTTTTCCCGAAAGCATTTTTTCTTTGCCGTCATCGGTTTCGTAACCGATAAGCACTCCGGAGTTGGCTTGTTCGGAAAGTACGTCATAGACTGCCGACACCATTGCATCGGACACGTCATTGATGAGATCTTGGGCGGTTTTGCCGTCTGTTACCCCGTCACCCTTTTCTTTTAGATACATTACGGCTGCGGCATACGCATCTCTTTCGCTGTTTTTCATATAGACTTTGCCCTTTATTTTTTGTAAGAGTTCGTCTTCTACGTCACCGAAAAGGATGCTCCAACCGGCACTAGTGACTTCTTCTTCGGTAAGAACGTCGGCATTGTACATGATGCCGAGAGTGCCGTACATGTAGGGGACCATATAATCATATAGTCTTACACTGTTGCCTTGCTCGTCTTTGAGATAATCAAAAGTGGCGTCAAGTTTTTCCGCAAATAGTGAATCGACGTTGTTTTGGGCATTTTCGCCTTTTTCGATGGGTTGGAGCATGCCTTGAGTATATAACTGCTCGATGGCATATTCAGACGGACACATCAAGTCGGGAACGTATTTGCCTTTTAGCACTTTGGTAAGTAGGGTTTCGTTGACGTCAAATTTGACATACTGTACTTCGAGAGATACACCGTATTTTTCTTCGTATTCTGCTTGGAATTCGTCGAGAACGTCTTCGTCAATGTAGTCTTCCCAGTTGTATAAAATGAGGGTTTCGGAATTTTCGGTACAAGCAGAGAGCATAACGCCAAGCGAACTGACAATTACGACTAAAACAAGAACGAGAGCAATCGTTTTTAGACTTTTCATTTGAGTTCTCCTCCTTGTTTTGATTTCTTTTCTTGGCGAGCATTGTAAAGATTCATTATCAATAGAATTGTAAGAACAACAACGAATATTATCGAGAACACTGCAAACCAAAACGGTTCCATGCCTTTTATTCTCATGTCGTGATAAATGTAGGTCGATAACGTATCTACGGTGCTGGGTTTGTTGATTTCGGTAATAATAAAGTCGTCAAGCGAAATAGTAAGCGCCATGACAAAACCCGAAACAATACCGGGGGACACTATGGGGAGAAGGACTTTTACGAGGGCTTTTATCGGTCTTGCACCGAGATCCAAAGCGGCTTCGTAAACGTTGGAGTCCATAGAGACAAGTTTTGGCATGACCGACAAAATGACGTAAGGCGTGCAAAATGCGACGTGGGCAATTACAAGCGTCACGTAACTTTGGGGGATGGCAAAAGTGGCAAAAAATATTAAAAATGATATTGCCATGACTATTTCGGAATTGATTATGGGGAGTTGGTTGATGTCTTCCACTATTTCTCTTGCACGTTTTTTCATGGAAAACATACCGATTGCCGCCACCGAGCCGAGAAGTGTCGATATTGCCGACGATATTAAGGCAATAACTACGGTGTTTTTAAGGGCTTCTAAAAGTTGGGGCGCCTTTTCTCCCGTTACCATTTCGATATAAGAATCGAAGTTGAGACCTTTGGGGAATTCAAATGTCGATACTCCCGAAAACGAGAATACTATTATAAGTAATATAGGAAGATATAAAAAGCATAGTATTATAAATAGGTAGCCTTTTGCGAGTAGTTTTTTTACCATACCGATCTCACCCCCTGTTGATCACTGTTGAATTTGGACATAATCATATTGCTTACTATGACAAATATAAGCATGACTATGCTCATGACGGAGCCGACACCGTAAAGACCGTTTTGGAATTTGGTGTTGATAGAGTCGCCAAACAAAAGAATGGTTTTTTCGGACAAAATTTCGGATATTGCAAACGTGGAAATTGTCGGGATGAAAACCA
The DNA here is from genome assembly GCA_963644945.1 of bacterium. Classification (GTDB taxonomy): domain Bacteria; phylum Bacillota; class Clostridia; order Christensenellales; family DTU072; genus CAVIQK01. The sequence continues at coordinate 19,451 of CAVIQK010000004.1, read as the reverse complement.
TTGTTATACCGCTCAAAATCCCGGGGACTGTCAGCGGAAGGGTGACTTTTAGGAAAGTGGTGAGTTTGTCTGCTCCAAGGTCAAACGATGCCTCTTGATAACTTTTGTCTATGCTGTCAAGGGAGGTATATAGCGGTAGAATCATAAACGGAAGATAGTTGTAAACCATGCCTATAAATACTGCTACGTAGTTGTTGGCAAGTGGCCAACCGAGTTTATTAAAGATCGCTGCCATCGACATTGTTCGGAGCAAAAAGTTTACCCACATAGGGAGAACAAATAGAAGAACAAGCATCTTGCCCATTTTGTATTTGACCAAAATGTAGGCTACGGGATAGCCTATTATCAAGCAAGCAACCGTCGTCAAAACGCCTATTAGAATAGATATTCCAAGGGTTTTTAGGCTGTTGCCCTGTGAGAAAAAGGTCGCTATGTTTTCTAGCGTAATTTTCCCCGTATAGTCGTCTATGAAGGCATTGACCAAGACAAGCACCAAAGGAACAATGATGAAAATCATCATGAAAAGGACGTAAGGATATGCGAAAACCTGACGTCTAAACTTAAACAAAGATTTGAGTTTATCTTTCATTTTCGACCGATTTGTCCTCCTTTTCTTCTGATGTTTCTTCTATGACTTCTAGTTTGATTTTATCTTTGGGGACAAGCAAACCTACTCTGTCGCCTTTCATCCATTCGTCGTCGGTATCGATAAAGAAATTGAAGTAATCGTCCGTTTTGACAATGGCTTGGTAATAACTGCCCTTGTATATCATGGAGATAATTTCTCCGCCGAATTGTCCGTCAGACTCGTCGTCCATAATCTCTATGTCGTCAAAGTCTATGATGGCTTTTACTTTGGTGCCGACAGGAAGATCGGAATCGACTTCGACATATTCGTCGGCTATGAGAATAACTCCCTCTTTGACGATTTCGGTGGGGTACTCGTTGATAATACGGGCTTTACGCATAATATGAAGGTCGAACGGTTTTATATAGAGTCCTATAGTTGAACCGACTTTGACGTCCACATTGTCGTGAACCATCAATTCGAAAACTTCTTCTTTGCCTTGAACGTTGACTATTGTTTGGAAGTGGTCGCCTTTGAACACACATTCGACGACTTCGGCAGTAAACAAGGCTTTGTCGCTATCGACGATTTTGATGTCTTCGGGACGGATGATTACGTCGATAGGCTCGTTTTTCTTGAAACCTTTGTCAACACATTCAAATTCGTGGTCGATAAATTCGACTAGATAGTCCTTTTTCATGATACCGGTGATAATGTTGGATTCGCCTACGAAGTCTGCGACAAATTCGTTAGCCGGCTCGTCATATACTTTTTGCGGGGTGCCGATTTGTTGGATGATGCCGTCACGCATAACGACTATTGAATCGGACATTGTAAGGGCTTCTTCTTGATCGTGGGTAACATATATAAATGTTATGCCTAGTTTTCTGTGCATATTTTTTAGTTCGATCTGCATGTCCTTGCGCATTTTGAGGTCAAGGGCGCCGAGTGGCTCGTCCAAAAGCAAAACTTCAGGCTCGTTGACTATTGCCCTTGCGATTGCAACACGTTGTTGTTGTCCACCTGAAAGGGATGCGACGTGTCTATGGCCGTAGTCCTCTAAATCGACAAGTTTTAGAACATATTTTACTTTTTCGTCGATTTCTTCTTTGGTGAGTTTTCTAAACTTTTCGTAAGTACGTCCTTTTTTGTCGGTAAACGTGCCGACTGACACTCTCTTCAATTTCAAACCGAATGCTATGTTTTTATATACGTTGAGATGCGGAAATAGTGCGTATCGCTGAAATACCGTATTGAACGGTCTTTCGTACGGAGGCATATCGACTATGTTTTTGCCATTAAAAAGCACCTCGCCTTGATCCGGTCGTTCAAAGCCGGATATAATTCTTAATGTAGTGGTTTTACCACAACCTGACGGGCCGAGAAACGTGACAAATTCACCCTTTTTGATGTTGAGGGATACGTTTTTAAGAACAGGTTTGCCGTCGTAGGATTTAACGATGTTTTTGAGTTCGATGATAAACTCGTCCTTTTTTTTCTTCATTTCTAGCAGTTTTCCTTTGTTAGTATATTTCATATCATCCAATCGGATGCTTTTGACGATGATGAGTTGTAAGTGTTCTTGACAGTCTTAGAGGTGTCAGGTTTTCCGGTGGAAGGATCTATGTAGTAGGCTTCTCCTGAACTGTTGTAAAGTTCGGCATTGTACGGGGAAGTCATTTGATAGCCCTCTTGACACTCGATGTAGGCTTTGAAGAAGTCACTCAAATTGTTGCCTTGCGAATTGTACACTACGGCAGTGGTCTTGCCTATCCAAGTGTTGTAGTTTTGGTTGGTGGGGAAATAGGTAAATCTGCTCCAACCGTTGGGAGGTTCGGGACCGTAGTCGTTGACTGCGTCGTAAGCGACGTGAGGATTGTGTAAGGTTTCTTTTAAGAGTGCCGTATCGGTTATCTTCTTGTTGCCCCATACTCCGGAACTAATTGCATTGTCGTAACTTGCCGCGTTGTAGTATGCCCAAGACGACTGGAATTGTCCGAATCCCATGCCCGACAAGGATGATGCCACACCTGCGACATTGCTTGTAAGGGTAGCCGATGTATAATCGGAATCTTGAGGAGCGCCCACGTTGTAGAATCCTACGGCTCCGGAGTGATAACTATATAGTCCGGATGCAAAACCTATGCCATGGTGTCCTATAACCGAGCCGATCGCTACGTTTTCGCTGACTTCGGTGGAGGATGTAGATACCAAAACCGAATAGTTGATAGAGATTGCGTAAGATGCTCCGCAATTTATTACTCTTACTATCGTAGCGGCATCCGAAACGGTTGCATCGTTGTTGAGGTTGGCTCCTACTATACCGCCTAGAGCATTGTAGCCTTTGGCTCCGCTCTTCAATCTTCTGTATGCTACAACCTTGCCGTATGTGGTGGAATTGTAAACATGTCCGCTGTTGACACCGACCATTCCGCCCATGGCATTGAAGCCCCATGACTCACGAACGGTGCCGTTTTTGTCGCCGTAGGTTTCGCCCGACACGTTGATTTGTCCGTCGGCAAAGAAGGTTACATTGGCATTGTCTTCTATTCCCGACGACGAACTTATAAGTTGGGAAGCATTGGACGATAGACCAGAGAACGTGCCGTAACTACCGATACGGCAGTTGTTGACGACGGCGCCTCCGAGGTTGTGGCCGATCATTCCGCCATAGTAACCGCTGTGTTGGAGATTGAAGGAAATTCTGCCTGCTATACCTATATATAGGTTGACGGCTGTTCCACCGTTGACTCCTATAAATCCGCCTGCGATAGAGCCTTTGAGAGTGATATAGCCTTGTTGGAGTCTTACGTCGTTGACGGTGCCTTGGTTATATCCAACAAATCCGCCTATTGCCGAGTCGAAGGAATATTCGTCCGTATCTGCGACGACGGATGTTTGACTCATGCTCCTATAATAACCTTCGACGGTTATTCTTATTGCGCCCGATCCTATGGAAACTTTTTCGAGAGAAGTATTTTCTCCGAGATGACCGACGATGCCACCGACATTGAAAGATTGATCTTTGATGCCGAACGAAAGGGCTGAACCTGTGAGGGTTATGTTGGTAATTTTAGATTGTTTTGCATCGCTCAAAAATTCGCCTACGGCTCCGCCTATATACGATCCGCCTTGGACTGTAATATTGTCTATCGTGGTGGTTGTGGACACTGATCCTATATCGGTATCGATTGCATAACCGAATATACCGCCTACGTATTGACCGCCTACGGTTTCGTAAATAACGTTGCCGTAAGGATCTTTGATATAATCTCCGCCCTCGTTGACTTTGGGAGTGGGTGTCGCTATACCGGTGACGGTAATTGCTCTCAAATAGACGTTTTCTAGCGTACAATTTTTGGCATAGCCCGAAAGCGTGCCTACATAATTGCCTTTTGAGGATATGATGCCTAGATCGGTTTGACCGCCTAGGAAGGTTTCGTTGTTGCCTTTTACGTTGATACCGACAAATTTTACGTTGACGGCATAGCCTGTCAAAAGTCCTACGTAATTGCCTTCTCCGGAGATATTGTTGCCACCCATAAAGTCAACTTCTCTAAATGTCGCATCTTGCGATTTGCCGAATATGCCGAAGTAGTCGGTGGCTTCGGTTGTGATAATGTTGCCTATTTCGTAACTTGAACCGTCAAATGTGGAGTTGAAGCCTTGACCGTTTCTACAAAGAGGAGTCCAATCGGACAATGACAAATATCTTTCCGAGGCGGGGACGGTGTCGTCCATCTTGAAGTAGATGCCTTTTACCGAATATTTGGCAACGTTTTCTACGTTGGAAACGAATGTTACGCCGTTGAATTCGACGATTTCGTCGCTGACGGTGTCGGGGCTATTTGATGTCGTGCGATAAAGTGCCTCGATGGATGCGAGTTGCTTTTTCGTAGATATAATATACGGAGATGTTTCTAGACCGAGTCCTCCTGCAAACGGCATGAAACCTTTTTGCGAAAGATCGAGTGTCAATGTTTCGGACGGGTGCTTATAACTGAATTCCAAATCAAATGTTTCGACAAAGTAACCGGACTTCATTTGTGAAAGCGAAAGTTTTTGCAATATGCCTTTGTAGTCGGCTTTCTTTATATAAGGTAAGCAAATTTCTTTGTTGGAGCCTTCTTTGGTGGTAACGACAAGTTCGCCGTCTCCGTTGATCGTAACGGTGTAGTCCGCTGTCGTCATTTCGTAGGTGCCTTGGTTGATGCCGTATAGGGCTTGAACGTCGATGCCGTTGGCAGAGGCTACGGAAACGCCCTCTTTGTAAACTTCGGCAAGTTGAGCGGGGTACGTAAGTGTTACGTTGGGGAGAACGTTTTGTAGTCTAATATCGCCGTATGTGACGTATTGGACGACTATGGATCTCTTGTAGTTGAAGGGGATGGTGTAGTAACCGTCGGTTTCGTTGAAATAGCAACTTCCGCCTGTGGCAAAGCCCGAACGGAACATTGTGGCCGGATTGAAGCCGTCGGTGTTGGCAACCGTAGAAAGTTTTAGGACGGCAAAACTGCCTGCATCCATGGTAAGTTCTACTTTTTGCTTTCTTGCACTTTCTTTGATTGAGGACGTGTCAACGGTCGTGCGCTCGGTTACGTTGCCGGCATTGTCGGATCCGAGATAAGTATTAGATGCTTCTACTCCGTAAATGTACGGGGCGCTCTTGGTGAAGTTGAGGTCTCCTTGTGCGGATGCGTTGACAACCGAGAACGTGACGGTGACGATACGTATAAATCTTGCTTCGTATTCGTAAGTATAATCGGTATAGTATGAGGTGGAACCGTAATTGGCACTCTTGTTTTTCTCGAGGTTGACGGTCAATTTTTCGTCGGTCGAATAAGGTGTCGCATTGATGTCTTCGTTGGCATTTTTGCCGGTTTTGTCAAACCAACCGATAAATCTATAATCGGATGAGTGGGTGGCGGTGAGATCTACGGACGTACCGAACAGTCCCGATACTTTGGTTGTGCCGACAGATCCTATATATGCGCCTGTGTCTTGGAGGGCGGAAGGATTGTTGGAGGACGTGCCGAAATTGTCGTAATATACGACTCTTGACACGTTGACAACGTTTATTTTGGATAGGTTGGGACGGAAATAGAATGTTGTTCCGGTAAGTCCTGTCGTTGTGATAAACTTGACCAAATCAAAACTATATGTTGCTTTGTTGTCGGTGCCGTCTATTTTTTGGTAAGTCGTGCCGTCGGTAGATACTTCCCAATAGTTGAAGTTGTAAGACGTGCTGACGTCGGCTGTCAAAATTATCGAGTTGACGGCATCGGAATATCCGCCCGTAATATCAACTACTCTTGTCATGATTTTTAGGTCGGAAGGAGTGCCACGTTCTGCCCTATTTTCTATCGTTGTATCGGTGCGAATTTCTTGCGGAATATTAAGGACGCTAGACGAATAGACGATGGTTTCCAGTGTCGTCTTTTCGGTCGCATGTAGGAATGTGTCGGACGAGCCGAGATAGTCGTATGCGTGGTTGAGATAGAGTGTATAGACGGGTAAATATTCGATGGTGATTTTGAAGGTGTTGACTTGCGAAAGTGCAGTGATTTCTTCAAAATCTTCGTCTTTTAGATTGATTTCGTGGGCAAATTTCAAATCGTCCCTATAAGTGCCTGCAAGACTGCAAAGATTGCTCACTTTGCCGCCACCTTCGAAATACCAACCTATAAATTGATAGTCGGAAGAATTGGCTACCGAATCGGTACTCGATATGCTCATCGAAAGTTTTGTGCCGTAATCGAAACGACGAGTGCCGTCGGAGGCTTTTAGGGCAAGGCTACTAGGATTAGACAACTGAATGCTCGAAGAGTTTTCTATCTTGGTGCCGTCTTCGTCATAACCTATTATAAAGTCGGTGTTGATGGCAAATGTCTTGACATACTTTATCTTATATATTGTATTGTTTACCACAAATATAGAAATTGTTATGATGTCACCGTCTCTTTCTACTTTGTAGTTGCCGTTTTCGAGTGTTGCGGAATTAGTATCGGCTACGCCGTCTAGATCTTCGTCTTTGTATAAATCGGTGTACCCGAAAATCTTTTGGTATGAATCGTCTCTTGACATATCCATAAACAAGAGGTTGGCGGTAGTGTCACGATTGGTGGCGGTGAGTTCGTAAAAACCTTCTATTCTATAATAATCGTTGACGGAGATTCTTATTTTTATGGTTTCGTATGCCGTCGTTTTGTAGGAATAAGCATCGCTTCCTGTAGTACGTGACAAGGTCTTGTCTTTGCTGTCGGTTACGGTCACTATTCCGCCTGCTTCGTTTTGTCCGCCTACCGTTTCGTAGGTAAGTACGGCTTGAACGTTGTTTTTGAATACTGCATAATATTCGCCGTCGGTTTTTACTACAAAACTTGTGGAGAAGGAGTCGGGGGCGGTCGCATCGGCTATTGCCGAATCGGTACTATCATAGAAGGCGACACCCGTCGAGGAATTGGAGTTGCGCCCCGATGTAAACGTGTCGGAACCTTTTGCGGTAATCGTCGCTCCAAAAGGCACTCTATAAACGTTTTTGGATGTCGTGGACTTGCTTTCGAGAAGTTTCTCTTGTTTTGTCAAGTTTTCTATTCCGTCGGTCGAGGTAAGCGACAGTGAAGTGTATGCGACATAATTTATGTTGGGGGCTATTCCCGAAGTCGCTTTGTGGAAGGGAAGTAATTCGAAAGATATTTCGTAATAGCGAACGTAAACTGCTCTAAAAATACGGTCGCTGTCAACGGAATATTCGAATTTTGAATTAGATATAAATGTTATGCCGTTGATACCGTCAAGCACTCTGGTCCATTTTTGGTCAATATACTCTTCGAATGCATAGAATTCGTAGATGCCTTGGGTGTCGTTGATGTTGGATTCTACGGTGACTACCGAGCCAAAAGGTATGGTCGTCTTGCTCATGGAAGACGGTATCGCATCACTAGGAGCGGGTGAAACATTTGTAAGGGAGGACGTGTAAACAAAATCGCCTGTTACGGTTTCGACGGTCGAGCCGTTTTGCATTCTATATTGATATTCGGCTGTGGTTGCCGAAATGTTGGTGCCGGTAACTTTGGATGCATCTCTATATGTAGAAACATTGTCATACACAAATTCGGTTGTTTGTTGGACAAAATCTCGTCTTACGAATTTTAGGACGAGTTTTAGCGTCTTGTCGTAGAGATTCTTGTTGTCTTCTCTTTCGGTATAAGTCGCATAGGACGAACGGGACACGACAAGTGTGCCTCTTACCGCAGTGACAAATCCGTCGGTCAAGGTCTTTTCTAGTCCGGATATTTCGAATACGTCGATATTGTCAAGTCCGGAAAGGGATCTGTCTATGTAGAATTCGGAAATGTAGTAACCTTTTTGATAGGCTTCGTTGATTTTGGCGGATACTGCCATACCTTGTCCGAAGGTGAAATTGGTCTTTTCGCTTACGGTCAAGACCTTGTTAGTGTCGTCAACTCCGGTCACGTTGATTTTGACTAAATCTTCTTTGTAGACTTCTCTACTTACCGTCATATCGACGTTTATGTTGAAGTCGGTTCCGCTACCTATGACGAGTTGGCCGTCTTCGGTCAAAACATTCATCAATTCGTCGTTTATGGTGAAGGTCGCTTCGTATGTAAATGCATTGCCATGTTTTACGGAAAGTGCCGAAGTGCCGTAATAATTGCGATTGTTGATTACGAAAAATCCCGAAAAATCATAACCTTCTTTGAACGCTAGCGTAAATGTGATTTGGGAGCCGTAAGTAAGTCCCGTAATAGCGTCGGTGAAGTTGGTTATGTTTTTGATGGTCGATGCGGTCTTTAAGGACAAGGACGACAATGCATCGGTGGGGGTTTCGCCACTGAGATTTACTTTTAGCGAGTATGATTTTTTGATAAAAGTGACTTCTACGGTAACGTCACCGGAAACACCACTCAAAATGAAGGTGGCGGCATCGGTGTTGAGTGTAGAATATGTCCTCTTTTCGGGATATACGACTTCGACTGCTCCGCTTGAATTTTTCATGCGGAAAACCACTCTGTCTATGATATAACCCTTTTCCGGAATTATATTGAATTGATAGGCTTTTAGGCATATAACCGTACCCGAATCGGTAAGGGCATCCTTGGAGCCGTTGACAATACTACCTGTTTCACGAGATATTACTTCGACTTTTCCGTAACTTGAATTATTCTTGCCGATAGACAGTTTGAACTCTTTTAGTTGGTAAGGAAGAGATATTTCGGTGTTTTCTTTTATGTCGCTGATTGTAAAGACAATACGTTTTCCCGTTTGGAGAGTGGTGACTATATCGTCGGTTACAAGGCTAGTGGTCGAGGTCCCCGAAGACAGACCTTTGACAATATAACTTGTCAAGTTGTAACTCTCGTTGACGTCAACCGTAACTCTTATCGAGTCGCCCCATTTGACCGAGCCTCTAAACGACTCACCGCTGAGGTTTTCGATGGTGACGGAGCCACCTTCTCTTGTTATATACGAAATATCTAGCGTTTGTCTTTCGAAATAGACTTGTATTGCGGTGTCGCTTTGGATGTCGGTGAGGGCATACATTGTAGATTCGGAATCTTTTATCGATACCATGGTGCCGTTGACCACAAATCTTGCAACATAACCGCCTTTCTTTGCGGTGTCGGGAGCAATTAAAACGTTGGCATTGTCACCGTAAAAGACTTGTTTTGTCAATGCGGAAGTCCCTTCGAACGAGGCAGAGCCTAGTTCTTCGCCAAATACCGTCATTGTCAAATTGAAACTGCGTTTTTCGTACCATACGTCAAAATTGAGATCGCTTGTTGCCACTGCATCGTAATATTTGCCGTCTCGCATTGAATCGACGTAGCCTATTTTGACTCCGCCTGCTTTGAAGGACGAAATATTGAAGCCTTGAACGGCGGTCAGCATCAAACGGTATCTCAAACCATATTCTACGGTGTAAGAGTTTTGAGCATTTTCGACGACGGTAGGAACTTTGTCGGACTTGTCGTTGTCAAAAGTGAAGCCGACTTGGGTGTCTCCGGAAAGTTCCGGACCAAGATTTCCGAATCTATAATCTCCGGTAAACGATGCCGAAAGATTGATGGTTTTTCTCACATAATTGACTACCACCGAGAAAACGTCTTCTTCGATTGAGTAAAGCGACAGAGAGGCTTTTTCTCTTGCGGAGTCAATAGTAAATCCGTATTGGGCAGAAGATGAGCCGGAGGTAAGTTCTATGGTGCTACCGGAGTTGAGCGACAAAACTACAGATTTTATTATGTAGCCGTTTTTGACGACACCGGACAAATTGAGAGTCAAACTGTTGCCGTGTTCGATACCTCTAAATGTCGCACGATACATTGTGGAGCCTGTGGACGATACTCCGTCCGAAAGCACTTCGGGGGACAAATATTCGCCGTCGTATAAGACGTCTATATTGCCGTAATCTTGGTATGAAGTGTCTATACCTGAGAAGTTTTCGGAATAGTTGTAGGCATAGTAATTGAGAACGTAAGTGTTGGTGGCGAACTCTGCTACGACATTGAGATTTTGTTTTATTCCGTGATATGTATATGTCGCCGTAGTGTTGTATTTTAGGTTGTCGGGATCTAGGCTCTTGAGGAAGTCTCGGGAGTCTATTTCTAGAGAATTGATGTAAAGTTTTGTGATATGATAACCGGTAGATGCTTTTATGGTGATTATTACGTCTTCGCCCGAACCATATTCGGTTTTGTCGGTGGAAACAGTGCCTTCTACACTGTTAGAAACCGCCACCGAGAAGGTGTCTTTTTGATAGACGGCTTCTATTTCCATATCGCTCTTAACAGAAAGCGCAACCGTCACTTCTTTGTTCTTTTTGTTGGCTTCGCTTACGGTCGAGGCAATATAATCTTCGACTACCACACCATCGACTTTGATGTCTTTTATGTAGTAGCCTTCGTTTGCTTTGAAGGTAAGATTGACGACTGAATCGTAAGTGCTTGAAACGGCTCCGTCGGACACTTCTTGAAGTCCGCTTTGTCCTATTATTCCTTTGTAGGTTTTGCCGTAAGAGGACGGCGATACGGTAAGAGTAAAGGTCTTTTTATTAAACTCGGCTACGCCTATTTCTATGTCTTTGGATCCGGACTCCGTAAATGTATATTCGTAGTATCCGCCTTTATCGACAAATTGAGATTTCGTGTAAGATGTCGAATCAGTGCCTATTTTGATAGGAACGGATACGAAATCATAGCCTGTTTTGGGAATAACTCTTACGGTTATATCTTCGCCATTGGTATATTTGGTGGTTTTTTCGGATGCGGTTTTTACCGATACGGAGCCAAGAGTCGAGTCTTTGACTACTATATTGCCGTCGCCTGTTTCGGTACCGGACAATTCGGTCGTTATGTCGATGGTTTTGGATGCAGTGACTTTGTCAAAATAAAGAGTTATTGACTGCTTTTTATATGGAATGGTAATAAGGTTTTCTCCGTCTTTTGCCGTTGCGATAACTCTATCGGAAGGAGCCGTAATCGTCAAGGAGAAATCACTTTCGAATTGAACGGAATAGTCAAACAATGTGCCGTTTTCAGTACTCGATGCGGTGGTGACGGAAAGTGTCGTGTCGGCTTTGACTACGACCGTATAAGTGATAGGACGGACGATATATTCGATGGTGACGTCGGCTTGTAGATTGTCAAAAATATAGGGGATTTCACCGGTGTAAGTCGTAGTATCTTCACCGTTTTTCACGATGCAAGAGGATACGGTATAGCCTTTTTCGGTTTCTACCAACGCATTTATTCTTCCTTTCCAACCGTAAGTGACATTTGATGCGGTCGTAAGAACGCCTTTGCCTTGTACGGAAATATTGCCTGTATAAGAAATGTCGGCATACTCTGCGGAAATAATTAGATTTTCGGTGACTTTTTCGACAGACAATGTAAGAGATGTTATGCGTAAATCTCTAACTCCTTCTATTTTGTCACGGTAGTTGACTTTGTTGATGCCGTTTTTAGTGTAGGCACTGTCATATAAGTTGAGTGAGACACCGTTTTGATAAATTTTGCTTATATACTTGCCTTCTTCGGCTACGAAATCGTATGAGAACGGCTCGTTGTAATTTACTCTGCCTTGGTCTGTTCCGTTGACGGTGACGGAATAGGAAAGAGTTTCTAGCGTGACGGTGACGGTCAAATCGCTGTCCATTGCCGTAAAACGCAAATAATATTCGGTGGAGCCTTTGGTTACGGAATAAGATACTCCGTCCACTTCTACTTTGGCTATTGCCATGTTTTCGGGGGCTTTGATTACTATCTCGGCGGTGCCACCCTTTTCGATAGTCAAATCGCCTTCGGTCGTGCCTTCGCCACCGACATAATTAACTGTGGCGGTCACTGTCTTTAATTTGAGTCCTAGGGTAAGAGATAAGTCTTCTTCTATCGAAATAATCGGAGAAGTCTTGCCTTTTGCAAATACCAACGTGATCGGCGACGAGGACGAAACACTCGATTTGAGATCGGTGCCGTTAAGCATTAAAGTGTCAAGTTGGTAATCTTCGGTAAATGTAATTGTGTAAATGTAGGCTTTGGTTTCCAAAAACTCTTTTGTGGATGTGTCGGTATGGGTGACGTCTTCGATATCAACATAATAGAGTTTTCCGTCGATTGTCGCCGTGTCGGACGATACGGAATATAACGTGCCGTCATAAGACACCGAAATTAAGCCCGTAGAATCTACGTCTATTGTTGCGGAGAAAAGATCTCCTAGCACATAGGTTTTGGAATCGGGGGTAATAAAATATCTCTTGCCGTCCACTGTGTAAAGTTTTCCGTCAAAACTTCCTGATTCTATCAGTAAATCTTCGCCGTTTACGTAGTAGGACGTGTTGTCTATTGTTATGCCGTAAGATGTTTCTAAATAAGAAACAGGTGTCAAATCGAGTACGGTTTTTTCGGAAAAGTCTATGTAAAAACGGGTGTCGCCTATTTCTACAAACGAGTCTTTTCGCTCTCCTACTTCTTCAAATACGTTGTTTTCCGCATCGATATAGAAAGTGTTGTCGCTTGTGGTAAACACTGTGAGTTGTTGGTCGTTTATGGTCGTTTTCGTAAGAGATGACGCTACCGACGAAAGCGAATATATTTTAGATTCGTCTTTTGAGATGTAGTAGCCGGAAGAGTCTTGTGTGTCAAAAGTTAGGAGTCCGGAAACCGGATCGTATTGGCCTGTGGGGGAGGTGTGGTCTTTGTCAAGATAGACGATGCCGTCTTGATGGTAGTAAGGCATTCCGCTAATGGAGAAAGACACTAGTTGACCGTTGTCAAAATTGACGACTGCCGTTTGTTCGGTCATCTTGTAGTTGTATATTCCGCCTAGATAAAACTTGCCACGAGAAGTAGAAATTACCGAAGTTTTGTTGGAATATGTGCCTGTTTTCTTCGAAACAGAAGTGTCCGACGGATAGAGATAATAGGTGTCCGCTCCGTCCGCAAACGAGAAAACTTTGCCGTTTTTGGTTGTGACGGCGTGGGTATCTACGGAAATCTTGTAGCCTTTTTTGTTGTAAACAAAATATTTTTTGGTGCCGTTTTCTTCAATTAAGCCGTTTTGATATGTGCCGACTTTTTGGCTTATTACATCGGTAGTCGGATAAAACTCGTAGTTTTTGGTGCCGATTGTAAGCCCTGTAGATGTCTTGGTGACAAGGGCTTCTTCCATAGAATAAACCGAGTTGTAAATATCTATTTCTTGAATTGTTATGTCGGGTTGGCCGTCTGTTACGCTGACCGTAAATGCATGAGGGGTGGGTGAGAAGGCGGGATATACGACCATATCTCGTCTTACTATCGTGTTGGATACAATAGGTTCGGACGAGCCTTGTTCGAACCAACCGATGAACGTATAATTTTCTCTTTCGGGGCGGTGTTGGCAATACGCAGTGCCTATAGAGGAGTTGTAATCGACAGAGCCTTTTTCGTGGATGCCGTCGGCATCTTTTGTCAGGGTGCTGTCGCCTGCCATGAAGGTAACGTCAAACGTCCTTGTCACGTAACGGGCTTCTATTGCGATACTTTCGGAAAAGAGTGTGGAGGACGTGACCTTGGTTAGGCTATTCTTTATAAACCAACCTTGGAAGGTGTAGCCGTATTTTTCTAGAACGGGAAGACCGTCGGAAAGCACCAATGCGCCGGACTCGGTGGCGACTGTGGCTTTATCTCTAATTGCCTCATATACGGCATCTGCCGATAATGTTTCGCTAAATGTGAGATTCAAACTGCCGATAACATCGGACATTTCTTCAAACGTAATGGTGTTTTGCTCATATTCCATTACGGCAATTACTCGTAAAATTGCGGTAGCATCTACCTTGCTTAACGAAAATTGCAAGGAGTAAGTCGAGCCGTCTTTTGACGTCGTGAACGTGGTTGCGTCGATACCTGTCGATAGGACGGGGATGCGGACACTGCCTCCGTCGGGACTGATTTCGATATAGGCACCGGATGCCGTTTCGACAAGCCATTTGGAAAGGATGGTTTTGTCGTTGGCAACAACGTCCATTTTGGATGTGGCGCCGTATTCGTAAAAGCCCGAATATTTGATTGCCGTTCTTCCGACCGACGACGATGCGGGTGTCGTTGATATTACCGATGTTTGCGAACCGGAGCCGTTGGTGTGTGAGGACTGAGTAGTGTAAGTGTCCTTGAAGCCCAATGCGCCTATAAATTCGCCTTCGGTGTCAATATATAGTGAACTGTCCGCCGTCACGTATAACTCGAAATCGGCGGCATTTTTTTCATATTTGCCTTTTACGTCAAAACTTGACTTTACACTTTCGAACTGCTTGGAGTCTATGTCCCAACCGACAAATGTTTGACCGTATTTTTTGTATAGCGGACCATAACCGCTGGGGACATCTACAGGATCTCCGTAGGAAACGGTTTTGACGTCATAAGTTCCGTCGGCTCGTTGGAATCTTACTGTGTAAGTCTTTTTCTTGAACAAGGCTCGATATACGGCATCTTGGGATACGGCAGTGTCCTTTCTTGTAGGCGATGTATAACCGTCTTGCCATACGTCAAATTCGTATCCTTCGTCGGGGACGGCTTTGACTGTCGAACAATTTTGACCGGCGGGAAGGGTTTGGGAAAGGGTGCCTTCTATGTAGCCACCGTCACCGGAGGTATATTCTATCGTGATGTCGGAAGATACGACTTCTACGTCAATGTCCCATTCTTTTCCGCCATAATTTATGGTGAATTTTTGTTTGCCTTCTACTGTTTGGTCTAAGCCTTGGGGGTTGAGTTTTGAAAGAGCGACTTCCCTTGAAGATCCGTCCGAATATGTGAGTGTGACATAGACTTCGTCAAGATTGGCGGTCATTCCTAAAACGCTCGAGGGGAAGGTTATGCCTGCAACGGATGTGTCGGTGGGGTTGAGTTGTTCGCCATTAAAAAGAGAATTGATATAGTTGTGGCCGACTGTCGCATCGTATGCGCAAAAAGAGCCGAGTCCGATAAGAACAATAGCGACAATCAAAATTGTGACGATAGCCACTTTTGACTTCGGCGAAGAAAATCTTGATTTATTGTCCCAACTGCGATTGTCTCTTTTCATTTCATCCTTTTGCCGGCACACATACGTGCGTGCGTGAGCGTGCGTAAAATAACACCATAATTATATTATGAATGCGAGACGGTTGCAATAGGTTTTGAAAAAAATTTTGAAAATTTTTGAATAAAAACTAGTCCAAAGTTTTGAGGAATTGCGTAAACGGAAGTCCTAATCTACGGTCAAGAGAATTTTCTACCGAGTATTTTATGCATTTTTCTACAAATTGAGTGGACTTTTCCACGGAATTTTCCAAAGTGTAGCCACGAAGGTAATACGAAATAAAAACCGATGCGAAGGTGTCCCCTGCACAATGGAAGTCGCCGTCACTTCTCGAAGTTTCAAAAAACGTGGTCTTTTCGTCATACAAAAGTACATTCCTCAATGTGCCGTTTTCTGCGTTTTTCCCCGTAATTATCGTGATAGGAGCAAGATTGCAAGACCTACCTTGAACAAGTAAATTCCATTCGGTAAAGTTGGGGAAAATCACGTCGGCAAGCGCTACCAAATCTTTCATTTTTTCGGGCATGTCTTCGGTAAAACCGTCATACAGTTTGCCGAAATCGCCAAGAACGGGATCAACAAAGATTTTAACCCCTTTTTCCTTGAAATTTTTAACTATTGAGATGGTTTTTTCAATGGCTTCGGATGTGCCTAAATAACCGGTATAAATTGCATCGAATTTGAGGTCTAATTTATTCCATTTAGCAAGGATTTCCTCGAAATTTTGGCTAAAATCATAATAGGAATAATCTTCGACTCCGCCTGTTTGGGACGAAAGAACGGCAACAGGTAAAATTGCCGTTTCGATGCCTTGATGATTGAGTATAGAATTGGCGACAAGAGCCGAGGCATTGCCCACTAGACTTATGTCGCTTATTATAAGCACTCTCATTTTTTGATTTCGGCAAGATAACGAGCGACTGCATCCATGCATCTTTTTGCAGATTTTTTATAAAACAGCAAATTGTAGCAATGGTTGGACGTGAGTTCTTTGGCACCGTCTTCGTCATACATAACGCCTTTTTCTCTCAACTTCTCTAAAAGTTCTTCGCCTTGACCTTTTAGGAAGAGATCTCTTTGGGCGTAAGAAATGAAAACTTTGTCCCATGACTCGTTGATAAAGTCAATAGGCGACAAATATTTGCCGTAAGGGGTTTCTTCCAAATTGGACAAGTCTTTGTTTATTTTAGTACCTAAAAATTCGCTTGCAAGAGTCGCAGCGACGCCGAAGGGGTATTTTGCCGAAAAGGCTTTTTTGCAATCGTAAAGTCCCGAAAAAGAAATTAGACCGCTAGCCTTTATCGTGGTAGACGGGAGATGCAAGGCTTCGTATAAACTTTGATCCTTTTTGGCTGCATACGCCATTGTGGCATAGTAGGCGCCTGCGGAGTCGCCCGAAAAAACAACCGATTCTAGATCGACGTTATAGTTTTGGGCAATGGTTTCGAAAGCGGATATTTCTTCAAATATGTCTTGAAGTGCCGTAGGATAGGGATATTCGGGGGCTAGACGATAATTGACGTTGAGCACAAAGTAGCCTTTGTCTGCAAACCAAGAGGAAAGCGACACACGATGTTTTTTGTCGCCTTTTACAAAACCGCCGCCATGAATATTTATAAGGATGGGAAGGGGGGACTCTTCCATCTTGGTAGGATCATAGCAAACGTCAAACGAGATAGCGTCTTCGCCGTCTTTCTTATAGACATTTTTTTCATATTTCACGTTGTCAAATTTTTTGTAATTTTGCAACGGATGATAGAGTATGTCAATTTCTGTAAATACGAATCCTATTAAGTCCATTTTTATGCCTCGCAATTTTGTTTATTTAATTATACTTGATATCTTATTTATTTGCAATAACTTAAGGGCTTTGTTATAATTAGCGCATGAATAATTACTTCTTGACAATGCTTGTAAAAGTCGCCGTTTTGACAGCGATGGCAATACCCGGATTCGTGCTAAGAAAGGCAAAACTTATACCGGAAGAAACATCCAAAGGTATATCCAATATTTTGGTGTATGTCGCCATCCCGTTTTTGGTGCTTACAGGCTTCCAAGACTGCGAATATAGCATAGAGATTTTGTCGGGAATTATTTTCAGTGCCGTCATCGCAACGCTTTCTCATCTTGTCATGCTGCTCATTTCTAAACTCGCTTTTAGGGAAAATCTAGGGGACAATCGAGTGGCGAGATTCGCTTCGGTTTTTGGTAATTGTGGGTTCTTTGGGTATCCTATTATTAGACTTTTGTTCCCCGATGTGCCTGTTGCTATGATTTATGCAGTAGTTTACAATGCGGTGTTCAGTTTTATTTCTTATACGATAGGGATCGCAACTCTTACCGGTGATAAAAAAAGTATAAAACCGCTGAAAGCACTGACGAACCCTGCTACAATTGCTCTTGTTGTTGCTTTTCCTCTATTCTTCTTCAATATAAAAATTGCGACTTATGCTCCGACGGTTGATTATGCGATGTCGCTTCTTGCCGATTTTTCTACTCCTCTTGCTATGATTTTGACGGGCATAAAACTTGCCGAACTCAATGTCAAAAAATATCTTAAAAATGTTTTGGTGTATGCGGTAACGGTTTTGAAATTGTTGGTGGCGCCCGTATTTACTTTGCTTGTTTCGCTTATTCTTGCGACATTTTTTGAGATCGACAAAACGGTCGTGCTTACAATGACGGTGCTTGCATCTACACCTACGGCAACTTCGACGATCGCAATGGCCGAGTCTTACAATCAAAATTCGGAAATCGCATCGGTTTTTTCTATTTGGACGGCAATAATTTCGGTGGTCACCGTTCCTTTATTCGCTTTTATCGTAAACGTTATCTAAACCCCTTATTAAATCGGTATTGAATCAAGTTTCCTAATCGTGTATAATTAAGATATAACCATATTAGGAGGTATCTTATGGGCGAATATAGTAAATTTATATCCGAAAAAAGACGTGCGGTAAGTACGCCGAAAAGCATTGTCGATGAAAACGGACAAGTAGTATTCGGGACATTTGACAAAGAGTTTTTGGAGATGCCGCTCCTCAATGCAAAACACCCCACTCATTTGCCGTCTTGCTTCAATAGGCTAAAACTGACACTATGGGAAGCGACCGAAGTTCACCTTGACAACGGAGTGCTTTTGGCTGTCGTGTGCGACATGGGAATTTTTGGAAAAACTCTAAATGTTTTCTATGATAAAAGAACACATAAAGTCTATTGTTGGGATACCAATCTTAAAAGTAAGGATACCGTAATTGCCAAAAATCTAGTCGGCGGAGCAGTTGCGGAAGCAAAGACGGATGTGTCAAAAGTTAGGTATGAAAACCGTTTTGACGAAGGGAAAGCAAGACTTTGCGGATACCACAACGGGCCTTGCATAATAAACAGTGACACGAAAAACAAAATAGACCAAAGCATTGAATATGATTTCGAACTTGAAAGAGTAAGTCTTCCGAGTATAGCAAGCATTCCTTTCGGGAAGAATCGTCCGCTTTACAGTCAAAAAGATTTGTTCAAAGTTAAGGGACAACTCGTAATCAACGGAGAGGTTATGACGGCGAACGAAGATTCTACGGCAACAATTGACGATCACAGAGGTTATTATCCGAGGCATGCTCATTATGACTGGGTGGCTACGATGGGTAGAAACGAATCTACCGGTGAGAAAAAATATTTTGGGTTCAACCTAACAAGAAATCAGAGCATTGATCAAGATGCTTACAACGAAAATCAAATCTTTTTGGAGGGGGCAAGTTCACTTCTACCGCCGGTCACGTTCGTAAGAAAGATTCCTTCTAAAAATTTTGTAGATTATAATGAGTGGACCATTAAAGACGAACACGACATGGTCAATATAACTTTCAAGGTCTATGGGCAAAATGCGATGATTATGCATGCGCTCGTCGTGAACATTGACTACTATATATCCTTCGGGGAACTGTCCGGATACGTGAGAGATGAGGACGGCAACAAGTATGTTCTTGACGGCATGATGGGAATCGGTGAGGATAAAACTTTGCTTCTGTGATAAAATATAGTGGACAAAAAAATGTTTTGGTATTATCATAAAGGATAAAGAAAAACCTTATAAGGAAGTATGGAAAAATGAAAAAACTTTGCAAATCTAAAGATAAAAAAATCTGTGGTGTTTGTGCCGGTTTTGCCGAATATTTTGGCATCGATACTACTCTTGTTAGACTTCTATGGGCTCTTGCCGTTGTTTGCTGTGGAGTAGGCTTGCTCGCTTACATTGTCTGCGCAATAGTTTTGCCTAAGGCTCAAGATAACGACAATGCCGATA
>CAVIQK010000003.1:0-146350 GCA_963644945.1 bacterium | reverse complement strand
TTTCTCCTATTACTTTTACCGGTCAAGAGATATGTCCGCAAGTGAACTTAAAGATAGGCTCGCAAACTCTTGTTAAAGATACAGATTATACCGTTTCATATAGCAATAATGTAAATGTCGGTACTGCCGAAGTAAGCATAATTGGAATAGGCAATTATATCGGAAATCTAACTTTGCAATTTGAAATTTTGCAAGCAACTACTCCGACAACGCCCGACAGCGAAATAGAAATTCCGACAAATGCGATGACACTAGCCGATGTTAGTTTGCCTGTCGGTTGGCAATGGGAAAATCCCGATTTGTCTATAGAAAATTTGACGAGTGCGGTTGCCGTTTTCGTCGGAGAAAACAAGAATAATTACAACAACACTTCAATGACAATTTCTTTGCAATCGAAAGACTTACCGTCTACGGACATTCAAACCGAAGATAAGCCTAATAATTCGGATGATAATAGTAATGATGACAGCGGTGATGACAACAATGCAGATAGTGGCAATGTCGATAATAATGTTGATAATAACAACGTTGATAACAACAATAACAGTCAAAGCGGAAATAACGATAAACAAAAAGACATAATCACCGAAAAAACGGACAGAACTCTTATAATTGTTGTCGCCGGCGTTGTTTGTGTGGTCGTTGTGGCAATACTTGTTTTTGCTATTGTTAAAGTTAGAAAAACAAAAAATAAATGATTGTATCGAGTGGGACTCTTTTTTTGAGATTAAACATTTGACAATTTGAGACTTGGTAAATATCCTAATTCTTATGAAAAGAATTTTAAGTTTGATGCGAAAATGTATCGATGATTATGATTTGATCGACGAAGGCGATGTTGTTGCCGTCGGGTTGTCCGGTGGTAAAGACAGTCTTCTTTTGCTGACGGCTTTGAACGAATATAAGCGTTTTTCCCCGAAAAAATTCGATTTGATTGCTATACATATAAATATGAATTTGAAGGAGTCTTTGCCTAATCAAACCGAGCCTCTCAAAAAATACTGCGAGGAAATCGGGGTGAGATATTTTGAGGAACAAACCGAGATCGGCCCCATTTTATTTGACATTAGAAAAGAAAAAAATCCATGTTCGCTTTGTGCCAAGATGAGAAGAGGCGCTCTTTGTGAAAAGTGTAAAGAATTGGGGGCAAACAAGTTGGCTCTAGGGCATCACGCAGACGATGTTTTGGAGACGATGCTTCTGTCTTTTTTGTACGAGGGAAGAATTTCGTCTTTTGCGCCTAAATCTTTTATGGACAGGACGGGGATAACCGTAATTAGACCTTTTATTTATATCGAGGAGTGCGACGTCGTCGGGGCGGTCAACAAATTGGGAATAAATGTCGTAAAAAATCCTTGTCCGCAAAATCACGAAAGTCAAAGAGAATATATGAAAAATCTCGTAAAACGGCTTAATAAAGAGGTGCCGGACAGTAAAGTTAGGATGCTTTCGGCTATTATGCATCCCGAAAGAAACGGGCTAACACCTTATCTCAAACCTAAAAAATCGGAATAAAAAAAGGCTCGTGTGAGCCTTTTTCTTTTTGGTTGTTCTAATCTTTTTCTATCGGCATAGGTGTTTTTATTTTTATTATTTTGTCGGAAACTATACTCACGACGGGAGTCACGATCATTGACGTAAGCATCGCTACGGCTCCGCCAAATGCCGAATATTGACTGCCCATGCCGGCGACGATTCCTATCATTATCGCAAGTCCTGTGATTATCGAGGCGTAGGCTCCGTATTTGTTAGATTTTTTTAGATAGAGTCCGTAAATATATGGGCCTATAAAGCATCCTGCCAATGCTCCCCACGAAATCGACATCAAGTTGACTACAATGTCTAGTTGGAATATTGCAAGGACTGCCGAAATCAAAACGAAAACAAAACACAATATTCGCATCAAGAGTTTTATTTGCGAGTCGGTGGCATCTTTTTTTAGGTAGCCTTTTACAAGGTCAACGGATATTGAGGACGAGCCGACCATTGCGAGTGATGACAATGTTGACATGCTGGCGGACAGTACCAAAATGCCTATTATTCCAAATAGCCAATATCCCATACCGGACGATATAAACATGTCGGGGATTGCCGTAGAAGGATCGGTTATACCCGAAAAGAGGTTTACAAAACTGCCGTTGAGGTAGGCTCCGCAACCGATGAGAAGAGAAAATAGCGTAGATACAACGGTGCCTTGAACGACTGCTCGATCGTTTTTCAATGAATAGAATTTTGAAATAGATTGGGGGACTGCCCATACACCGAACGAGGTTACTAAAATGTTGAAAGTGAGTTGCATAAACGGTGAGTCCAAAATATTGCCCGTTTTTGACTCCGTAGAAGGAATAAATCCGTAGCCGGACGACAGTAATTTTTTGATACCGTTAAGTCCGTCAACCTCTTGAGTGTTGAACATAAAGATAAGCATTGCAACCACGCCTATTATCATTATTATTCCTTGTATAAAAGAGGATACCGCATTGGCAAAATATCCGCCTATAAACAGATAGATTCCGACAAGGGCCGCTATAAGCACGATGCACCACAAGAAAGGAATTCCGAAAACGGCTTCGAATAGGTAGGCGATGCCTTGATAGACCGCTGTTGAGTAAGGGATAAGCAAGATAAAAATTATTATTGCGGAGATGAGTTTTAGATATTTTGAGTCATAGCGTTTTTCAAACATCTCGGGGACGGTTTTGGCATCCAATGTTATGCTTAGATCTCTCGTGCGTTTTGCAAGTAAAATCCATGCAAAAAGAGAGCCGATAATGGCATTGGCTACACCTATAAAGATTGCGGCAAGTCCCATCGACATTCCGTATTTGCCCGCATAACCGATGAATACGACTGCGGAGAAATAACTTGTGCCGTAGGAAAATGCTGACATCCAACCGCCAAAACCACGATTGCCGAGTAGAAAACCGTCTAAGGTGGAGGCCTTTTTATATGATATGAATGCAACCAAAAACATTAGGGCTACAAAAATCGATAAAATTAAATAAGCAGGCCATCTGGGGTCCACAGATAAAAGTGTAAACAAAATAATTTTCTCCCGTCTTTTTGAAAATAATACTCAAAAAGTAAATAAAAAGCAAGGATTATTTATTGAAAATATTTTTATGTTGTTTTAGTAAAGGATTTTCGCTAGTTTTACAAAATCTTCCGGAGTCAAATCTTCGCCTCTTACCGAAGGATTGAGTCCTAGTTCTTCTATTGCCTTGGATACTTTTTCAGGCGTAAACGCACCTTTTAGATTGTTGTAAAGAGTCTTTCTTCTCATTATAAATGCAAGTTTAATTAGTTTTAGAGTAGACTCTGTTTCTTCTTTAGAGAACTTCTCTTTTGGCGTAATTTTGATGACTGCCGAATCTACTTTCGGCATAGGATAAAACATTTTTCTTGATACTGTCCTAGTGATTTGGGTATCCGAAACGAGTTGTACGGAAGCCGAAATTGCACTATATTCGCTTTCTCCTGCATTGGCACATATACGAAGGGCGACTTCTTTTTGGACCATAACGGTGAGGGACTTAGGGGTAAGCGAAGAGAATAAAAATCTAGTAATTAGGGGGGTAGTTATGTAGTAAGGAAGGTTGGCTATAAGCGAAAAATCTCCGTCAACATACGTCCTAAATTCGTCGTCGGACATTTTGAGAACGTCTCTCATAACAACTTCGATGTTGTCGTGACCTTTTAGAGTCATTTGTAAAACAGGCTCTAAATTTTTGTCCACTTCAAAAGATATAACCTTTTGGGCTTTTTCGGCTATTGCGGTGGTAAGAGTGCCTCCGCCGGTGCCGATTTCTACGACGGTGTCGTTTTCTCCTATGCCCGAATCCGAGACGATTGCAGACAAAAGATTTTTATCGCTGATAAAATTTTGGCCGAGGGTTTCTTTGAATCTAAAATTGTTGGATTGTAGGGCTTCTTTAAGTTCCATACTAACTATACAATGAGTTCTCTGACTCTTAAAACTGCGTGGTGAGTGTCGGCGATAACATGAGCCTTGTCTATCTCTTCTTGACCTATGCTGTCAACTACCGAAAATACCGTAGGGACACCTTCTCTATATAGGTCGTCGGCAAAGTCTAACAGAGCAAAAAAGGCTTCTTCGCCGTCCACAGGGTGGCAAAGCGATGCATATTTTTTGGCATCGGTGGCATTTAGCGATATGCTGACTACATCTACCGAGCCTTTAAGTTTTTTGGCGGTATCTTGTCCCGATATTAGTCTTGCTTGGCCGTTGGTATTTAGACGAGTTTTTACACCTTTCTCTCTTAAAAACTTGCCTATCTCGACTATTTTATCTAGGCAATAAAGAGGCTCGCCGTAACCGCAAAAGACAACTTCTTTTATATGGGAATCTAGTTTTTTATTTAGTTCTTCTTCGACTTCTTCTACTGTCGGCTCTTTTTTTAGCCACAAAGAATAATGTTCGTATTCTTCCTTAAAGTTCCTAACACAAAATTCGCATGCATTGTTGCAACGATTGGTGAGGTTGATGTAAAGATTGTTGTCTATTTCATATACAATAGTGTCCATATTAAATTCCAAAAAATCTTTGAGCATTGGCAGAGGTCAATGCATCGATTTCTTCCTTGTCTTTTTCTAAAATTTCTGCGACTTTATCTCTTACGAGATTTACGTATTTGGGATAATTGGTTTCGCCTCTATGCGGTACGGGTGTCATGTAGGGGCAATCTGTTTCTAAAAGCAAGCGATCAAGTGGGGTTGCTCGCAAAATAGTGGGTTTTTCCGTGGCATTTTTGAACGTAATGGCTCCACCGTATGCAAAATATATACCGAGTTTTGCAAATTCTTTTAGGAGTTCTAAACTGCCCGAATAACAATGGAGCAAAACTCCGTAATCAAGTTTATCTTTGTTTTCTTTGAGGATCGGGAGCATGTCGCCGTAAGCGTCACGAAGATGAATAATTATAGGTTTTTTGAGTTCGTATGCAAGATAAAGTTGCTTTTTGAACACTTCTTTTTGAACATCTCTAGGGGACAAATCGTAATAATAGTCAAGACCTATTTCGCCTATTGCGACACATTTTTTGTGAGAACATGCCTCGACCAAAAAGTCTTGGGCTTTTTCGTCATAGGTGAGTGCATCGTGAGGATGTATGCCTACCGCACAGAAAACTTTTTGATATTTTTCGGCTTGTTTTAGGGCAAGAACGGAGGACGGAAGGTCGCATCCGACATTGACTACTGCCGACAAATTGTCCTTTTCGAAAGACGATACGATTTCGTCCGCAAACGGTTCTAATCTCTCGTCATTTAGATGAACGTGGGTGTCTATCAGCATTATCTAACGGTGGCTCCGTCTTTTACCAAACTTTCGGGGGACACGATGACGACTTTGCCGTCTGAATCTGCACAAAGTATCATGCCTTCGGATACGACTCCGCAAAGTTTTGCGGGGGCTAGATTGGTGACGACGACGACACTCTTGCCTACCATGTCCGTAGGGGAATAATATTCGGCAATGCCGGATACGATAGTCCTGGTTTCTTCACCTATTTTAATGGTAGATTTTAGAAGTTTTTTGGACTTTTCTATCTTTTCGCAAGCGATGACTTTGCCGACTTTAAGTTCGGTCTTCATAAAATCATCAAATGTGATGAGAGGTTTCTTTTCGGGTTTTTCTTCCTTCTTTTCTTCAGATTTTGCCGTCTTTGCATTGACTTCTTCTGCGTAGGCAAGTTCTTTGTTTAGGTCAAGTCTTTGGAATAAGGGATCAATCTTGTTGACGGTTGTTGCTTTGATTTTACCAAACTTCAAGGTGCTGTCAAAAGTCGTTTCTTCGTCGGTCAAATTGAACGCCGAGAACACTTTTTGAGGGGTTGTGGTAAGGAAGGGTTGGAGCATTACGGTGCCTATGCGGATACATTCGGAAAGGACATACATAACGGTTTTTAGACGATCTTTGTTGCCCTCTTTGTTGAGTACCCACGGGGTTGTATCGTCAATATATTTGTTGCAAGCAGAGAACAAACGGAATATTTCTTCGAGTGCCTTAGGGGCATCGAGTTTATCCATCGACTCTGCTACTTTTCCGTATAGAGATTCGGCTTGCGAAATAAGCGCTTTGTCAAGATCTTCATATTCGGTAGGAACTTCGAGTTTTCCGCCAAAATATTGGCAAATCATGGCTATTGTACGGTTGACAAGGTTGCCGTAAATGTTGGCAAGATCTGAATTGATTCTGCCTATTAGCATTTCGGTAGAATAGACACCGTCGGAGCCGAAGGGGACTTCTCTTAGAAGATAATATCTTATTGCATCTACGGAGTAGCGATCGCATAAAAATTTGGGATCGGCAATATTTCCTTTTGATTTACTCATCTTGTCGCCACCGAAAAGGAGCCAACCATGACCATAGACTTTTTCGGGAAGAGGAAGGTCTAGCGCCATCAAAATTGCAGGCCAAATTATTGTGTGGAAGCGGACAATTTCTTTGCCTACCATGTGAATGTTTGCCGGCCAAAACTTTTTGTATAGGCTGTCATCGTCCGAGCCGTAGCCGAGTGCCGTAATATAGTTGGTAAGAGCATCTACCCATACATATATGACGTGTTTGTCGTCAAACGGTACGGGGACTCCCCACTTGAACGAGGTACGTGATACACAGAGATCTCTAAGTCCCGGTTTTATAAAGTTGTTGATCATCTCATTCATACGAGATTTAGGCTCGATAAAATCGGGGTGATCTTCGTAATATTTCAAAAGGCGGTCGGTGTATTTTGAAAGACGGAAGAAATAACTCTCCTCTTTCATGAGTTTTACTTCTCTGCCACAGTCGGGGCATTTGCCGTCTTTGAGTTGGCTTTCGGTCCAAAATGACTCGCAAGGAGTGCAGTAAAGTCCTTCATATTCTGCCTTGTATAAGTCGCCTTGGTCGTAAAGTTTTTGGAATATCTTTTGGACGGCTTTCTCGTGATAGTCGTCTGTCGTGCGAATAAACTTGTCGTAACTGATGTCGAGAAGTTTCCAAAGATCTTTGATATCTACTACCAAATCATCGACAAATTGTTTGGGCGTTTTACCGACGGATGTGGCTTTTTGTTCGACTTTTTGGCCATGTTCGTCAGTACCGGTCAAATAGAATACGTCGTAGTTTTGCATACGTTTGAAGCGGGCGATTGCATCGCAAATAACTGTTGTGTAACAATGTCCGATGTGGAGTTTTCCGCTTGCGTAATAAATGGGGGTAGTAATATAAAACTTTTCTTTTTCCATAACAATCCTCTACTTATAGACTATCAAATATTATACTACACAAAAATCTATATATCAAACAAATTAAAAGAAAAACAGCCGAGTGGAAACTCGACTGTTTTTGAGATTTTTGTTTTAGGCAACGAATAATTTGCCGTCCGCTACAACGGTTGTGCCGTCGGACTTGGTCACCGTCTTGCCGTTGAGAGATATCGTGCATCTTCCGGAGTCGTAATAGTTGGTTATGTCGTTGTCGGAGTGTAGTGTAATATTATTTGCGACTTTGAAGTAGAGTCCGGCGATCGAAACGGCATCGGCAAGGCCCATTCTATTTGTAACCAAAATAGGTTTATCTTGGGTACCTAGGGCATCGGCGGTTGCTACGAGCGAAGTATTGTTTAGTATGTAAGTGTTGATAAAGTCAATTTTTTCTGCATCCGTCAATGTGGCGATATAGTTGCCGATATAACATTGTGTGCCGTCGGCATCGTTGGAGTAGGTCATTTCGTAGTAGATACCGGATGCACTCAAATCTTCTAGTGCCGTACCGCTTAAATCGGTGCCTTGGAAAACTACGTTTTCGGCGGTAGCACCTTCTGCCAGCGTAATGGTTCCGCCAAAAGTTTCAGTGGCAAAGAACTTGATGTTCTTGATTGTGCCTTTGATGCCGACAGTTCCAAGATTGATTGCTTGGGAGACGTCCATAAACACTGCATTGTCGGGAGAATAATTGGTGATGACATGTCCGCCACCGTCAAATATTGCATCTTCTCTATTGCCCCAAATAATGGAATCGTAAATGTCGGTTGCATCAATATCTGCTTTTAGTCTTATGCTGGCTGCGGCTAACTTGGCTCTGTTTACGAGGAAGGAGAAGTCTGCAGTGTCTTCGACAAGTAGGAATATGTCTTTGTCGTCTGCTAATTTTTCACCTTTCAATGTAGATACTAGGGACAACGGAGCGCTTGTCAAAGTGTCTTGACCAAGGTATGCTTCCTTTTCTACTACCGAACCGTTATTTTCTATAGTATTGACTTTGATCTTGAAGTTGGTGCTAGTAAGTTGTGTGGTGACTTTGGTGGGAGTATCCTCTACCGTCTTATCCCATGTCAACGACAAATCAAGAGCGGCTTTTACATTGGGCGTCACTGTTTCGTCGGTCCATTTCAAGGCTTTGACGTCCGCAATTTCTTCTTCCGTCAAACCGTTTTTGGTCATTTCAGTAGAGAGAGTTTCATCTTCTATATAAGAAAGTGTCGCTTTGATTTCTTGGTCGGTGCTAGTCTTTTCTCTAATCAAATTGGTGTAGAGAATATCAACTTCTCTTGCTGTAATAGTAGCAGTGACTGCGAAGTTGGCGTTTTGAGTCTTGGTAGCGGAAGATTGTTTGATGGCTCCACCGGTTTTTACGGAGTCGGTAACAGTGAGAGTGCTGCCCTCTACCTTGAAATCGAAGTAAGAGTCGGCTCCGCCGGTTATACGATAGTAACCGTCGGCTACATCCGCATTTGTGGGGGTATTGATAATGGTGTATGTTACTCCGTTGTAAGTAAGAGTGTCGCCATTCGTAAACAATACGTTGTTTCCACTCTTCTTGTCGTAGGTAGCGACAGCATTTGCTTCTTGATTGCTTGTTGCCAATTCGCTAGTCAAATATACTTTGCCACCATTGCCGTAATAGGTAGATTCGCCAACCTTTATTCCAAATACATTGCCTTCCGCATAATTACTCATTTGCTGAACGTCTGCGACAAACAAGACCTTTTCGGATGCTTTGGTGCCGTCGAGAGAGTAGGTGAGTCCGTCAATGGTGACTTGGGTGGACGAGTAATCTGTGGCTACTGCAATGTTTCCTACTTTGAGGTTGGAGCCGTCAATAGTCAGTTGTTTGTTTTTGACTATCATGGGGTTGATATAATAGTTTTCGGCAAGAAGGGCGTAGTTCCTTGCGATTACGCCGTTGCCATCGTCCGTCAAGGTAGGTGTGACGTAGAAATAGACGGCATTTTCTCTTTCGGGGATGTACATGTAGAGGTTGACCACTTCGACAACGCTATATGTCGATCCGTCGCTAGACGATACGGACGAAC
Organism: bacterium; assembly: GCA_963644945.1. GTDB lineage: Bacteria > Bacillota > Clostridia > Christensenellales > DTU072 > CAVIQK01. The sequence goes on along the minus strand of CAVIQK010000003.1, from coordinate 137,033 downwards.
CGCTAATACTGTTGTAGAACGGAGATCCCATCAAATTGTCAACAGGGGTGGCTTGCATATAGGCATAGTAGAACAATTTTAGTTGTGCTTTTTCTGCCGCAGTCTGCGAGAGCCAACCGGTCGGACGAGGAATATCGTCAGCCAAATTGAATTTGTCCGCAGTTGCTTCGTAAGTTCCCGTATAGTTGATAGTGTTGAGTTTATATCTTTGTTTGATATAGACGTTGTTGGTTGTAGCATCGAAGTAACCTACGACTTTTGCAAATTCGTCATAGACTGCCGAATAGGTGGTGTCGGTTGTTTCTTCTAACGAGGTGTTGACATTAGGGGCGTTTTCTTTTAGGTAGTAACTATATTCGCCACCTTCTATCAATTTGTAACCATTGGTATAGGTCGATGCAAGACCTGTCGAGGTGAAGTTCTTGGTGTAAGAGGTGTCTTTTACAAAACTTATGTAGTTGCCGTCTTTGTCAACAAGGACTTTTCGGGTGTTGTTGTCGTCTGCAGACAAATAGGTGGCATCCAAAACATCTCTGTCGTTGTATTTCAAGGAGAGTGAGATTGGTGTATCTTGGTCCTTTTCTACAAAACCGGTGAGATCACTCTTTTGTACGACGTATTTGGTGGTGTTGTCGTAAGTCTTGGTGAAGGCGGTGCCATCTACCATTGAAATCGTTTTGGGGACAACTACTATCATGACTTGGTTGCCCGACGACGATCCTGTCAAGGCTCTTGTAAGTGATTTTATGTTGGTTTTGCCACCGGATGCGGTATCGTCAAAGTCAACACCGTCGAACTCGGAGACAACGTAACTTCCGACGTTGACCATTTCTTCGGTCATTTGGACGGTGGCTTCGGTGTATTTATCGACAAGTTGGTTGGTGTTTTTGTTGACGTAAGAGACGTGGATGGTGATAGATATAGGATCCTTGACCACTTCGCCTGTATATTCGTAGGTGACTTCGGTAGAGGGGGCATCGGATGCGGAAATGACATAGGTACCGAGGACGGCATTGTGCCAATTCTTGGTCCACCACTCGTTGTTGGTGCTGTCATAACCGGCATAGTAATAGACGGTTTCGTCGCTACCGTCGCCACTAGACGCAGAAGTATCGTAGTAAGTACCGGACATCTTGCCGTCGGTGGTTGTTATGCTATCTCCGAAATTATGACCGATCTCTGTGGACCAAACAAGTCTTGTGACTGCACCTTGATCGGTGAGGGTGTTGGTGTAGTTGGCTAGATGGTAATCCCACACGAAATAGCCGTTGGGGGCAAGAACTTCGATGTTGATGCTAGATGCGTCTTCTGTTTTCATGGAGTCGGAAACAGAAGGCACACCATAATAATATTTGGTGTTGGACGAAGTGTTGACGAATGTGAACTTGGCGGTGTCGAAAGTAAATCTTGTTTCGGCAGAATCTGCTCCCGATGTGGCTGTCACTTCGGTTCCTTCTACTTTTGTAATCGTGTAAGTAGTGTCATTGACTGTAAACGTGCTACCTACCGCTACTGTGAAGGAACTAGACAAAGTACCGACTTTGTTTTCTTCCTTTCTCAAATAGGAATCGTAAATGTTGGTGCCTGCCGTCCATCCTGCGATGTTTGCGAACGGATCGAACACGACAGATTTATCGTTGATAAATATGGTATTGTAGTAGTAGTCAATGGCTGACGAGGTGTCGGTCGGGACGGTGGCGCCGTAGTTGTTGGAGCCGAAATAGTAGTCTATAAGTCCGTATCCCGAGGACGAGGAACCGTCTCTTCCTACAGTCAAATCGTCAGTGGCGATTGTGGAAATCGTTTGACTGGAGTTGCCGGTCAAACAATTATTGACCGACAAATTGGTCATGCTTGAAGAGATGCCTCCTGTTATTGTGAAGAGGTTGAGTCCGGTGGTGCCGTAGTTGCTGTAATAACTATACACATTGGAGAAGGAGCAACTACCACTATTATTGTATGTATTACCGGAAATTGCACCGAGGTAGGCTTCGCCACCTGCATTGCTAATGGTTATTTTACCTTTGAATTTGTTGATATAGCCGTTGACAACACCTGAATAACCGGATCTGCTGAGTCCTATTCCGCCACCGCAGAACATCCAACCTTTGCCTCCGGTCTTCTTGATGAGAATGTTGACATTTTCATCGGAGTCGGTCATCTTTTCGGTACGCGTGCTTACATTTTTGAGAGTGACTTTTGAAAGCGCTCCAACCAACGCACCGAATAGAACGTGTTGGTTTTGAACGGTGGTACCGGCGGCACTTTCTACATATATGTCATATCCCGATGACCATTCTATATTGCTGACAGTGGGGCTTGAATAGTAGTAAATCGTACTGCTGACCATACCATGGTAAGAGGTATCGGATCCGTCGATTATACCTACAAGACCGCCTACTGCATAGACAGAGTCATTGACAGCCGAAGTTCCGCTATCGGTGCCTTTGTAACCGAACTTGCCTCTTATTTCAAGTGCTATGTTGTATAAAGGAGCAGAAGTTTCGCTTGTTGTCGTTGTTTGGACTATACCTGCGACGATACCTACTGCACGACCTGTGCCGTCGCTTGCGATACTGCCTGATTCTTGACTGTCTCCGGTTTCGACATAGTAACGGTTGCCGGTATAGACAAAGTTGATGTTTTTGAGTTGGGCGCCTTCCTTGATATATTGAAGGAATACACCGGATGCGTTGTATGTACTCTTTTGTATTGTGGTTTTGAGAGTCATTTTGGTGCGACTCATGGCAAGGGTTGCACCTGTGCTTGCGACTTGGTTGCCGGAGAGTTCTATTGCATAACCTCTACCGTCAAGAGTACGGCCTGAATCAAGTCCTACGCTCGAACCACCGATGGTACCTTGTTGTTCCCAGTCAAATCCTAGGATGTTGCCTGTCAAATAGGCATGGGCATATTTGGTATATTCTGCGGATGTCGTATCGGCAGGGGCGGACAATTGTAGCCATGTCTTCAATTCTTCTACAGTGCTTATTTCGGTGTATGAAGCATTGGCACCGCTCTCATATTCTTTCAAAGTGACTTGTCCGTCGGAAAGGGAAGATGTGGTCATTGAGATATTACTTGAATTGGAAACTTTGGTTTCGTCGATTTCTGCACCGGGGTTGTCGGTGATTGCTTCTACTGCACCTGCAATTTTTACGGAATATCTGTCGGCAAGATAGGCACTTTCTTTGGCACTGTCTCCTAGATATTCGAAGGTGAGTTTTCCGTTCAAACTGTCAAAGTGGAAGCCTGCAAAACTATCTTTGTTGTAGGCAACAGTGACGGTTGCAAAACTCTTGGTGCCGTTGACTGCATAACGGAATATTCTGCCGAGGGCTTTTTGCAAGAGGTAAGAAATACTTGACGAAAGTTCTTTTTGGATGGCAAGACCTTGTTGATATTCGGTAGTCGTCGTATCTCCGTTGGCTTTGGCAAAATAACTTTGCATGTTGTTGTATTTGGTTTGATTTGCTGCCGTTTCTAAGGTCATATCATAATAACCGTCTGTCCCGATAGCATTGATAAAGCCTTCGAACAAGTCGGCACCGTCTATGACAAAGTCGGCATTGGCATTGAGGAAGTCGAGTCCGCTATAACTCTTGGTAAGACCGGATACCGTAATCAAAATACGATATTTGCCGTCGTCTCCTATTACACGATTGACGTAAAGCATGTTGGTCGCTTCGGTAATAGTTTGAGTGATTTGGTAAGTAGTGGCGCTTGTGTTTCTTATAACGCCTTCGATATAATAGTTGGCTTCATTACTTGCCGTATTGATAGCAACTCCTCCCGGGGTTTCGACTTGCCAAATGTTGACATCGTCGACGGTCAAATTGGACGGGTTGTAATTGATCTCGTATGTACCTGCCAAAATTACCTTTTTATCGGTAGCGGATCCGTCTGCTTTTCCGTTGCTGATGCTTATCGTTTCGCCTGTTTCGTGGCCATAGAACGGAAGTAAAGTGCTGATTGTGTTGCCGTTTTTATCGACTGCTTTACCTAGTATGTTGTCGGAATCGGTTTCTTCGGACATACCTGTTGTGGCTGAATCTAGGTGGGCTGTACCATTGAAAACGGAGGTTGTAGTTGTACTACCGGTCGAGGTACCGCCTGCTCTTACGTAGATGCCTTTTTTGTAAATCTTGGCATAAGTTTCGCCGAGTAGGGCAGCGGACCAATTTTGTGCAGTGTGATAAACGATTCCCGTAGAGAGTGTGGATCCGTCAGATGCGGTGTCCGCCACAACTTCGAAGGTTTCGCCTTTTATTGTTTCGGGAACAAAATTGCCGGCAAATTGAAGGCTTCCGTTGTTGTCTATTTCGCCTATTATCTCGTTTTTGTCGTTGAAAATGGATGCTCCTTGACTGAACGAGTCTAGATATGCGGTGAATTCTTGGTATTTGAAGGAGAAGGTAAGTTTATACTTGTCGCCTTCTTTTAAGTAATCGCCGACCTTTTCGAGAGTGTCGATTTTACGGCCGTCACCGGTCTTGGACGGGACAGAACTATCTACCGTATAATTACCGTCATTAGCGGAAAGTGTGCCGAACATATAATTAGATTTGTCGGACAAGAATAGTTTTAGTTTTGCACCGACGTTACGAGATTCCGTTGCGCCTGTGTCTAGCGTAAAGTAGGCATAATCTATGGTGACGGGAGCGGTGTAGATTGAGTATTGCGAGGAATTCGTCATTGAGCCTACTTGGTCGCCGTCCGAATCATAGACTGCACTGTTTTTGATAGTATATTTTCTTCCGTATGCGGTAAATGTAGAGGTGGTCGAGTCGTATGCGCCTACTATTCCTCTGTCGATAGTAGCCAATGTGGCGATATTGACATACTTGTCGTGGACTTCTGTACCGTCTATCACTATGTTCATAAACTTGCCGGTATTGAGACCGCCGATTTCGTATGTAGTAGTGTCGCTTTCGCCATATCTATATTTAGATGTTTTGATGTCATAAGAGGACAAAACATTAGGTTCTGAAACACTTCTTGCACCTGTACGGTTGGTAGTCGCATCCCAAGTATATTTGCCGTCGTAGAGTTTTCCGAAGTTGTCGGCAATGTTGACATATACGGGGCGTTTTTCTACTGTGTAGAAGTCTTTTATATCGAAGTTGACGATATAGTTTTTGGCGACTTCTGCCATTCCTATTTCTTTTAGGACCAAGTGATGATCGCCTACGGGGGTGAGCATATTGACCATAAGGGAAGGATCGGCATTGTAGAGGTCTATCGAGTAGAATTCGGTATCTCTTATGCCTTTGGCGGCAAGGACTTGTTTTGTGTAATATTTGCCGTTTGCTGCATCATAACCGTACACCGCATAAGTGGTGGGGTTGTAGTAGATGCCTTCTCCGGTAAGATCTAGGGCATAGAACGATGCAGACGTGTTGTCTTGTATCAATGTGTCTTTCGTGGTACCTACGACACTTCCGGACGATACATTTACATTAAATGTGGTCGAGGAAGGTTGCTCTCCGTAAACGTGGGAAAGTGTGCCTTGTACGTCTATAGAAACTCTTGCATAGTATTTGATATGGACTCTTATTACCATTTTGTAATTTTGTTCCATCTCATCGACATCTTCTTCTGCTTGAGGAACGTTGACGGAGGCAAGTCTTGACCATGTTGTCGCAACATTGCCGGTGCCTACTTCTTGCATATCCCATTCGGTACCGTTGAAGTTGGAAAGGACTACGGTCTTGTCTATTTTTCCGTTGGTCACTTTGTAGGTTTCTATTGCGGAAATGCCGTACCAAATGTCGGAATTTTTGACGGTGTCCATTTTGATTGCGGTCCATGTGGTAGGATCGTTTTCGGAAGATGCGGACAATGTGTAGTAAGAATAATGCGCACTGTCTCCGGGTTCGGTCGAATCGGTTGCCGCAACAATCGCTGTATCGGTACCGTCGTTTTTGGTCAGAGTATATGAGATATAATTGGCAATTTCGCTAGAACCTGTCACAACTCCTTTGTCATCTATATCTACGACTGTTTCGAAGGCTACAAGATAATTTCTCTTGTCGATTTTTAGGTTGAAGTAACCTGTGGCAACGGGGCTTTCATATTCGCCGTTTTCTTTTACAACCTTGATTTCGGAACCGAAGTTGCCTGTGTTGAAGTTGACAATGTATTTGTCGGAATCAACATAGAATTCGGTGACATTGTAACCGGTCGATTTGACTGTACCGACTGCTACCCCGTCACTTGTTCTTGTGACTGTTTGGTTGTTGGAATTGACTCTATACGATACGGTGGCATTTGTATCGCCTACACCATAATATGACACGATGTATGAACCTGCCAATGCTTCGTTAGATACCGTATAGTAGCCTTTGGTCGAGTTGGACAAGGCATTGACGTATTGGCCACCACTCAAAGTGTAAGTCGAAGAAGAATCATGAGTGTTTTGTTGTTCGGTTTCGACTTCTCTTGACGTTACATTGTCTTGGCCGTCAGCAAAACTGTTGTAATAGAGGTTGCCGCTAGAATCATAGACTACATAGGCTTGTGAACCTGTGCCGGACTCGAACATGATTTCTAGACTGTAAACACCGGAATTGGTAAAGAGCCATTGACGTGAATCGTCTATTTTTATGTAATTGCCGTCTTCTTTGGCTTGGAGTGCTATCCAACCGTAGTTGACGTCTTCGCCTGTGAATATGGCGGCTACGCCGACTCCTTCGAGAGATCCACGATCGCTATGGGCAGAAGTCGATGATTGACCTCCTACCGTTGCGGTCACGTAATTTTCGCCGACGGAGTTTTCGGTGATCGGGTTGTGAGTGTAGGCATTGCCTTTAACTACGATATTTAGGGAAGAGATAAGGTCAAAGTTGGTGACGGAGTAGTTGACTAGTGCCGAAAGAAGTCCGCCGTAAGATTCGTAACCGCTTGCGACGTTGACACTTGCGGTACCGGTGACGGTGGCTGTGTTTCCTTTGATTTCGCCATATTCGTTGACTGCGGACAAACCGCCCAAAACAGCATTGCCGTTGGAGCCTGTGGCGGGAGATACCGTCAAGGTGTTCACTGTCAATGTGCTACCGCCTATATAACCTCTGTTGATAGCGGTCATTCCACCGACGACTGCGGTATATTCGTAGCCGTTTCTTGCTGTGGTTACGGCATCGGTTAGCGTCATTGTGACTGCGTAGAGAGTGCCGTTGTTGATAGCAACGAAGGGGGAATAGACGGCATTTTGAGAGAGAGTTTCGGTGCAACCGTCTACTACAACTTTTAAGTTGCGAATAGTACCGTTGTTTTCGTACAAGAATCTTGACGAAACATCGGTATTAGACATTGCGTTGAGAACGGTGTTGAGTGTGGTTGTGCGAATCGTAGAAGTATTAGATATGGTAAGAGTTTTACCGTCTCCTTCTAGGACTCTGTTTTTGTTGAGTGACAGTATGGTTGTATCGGTGTCGGCAGGGACAGTAATATTACCGGTAAGTTTTGCATATTTGTAGGTGTCTTCTTCCGTTGCAGCCATTGTCAACCATGTTTTGAGTCCGTCCCAAGTGCTTATTGAGGTAAACGTGGTTGAGATAGATTCGACTTCTAGGGACGGCTTTCTCGAATTGTATATTCGTCTATAATAAAGTCTTGCAAGAGAATTGCCTTCGCCACTACCAGATAAGAGCATTTTGATGTCTTTGTTGGTCCAAACATTTTCGAAGGCTTCGACGGTGGTGCCGTTTTCTTGCGGATAGACGGCAATTTCCAAATTCATGCTACTTCTTGTGTCGTTGGTTTCGAAATAGACGGCTTTGATTACGGAATTGCCTGCGAAGTCGGTGGCACGTAGATAATACTCTTTCTTGGCTTCGACATAGAAGGTAAGCGACAAGTCTTGGGCGGATGATTGCGAAGAATTGGATACCGTCTTGGTGGATGCCGACGGGAATTCGGGTGAGGTGGACATTTCGAAAGATTTGAGTCCCGAAATGTAAATCTTGTTGGTTCCGTTGCTCCAACCTGCCAATTGATAGTACTCGCTTGCTGTGACTTGGATGAGTTTTTTACCTTCTTCTACCCAACCACCGTATAGGGAGGCAGTGGCAGATTGTTGGTCATTTTTGGAATAGTTGACACCCTCAACCGCTGTAATATAAATGCTAGGGGAAGTGAGATCCGTACCGTACTCAGTGGAATCATGACGTACCCACGAGCCGTTCCATGTCTTGGTCACAGAGCCGTCGGTGTATGTAATACCGGACAAATAGTATTTTTCTATTTGATACCTATCTAATTGCGTTTCGAATGTTGTGCTGTACGGATAGTAGAAATTGTTGGTAGTGTTGTCTGCCGAACTTTGTCCTACTACTCTTAAACCGTTGCCGACAGAGAGTGTTTTGTCTGCATTGTAGGCGGTCGAAGACGACATGATGACAGACACTTTGGTGTAGTCAAGATAAGATTTGTCGGTGGAAGATACCGTAAATCTAAAGTTGCCGTCAGCAAGACGGTGGGAAGATCCCAAATAAATTTGATTGCCGCTTGTTGCGTCTAGGGACAATTTATCTGCGGAAGAGACAGTCGAACGTGTGCCTTCACCTACTGCAGAGCCATCTTTCAACGTGACAGATGTATCGGTAATTTTGGCATGGACACAAGAGTGACTCCATGCGGCAGGTTTGTCGCCTGCGGATACCATGAAGACAAATCTAAATGAGGAATATCCGGTTATTCCCGCTGTGGTCAAGATTTCACCGGCACTTGTTTGGCCGTAATATTCATATTTGGTCCATGAACCGTAACCGTTAGGGGTGTATTTCCATGTTTTATATTGACTGGAAGACAATCCCATGTTCCCGACATAAGAGTCGATATATTTATACCTTTCTAGTGTAGCGGTACCTGTGATACCGTCTTGAGCATAGGCATCGTCAAGTCCGTAGACAAGAACAGATAGGCATGCGGGACCAAAGAACCATGTACCCGAAACCCATTCGCCGTAGGTCTTGAATACAGAGGACATTGAGATATATTTGGAGCCGTTTTTGAGTGCTTCGGCATCGGCTTCGTTGTCAACCGTCACGTCGAACCAGTTGAGGCCTGTGTAGAGGTTGAAGTCAGAGCCGGAATTGTTGGATGCACGATAATACTCTATGAGGCCTTTACCGTTTTCTGTTTTGTATTGACGGCTGTTCATGTAGTTGGTTTGAACTTGTTGGATGGCTTCGCCCCATGAGGCATAGGATGCTAGGGTGGTAAAACTGTAAGTCCTTGACGAAGAATTGACTACGGCTACACCGGTAGCGGTAGAGTCTGTCTTGCTTCTTGTAGGAACATTACCCCAGTCGGACGCACAGTTGTCGGAGACATCGTTGCCGTCATCTTTCGAGCCGTAATTGGTAGTGATAGAACGGATCATCTTCCAATCCGTGCCACGAGCGACGGAATAGGACGAGGCTTTGACTTCTACCCAACCGTCTTTTCCTGCAAGGTTGGTGTTGTAGTTTTGTCCGTCCACGTAGAAGGATGCAAGTACGTAGTTGTAGGCGGCTTCTCTACCGTCATTTCTATTTGCCGTATATGTGACGGAAGCGACAAGATATATCTTGGAGCCGTTTTTGGTGACTGTCCAAGCGGAGCCGGTGACAGAGGTTTCTCCGGACGGAGATGATGCATAAGTGAAAGTCGATGCCGACTTGATCGCCGATTGAAATGCCGTCCAATTGTCGTTGACATAACTTGTATATGCACTAGATATGTTTAGGATGACGGCTACTTGACTGCTTGTGCCTGAAACCATAGAGGCAAACGTGGGCCATGAGTCGTAAGACGAATATGAGCTTAATGTATTGTTAAAGCGGACAGAATCTACCGTAAATACGTCGGTGGTGTCTTTCGGGACAATGCGGAAACTACCGGTGGTGCCTTCACCGAGATAGTAGTTTTTGTATGCGGAGGTAGATTGCGACGGATCAAAATAGACGTAGAAACCTGTATAGGTGCCGACATCGGTGCCTGTGACGGCATTGTCGCCGGTGTGGGACACGAGGATAGAGACGGCTTCGTCGCCCGGTTCTAGATTGGTGGCTTTTGCCAAAGTCATTTTATGAGGATTGCCGTCATAAACGTAGGCATTTAGGTCGCTGTTGTATGCACTGTCGGCATAGGAGGAACCTATTGATGTAGCCTTGTCGGAGCCGTTGTAGTACCATTCTATTTTGAGTTCTTTTTGATAGACGGTAAGGTTGCCGTAAACATAGGTTATGTCTAGGTTGTAGTCCACGTATTCGATCGGAGCGATTGCATTGCGCCATGCGGTAATATTGCCGTCGGAACCATATTTAACGGGAAGGTATTTGACTAGCACACCGTCTTTTGTATAAGACTTGGCATAAGAGGACAATTCGCTATTCATTTCCCAACCAAAACCATTGTCGATAAGGCTTTGTTTGAAGACATCTTTACTCATTGCATCCGGAAGGGATGAGATGTTGTAGGCATCTTTTATGAGGGTGTTCACGTCGAGAAGGTTTTTGCCATATTCGACGGCTTGGTCTTTGGCAACGATTGAGACGGATGCTTTGGTGATATAAACGTGAGTGTCGTCAGATCCCGAAGTGGAACCTTTTACGGCACTGTTGTATGCTGCAACGGAAGATGCGTCTATCAGTTGTTGAAGTTTTGCATATCTGTCATTATCGTTTTGACCGTAACCGCTCAAATCAAAGCCGAATATCGCACCGAGAGACGACCATGTGGAGTGGGTGACTTTGAAGGCGGTTGTGTAGCCGTTGTAAACTGTCGCATAGGCAGAGCCTAATGCGGTAGATGAAGTATTTTGACCGAGAATATCGACGTTTACTTTGAAGTTTCCGCTCAGTGAGTAACCAAAATATCTATATTGACCGACGTTGACGGCACCGCCTGTGGTGATAGCGCCAAAACCGGCTCCGGAGTCGGAAGTTGCATCGGCACCTTGTGCATTTATAAAGGTGTAACCGTTGGTGTTGCCTTTGCCTACATAGATATAAGCGACGTCAAGACTTTCGTTTATTTCAGATTCAAGGGCAGTTTTTATAACATCAAATGTTTTGCCGTAGGCGGTACATTGGGTACTCAATGCGGAATCCATATCGAATTCGGCAAGTGAGGCGGATGCAAAATATTGTTTTGCTGCGGTATATTCTCTATTCTTTTCGCCTTCTATATCGGAAACGGCGGTTTTGATTAGGACAGAGTTTATGGTGTAAGTCGCTTTTTCTCCGCTATATTCTACCGATTGGAGGGTAAAGTTGGAGACAGAGTCAGAACCGTCAACCATCAGAGAAGTGGAGGACGTATAGGAGATTTCGAGGTCATAGGTGCCGACAGATGTGGGATTGCCGACAGCAAAAGTCGTAGGCTCGCTATATGAGAGTCTTCCGGTCATGTTTAGTCCCGATACGGTCGTCGAGAAAGCGCCGGTATAGGCATAAGCGGCGGAAGCAGTCGACTGTCCCGCACTCGTTTTGGAACTGTCGTGATAATTGGCGGCTACTTCGGACAAAGTGACGGAAGACGAAGTACTGCCGTCATAGATCTTAGAGAAGTCTGAGGACTTGGTCAAAGTAAGTGTGACGGGGGCAGGGGTTATGTTCCATGTTTTGGAAATGGAATATATGCCTGCACCGGAGGCATCTTCGCCTAAGGCATAATTGCCGTTTTCTGCCAAAGTGGCGGTAGTGGTGTACGCACCGACATTTTTGTTTTCTCCCGGGGTTGTTGCGTAAGTCGGCGAAGGAGTGCCTACTTTGGTGGTAAAATCTACGGTTACATTGTGAGTAGATCCGTTGTAAACCACGCTGTCGGTAGAAACATTGTCGATTTTCCAAACGGCGCCGTCTAGTTTATATTGGTGAATATAGCCTTGGGCTCCTTGTATTATGGACTCGGAGGTGGTCCCTTCATATTTGAAAATGTAGGCACTATATTCGGAGGATCCTAGAGAAGTCGTGCCGTTGATTATAGAATAGGTAATGTATTTGTTGCTATCCTTATTATATATAGTGTAAGAGGTTGCGGAAATATATACCGAATAGGCATTGCCTTTGCTTGAAAGATTTTGGTAACTCGGCGAATAGGCATTGACTGCATCGACAAAAGTTGTATCTGTGGTGTTTACCTTGTATTTGACACCGGGTAAATATGTGCCGTTGGAACCGGAAGTGACATTGTAATAGGAATCGTAAGATCCAGATGAAGCAGTGCCGTAAGTGGAGTGAACGTCGGAAATCGTAAGACTGTTGGGCAATAAGACCAGTAGTTTTACAATGGACGAATCTCCGTATATATTGTAACCGACTTCGGCATCGGTACCCGTACCGGATGCGGTAGCCGAGCCGTTTCCGAGAACTACTCCGCCTTTTCCTTTGAATCCAAAATAGGCTTTGGCTATTTGCTCATTGGTGATGCCTAGGGTACTTCTGCTGTTGACTGCATAGGCATACTTTTGGAAAATCTTTTTCACTCCGTTGTCGGCGGGGGATAAAGCATAGGACGACGAACCGTCAAGGGTGGTCGTCACAGAGTACATGTTGGAAGTCTTGGAGGTGTAAGTAATGCTTGTGCCGGACTGAGAATAAGAGTAAATCGCATGGCGATCGGTACCTTTGTCCGAATATCTTAATGCAGTAACATGGTTCGCTCCGCCATTAGACGGGAGATTGACTTTTTCTTTGATGTACTGACTTCTGTTGTTTCCGGTTACACTTTGTCCGTCAATTGTCAAAGAGTTGACATAAGCGCCGTTTTTATCTCTAGTCAGCACAACACCCGTATTAGTGTAATAAGACGATAATGTCGGGCTTGCATTGATATTGTTGTGAGCCTTATATCCTTTGAAAGAATCGTTGTTGTTGTAACCGTTGTATATCGTAATAAAGTTGCTGCCATAGTCGCCACTCCACGCTATGAACAATCCGGCAGCAGTATCTGCAGTAAGAGTCATTTGGTAATTTTGTAAATATACATAGGGAATAGTCTTGCCCGAACAATAGTCACCAGTGTTGGAAAAGACTCTACGAAATGATGTAATTACCGATACCCACTTTTCCGAAAAGTTGCTGCTTTTGATTGTGCCACTTCCGGTAATAAATAATTTTTGTATAGAATAACTGTTGCTTTGAAGGTATCCTACTATTCCGCTTGTGATATTTTTTACATAGCCGTTTCCTCCATCCGATCCGTTTACATCGCTGGTAGGAGTACTTCTAATTGTACCGCTATTGTTGAAATAAAGATTTTCGAGCGTCATTGTTCCGCTTTCTGCGGTTCTACCGACAAAACCACCTAGGGAAGTCCATTTGCTTGTAGTATTTCCTGCGGAATATGCCAATTTGAATTCTGCGCCACTATTTATTGTGAGAGAGCAGTTGCGTATTGTACCGGTGTTGACTATACCCGTATATGCACCGACGAACATGTCTTGTGCGCCGGTCGTACCAAATACGACAGCACCGTCTATGACTACGTTTAGGTCTTGGATGGTCCCATTTAGCGCTGCCGTCAACAATCCAAAGTGTGTGTAATCTTTGCCCGTGACATTTATTACACCTGCTGTAAATGTAATGGTATGGCCGTTGCCGTAAAGTGTACCCGAAAATGCTGTTTGAGTATATGTAACATTTCCTGCGGATATCGTTATATCGGAATCTAAATAATAATTGCCGCTACCGCTCAACGGGAATGCTGTCGAAGAAGTGATTTTGGTCCCCGAGACGGTTGTTGTGTCGGTATAACCTGCGTTGATTATGTCAAGGGCGTCAACATAAGTAGTATTGAGTGAGGGGGTGACGGTCACATTATAAATTGTATTGGAATCGCTAAATTTAGTCGTATAGACATAAACTTGTTTTGAATCGCTAGAATATGCTACGGCAACATTATCGCCGATAGTCGAGTTGCCGACAGATTCAGCACTAAAATCCGTCACCGATGTGCTGATGGATGATATTTGTTCAGGATTGTCGAATTCAAGGAGAAGTATATTGTCTTGGGAGAAGTAGTCGAAAAAGCCTCTTGCTTTGACGGAAGATTGGCTGTTGGTGACTTTGTAGCGATAGGATGCGGTGGCCCCGTTGGTAAATGCCTCGGAACTATTGTATCGTCCGACGTTTGATATGGTACCGGACTCTGTATAACCTGTAATAAGAGCCAAATAATCTGCATTTGAGCATGTCGGGGAGGTATATAAACCATAATAACAGTATTGGACAGTGCCGGTGCTTCGTCCGACGATGCCGCCGACGGAGACTGTGGCGCTAGAATTGGAAGATTCATCTTTAAGAGTACCGCCACCGTAGATAGAGCAATATTCAACGGTACCGGAGTTGAGACCGACAAGTCCGCCGGTGTTGGAAGTACCGGTCCCGGTTTGGCCTTTATGAGAGACTATTGCTCCGTCGCCAATATAGGCTCCAACATAACTTATCGTACCGGTATTGTTGCCTGCGATCATGCCGAAATTGACTTTAGGGGCGGCAGACGGGGAGTTGGCTTGCCAGTAATAAGTTTTGCCGTCTTCTACTATTACAGAGACGTTTTCTATTGCTCCGGCATTGTCTCCGACTACTATGCCGAATGAGGCGGAAGATGTGCTTGAAGAAATGTTGTATCTTTGGGTGGCTTGGATGACAAGTTTTAAGTTTTTGATTACACCTTCGTTTTTTGCGACAAGCATACCGTCGTAGTAAACTCCGCCGGAACTTTGAGCAGATCCACTGTTTCTATTTTGACCATTATTTGCGGAATATTGACCACTGAATATAATAGAGTAGCCGTTGCCGTCAAGGGTTTTGCCGTCGGCAAAAGTGCCGTTGTAGAGGGTGGCTGCGCCCGTTGTAATCGTGATGTCTTGGGTGAGATAGCCGGTGCCGGTGCTAGACGACAAGAAGGCTTTGAGGGAAGCGAGGCTGTTTATAGCAGTGCCTGTCGGAGTATATCCACCACGAACATTGCCGTAATCCATTGCGGAAGGGGTGGCGTATTTTTCGGGAGGTTCAATTACTGTTTGGGTAGCAGAAAAACTGCCGTTGCCGATTGCAGTGAGTGTAGATTGATCCAAAGTCAAGGAAGAACTGCCTTGTTTGTTCCCGCCTGCCGAAGTGGAGATTTGGCTAGTGCCATATACTGTCAAGGGAACTCCCGATATACTAGTACCTGTAAAACCTATAATTTTACCGACATAAATTTCGCCGGTAGATGCGCCACATTCGAACGTGCCCGTAAAATTGTATTCTATACTTCCATAAGAGGTAGTACCCATAACAATGCCTGCATATAAACTATTCGAGGAGGAACCATAACCGCCTCTGTTTCCGCCGACAACACCGCCATAGAATTTCCAACTGTAGGTTGAGTTGTCACTTGCATCAGATTTGATTACACCGCTACCGGATATTGATACATCGGTCAATGTGCCGTCTATGTTCCAGCCGGCTATACCGCCCATGCCACCATGAGCATTATAAGGGTTGGACAACCAAATTTTGCCGTCTAGTGTCACATCGCAACCAGAAACCGTCGAACTAGGAGCATCGTTGATACCGATAAGCCCGCCGACACCTCCGTCTCGAGCTGAGGTGACGTGTAATTCAGCGGCGCTACCGATATTCACAGAGCAATCGGTTATTGTGCCTTTATTGATACCGACAAGTCCGCCGAGAGCGACTGCCGAGCAAGAAAGTTTTGTATTGATATAGAGATTGACATTTTTGATGGTGCCGTTGTTGATTGCAAACAAACCGCCGGAATAAGCATACGTATCAGTGGCGGTTTTGAGAGTGGCAGTGCCTTCTTCTAATGTTATGGAATGGCCACCACCGTCGAACGTAAAACCGCTCGAAAGGACAGCACCACCGATCGAGGCAACTTGAGCGGCGGTGAGAGTGATGTCATTCGTCAATAGATAATTTTCGCTTAGCGCCGTAGAGGAACCTAATACCTCTATCAATTTTTCTGCAGTTGCAATTTTTTCACGATACACTGTTTGGGAAGATACGGAGAATCCTGTCGCTCTGCCGGCAATGTTTTTTGCACGACTGTCAGTATAAGCAAGACTGCCCGAACCTGTTATATTACCTGTTGAACCCAGAGTTAGTTCCGAATTTTTATATCCAATAGTGGTAATTGAAATCGAAACACTGTTGGCATCACCGACTATCGCACCGATAAATTGTTCGGAGCCCGAGTCGTATGAGTAAGTACCGGTAAAAAGGTAATTCAACGTGACGAACGTGTGTCCGGAGTACGTGTTGCCGTTGTTGCCGCTGTATGTAGTTCTTCTCATATAACCGACGAAACCTGCACTGGCTCCATAGGGGGCACCGTCAGCAGTACCTCTATGAATAGTACCGTTTCCTTTTATCGAAACATTGTCCATTGTGCCTGAAATCCAAGAGCCGACGACACCGCCGACAGCCACACATATTTTGTTGGCGCCGCCGTATGCCGCTACTGTACCTAAGATATTGACAGTGCTGTTGGTTATAGTACCGCTATTAAGACCTACCATACCGCCGGTGCAAGTATCTTTGTCGCCGTCGCCGCTAGCACCCCATTGACCTTTTAATGTTTTACCGCTGTTGATTGTGACGGTACAGTTGTCGATTGTGCCGGTGTTGTAGCCTACAAGACCACCTAGAGCATACACTCCGTATGAGGTAAGATTGATGTCTATTACGAGATTTAGATTGCGTATAGTACCCGAGTTCTTTCCAAATAAAACACCCGAATATTTAGGAGTTTCGTCGTTAGGCGATTCATACGATGTAGAACTTGTAATGGTAATCGTGTGTCCACCACCGTCGAAAGTGACGCCGGAAGAGATGATGCCGTTTTCCCAAAAATCGGTTTTGCTAGCGGTAACTCCGTATGTCGAAAGATCGCTTTCGGAAATAGTTATGTCGGTAGTCAGTTGTACATCAGTCGAAATCGTGTTGTAAACCGTACTTAAAAAAGTGGCTGCATCGGATACTTGGGTTGCAAATTTATTGTCGTTGTTGATTTCGGTGTTTGCCGAAGTGCCGGTTTGGTCGGATCCGTTACTAGCGGGAGTCCAATTGACGCCAAATGCTAAAACAAGAGTCAATATCGCAATTGCCAACGTAGAAAGGGCGGCAAATAAAAATTTCTTCTTTTTGGGGGTAAGTCTTCTCATATTTCACCTTGGTAGGAATGTTGTTGTTTTTTGGTGCGGATGATATTTTGCCTTGGCAATCCGCTATGGGCATATTTTATTATAAAAAAATTAAAAAATCTACATGCGGGCGATAATTTATTAAAATATAACTATTTGTTCTAAAAAAATTCACGCACTCACACGTAAATTTCACAATAGGAGAGTTTCGTAAAACAAAAATTTTACTTTAATTTATTTTTTCGGGAGAGGGCAGGGAAGATTAGAGAGAACCTGTCGTGATATTTGAAGGTAAAATACCTTTTGCAATAAACTTGTTTTTGAGTTCTTCGGCTTTTGCGGTCGAGTAGTCGAGAAGGACGACTTTGATCGTAGAGAGATTGGAAAAAGTACAGCAAATTTCGATGTCGGCGGTGTTGTCGGCAACGAAGGTGAAAGTGGAGGAAAATTCCGAATCTAGGGTTGTGGAATTGTATCCTAGCATGAATTTCCCTAGGAAAAAGCCCTTGTATCTAGGGATGCCGTCGCCACGAATATAGGGGGACGAGGACATCGAATTTTGGAAGGCGGTGCCGACAAAAACATCGGTGCCGACGGTCGATAATTTGAGGGAATAGAGATTGTCTTCGTAGGTCGAAATGCGTGCCAGAGTGGAGTTTTTGAAGGCGTAGTCACCTAGTGTTTTGACTCCTTCTTCTCCTGTCTTAATTTTTATTTCTTCTAAGGCGGAGCAGTTTTCAAAAGCAGATTTTCCTATTGAGGTAACACAGTTGAAATCTATCGATTTTATGGTCGTATTGCCCTTGAAAGCGGACTCTTTGACAGAGGTAATATCTTCGGGAAAAACGATGTTTTCGTAGGGTAAATCGGGGTACATAAGACCGGTCGCCACAGAGGTCAGAGTGCCGTCCACGTTGAGGGGCAAGGGGTGGTCCGAATCGGTGCCGTCAGACAAAATGTAGCGAGAATAAAAGGTGGTGTCGCTGTCTCCTAATTTATAGGGGAAGGTCAGTTTTGAGGTGCAATCTTCGTCAAGATACCATGTGTTGTCGAACCAATAGCCGGCGGGGACTTGGTCAACGACTAAATCGACGTCAGAGGACTTTAATTCGGCGGACGGTTTGAGAGTCTTGGTAAAGAGGACTTCATTGTCTATTTGGAATTTTACGTCTATTTTTTGGTTGACTATTTTGCCCCTAACTATGACTTCGAGCGTGGCGGTAAGATCTCCGCTTGTAGCGGTGACGGTTGCGGTGCCTTCCTTTTTTCCTAAGATTTTTTTGCCGACAATTTCGACAACCGAGGGATCGGAACTCGTCAAGGTGTAGGATGCGTTTTTGGGAGTCACAACAAGGGGAAGGGCATACTCTTCGCCTATTGCAATATTAAATTGAGTAGAGGAAAAAGACAAGGTTTTCCCCTCGCAAGCGGATAATGTTGTCAAAACCACAAGTATTAAAATCACAAGGAAAAACGGCTTATTTTTCATAATGCTCCTTTTGTTTTGACTCTTATCATCATTGCGACAAAATAGGTTAGGAGGGCAAGGAATAGTCCGCCTGTCATTGAGGTGGTGACTATGATTTCATCCGTATCTACGGGGATGACGGTGTAGGTGCCGTCAATAAATGTTATGGTGTAATCGGTGTTTTTAGACGTGGCTGTTATTGTGTAGGTGCCGACAACGTCGGGATCAAAATCCGAACTGCAAGTAAGGGCTAGGGTGGCTATGCTCTCGCCTTCGGGGAAGGTGCCTTCTACAAGGGTTGCGGAGAAAGACTTGGGGATACGGCCACGTATTTGTTCTTTGTCTTGGAGTTTTATGGTGATTGCAATGGGGGTTATGGTCGCTAGGACTTCGGTATCGGTCGGGGCGGAAAACAGTTCGCCGTCCCATGCAATGACTTTTACGTGATATGTGCCGGTGTCGGCAACGTGTTTTACGTCAACGGTAGCGAGATCGCCTAGCGATTTGCCGTCAAAAGACCACTCGTAGAGATATTTTATCGGGGTGGATGCAAGGTGGAACGTGGTGACGGTCAGGGGGTGTGATTTGCCGTCATAGATGCCATTGTAGTTTTGCGGTGTGACTATTGGGGCGTCTAGCGTCCAAACGGCTTTTACGGTAATGTCGGAAATGTAGTCTTCGCCACCTAAAACGAAGGTGTTTTCGGGGGTTTTTAGGTCTTTGTTGTCTATTTTGAAGGTCGAAAAAGTGTAGCCTGTCGTAGTAATCGAGGTCAATGTTGTATCGGTCATGTAGGTGTGTTTTTCGATTTTGGGACTAGTGGAACCTTTTAGATTAGTGTATATTATTTTGTAGGTTTTCGGGGTAAATTTCGCTTTCAAAACGGTGTCGTCCGTCGGTGAAAAAGTGGCATTTTCCTCGTATTTTTCGGTTCCTAAATAAAATCCGTCAAAATCATGACCACGAAGGGCAGTAGACGTGGGCAAGGCGGGGACGGAGTAAGAATAGCCTTTCAAAATGTATTTTGCCGACGGAAGGGTACCCGAAAGACGAGTTTTTTCGGTTTCGGTAAAGTCCAAAAGGTAAGATATTTCAAATTTTTCTTCTATATAAAGGCATTTTTTGGTCTTGTTGTACGCCATGCCGAACCACTTGGACGAGTCATCGCCGACAAGGGTAAAACGAGAAACGTCCGTTTCTTCTACGTTTTGCATGAGGGTGTAGCCTAGGACTTTTTGACGAAGGGTTTGGTAGCCTTCTTTTCTTTTGTCGATTTCGTCATAAGACGTCGAAAGTGATTCGTCATAACGGTAGCCGAGTTCGAGTTTTTGGGTATAGCCGTCGAGAAGTATTTGAGATTTTTGCGTGTCTTGGACGGTGCCTACCAACAATACTCCTTGAACGGAAGAGTTTTCTTTTAGCGAAAGTGTACCGCCCGAAACTTTTATCGAAAAAGACGGAATGTTCGAGGAGGACTCGCTATGATAGATTTTTCCGTAAAAATTGAGAACTACGTCTTTGGAGACTTTGATAGAGCCGTTTTCGATAAGAGATTCTACGCCTCTTTCCCATTTGGTGTAAATGTTGTAAGTGCCTCTTGTCAATGTGATTATGTCGTTAAGTTGGGATATGCCGAGTTGGATCGTGCATGGTTTGGCGGGATCTCTCAACTGTTCGATGGCACTGATTACATCGGTAATGTTTGAGTAGGTGAAGGGTTTTTTGATATTGTCTTCGCTGAGTGTAAGCACACTGCCGGAGCCGTCAATCGAATAAATATATTGTTTTTCTGTCCATGTCGCTACTAAGACGGTGTCTTGTTTTACAGCAATAGTGCCGGTATCCGAATAGACCGTCGAGGATGCGGAACCTTTTTCTTTCCAACCTGCGAAGGTGTAGCCCGTATGTGCCGAATAGTTGAGTCCTAGGGCATCGGTAGATTTTAGTTTGATGCCCGATGTGGCATTTTCGGGGTAGTACATTTTCTCGTGTAGAGCGGTGCCGTCACTGTCTTCAAATGAGATTTGGTATAAAAATATGTCTCGGGACTCGTTGAGGTCTATACGTTTCATCGTGTTGAAAGCGGTGCCGTTGATTTTTATATATATTTCGTAATTGGTGGCTTGTTTTTTTACCGATGAAAATGTGGCTTTACCCGTAGAATCGGTGGTCGCCGAATATTTCTCCGTCCCACCATAGTAAAGCATGGTTTCTATTTCGGAAACGGGGGAATCGCCTGTTTTTAATTTGACGGATATTTCTAGGGATCCGGTGGTTTCTTCCGCATAGGAAATGGGCGTGTCAAAAGACACAAGGGTGAAAAATATCAATAAAATCAATATAAACAGTGTGATTATTTTTATGTTTTGCGCTTTACTTGAATTCATACTATATTATTATAACATAATCAAAAAGAAATTATGTGTAAAATAGTGAAATTTTTGTATATATTTATATCAAAATATAAAAACCACCTTATTTTTTAATAAAAAAAGCACCCAATCTGTTTGAGTGCTTTTTGTTTTTAGGACAACTCGAAGGCTCCCGTATAGAGTTGGTAATATTTTCCGTGTTTTTCTATCAACTGTTGGTGATTGCCTTCTTCTATTATTTCGCCATGCTCCAAAACGATAATGTTGTCGCTGTTGCGGACGGTAGATAGTCTATGTGCAATAACGAAAACGGTGCGTCCGGTCATCAAATTGTCCATGCCTTTTTCGACGAGTTTTTCGGTACGGGTGTCGATCGAGGATGTTGCTTCGTCCAAAATGAGTACGGGGGGATTGGCAACGGCGGCTCTTGCAATCGCTAGTAATTGTCTTTGTCCTTGCGACAAACTTTCGCCGTCTCCTTCTATCATTGTGTCGTAGCCTTGCGGTAGGTGCATAATAAACGAGTGGGCGTTGGCTAGGCGAGCGGCATTTTCGACTTCTTCGTCGGTTGCATCAAGTTTTCCGTAGCGAATATTCTCTCTTATTGTGCCTGTAAACAAGTGGGTGTCTTGCAAAACCATGCCGAGAGATCTTCTCAAATCATCCTTTTTGATTTTGTTGATGTTGATGCCGTCGTAGCGAATTTTGCCGTCGGGAACGTCATAGAAGCGATTGATCAGGTTGGTAATGGTGGTTTTGCCTGCACCTGTCGAACCGACAAATGCGAACTTTTGACCGGGGCGAGCGGTGAAGGAAAGATTTTTGAGGACGGTTTTTCTGCCGTCATACGAGAAAGTCACGTTGTCGAATTGGACTTCGCCTTCGAGTCGCTTGTAGGTCACTGTGCCTTCGGCTTTGTGGGGGTGTTTCCATGCCCATTTGCCTGTGTGGTGTTCGGTTTCGGTAATGGTGCCGTTGTCGTCTGTTTCGCAACGTACGAGTTTTACATAACCTTCGTCGGTTTCGTTTTTTTCGTCAATTATTGCAAAAATACGTTCGGCTCCGGCAAGGGCTGTAAGAATTGCATTGAATTGTTGGGAAATTTGGGTGATCGGGTTGCCGGCTTGTCTTGTGTATTGCATCATACCGGTGAGTTTGCCGATCTCCATACCGAATAGGCCGTTCATTATAAACAGCGCTCCTGAAACAGTCACTATGCAATAGTTGAGGTGGGACATGTTGTTCATGATCGGCATCAAAATATTGGCATAAGTGTTGGCTTTGCATGCGGCATCGTGCCATGCGCCGTTGACTTTGTCAAAGCCTTCGTTGACTTTTTGTTCGTGACAGAAAACTTGGACGACTTTTTGACCTTCGATATATTCTTCTATGTAGCCGTTGGTTTTGGCAAGGGCAGACTGCTGGGCGACAAAATATTTGCCTATTTTTTTGCTGATAAGCAGTACCAATACAGTCATTATGCATATTACGGAAAAGGCTATCAATGTCAAAATCGGCGACAATATCAACATACATACGATAACACCTATTACGGTCACTATCGAGTTGATAAATTGCGGGATGCTTTGCGAGATGAGTTCTCTAAAAGTGTCGGTATCGTTGGAAAACGACGACATTATTTCGCCATGGGTACGGCTGTCGAAGTATCTTAGCGGAAGTTTTTGGATATTTGTAAACATGTCGTCACGAAGTTTTCTCGTGGCTCTCGTTGTTATCCATGCCATTATGTATTGGTAGGATATGCTTGCGATTATGCCTACAACATATATCCCTGCCATTATATATAGGTAAGAGAAAAATTCAGGCAAAGATTCTTTGACTGTGCCTTGTTCTACCGCACTCGACAAAAAACTTATTCCTTTTGACATGAAAAGTGTGCCTAATATTCCTGCGGCGGCAGATAATATAATTGAGAATACGGCTAGGACAAAGATCCATTTATTGATGCAAACATAAGAGAAAATTCTCTTTAATGTTTTTAGTGAGTTTTTTAGGTCTCTTTTCATAGGAGGTGTTCCGACTGGTCTTGGCATAATTTATTCCCCCTTCTTTTGAGATTCGGCAACTTCTCTATATATTTCGTTGGTTGCCATGAGTTGTTCGTGCGTGCCGATTGCATTGATTTTGCCGTCGTCTAGCACTATTATTTTGTCGGCATCTTCGATGCTCGATATACGTTGTGCGATAATTATTACGGTCATGTCCGCAAGTTTTTCTTTGAAGGCTTGCCTTATTTTTGCGTCGGTCGCCGTATCGACTGCGGAGGTCGAGTCGTCCAAAATCATAATTTTGGGCTTTTTGATAAGGGCTCTCGCTATACAAAGACGTTGTTTTTGACCACCGGACACGTTGACACCGCCTTGCCCTAAATCGGTGTTGTAACCGTCGGGGAAGGACATGATAAAGTCGTGGGCTTGGGCTGATTTACAAGCATCTTCGATTTCTTCGTCTGTGGCATGTTCGTCTCCCCAAAGAAGGTTCTCTTTGATGGTACCCGAGAACAAAACATTTTTTTGTAAAACCATTGCTACGGAGTCACGCAACGTGTGTATTTTGTAGTCTTTTACACTGTGACCACCGACTAAAACATCACCGGTCGTGGCATCGTAAAGACGGGGAATCAACTGGACGAGAGTGGTCTTGGATGAGCCTGTTCCTCCGATAATTCCCACTGTTTCGCCGGATTTTATGGACAAATTTATGTTCTCTAACGCATACGGGGTATCGACTTTGCCTGCATAAGAGAAATTGACGTTTTCAAATTGGATGGAGCCGTCTTCGACTTTCAAGTCAGGGTTGGCATTTTCGTCTGTGATGGAAGGTTTTTCGTCAAGCACTTCCACTATACGCTCGGCACTTTCTTTCGCAATAGTCATATACATAACAACCATTGAGAGCATCATGAGGGACATAAGTATTTGCATTACGTAAGTTGTCAACGCCATAATTGAGGTGATTTCCATTTCTTTGTTGGCAACTTTTGTACCGGAAATTCCTAAAATGAGAAGGGTGGTGACATAGACTCCGAGAGTCAAAATCGGGGACACGAAAATGATTGCCGTTTCGGCTTTCATTTGTAAATCCATCAAGTTTTTAGAGGTCTTTTTGAATTTGGCGGTTTCGTAATCGCCTCTTACAAATGCTTTGACTACTCTTATGCTAATGAGGTTTTCTTGTATGCCGGCATTCATTTTGTCGTACGCCTTGAACATTGCCCTAAATTTTGGGAAGGCGAAGAAGGACAAGAGTCCGATACCAAGTGCTATTAGCGGTATGGCTATCAAGAATATCCATGATACTTCGGGAGCGATGGAAAATGCCATTATCATGCCACCGATGAGCATCAAGGGGCTTCTTACCATCATGCGAAGGGACATCATGTAGGCTGTCTGAATATTGACGACGTCGGTAGTTTGACGGGTTATAAGACTTGATGTCGAGAATTTGTCGATGTTAGAAAACGAGAAGTTTTCTATGCTTTCAAAAAGTCCTTTTCTAAGGTTTTTGGAAAAGCCCATGCCTGCCCTTGCGGCACATGTTCCGGACAAGACACCGAACGCCAATGAGCAAAGCGCCATAAGCACCATATAACCGCCGTAAGCCAATAGTTCGTTGAACGCATTGCCTTCGGCGGCAGAAACAATTTTGGTCATCATGAAAGGAATAAGGACTTCCATTACAACTTCACACGCTACAAAAAACGGTGCAAATATCGAGGGAAGTTTATATTCCTTTACATAGCTTAGCAATTTTTTTATCATTTTTCTACCTATGTAATTTCCCCTAAAATTTTAATTTTTTATATATTCGTCGATTAAACTTTAATGAAACTTTAATATAACGATATATATTATAAATATTTATTTAGTTATTCTCAACTAAATGGATAAAATTATTCCATAAAAAAAGAACTTTGAATTCGTTCTTTTTTTAATTTGTTTATGTGGTTTTAACTCTGACAAAAATCGACTGTGAATCACTTTTTCTAAATGTATCGTCAAAACAAAAACACAGACCTTGATTGAGTGGTCTGTGTTTTTTCTTTTAATGAGTATTAAAATCAACTTTTAGACCGTTGATTGTTTTGATGGGAGCAAAGTGTCCCACGGTCTTTTTTGATTATTCGTAATCGTCTTCTTCGTCTTCACCTTGGGTTGCAAGGACACCTTCTGCCATATACGGGACAATCGGGATCGGGACGGTAACAGGAGCAAGTTGTACTCCTAGAGGGCTGACTGCTCTGGGGGCAGGGTTGATGCCGGCATTGGGGATAACATATTCTACTTTTACTTTTTTGAATTTTGCCATTTTTCTTACTCCTTATCTTCTATATTGGGGTGCAGGAGAAACTTCCTGACGAACTTTTTTGTATGCGAACGCCGAGATGAACCATGCAACGAGTAAACCTATAACATTGATGTAGAATCCAAGTCCTACGGATGCAAAGGACGCATTGTTGACCTCCATTCCGAATGCTTTGAGCGGTGCCATAAAGACAAGTTTTGCTTCTTGGAGTCCTTGTTCGTTCCAAACAAGTGTAACGACTGCGATAAGGACCAAGTATAAAATGGATGTGATGAACAAGAATCCGTATTTTACTTTTCTTCCGGAGAACAATGCGATGAGCATTTTGACTACTAGAAGAACTATTGTTACTAATAGGAGTACAATAACAATAGGCATACCTATATAACAAATGGTACGAACCAAAGTTGTGGAATCTCCGGATTCTTCGGCGGTAGCGGTTTCGGTTTCCGATCCCGAAGAAGTAGAGGTTTCTTCTGCATAGGCAGTGGTTTTGGTTTCGCTTTCGGCTTCATCGCTTGCAGATTCGTCTGTTGCTTCTTGAGAATCAGCCATTATTTTGACAAAACAGTCGGTGAAGAAAGATTGGGAAATCATATCATCTTCGGACCATGTTGCGTTTTTATCGCCTTTGATATACGAAATCAAACTCATTACGGGATCCACCGCAGATCTTGCGATATGGGTAGGATATGTTATTTCGTTGCCGTCTTCGTCGGTCTCGGTTGTGCCGGCATTTTCGGCGATGCTTCTAGTAATGAACATACCGGTATAGTCGGGCATAATCTTGACTACTGCAAGCACGTTGACAACAAGAACTGCTATAACCAAGAGGGCGACAATGAACAAAACCGGACGTCTTGCTTCGTATCCAACGACTTTACCCTTTTTAGATTTCTCTTTTTTGGCTTTTCCGTTGCCTTTTTCGTCTTGTCTACGTCCTTGATTTTGGGATTGATCGTAATAAGACGGATTGCGACGTCTTGTCGATGCAACTTCTTGCATACCATAATCGTCGTCAAAAGATGCATAGGCGGCATTTCTTGCACGTCTATACACTTCGGTTGCCATATTGCCTCTAACATAGATGGTAAACGGTTGGTCTGAAGTGTTTCTTTCGGCTTGGTTGTCTTCGACTTGCGTGTCTTCGTATTGTTGGCCACGTTGTTCTTTGTCTTTCATAGACGAATCCTCCTGAGTATTATAGGTAGAATCAGATTCTTCCCTGTTGTTTCTTTTGTCAATAAATTTTACGTTCTTCTCTTTGAACACAATCGGATGAGGATTGGTCAAAGCGCTGAACGGAACGGTTATAACGGGAAACTCTTGTTGATTTTGAGTTTTTTCTTCCATATATTATTTGCTTTTTCTCGCACTTGCCGTTGTGATAATGAGAATTATCGGCATAACGACCATCATTACGGCACAAACCAAAGATTGCGGATAAATTCCTGTCAAGGCATTGACATCGAATGCACCCGACTTACATGCATATACGCCATAAGAGGCGAGTCCCGAAAGTAAAGACACAATCGGTATTATCACGCCTGCGGGACGTGCGCTATTCTTTATAAGTCTAACGAGGGACTGAATAATTGCGAGTAAAACGGTAAGTGCAAACAGACATTGGCACACAAAGAGTGCTATTTCTATCGTAGCCGTCGGGAATTTTCCCGTACCGTCGATAAGCGCCATAATTACACTTACGAGGTTGGTGCCGTCTGCAAAATTAAATAAAAATTGATTGCCGGAGATAGCGAATCCGCCGGGCATTATGCTAGGCATTCCGTAAAGAACGAATGCAACGATAGCCGCAAACAACAAGGAAAATACCGCACAAACTCTAACATTAGATTTTTTCGTGGGTGTTTGGTTTGCAAACATCGCTTCTCTTCTTAGTCTTTCTTCTTCCTCTCTTCTCTTGGCTTCCTCTTCTTGAGCCTTTTCGATTCTTGCCAAGTTTTCGAGATTCTCTCTCTTCTCTTCCTCTGTAAATTTATGATAGCGATAAACCGAATTGGGGTTGTATTGCAAAACCGGTTGGTTTTGAGATACATAAGGAACAATAACAAAAGGTTGGACTATTTGGCTGTTTTGTTGTGGGGGATTTTGTCTGCCGGTCATACGATAGACTTGTTGAGCAGACGACGGTTGGACATATTGAGGACATTCCTGCACTTGAGGTTGTTGGACAACAGGTTGTGCGGGTTGTTCAACTTTGGGTTCTTCGGGAATAGTCACTACGGGTTCTGCAAAGTTGGGAGAATTTTTGATAGATTTAAGTGCTTTGACGTAAGTGTTGCGAGGCATTTTTTTGCCACATCTCGAACAACGATGTCCGGGAACATCGATGGGGTTGACTTTTCCGCAAACATCACAAATAAAAGTCAGTCTCGATTTATCAAGACCGATACTCATATCTTTTTCAAATTCTTTCTCTACGGTATCAAGTGCATGTTGCACGGCTTTGGGATCGAACGCATTGAGTTCGTGCCCGCATTCCGAACAAAACTTTTTGTCGTCATCATTGACTGCGCCGCATTGTTTGCAAACCGCCATTACTTATCTCCTCACATGGGTGCCGATATCGGCATGTTGTTGCTTTTTATATTATATATTATAAAAAGATAATTTTCAAGGGGTAATTTTACTTTTTTGATAAAACCGCCTTTTGACTACTTGTTGTAACTGTCTTTCAAACTGACGATGCTGTACATTAACGCAGTTTTTCCCGACAATTTTGCTAGTTTGTAGTACCCTACTCTCATTGCTTGGAATTTGTCGTTTTCTTGTTTTTCAAGTAAATATTTTTCGGCTTTGGCACCTTTTACCACTACCAAAGAGTCGGGATTGATTCTTTCGTTGAAGTCAACTATTCCGTCAACAACGGGGGTAAGAAGGTAGTCATATTCGTTGACTGTTACGTCGACTGCATCTTCTGCATTGGTCCATTGGACTACGCCTTTTACTTTGATGCCGGCATTGGATCCTCCGCTTTGGCTGTCTTCGATGTAGGTGCAGTGTATTTCTTTGACATTGCCGTTGTCGTCAAGGACGGGACGAGCGTTTTCCAAAATGTATGCGCCACGTAGTCTTATCATGCCGTCTGTCACCCATCTCTTGTATTTAGGAGGAGGATTGAGCGAGAAGTCGTCTTCGTCTATATAGACATGTCTGGAAATCGTGATTTCGTGCGTACCTCTTTCGGGTTTTCCTTGAATATTCTCGACTGTAAAGGTCCTTGTTTCGCCTTCGGGGATATTCTCGATGACAACGGGAAGGGGCTTCTTTACAAGCATTATTCTTTCGGCATTTTCATTGAGATTTTCTCTGATGCAGTGTTCGAGAAGGGCGGTATCCACTTCGCTGTTGGCTTTGGCTACGCCTACTCTGTTGCAAAAATCTATAAGGGCTTCTGCGGGGTATCCTCTCATTCTCATGCCCGAAATTGTAGGCATACGGGGATCCGACCAACCGTCAACGGTGCCGTTTTCGACAAGTTTTTTCAAAAATCTTTTCGACATTATGGTACGTTGGATGTTGAGGCGAGCAAATTCGTATTGATGAGGTTTCTTTTCAAAACCGCATGCATCTACCACCCAATCATATAAGGGGCGATGGTCTTCAAATTCTAGGGTACAAATACTGTGGGTTATGCCTTCTATCGCATCGCTTATCGGGTGAGCAAAATCGTACATGGGATAAATGCACCATGTGTCACCGGTGCGGTGATGGTGAGCACGAAGCACTCTGTAAATGACGGGATCTCTCATGTTCATATTGGGGGATGCCATGTCAATTTTTGCTCTCAAAACCTTTTCGCCGTCGGCATATTTGCCGTCTTTCATTTCGTAAAAAAGTTTTAAGTTTTCATCGATCGAACGATTCCTCCAAGGACTCTCTTTGCCTGCTTCGGTAAGGGTGCCTCTGGTGTCTCTTATTTCGTCTGCAGAATAATCGCAAACATAGGCAAGGCCTTTCTTTATTAGGAGGACGGCATATTCGAACATTTGACCGAAATAATCGGATGCATATAGTTCTTTATCCCACTCGTAGCCGAGCCATTTGATATCTTCTTTGATGCTTTCGACATATTCGACGTCTTCCTTCGTGGGATTGGTATCGTCAAAACGTAAATTGCATTTTCCATGGAATTTTTGTTTTATGCCAAAGTTTATGTTCAAACTCTTGGCATGTCCTACGTGAAGGTAACCGTTGGGCTCAGGAGGAAATCTCGTGTAAGGGGCTTCTATGCGACCTTCTTCAATGTCTTTTATGACAATGTCTTCGATAAAATTGTTGCTTTCGTATTCCATGTTCTACTCCTTTTTACAATCGTGAGGGAAATATATTTCGTCTTTTTTTGCTGTCATTTTGCCGTCTGTTTTTTTGAAACCGAATCTCAAAAAATAATCGTTTTCGTAATCGATGACCACTTCATCGGACACCGATTGCAATTTGAATATAAGGGCTCTTGTGAAAAAATCTCCGTTCCCTTTGTTTTGTTCTTCGGGAATGACGGCTATTGATTTTATGTGTGAAATATCTCCTATCGACAAATCTGCTCCGCCTATAATCTTGCCGTTTTCTATCAGCGCAAAAAAGACTTTGCACTTAGGAACGGGCAAATTTACGGAAGAAAAGACTTTTTCTTTTTCGTTTTCGTCGATAATAGGTAATATTTCTAACATTGGGCACCAACAAAAAATTATTATAACAAAAGTTTTCTTTTTTGTCTATAATGTAGTATTGATATTTTATATCAAAATAGGAAAATCAAAAGAAATCCGCCATAATATAAAAATTAGTTGACAAAACTCGGAGTCATTGACTATAATATTTTTCGCAAAAATCAATATGCGCCATTAGCTCAACTGGATAGAGCGTTGGTCTACGGAACCAAAGGTTGGGGATTCGAACTCCTCATGGCGCGCCAAAGCCGTAAGACGAAAGTTTTACGGCTTTTTTATTGCGCAATTTCAAGATTTTTGACATTACATTTGAAATCTATTTTTACCTATGACATTTACAATTTTCTCAAATCGTGATAAAATTATTTTATGGCAAAAAAATATGAACTTGATGCAGACGGGGCTTACAAATATATTTTAGATTATTTGGATAAGTTCGATCGCACAGAAATGCAAATTAGAATCAAACTGAAAGAAAAAGGATTCGATTACGAATCTAGAAATACTGCCGTCGAAAAAGCCAAAGAATACGGATTTATCGATGACGACAGATTTTCAAAACGATATATTGAGATGAATTCTACAACCAAAGGCAAAAGACGTATAAGGCAAGAACTTTCTTCTAAAGGCATTTCGCAAGAGATCATCGACAAATATTTAGGCGATATCGAAAACGAAGCAGAAAGTTGTTATGCGGTTGCGGAAAAGTTTTTGAAAAACAGAAAACCTGACGAAAAACTAAGAGAAAGACTTTTTAGACGATTGGTTTCGAGAGGGTTTTCTTATAGCGATATAAAGGCTACGATGAATAAATTTAATTTGAGTACGGACGATTGATATGTGTACATACAAACATAAAATTAAAAACCAATTAAAAAAAGAAAATGTCGATATAAAATTAGAAGTAGTCAACTGCCCTTCTACTAATCTTTATGTTAGGTCTACTCTTTCTTCTTGCGATAGAGTTGTCGTTGCGGAGTATCAAACGGACGGCATGGGTAAAGACGGAAGACATTTTATTTCTAAAAAGGGCGGAGTCTATATGACTCTACAACTCAACAGAACACTTGATCCGAAAGATGCAACAAAATATGTTATTCTTACCGGTATGGCTGTCGAAAAAGTATTGGCAGGATATGAAGTAAAATCCGAGTTGAAATGGCCTAACGATGTGCTTGTTCGCAATAAAAAAATATGCGGTATTTTATGCGAGTATGCATGCACTCCGAAGACCAACGCATTGATTCTCGGAATCGGGCTAAACATAGAAAACGATATAACCGAGATAAAAGATATCGCCACGACTCTTAGGATGCAAGCAGTGAGTGCAAAACGTGAAGAAGTTGTTGCAAAAATAATAAAGGAAATATTCCTGCTAGAAAAAGAATATTACGAAAAAGTCTTGGAAAGTTATAAGAAAATATCTGCAACCGTCGGCAAAAAAATAAGGGTGAAAGATAAAGTCGGGATAGCAATCGGGCTATCGGAAGAAGGATTTTTGCTAGCGGACTTCGACGGAAAACGAGAAACAATTACCGCCGACGATGTCGAAATAATCAACGATTAGTGTCCCTAAAATCTTGTTTTGGGACACCAAAGGAGTAATTTATGCCCAACGCTCTTACACATTATGTTTTTGCGGAAAAACTTTTTGATTCTTTGCCACAAACTGTTAGGTCGCACATTGAGGGATATGAAAAATTTTATTATTTCGGATCAATGGGCGGAGATGTTTTGTATGGACTAAATTTTTCGTCCGACAAAAAGAAAAGAGAATACGGAGATTTTGTCCATCAAAAAAATGTAGGTAAAAGTTTTAACGAAGCACTTAATAAAGATTTGGAGCCTTCGCAATATGCTTTCGTATTGGGATTTTTGACACACTACGTTTTGGACTCGTCATTGCATCCTTATATTTTCTTCGCACAAGAAAGTAAGGTCGCCCCTAATGTAAGCGAAAGTTATAAAGGAAATGTCCACATGCTTGTCGAAACCGAAATGGATGCTTATACCGCCGACAAGCGATTCGGAAAATTTTCTTACCCTGCCGTCAAACTTTTTTCGTGGGACAAAGATATAGTAAAGGCGACTTTTGATTTTTATAACACCACTTGCAAAGAGTCTTTTAATTTTGATTTTAGCGAAAAAGATGCTCGCCTTGCGGTAAACGCATGGAATCTTTTTACAAGACTTCTTCAAAAAGGATGTTTTCTAAAAACGGGAATTTCGGTGATTGCCGAAAAAGTTTTGTCTTCTCCTCATCTTTTTACCGCAGGATATAGAAAATACCCTATTCCGCCGGAGTGGGATCTCGGGAACCAATCTCGCATGTCTTATCCGATAAACACCAAAGGCGAGATAAAAGCCGACAAGACTTTGGCAGAGCAGTACAATGATGCCATTCAAAAAGGCATAAAATATATGACGGTTTTTGTCGAAACGAAGGACAAAAA
Organism: bacterium; assembly: GCA_963644945.1. GTDB lineage: Bacteria > Bacillota > Clostridia > Christensenellales > DTU072 > CAVIQK01. The sequence goes on along the minus strand of CAVIQK010000003.1, from coordinate 104,583 downwards.
ACTAGACAAATTAGATCTTGATTTCAGTACAAATTATGATGGTTATTTGACCGATGAACAATAAAAAAGGCTCCATGCGGAGCCTTTTATTTTTGTTTACTTCTATATTATCAAATTGACAATTTTGCCTTTGACGTATATAAGTTTTTTGACGTTTTCTCGCTGTGCAAGTCCCACCTTTTCTATGGCATCGTAGATCTCGTTTTCGTCTGCATCGGGGGACACCGTTATTCTTCCTTTGACCTTGCCCATTATTTGAACGGGGAGTTCTACGGTCGAAGAAACAAGTTTTTTCTCGTCATACTTGGGCCACTCGGTTTTGGACAAAATTTCTCCGTTGTTGGTCAAAGAATACATCTCCTCGGTGATATGAGGGGCTATAGGGTAGAGGAGTTTTAGAATAACGTTTAATTCGTTTTTCGATACTTTGCCTCTATTGTAAACAACGTTTATGGCTGTCATGAGTTTTGCTATCGCGGTATTGAATTTGAGGGTTTCATAATCCTCGGATACGCCTTTTATCAAAACGTCCAAATTAAGATCGCTTGTATCGACGTTGTCGCCGAGTATATCCATTAGGTTCCATACTCTATTGATAAATCTCCAAGAGCCTTTTAGTCCGTCGGTTGACCACGGAGCAGGTTGGCCATAGTCTCCTATAAATGAGACAAAAACTCTCAAAGTGTCGGCACCGTACTCTTTGACGACGTCATCGGGATTGACGACGTTGCCTTTAGATTTGGACATTTTTTCGCCGTCTTCACCTAAAATAAGTCCTTGAGCGGTACGTTTTTTGTAAGGTTCTTCGTGGGATATGGCACCTATATCGTATAGGAACATATTCCAAAATCTCGAATAAATAAGGTGTCTGGTGACGTGTTCCATTCCACCGTTGTACCAATCGACTTGCCCCCAATATTTGTAGGCTTCGGGATCGACAAGAGCGGTGTCGCATTTAGGGGACATATAACGGAGATAGTACCATGACGACCCTGCCCATTGAGGCATGGTGTCGGTCTCTCTTTTTGCTTTTCCGCCACATTTAGGGCATGTGCAATTCACCCATTCATCGACGGTTGCGAGAGGACTTTCTCCGTCTTGGGACGGTTTGAAGTCTTTAATTTTGGGAAGTGTCAAGGGAAGATCTTCTTCCGGAACCGGCACTTGTCCGCAGTGGGGACAATTTATAATAGGTATAGGTTCGCCCCAATAGCGTTGTCTGTTGAACGCCCAGTCTTTCATTTTGAAATCGACTTTTTGGTGACCTAGTCCTTTCTCTTCCAAATATGCAATCATTTTTTTGATGGCATCTTTTACCGAAAGACCATTGAGGAAATCACTGTTGACGAGTTTGCCACCGTCTTTTGCAACATAGGCTTCTTTTTCGACATCTCCGCCTTCGATAACTTCTATAATGGGAAGATTGAATTTTTTGGCGAACGCATAGTCTCTTTCGTCATGTGCAGGGACTGCCATAATTGCGCCCGTACCGTAATCCATCATTACATAGTCGGCTATAAAGACAGGAATTTCTTTGCCGGAAACGGGATTTATTGCATATACTCCGTCAAGTCTTACTCCGGTCTTTTCCTTGTTCATAAATATGCGGTCGAATTCTTTTTTAGTCTTGGTTTCTTGTCTATATTTTTCGACTTCGCCGATATTTTTGATAGAGTCTTTGAATTTGTCTATTGCGGGATGCTCCGGTGCCATGACTAAGAAAGTGACACCAAAAAGTGTGTCACACCTTGTAGTAAATACGGTAAGACGTTGGTTTTCGGAGCCGTCGGTCAATGTAAAATTGACTTCTGCGCCGACACTTTTGCCTATCCAGTTGGCTTGTTCGGTTTTGACTCTTTCCGGAAAATCTAGTCCGTCAAGATTTTTTAGTAGTCTGTCGGCATATTCTCTTATTTTTAGGAACCATACATCCTTTTCTTTTTGCTCGACTTTGCTACCGCATCTATCACAAACACCGCCTTGGCTTTCTTCGTTGGCAAGGACTACGTTGCAAGTGGGACAAAAATTGACGAAGGTTTTTGATTTGTATGCAAGGCCTCTTTTGAAAAGTTGTAAAAAGATCCATTGAGTCCACTTGTAATAATCTTGGTCGGTCGTGTCGATTGTTCTGGAATAGTCGAACGAATAACCGACTGTTTTTAATTGTTCTTCAAATTTTTTGATGTTTTGGTCGGTGACTATTCTCGGGTGGATGCCTGTTTTGATTGCATAGTTTTCGGTAGGAAGTCCAAATGCGTCATAGCCTATCGGGAATAAGACGGAATAACCTTCCATGCGTCTTTTTCTCGATATAAATTCCATTGAGGAAAAGGCTCTGATATGGCCTACGTGAAGTCCGTTTCCTGAGGGGTAAGGGAATTCGATAAGTCCGTAAAACTTGGGTTTTGACGGATCTTCTTTTGCTTCAAATACGGCATTGTCATACCAATATTTTTGCCATTTTTTTTCTATCTCTTTAGGGTTGTATTTATTCATAATTAAAATTCAAGATTTCCTGTTGTTCTGGGGAATAATTCGACGTCTCTTATGTTGGACATACCGGTAACGTACATGATCATACGCTCTAAACCTAGACCGAATCCGGAGTGAGGTGTGGAGCCGAAACGACGTAAATCCATATACCACCAATAATCGTCCATATTCATGCCGAGTTCTTTGATTCTTTTGTCAAGAATATCAAAATTGTCTTCTCTTTGGCTACCGCCGATGATTTCGCCGACTCCCGGGACAAGCAAGTCACTTGCGGCAACGGTCTTTCCGTCGGGATTTTGCTTCATATAGAAGGACTTGATCTCTTTGGGGTAGTTGACTACAAATACGGGGCATTTATATACTTCGTCAACAATATATCTCTCGTGTTCGGTTTGGAGGTCCATACCCCAACTTACGGGATAATCGAATTTTTTGCCACTCTTTTCCAAAATTTCAACGGCTTTGGTATAGTCAAGCGTGACAAATTCGCTATTGACGACGTTGAGAAGTTTCTCTTTTAGACCTGCTTCGTAGTGCTTTTCGAAAAAGTCAAATTCATCGGGGCAAAGGTCCATTGTACGTTTTATTATGTACTTGATCATGTCTCTTGCAAGGGCAATTATGTCGTATAGATCGGCAAATGCAACTTCGGGTTCTACTTGCCAAAACTCTGCGGCATGCCTAGGGGTGTTGCTGTTTTCGGCTCTAAATGTGGGACCGAATGTATAAATCTTGCCAAATGCCATAGCCATGGCTTCGCCTTCTAGTTGTCCGGAAACGGTAAGACCTGCCTTTTTACCGAAAAAGTCGTTTTTGTAATCTTTGTCCCCGGGGGCAAGAGTCGTCACTCTAAACATTTCTCCGGCACCTTCGCAGTCGCTACCGGTGATTATAGGAGTGTTGGCATATATGAATCCTCTAGATTGGAAAAATTCGTGAATTGCCATTGAAAGGACACTTCTTACTCTAAACACCGCAGAGAACGTGTTGGTACGTCCACGTAGATGGGCAATTGTACGCAAATATTCTAAGGTGTGACGTTTCTTTTGGAGGGGATAGGTTTCGGGGCATTCGCCTAAAACTTCTATTTTTTCGCAAGAGAGTTCTACCGATTGAGTGCCGAATCCTTCTTTCAATGTGCCTTCGACCATGACGGCTGCACCTAATTTTTGAGATGCTGCAACCGTTATGTTTTGAAAACTCTCTTTTTCAAATACAACTTGAAGGTTTTTGAGAGATGTTCCGTCGTTGAGTTCGTAGAACAGAACATTTTTGCTGTCTCTTGTTGTTCTTATCCATCCGCATACGGTGATGGTTTTTCCTATAAGGGATGTGTCGTGTAATACTTGTTTAATATCAATGTGTTGCATAAGTTTTCTTTCCTTTTTGTTAGGGTTCCAAACGTTCGGTGTCACGAGGGAATAAGGTGACTGTACGGATGTTGTCAACGTTGAAGAGTTTCATCGCAAGTCTTTCTACACCTATTCCGAGTCCGCCATGCGGGGGCATGCCGTATTTGTGAATCATTAGGTAGGATGCGAAATCGTCAGGATTCATTCCTCTTGACTTCATCTTGGCTACTTGCATGTCATAATCGTGGATACGTTGTCCGCCGGTCGTGATTTCGGTGCCGTTTAGAAGAAGGTCAAAAGACAATGTGTAGGTAGGATCTTCGGGATCGTCCATTGCATAGAACGGACGTTTTTTGGAAGGATAATGGGTGACGAAGACAAGTTCGGAGCCATATTCCTCTTTGAATATTTTGCCGATAAGTTTTTCTTCTTCGGGTTCTAGATCATAATCACTTCTAAAATCTCTGCCGTATTTTTCTTTTACCATTTGTTTTGCAACGTCAAAACGGACGTAAGGGACTTTGTCAAAAGTGGGGAGAGCATCCATACCGATAATGTCGAGTTCGTTTTTATATTCACGATTGATGAGATCGAAAGTGTATCTCAATGCTCTGGCTTCTGCCTCGCAAACATCGTAAAAACTATCAATATAACCCATCTCCAAGTCTATACCCATAAATTCGTTGATATGTCTTGAAGTACGGTGTTTTTCGGCTCTAAATACCGGGGATACCGTGAAGACTCTCTCGTACACTCCGACCATCATTTGTTTGTAGAATTGAGGACTTTGAGCAAGGTAGGCTTGTTTTCCAAAATAATCGAGTCCGAACATGTCTGCTCCGCCTTCTGCACCGGCTGCGACAATCTTCGGAGGAATAATTTGGGTAAATTGATTTTTATATAGCCATTCGGTCATGCCTCTCATGACACCTTCGACGAGTTTTATATAAGCACGTTCTTTGGGGTGTCTCATAGAAATCGGACGATAGTCAAGAATTGTATCGTAAGATGCTTTTATCTCTCTCTTGCCGATCGAAAACGGAGGAACATCCGAGGGGGACGAACAAACTTTGACGTCAACACAATCAATGTCGTAGCCTATACGAGAATATTCGCTTTTTCTGATCTTGCCGGTCATAACCACCGTATCGCCTTCTTTGAGGTCACCTGCCGAAAAATTGGCTTTGCCTTCTTCCCAATAAAATTGAAGGGTATGTCTTGCGGTACGAATAACAATGAAGGCATCTCCGCCTTTATTTCTCAAAGAGTGTATCGCACCCTTTACTGTGACCAACTCGCCCTCTTCTACTTCGCCGTTCAAAATACGATTGTAGAGGACTTCTGTTTCGTCGTAAACTTTCTCTTTTGTTAGGTCTAAAAATTCCATAGAACTCTCTCCTTGTTTAAGGTTGTACATATAAATAATATTATAAACATATAGATTTGCGATGTAAAGAATTTTGACTAGATCGGCGGACACAATAAATTTATTTTCAAAATAAAAGTCAAAACAAAATAATCTGTTTTGACTGTCGCTTGTTTTTCTAAATGTCGTGTTTTGGGGAACCTTTGTAAATAGTTTAAGAGCCTAAAACATGAATTTTATAAGTAAATTTTGCTTTACGAATTTGTCTTTACCACAAGACGGAATTTTGTAAAAACATTTTCTTCGCACTCCAAAGATAACTTCCAACCGTTCTTTTCGGAGAGTTCTTTGGCTATTGCAAGCCCTAGTCCCGATCCTCCGGTCGAACTTGCTCTTGATGCGTCGCTGCGATAAAATCTCTCAAAGACTCTGTCCTTGTCTGCATTTTTTATTCCGCATCCCGTATTTTCTACGACCAATTCGTAAGTGTTTTTGTTCTTTTTTTGTAAATTGATATCAATCTTACCGGCTGTATATTTTACGGCATTTTCGACAAGTACTCCTAGGACTTTTTTATAGTCGTCGGGATCGGAATAAATATCGACATTATGCAAAATTTCATAGTTGAATTCGATGTGTTTTTCGTATGCAATAGGATCAAAAGGCATGACGACCTCTAACGTCTTGTCGCTTAACGAAAACTTCTCGTGTTTTACCTTTTTTCTGACAGTAATACTTTCGTCAAGTTTTGATAGTTCTAACATTTCTTCGACAAGTTTTTGCATACGTTTAGTTTGAGATTTGATATTATCTGCCCATTCGTTGGGTTGACCGTCGGTCATAACTTCAACGTTTGCGGATATTATCGTAAGAGGAGTTTTCAATTCGTGACTTGCATCGCTTATGAAACGCTTTTCGTTTTGGATAGAATCTTTTATCGGTTTTGTAACATAGTAAGACAAAATCCATACCACGACAGTAAGGCATGCCGTCCCTATGACGGCGATTCCGCTGCTTCGCAAAACAAAGTTGCCAAGGATGTCTATTTCGGAACTCTTGTCAACAACCGCCACCAAGACAAGTCCCGATTCAGTAGTACGTTTTGCATAAAAACAGTCGTTGATTTTTCCAACATCTTTCTTGGATGTGACTACTCTCAAACTTGTATTTTTGATTTCATCGGAGGTAAACATTGCGCTAGATTGCACAACTTCTTTATATGTATCCGTACCGTCGGTATAATATGCGGAAACGAAGGTTTTGAGGTTTTCGAACTTGTCACCTCTATCGGTGCCTGCCATCAAATCTCGTACTCTTACAATCTTTCTTCCGTCGGGGAGTTCATCGATCTCTGCGGAAGTCACGACCGATTTGACGAATTCACATGCTTCTTTTTTTATGTTGCTGTATAAAACAGAGGCCGCAATGGTTATCATGCATGCCTCTACTAGAATAATTATTGATATGGTAACTAATAAAATTTTTAGTCTTGTACGTCTTATCAACTTTGAATCTCCAATTTGTACCCTACGCCACGATGGGCTTTGATTACGACTTTGCTTCCTAGTGCTTCGAGTTTTTTCCTTATAAACGAAATGTAAACTTCTACGTTGTTGTATTCGGTATCGGCATCATAGCCCCAAACCTTTTCTATTATCATATCCTTAGAGAGATATTGATTTTGATCTATTATAAGGTACTCTAAAATAGAAAATTCTTTGAGTCCCAAAAGGATTTTTTTGTCTCCTACGGTGAGTTCGTAAGAATTGCGGGATACGGAAATATCTCCAAATTTTAAGTCATCTCCGACAAATTCTTGTTTTCTTCTGGCGAGGGCTTTTATTCTTGCTAGGAGTTCGCCAAGGTCAAAAGGTTTTGCAAGATAATCATCGGCTCCGACGTCTAGACCTTTTATTCTGTCATCGGTTGTGCCTTTTGCGGACAAGAACAAAACAGGGGTTGAAATTCCGTCTTTTCTGAGGAGGGATAAGACTTGATAGCCGTCAAGTTTTGGAAGCATTATATCTAGGACAATGACATCATACACTCCGGTCAAGCCGTAATAAAGTCCGTCGTCACCGTTGTCAACGGTATCGGCTTCTATCTTGTTTTTGTTGAGATAACAAACTATCGCCTTGGCAAGTTGTTTTTCGTCATCGACTATCAAAACTTTCATATTATTCTCCTAGAAATGTAAGATTTTCTATAATATAAATGCGCTAACTTAAAACACTCTTTATTTTATATAAAATATTGATTTTTTATGATATTAAGCCTTTTAGTAGTTTTGACATGGCATCTTGTGCCTCGGCTTGTGTCATTTCGGGGACTGCAAGGTTTTTGATATATGCCTTTTTGTTGTCAAGGAAGGACGATAATGTCCCCATAACTTCATCGGTCGAACTGCAATCTACGGAATAGTCTAGACTTATTATACTTGCAGTGCGCTTTTCCATTTCGCCGACGCTGTCGTAAGTGATAAGCGGAATGCGTTTTGCGATACACATGGCGATGTTCTCGGATCTCGGTCTTGTGACTACGACATCTGCCGATGCATAGGCTAAATGTAGATCCATGAGTTCGTTCCTACCTATTATATTAGGGGCGGCTATTTCTTGAATTTGCTCAAGGAGTCCTCTATCATATCCGCAATCGACTAGAATGTTCATGCGAAGTTTTTCTTTCCTTAAATATGACACCAATTTTTTTGTAAGCGGATTGTAGGAATATGCCGATCTTATCATAACCGTAGGTAGTTTTGGGTTTAGTCCTAGTTCTTTGGTGGCGAATTCTTTGTCAACGGGTTTTAAGAACTCTTTTCTTACAAGGACCGGAATAACACTTATTTGATCTTCGGGAATTCCCTCTTGTAGAAGCATTGCCTTCATGTAATTCATGGGGACTACATAGTGATCGATGCCTTTCTTTATGAATCTTTTGTCAAGAGCATAGTCGCTTATTACTGCAACTATTTTTGTGCTGACATTCATCTTTTCTCTTGCGGTGATTGCGGCTAGGACGGCTTTTTTGCCAAGGCAAACGACAAGCGACGGATGATATTTGAAAAATATTGTCTTCATCTTGCGTATGGCAAGACTGTTTTTCTTCATATATTCTACGGGGGCAAATTCGGAAGAATCCATGTTCCTAGTTAGTACTCTGGTTTTAAGTACCCGCCACCAACTTCTCACAGGAGAATAATCTCCGTACATTTTTTCCGTAAGGAGATTTTGTATAAACCCACGAAGTTCGTATTCTGCAAAAAGTATAGGCAAAATTTCGGAGTCGCCCGCAAACAACTCTTTGATTGCATAGGAACATTCTTGGCTGTCATAAGTGTTGAAAATCAAAATCTTTTTCTTTTCTACCATATTTTACTCCGCTATTTCGTCAATAATTGGAATTATCATCGGGCGTTTTTCGAGTTTTCCGAGAAGGATACGTCTTATCAATTTCCCGAGTTCTGCCTTTTTCTTCTCTTCGTCACTGTCTTGCCATTCGGCTTGGTTGACAAGCGCCGTTGTGTCTTTTACTAAAATCTTCTCTATATCTTCGCCGTTGGGCATGCCCTTGATCGTATAATTGACTTTCCCTGAATAGGTGCCGTAACGGACTTTTTCGAACGTAATATGGACTATGACGATGCCACCTTGCGAGAGACGTTTTCGCTCTTCTAGCACTATATCGTCAACCATACCCATAACATTGCCGTCCATAAGTATTTTGCCGACTTCTATCGACTGTCCTTGTCTTATGCCCTTTTTGCTGTCAAATTCAAACACAGAGCCTAGATCCGGAATAAATACATTGGTGGGGTTCATTCCTATTTTAGTGGCAAGATCCTTGTGCATCATCAAATGACGATATTCGCCATGGACGGGTATAAAATATTTGGGAGCGACAAGGGAATGTATAAGTTTTAATTCTTCTCTACATGCGTGTCCCGATGCGTGAATATCCGACATTGTATGGTAATAAACTTTGGCACCTAGTTTAGACAGGCGATTGATAACGTCATAGATAGGTTTTTCGTTGCCGGGGATAGGGCTTGACGAGAAAATGACAGTGTCTTTTTCGCCTATTTTGACACGCTTATATTGATTGTCCGCCATTCTTGTCAGTGCAGACATTTCTTCGCCTTGCGTACCCGTAGATATAACACAGATTTTGTCGTAAGGAACACCGCTCATTTTGTCTATCGGAACTACTATGTCTCTTGGGATAAAAATCTCGCCTATTCTTTCGGCAATAGATACATAATTTTCCATACTTCTTCCTGCAAAAGTCACTCTTCTTCCGTACTTATATGCACAGTTGATTATTTGTTGGATACGATGTATGTTGGATGCAAATGTTGCGATTATAATACGACGACCGATGTTTCCCGAAAAAACTTCATCAAGTTTTTCGCCGACTTTAGATTCGGACATTGCATAACCTTGTTTTTCGATATTGGTAGAGTCGCACAGTAAAATATCGACTCCTTCTTTTCCGATTTCCGCAATACGTGAAAGATCCGGCATTCTACCGTCAACCGGAGTATAATCGACTTTGAAGTCGCCGGTATGGAAAATAACGCCTTGGGGGGTTGTGATTTTCAAAGCAAAGGCTCCGGCTATCGAGTGGGTTATTTGTATAAACTCCACTTCAAAACAACCAAGTTTAACTTTGTCACCGGATTTGACCACGTTGAGATCGGCTTTTACTTTGTTTTCGGAGAGTTTATGTTCGATAAGAGCAATGGTAAACGCAGAGCCGTAGCCGGATGTTTTGATGTCCTTAAAAAAGTACGGGGTTGCCCCTATGTGGTCTTCGTGGCCATGCGTAAAGACTACGCCTTTTACCATATCGGCACGCTCTTTTATGTAGGTGTAGTCGGGTATTATATATTCGATCCCCGGGAACTCGTCGGAATTGGGAAAAGATAACCCCGCATCTATTACGATTATATCACCGCCGCATTCTATTGCGGTCATGTTTTTGCCAATTTCGGTGACTCCTCCGAGGAATACGATTCTAATAGGTTTGTTGATTTTGTGTTTTTTCATAGATCCTTATTGATATGCAGTAAAAGTTGGTTTTGTTTTAGTTTTTTCGAAACACATATCTATGATAATTATATACAATATATGTATATTTTTCAAGTCATATTTCTTAGATATACGTTGTTTATTCTTGACTAGATAAGTAATCGCTCGTAAAATGTACCTATAGAGTAGATAAGAAGCGTAAGATTTTCTTGTAGTGCCGTAAAATGGGATGTTGTTTACGGACGAAAGGTTTTAACCGCGGTTTCTTGTCGCGTCCGCTAAAATATTATTTTTTCGGACCTCTTATACGGGATATTTCCCATGGAGGTTTTTTTATGACACAAAATTGCAATGGGGGCAAATCACCTTCTAAAAAGAGAGGGCTTAGCACCACCAAAATCGCAACTACCGCCATGCTACTTGCAATAAATGTGGCAATAAGTGCTTTTTCGTCAAGGCTCGGCAGTCAAAAAATAACACTGTCTTATACGATTTGTTTTTTGGCAGGCTATATTCTAGGGCCGTTTTCGGGAGGAATTGTCGGGGGCGGTGCCGATCTCATCGGGTGTTTTATTAGCGGTTATACACCTAACCCTGTTATTTTTGTCGGTTCTTGCTTGCTTGGAGTTATTCCGGGGCTTATCAAATATCTTCCGCCCAGAAAAGATTATGTGCTGAAACCTTATTTGCATTGTATCCTTTCTTACATGGTTTCATTTGTCGTATGCACGGCTTTTATAAACACAATGGGGCTTTATTTTGTCGCAGGATACGGAAAATCTTATGATAATTTTTGGGCATATCTTGTTTATAGACTAGGCACTCAATCTGCCGTATTTATATTAAACTTTATTTTGACGATGGTGCTTATTCCTACTCTTAAAAAAATTACCGTTCTTATAAAAGGACGGCAATAAAACAACGTGATTTTAGTTGGGATTTTATAAAAATTAGCAAGATTTAGGGGCGAGAAAAGCGCAATGTTTCTCTATCGTAGCGATAGACATATATGGTGCCTTCTTTCCATAACGATACAGGAATAGGCAATACGTAGTCGGTGCCGACCTTTTGCAAATACTCTATTGAAAATATATTGCCGTATTTGACATATACGGTGCGAAGATCTGACGAGGAAAAAGGAATCTTGCAGTAATAGTAGTCCCCGTTCTTTTCTACTTCGCCTTGGCTCGCCTTATATGTATTTTTATACCGATAAACTCTGCTTGCGGTTTCGACTTCTACGACTTCTCCCGTCAAAAATATACAAGACAACGGAATAGAAACTTTGGAGTCTTTCTTCGTTGCATAATTGAGTTCTACTTTATAGTTTTGGGGATTACTCCAAAAATATGCAACTTTTATTTCATACTTGTCGTCTTTGCCGTATAATTTATTGCCTATTTTAATTTTGAAAATTTCGCTTTCTAAATCAAAAGAAGAAAGGGGAAAATCAAAATAAACTTCTGTTTCGTCATAATTTCTCATGTCGGTAAAACCGAGCGATGAGGTCTCTAACGTGGGATATTCCGTAAGAGTGTCCTTTTCTTTGTAAGCATAACTATACTCGCCTTTTATCGTGACATTAAACGATGCAGTGGCTAGAGTTTTTTCATTCTTTTTATATAGGGCGGTTATTGTCAACGATTCAGCAGAACAAGTCGAATCAAAGCCCGAAAACTCAAGATTTTCGCATGTTGAATCTATCTCTTTTATATCTCCGGTAACTTCGTTTTTTAGTTCTAGGACTATGCCCGACGGATCAAAATCGTCTTGAAGATAATATTCCGTCTTTTGAGGATAAGTTTTGATTTCAAGGGAATAATTGATAAGATCGCCGTCGCAAGCAAAAAGTGTGGTTAAAAGCAAAATTATTGTCAATATAGACAACAATACAAGAATATGTTTTCTTTCTTTTATATGCGATCCTACTTTCATTTTGATTTCTAAAAACTTAATTATTAAAAAAAATCACAAGGAAAACCCTTATGATTTTTAATATTTTGATGTTTTATTTTATTTTTGTTTGCCTTCTATCAAAGTGACGACGTCTCCTACCGTTTTGATGGTAAGTATTTCATCATCGGTAAAAGTGAAACCGTATTCTTCTTCCATTGCATTGAGCATTTGGATTACGTCAAGACTGTCGGCTCCGAGTCCGTTGACGATGTCTGCATCCATCGTGATTTCTTTTTCGTCAATGCCGAGCATATCTGCAATAATTTCTACACATTTTTCAAAAACCATTTTTATTCTCCTTTATTCCATTATATATACGTCTTCATTGCCTTTATCTACGACGTATGCTTTTTTGTTGGTAAATCCGGGTAAAATCAATGAAATTACGCCTAGCGCTATTGTTATGTATGAGCCTATTCCTACACCGACTTTTGATTGTCCCGCAAAATATGCGGCGATCGTGGTTTCGGCTTCGACCGATTTTGCTATTCCGTATCCGGCGGCAAGCATAATAAGACCTAAAATTATCAACATGATCGATGCAACAGAGAAGTTGCGGGGGCTTTTGCCCGAGCCTAGTTTTATGCAATATTTAATAAGGATATACAAGTATGTTATGACTGCCAATATAACAGCAACCGGTATCGCTACAACAGAAAGACCGATGCCGAGGCTTTTTGAAAACGCATCGCCAAGGCTTGCGAGAGGTTGTAAAACTTGCGTAAAGTAAGTCGTCGAACTGCTTCCTATTCCTAAAAATGCCAAGGTTGAAAATATACTGTCGAGTCCGTTGGCCGAATAGCCTTCTGCTCCGGCTGTTTTGCCGACAGCATTCATAAACATTATAAGTACTATGCCTAGTATTGAGATAATTGCGAGCAATACGCATAGAACGGGGTAAGGTTTACGTTTGTACGTAGTTTTGACTTCCACCGGAGGCTTTGATGCCGGATCGTATTGCAAAAGAGGTTGGTTTTGAGATGCATACGGCACAAGTGCAATAGGTTGGACGATAGGCGTCATTTGGATAATGGATGACGGAGTAGGGATCGCATTGTTCATGTTTTGGGCAATTGCTCCCATTGTAGGGGTAGGATGACCGTCGCCCAAGCAGTAAATGTTGCCGTCGGGACCTACAAACGGTACTCCGGGTTTTGCACCTTGAGGCATTTGGATATTGCCTTCTACCGGTGTCCACATTCCTTCATCGTCGTTTTGCGGAGCGCCGACGAATTGTCTGCTACCGTTTTGTTGATTGGTGGTATACATACCTTCGCTATACTCGTTGTTGTTCATATCGTTATTCCTTTTAATCTTCGTCGTCGTATTGATAAAGAGGTTGTTCTTGTGAAATGTACGGAACTATTGTCATCGGCGCCACAATCGGTGTCAATTGGACAACCGAAGGAGGTGTGGGGACGGCTACCGGAGAACTGTTGGGGAGAGGTCTATAAAATGTTTGTGCTTGGTATAAATTGCCGTTTTCGTCCACCATGTTGACAACAGGCAAGGCCTTAGGCATATTTATAACATAATGTCCTTCGCCGGATGCATAAAACTCGGGGGCTTGAGGGGCTCTGTACCCTCCTACTATTTCGGTGGTTTCAATAGTGTCTTTTCTTCTTCTTTTCATTTCGCTATCCTACCTCTTAATTTTTGCGATATATAGTGAACTCTTCGGGGCTGACTTCGGGCGCCATTTTTCCTAAATCTTTAGGAGGGGCAATGGGGACCATATCAACCGAAAAAAGAGCCTCGTGGAGTTCTTCCACGTCAAATTCTTTCGAATTTTCTTTTTTTATTTCCTCTTGTACGGGTTTGTTTTCCGTCTTTTTTCTAAAACACATTATTGTTGATCGGAGTTTTCTTCTCTTTCGTCATCTTCGTCATCGTCGTCCGCATAGACAAAAAGTCCTGCTTCGGTGGACATGTACGGGACCATTGTGATAGGTGTCACAATAGGGGTGAGTTGCACGTGTTGTGATGCTCTCGCTGCGGGGATCATTCCGTCTTGCACTCTGCCGTAAAACACTTTGACGGGTTTGTATGCCGGTGCTTTTTGTTCTGTCGGCTGTTGCGGAGGATTTTCTTGAACTTTTTTCTTTCTAAAACACATAATGTCTCCTTTAATCGAAAATAGCGTAAGGAATTTTTTTCTTTGAGAACAGTGACAATATCAAAGTGACTGCGGGGACGGCTATCAAAATGTAGATACCGTAATTTGTCTGGATGGGCAATTTTATAGATACTGTTTGTTCTTCTTCTTTTTGTGTTGCTTGCAGTGTGGCAAATTCTTCGTCGGCGGTGGTTTGTTCTTCTAGTGTCGCATAGGGCGAAGTAAATGCACTTGTAGCAAATTCGGCAACTTGTCCGAATTCTAGGCTCAGAGTGTCTTTCTCGTTGTAAACGGCAGTGTCTAGCGAAATAAATGAGATGCCTACCATGAGAACGGCTATCGCTAAAACTACGCAAATTATTGAGCCTAAGGCAAATCCTCTAAATATTCTTCTGCCAAATAAAGCAAGGAAGGATTTGATCATCATGACAAGGGCTATCACTGCATACAAGGCTATAGTCAACGGAGCATAAGAGATTATCGTAAATACGATACTTCCTTCGTAGCCTTCGTACTTGCTTATTGCTTCGGTTTTTTTCAATGCATATTTGTCGTAAAGAGGAGAGGTCTCGACTACGGTTTCTTCCTCGTCTTCTTCTGTACCCGATGCGGTACCCGACGATGAACCGGACTCGGAGCCGGAAGTCGTTTCTTCCGCATACGCTTTTATTTTAGAGATGATTTCTTCTTCGGAGCCGGACACTGCCTCGTTGGCGCCTTTACCCGTCAACGCATTGAGAGAACCCATGAAAAGATCTCCTGCAAGATAATACTTGCTTTGATCTTCGTATTCTTCGACGATATTTTCGTCTTCGTCATAAACCGTTGCTTGTTCTCTTACGTCATAGGGCGTATAGTCGGCTTCTTTATAGACACTCGCATAAGACAAAACTTTGCCTATCATTTCGTTTTCGGCAAGGGACGGGACCATGTTGGCAAAATTGATAGCCACTACCAAAAGCATGACAAGACTTGTCAAAAACATGAGAAAACACACACCTTTGTTGTGTATGTAAAAGAAATCACTCTCTTTACGTTTTCTCTTTTTCTTTTTGTTGCCTAGCGGTTGAGGTCTGCCGTTTTTTGCTTGTACCGTGGGAGCAGAAGGGCGTCTTACTGCTACGGGATATCCTTTCGGTTTTGCACCTTGAGGTCTGGGCAGAGGTCTTCCGGTAGATTGTCTTGGTCTTTGATCCATCTTTTATCCTTGTTGTTTTTGACATGCTTACGGCGGATGCACTATTTACATTGATTTGCAACACACTCGCCAAAACATGTATGTCTAAACGACGCTGAAACAGCATCATACTTTTGTATTATAGCATACGAAAAATCATATTTCAACACTTAAAATAAAAAATATTATTATAAAATAATATGAGTGGAAATTTTTGGGACGATTTTACAAGAATTTTTATGCAAAATAAAGTCTGCAAAAATGTATTAAAGGGACTTTTTTATACGTTTTATTTCTCTTTGAACTAGGGCCGAATATGTATCGGCATCTACCTTTTTACCGTTGTAATCGGGGACTGTAGATGTGATTTTAAGCGTAAATTCCGTGCGTTTTTTCGCATTTGCCAGAATTTGGAAAACGGCAAACAAAACAACAAACACTGCACCTACTGAAAATAAAATTATTGTTATCAAATCAAATGTCGCTTTGTTTATAAACATGCCGACTCCTGCTCCGATAAGTCCTAGTCCTAGCACTAGGAAGATGAGAGAAACTATGGCAAACTTTTTATTTATTACAGAGCGACGAGAAAAACGGCTTTTAATTTTGACTATCTCACTTTTTTCGTGAGGTCTTACGATTTCTTTTTCTTCTTCTGCCCTTATGTCATTTAGTTCTTGTACGGCACTTTCGTATAATTCACTGCGGTTTTCCACGGGAATTTCCGTATTTTCAAGTACCGAACTTGTAGAACCGGTTTCGACAATTTCGGAAGTATTTTCTATAATTTCTTTTTGAGATTCTTCGTTAGAGTCGGGGAGGTTTTCTATATTTTCCGAAACAGATTCTTCTAAAGGAGCGGAATCTTCGCTATTATTGGTTTCCTCTTGAATATTGTTTTCGGCATCGTCCCCTGTCGAATCGGTGGTGATTGGCTCTTGTGGTGTCGATGAGGTGGAAGTGTCGCTTACTACTATTTCTTCGGTATTTTCTTCCGCTACGGTTTCGGTTTCCGCTTCTTCGAGGTTTTCGGTGGCGATTTCTATTATAGGAGTGATACTAGGGGTATTTTCTTCTTCGACATTTGAAACTTCGGTTTCTTCGGTTTCGGAAACATCGATTTCTTCTTCATTTTCTTCCGTTTTGAGTGTATTAGGCTCTTCTACATTTTCTTCAGATGTTTCTTCTAGGATAATCGCATCGTCTTTGACGATGTTGAAAGGATTGTTAAAAAGACGATCGGTTTCATCTGCAATCGGCGTTTCGGCGGTCTTTAACGCATTGTCGATCAATTCTTGTATAAATGTATCTTTTTCGCTCATATCACTCATAAATATTATTTTATCAAAGATTCCGTATTGTTGTCAATAACAGTTGTTTATTAGCGATGTTTTAATTTTTGTTTTACGCTTGAAAATACATATAAATTTTGGTACACTTATAGCAAGGTGCTTATGACAAAAAAATATGATTATTTAATAGTAGGTGCAGGCCTTTTCGGTGCGGTTTTTACCAGCCTTGCCATAGAAAAGGGTAAACGTGTTTTAGTCGTTGACAGACGAAACGAAATCGGCGGTAATGTATATACCGAAAACATTGAAGGTATAAATGTACACAAATACGGCGCACATATTTTCCATACAGATTTTGAGGACGTTTGGTCTTATGTGAACGAATTTTGCGAGTTTTTGCCTTTTATAAACTCCCCTATTGCAAAATATAAAGATAAAACCTATAATTTGCCTTTCAACATGAACACTTTTAAGCAAATGTTCGGGACGGAAACTCCTGACGAGGCAAAGTCTTTTATTGAAAAAGAAGTGGAAAACGAGCATATTACCGAAGTTAAAAACCTCGAAGACAAGGCTCTTTCGCTTGTAGGCAGAACACTATACGAAACACTTATAAAAGGTTATACCGAAAAACAATGGGGACGGGATGCAAAAGATCTTCCGCCGTTTATAATTGCGAGAGTGCCGTTGCGGTTTACATACGACAATTCTTATTTCAACGATAAATATCAAGGGGTGCCGAAAGGCGGATATTCAACGATGATTAGAAGGATGCTTTTGGGCGCAAATGTCATTCTTGATACCGACTACCTAAAAGATAAAGAATATTTCGATTCCATAGCGGACAAAGTTGTTTTTACCGGTTCTATTGACGAATATTTTGGTTATAAACTCGGCAAACTTCAATATAGGTCCTTAAAATTTGATGAAAAGGTTTTAGATACCGAAAATTTCCAAAACAACGCAGTCGTCAATTATACCGAAAGGGATGTGCCGTACACGAGAATTATTGAACATAAACATTTTGAGCATGCCGTATCACCAAAAACTGTGGTGACTTACGAATATCCCGACGAATGGGACGACACGAAAGAAAGATTTTATCCTATAAACGACGAGAAAAATAACCGCCTTTATAATGAATATTTAACTCTTGCGCAAGGCCTACAAAACGTGTATTTTAAGGGGCGTCTTGGCGAATATAAATATTTCGATATGGATGACGTTGTAAAAAGTGCGCTCGATTTTGCTAAATCGGTTTTATAATTTACTGTTTTATTAAACTTTTAATTTCACTGCCACCTTTTTTGCTTATCGTCATATTGGTGCCGTCATCGTAATTTGTTATTATGTATGTTGCGGCATCGACAATAAATTCGGGGCCAAAACCTTCGCCTTCCGTAAGGGTGGTGTTTTTAACTTCTCCGCCTTCTGCTTCCCTAAATTCAATTGAGCCGTCGGCAGATATTTTTAGATAGCATCCGTCGGTGTTGGTAAATGTACCGACATATTTTTGTATAAATGCAGGGGTTTCCGTACCGGACGGCTTGTCGATGATTTCGATTTCCGTATTGGCGGAAAGCCCTTTGTAAAAGACTGTCAAATTTTTCTTGCCTGTCGCCTTGCCGATTTCTTGATAATTGGTCGTATAATTAGTGACAACCGCTTCTTTTCCGCTTGCATATTTGCAAACAACTTCTAAAGAAGGCAACGGATCTCCGAGATAAACGGTAAGCGTGGTAGTTGTTTTTATAGATATCTCTTTTTCGTAGTCAACGACTTTTTCTATATAGAGAGAACTAGAAGAAAATTCTTTGTCGTCTATAATTATAAATGCTTTGACCGATGTTTTTTGGTCGGTTATTTTAGATGTGTCGTATGTAAAATGAATTGAGGACTTTTCTAAAACTTTTTTGGTGCCGTCACTATATACAAGGTTGAATTCGACACCTTCCGCAGAAAATTTTTCGTCCTTTTTATAGACGGTTTTTGTTTGAGTACCCGAAATTTCTAATTTTACGGGGGTGATTGTACCCGAATCGGTATCGACTTGGCTATCATCGGTAGAATTTTCTTCCGTTTGTTCGGGTGTACCCGAAGATAATTCTTCGATAGAGCCACTTTCGGCTCCCCCGGACGAGGAACCGGAATTGTCTAAATTGCCGTTCCCCGCACAAGACACGAGGAAAAGACAGACAAAAAGGACAATTAGAACAAACCTCCCTTTGCTACTCATTGGTTTATTTTATGAGTGCGCTTGCCGAAACCATGAGTTTTTCGGCTTTTGATTGAGATTCTTCGAGTGTGGCGGCTTTTGACAAAACATAGAATTTGAGTTTAGGCTCGGTGCCGGACGGACGTACACATACAAACTGGTTGTCTGTTAGAGTATAGATGACGGTGTTGGTTTTCGACATATCGGTCATTCCCATCTTTCCGTCGGCATAATATATGATGCCTGATTTGTAGTCGGTAGTATAGAGAACATCGATTCCGCCCAAAATCGATACGGTCTTTTTTCTGAGTTCGTTCATCGCATCGCTCATTTTTTCCATCGCATCAAATCCTTTGAATTGAATTGTGGTATTCTTCTCGACATAATAACCGAACTCATCGAATATTTCAATCAACCTTTCGTAAGGCGTCTTGCCTATGCTCATATAATAGCAAGTCATTTCGGCAAACATCATGCTCGCAACAACTGCATCTTTATCTCTTGCGTGAGTGCCACGAAGACTGCCGAAACTTTCTTCAAATCCGAAAACAAAATTGTGTTCTCCGTTTCTTTCCCACTCCTTTATTTTCTCTCCGATAAACTTAAATCCTGTGGGAACCGTAATCGTGGTGACACCATGTTTTTGGGCTATTTCGTCGGCAAGAGTTGTTGAGACAAAACTCTTGACTATAGCGGGATTTTCGGGCATGGCATGTTCGTCGTCAAGACGTGATAAGATATAGTCTAAAAGAAGAATTCCTATTTGGTTGCCGGTAAGTGCGACGAACTCTTTGTTCTCGTTGCGGACGGCTATTCCCATACGATCGCAGTCGGGATCGGTGCCTATTACAACATCTGCTTTTATCTTGTCGGCGAGTTTAATACCAAGTGTTAGGGTATCCTTATTCTCGGGATTGGGAACCGAAACCGTAGAGAACTCGGTGTCGGGTTTTTCTTGTTCATTGACAACGGAGACTTTTATCCCTAGTCTTGACAATATTGTTTTGACGGGTATTGCTCCCGAGCCATGTATAGGGGTATAGACAAGTTTTAGATCTTTTCCGTAGTTTTTGACAGCGTCGCTAGAAAGTGCCAACTTTTCTATTTCTTGATAATAACTGTCGTCCACATCTTGTCCGATTACGGAAACATATTGAGATAAAACTTTGCCGAATTTGCCTTCGATTTTGATATCGTCAAATTTTTCGACTTCAACGGAGAAAGGGTTTTCAATTTTGTCAATATACGATACGACAACGGCGGTATCTTCGGGCGACATTTGCGCTCCGTCTTCGCCATAGACTTTGTATCCGTTGTATTCTTTGGGGTTGTGCGATGCAGTGATCATAACTCCCGCAAAGGCCTTCATGTATCTTATTGCATACGAGCACATGGGGACAGGTCTGGTGCTTTCGAAAATATAGGCTTTGATATGAGATTGCGACAGCACACCGGCTACTTCTAACGCAAATTCTTTGGACTTGCGCCTGGTATCATACGAGATGACTACTCCTCGATTCATGGCATCTTCGCCTTTTGTCAAAATAAATTCGGCAAGACCTTTCGTTGCACGTCTTACCATATATTTATTCATGCGGAATAGTCCTAGTCCGATTGTTCCTCGCATGCCTGCCGTACCAAAGGAAAGAGGCCCAGAAAAAGCATCTACTATTTCTTCTTGCGACATTTTTTCAAGCGCTTGTTTTTCGTCGGAAGTGACATTCTTTAACCAAAATTCATATGTGCTTATTGCGTCCATAAAAACCTCATAAAATTAAATTTGATTGTTTATTATTATAATATATATTCATATAATTTTCAATTATATAAGACTCAATTGTCTATTTCGTCCAATTTTTTTGCAAGAAAATTTTTCAGTAGCAATTTGTCTTCCGAGGACACTCTAAAACTGTCTCTACATTTTGAAACGGTTTTTTGCAGTACAAATTTAGAAAGACGGGCTTTATATAAAAAGTCGAGGGTTTTGTCTCTTTCTTTTACCATACATTCCGAAAGAAGCCACGCCAAGCACATATTGACATAATATTCTTGCTCGTCTTGCAAATTTTCCGCAACATTGAAAATATAATCTAAATGGTCTTCGTCGATAAATGAAAACAAAATTCTTATACCTATACGGCGATCAAATTTTCTTGGACTTTTTATAAGTCTGTCGCTTAGTTCTAAATATTCTTTTTCGGCATCTTTAACTGAAAATTTTAAGGTATCGACTGCTTCCCAATTGTCAATTACTGTCGAATATTTAGCCAAATATTGAGAAAACTCGTCAAAATCTTTTATTCTTGACAAAATATTGCCTATGACTAAAATTTCGGAATGATTATTTCTAGGAAAAAACTCTAAAAATTCTCGGTAGTTGCCTAAATAAATTTCTTTTGAAAATTTTTTGATGACCGACATAGGAACTCCTATTGTAGGAATTTCGGTATTTGCTATTATTTTTTGTCTAATTGCGGTTTCTTCGCCTTTAGAAAAAGATAATAAATAATTTTCGTATTCTAAAATATCGGTATTTGTCCAATTTTTTCTTGTTAGTTGCATATAGTCCTCTATTTATTATATCACGTCCTCCGGATAAGAACAATTAAACCATGAAAACCTATGATCGGTTAGAATTCTATCGCTAGACCGTAGTTCGTATTATTTCTTGTCCAGTATTGACCGAAAATCATATATTTGTTATAATATTATAGTTATGAAAGTTTATCCCCTCGATGCGGTTGCAAAATTTTATCCGATGATTATGACTAAATCTTCGCAGTCCAATTTTAGAATTTCCGCAACACTTCACGATCCCATTGACAAAGACAGCCTACAAGAGGCGGTAAACAAGGCATTTTTGAGATTTCCTTATTATAAAGTTAAACTCGGTAAAACCTTTTTTGAGTACGTGCTTATTTCCAATGACGAGCCTTTCGTCGTCAAGCAAAATGACGGAAAAATTCTTGCTCCTATCGACTGGAAAGAAAACAATAATTACCTTCTAGAAGTTTCTTTTCTTGATAACGAAATAATACTTGAAACTTTCCATGCTCTCGGGGACGGAACGTCTATGATGGAATTTTTCAAAACAATTCTATTCGAATATTTGGTTTTAGTCCATGGGAACATTGAAAATGACGGATCGGTTATGACGGGAGAATTTTTGGATAACGAAGAATTTTCCGATCCGCAAGCAAATTTTTATGATAAGAAATCTAAAAATCAATCTATTAAAAACGCTCTCGGAAAAAAGGCTTTTTGCCCCACAGGTAAGTATAAAGAGACCGATGGTTTTCACGAAAGAAGCATTGTCGTCGATTCTGAAAAACTATATAATCTCGCAAAAAGTCATTCTGCTACGGTAACACAATACATCGTCGCTCTTGCACTCTTTTCGTATGCACGTCTTTATCGTGACAAACATCCGCATCTAGTCGCTTTCGTCCCTGCGAACATGCGAAAATCTTTTGCTACAAAATCTATGCGTAATTTTGTAACCTTTATAAAAAGTCGAGTCACTATTACGGATGAAACTATTTTCCAAGATATATTAGACACCGTCACCAAAGACCTTAAAACGCATACGACAAAAGATGCGCTCCAACAAAGAATCAATTTTTCTACCCTACTTGATCGCATATTTTTGACAAAATACATGCCGAGATTTTTGCTTAGTGCAATTGTTAGATTTTCAAAATCACACAGCAAGCAACAGCAAACATTGATTGTTTCAAATCTTGGAGTTGTAAAAATGCCAAACGATGCAAGCAAATTTATCGACACGATGAGTTTTATGTTGAACACCAGCGTGAACACTCCGAGAAACCTTGCAATCGTGTCTTTCCAAGGCAAAACAAAACTTTCTTTTTCTTCTCGACTCAACAACAAAGAGATTGAAGATGAATTTTTTACACTCCTTACCGATGCACTAAATAACTGATTGTTAAAATTTTATTATAAGTTGAATAAAATTATTGACAAGGGGGCAATTTAATGTTAATATAATCAAGCTATCGAAACTTATGTATGGGGGTATAGCTCAGTTGGTAGAGCGCCTGCCTTGCACGTAGGAGGTCACCGGTTCGAACCCGATTACCTCCACCAAACTAAGTTGCGTATAGCGGATATAGGATTGTAGCTCAGCAGGTTAGAGCACCACCCTGATAAGGTGGGGGTCGGTGGTTCGAGTCCACTCAATCCTACCAAAGAGAGCAATATTTGCTCTCTTTTTTATTTAATTTTTCTATTTCGTATAATAATAAAAGACCGATAATTATTCTATCGGTCTTTTTTTCTGTGTTTTAGTTTTATAGTAAATATCGAAAGATTATAACAATTTTTTCTTTTTCAAAATCAATGCAATAAGTCCTGAAACAAGTCCCGATATACCACATACGAGCCAAAATCCAAGTGCTTTGCCTTCGCCCGGAACCCAAGTGTTCATTCCCCATATTCCCGATACGAGCATAGGAATATTGACGACAAGGGTAAGCGATGTCAAGACTTTCATAATACTGTTGACGTTGTTGGAAATAATCGAGCCCCATGCATCCATAGTGCTGTTGATAATTTCTCTATATATGTTACACATTTCTAGAGCCTGACGGTTTTCGATGGTTACATCTTCCAAAAGTTCATCGTCTTCTTCGTATTTTTTAATAAGACCGGTTTTTGCAAGTTTTTCCAAAACAAAATTGTTGGATCTCAAACTTGTCGAAAAGTAAACTATTGATTTTTCTAGTTCTAGCATTTGGACAAGGCCTTTGTTTTTGGTGGTTTTTTCAAGAGTGTCTTGAATACGTTGGCTTGCCTTATATATTTGGCGAAGATATGCGATATATTTGGTATGAGTAAAATATAAGAGTTGGTAAAGGCTTCTTGTCTTCTTGGCAGTTGAAAAGCCTTTCATTCTGCCGTTGATGACACCTTGCACCATGGCGGTCTCTTTCAAGCAAACCGAAACTATAAAATCTTTGGCTATTATGAAACCAAAAGGAAATGTATCATAAGTGTAATATGAATCGTCTTCTTCTATTATAGGAATATCAAATACGGTCAAGACATTGCCGTCTTCTTCGTCTATACGAGCCTTTTCTTCTTCGTCCAATGCGGCTTTGAGAAAGTCTTCGGATACTCCGCTGACTCTTGCGACAAGTTCTATTTCTCTATCTGTGGGGTTGGTAAGATGAATCCATTTGTTGTTGAGATTGACTCCGCCGGAAAATTCATCTTCGCACTCAAACGTGCTGAGCGTCTTAGGGTCGGTATAAAACACTTGAATCATTGTACTGTCTCCTTTCCTAAAATAAAAGTGCGAATTCGTCGCACTTTTACCGCTCAAATATAATGCAATATAAGTATTATACTGCAATTAAAAATCTTGTGGATATGCGACGATATAATCTATTCTTTATACTTCGAGGTTCTGTTTCCATTGTTATTATTGATAATATAAGTTTAGTATTTTGTATCTACATTCGTTTAAGATTTCTTGATCTCTGGGATCAGGGAATCTTCCGTCTGTTTGTGCTTCTTTGATGGCTTTTGCCAATTCGGTCAAGTCTTCTTTAGTCGTACCTTTGACATCTGCGACTGCTTGTTCGACAAGAGCAACTAGTCCTTGCAATTGGCTTTCTTCTTCTTTCTTTTCTTCTTGGACTTGTTGTTGAGGTTTTTCCGTTTTGTTGTCATCGTCGTCAAACAACGATTCGGTTGACGGAAGCGGGATTTCTTCAAATTCGTCGTCTTTGAGTTCTACGTCGCTAACATCCGTAGGATCTTGGACTTTTTCAATTTCGGGAAGGACGACTTCAGATTCTTCTTCGACATTGCGAACTCTAGGAGTTGTGACAATTTCGATAAGTTCGTTTTGTTCGATTTTGGAATTGATTATTTTTTGGACTTCGTCATCGAGAAGGTCAATCTTCTCATCGACTTTGACTTCTTCTTCGGTCTTCTCTTCGGGTTTTTCTTTGGAGATAACTACGACATCGTCAAGGGTTGATATAAATTCGTTGTATGCCTTGTATGATTTTTTGGTAATTCCTCGATTGACTGCCGATAAAATTAGAGAGAAAACTATAAATGCGATCAACGGGAATACGATGACCGATATAATATCAAAAAGAAGATAAATTATCGTGCCGGCACTTAAAACGTCTAGAACGCCTTCGGATCTAGACAAGAGAGCGCCTAAAAATGCAACAGCCAAAACACCTATCATGGATACGGCGGCAAAGAAAGTCTTGCCCGTCCTAGATTTCTCTTGTTTTGCACTGCCAAAAACCTTTTCGGCTTTCATATAGTCGGAAGGATAATCGTTGGCAGAATCCGATGCAAGGAATTCTCCCCATCCGGAGGAGATATTCGCACTCATATCTTGAATATAAGGGTTGAGATGTTCGATGTTTTCTTCGGTGATTTCGCCGTTTGTATCCAAAAATTCTTTAGCAACCTTATATTTTTTGGTTTCTTTTTTCTTTTTGCTGCCGAGAGTACTCAAAAGCGCTATAATAAATGCCAACAAAACAATCGCTGTGCCGACGATTGCGAGAGCGATAAATCTTTGTCCTGCCGAGGTAAAACCGATTTTGTCACACATGTCTTTTATAAAGTTGACGACGGTCGCACCAAGCCCTTCACCTGCTAATATCATGCCAGAATTCTCCTACATATATAATTCTTATACTATTCTATTATATCATAAAAATATTATAATGCAAGATTTTTTTGCAAGCCATTTATTAAACATCGACTTCGACACATTTTGCCGTCTTTATAAGCACAAGATAAGCCTTTTTTACCTTTTTGTTGAGAATTTTTTCTATTGCCAATTTGTAAACCGAAAGTTGTTTTTCATATTCTTTTTTCAATAGTTCTTCGGGTTTTGACGAATATTTGTAATCAACCAAAATTGCATCGTCTTTTAGACCGACCAAGTCTATGACTCCTTGTACAAGGACTTTGTCGGTAGCCGTTGTCGAATCTATGACGGTATTTGCCGGCACATACAACATGAAGGCAGACTCTCTATGATATTCGCCCGAACGGATTTCTGAAAACACCGGAAGTTTTAGCACTTTCGAGATAATATCCACATCGATCTTCTCTTTTTCTTCGGTCGATATTTCTCCGTTGTTTTCCATATCAACTAGCAATTTCTCTATATCGCCTTTTTCCGTTTTGAAAAAATCGACATTTTCTAAAATTTTGTGATAAAGAGTGCCTGTCGATGCAGAATTTTCTCTGGTTTTTCTGGCGGATCTTTCTCCGATAGAGATATCGATTTCGTCATCATCTTCGGAAATCACCTCGGAAAATCCTTTTTCGTTGAGTTGTGAAACCGAATATTTTACAGGAAGAACGGTTGACTCTGCATATTCATATTTTTGCTCTAACGCCGAAAAATCATAATCTTTTGCATTGGTGATATTTGTTTTATCTGTTTCATTAGTTTTATCGGTTTCGTTTGTTTGGTCGATTTCGTTTATTTGGTCGATTTCGCCAGCATTTACATTTTCATTTTCTTCGTTTTTGTTTTCGTTGGTTTCGATCTTGATGGTTTCAATAACATTCGAAAAATTTTTGGAATTGCTAGCGGCATAGTCCAAAAACTCATAAAAACTTCCGCACTGATCGGGATACAAATAATTTTTTCCTTTTTGGGGCGGAGTCGATGTTATGTACAAATGATTTTTTGCTCTTGTCAGTCCGACATACAAAAGACGTAGACGCTCCTCTCTTTCTCTTTCTTTTTCTTTGAGTTCAAAATATTTTGTGACAAAAGTTTCCGAGACAACTTTTTTATCGTCGTCATAATATTTCAAAGCAACTCCGAGATTGCTGTCTATCCGCAAATCCTTAGATTCGTTGTTGCCGGTTTGGAAAAACGATGCTTCAAAATGGGGAATTATTACTATCGGAAATTCCAATCCTTTTGACTTGTGAATTGTCATAATATTGACGGCATCCGAATCTGAAGACGGGGCATCCAAAGAATATTCTTCGATGCAGTCAAGATACTCTATAAATTTTGAAAGGTTTTCGGCTACACTTTGACCTGACAACTTATTGACAAAAGCGTTGTGCATTGCTATGCGATCGGCTCCGTCATGGCTTGACAAAATATATGCATCAAAACCGAGATCTTCTACAATGGTTTCTACAAGGTCTTTTACATTGGACGAGCCTGCAACAACTCTATGACGATTGACGGTTTTAATAAAATCGTCTATTTTTGTTTTTAGAATTTGGTCTCCCGAATACTTTAATAAGGTTTCCCAAAAGTATGATTTATTGTCATTTGAACGAATATCAAATAATTCTTTTTCCGTAAAACCAAATAGGGGAGAAAGCAAAGTTTTTACTAAATTTACGTCATTGTTAAAGTCGTAGATGAGCCTTAAATATGAGAAAATACAATTCCTGTCTTCGGGATATTTATCGCCTCCGTCGCCAAATTTATACGCAGGAATATCTGCACGTTTTAGGATATTTTTGATTACTTCGCCTTTTCCGTTTGTCGAAGTAAGAATCGCTATATCTTGGTAGCGAATTGGTCTAAAACATTTTTTCGAGACATCGTAAATTTCGCCACCGACCATTGATTTTATTTTCTCTGCAATAAAATTTATTTCTCTCTTTTCTTCGACTTCTTTTAGATTAGTGTCGCTTTTTATATCGTAAACAGGAGGAAGTTCCGGAGTTTTATTTGAGTCCTTTTCGAATTTATAAACTTTGACTTTTTCAAATTGTGACGTTTGCGGATATTCGGCGCCCGCTATAAGCATAGCCTCATCTTTGTAGTTTATTCCGCCAAAATCTTCGGTCATCAAACAAGAAAACACGTCGTTGACAAAATCAAGGACGGCTTTATCACTTCTAAAATTCTCGTTGAATCTTATAAGTTTTCCTTCGGCGCCGACCTCGTATTGTTTGTACCTAGATATAAATATATCGGGATCCGCCAGCCTAAATTTATAGATGCTTTGTTTGACGTCTCCGACAACAAATATTGTGGCTTTGGCTCCTATCTTTTTCAAAATTTCTTCTTGGACTTTGTTGGTGTCTTGATATTCGTCTAAAAACACTAAATCTGTAGAATCTTGGATCTCTTCCAAAGCCGAAGTTTTTAGTATTTTCAGGGCATTATGCTCCAAATCCGAAAAGTCAAGTTTGGATTCGGCTTTTTTCTTTTTGTCGTATAAATCTTTGGTTTCTTTTACAAGTCTAAATAAAGTATCGGCATAAAATGATGCTTTTTCTGCTTTTTCTATCTCTTTTTGAATGCCTCCGCCTAATATTTCAAACTCACTTCTAATGTTGTTATATACCTCTTCGATTTTTTTAAGTTCGGCAATTATCGGTTTTAAGACTGCATTCTTTACATTTTTGGGGGCTTCTTCCAATATGACCAACTCCGGTGTCAAATCTTGTAGAGTTTCCGCTTTTGAAACTTGACCTAGCCATACATCTATATTTTGGGCACGTTCAATTATTTTTTCGCCGGTATTCTTCTTGGTTATAAGATCTTCCGCTTTCGCAGCATTAATGTGTTCATTTATAAATTTTTCGACTTCAATCTTTAATCTGCCGGCTTTTTTACGTATGTCTATCAAAAATTCTTTCACGACTTTTCTCTCGTCAAACGGCTTTTTCGAATCTTCGGTCATACTATCCATAAATTCTTGTGCCGAAGGTATTGCTAAAAAGTAATCGTAAACTTTTTTTATCAAACTTTTTAAAGTTGCGGATTGACGATCTTTGCCGTAAAATCTTCTAATCAACTCCATGGCATCTTTGTCGCCCGAAATAACAGCGTTTTTCAAAACCTCTTCCAAACTTTCGTCGAACATTAAATCGGCATCCGACTCTTCCAAAACTTCGGTGGATGCATCGCCACCGATTTCGTTGAAATATTTTTTGTAAAGCGAATAGCAGTATGTGTGTATTGTCGAAATGTTGGCAAAATCTAAATATTCTATTTGTTCTCTAAATCTTTCGACATCGCCTTCTCCCTCTCTAATTGCATTGGATAGTGCTAGACGTAGTCTTTGCTTTAATTCCGATGCGGCAAGATCGGTAAACGTCATGACAACGATTTTTCTCAAATCGCCACCGTTTTTTATAATGGTGATAAGTTTTTCTATAAGCACCGTTGTTTTTCCGCTACCGGCGGATGCCGATACTATTAAATTAGATTTTTCGGCAATTGCTTCTTTTTGGCTAGTTGTATAGTTAGGCATATATTTTCCTCGTCAAAATTTCCCGTCTGTTAGATTTCTTGCGCTAATTTTTCTTACTTTTATTTCGGTGCATGTCCCCGCATATTGGCAATATTCGCAAGCGTCGTCTTTGGGCTTTCGCTCAATGTACCCCTCTCTAAAACAGTTTACCGCTTTTTTTACCAATTCTTGGGCGTAGTCACTCGCAAACTTAAAATCTGTGCTTGAAAATCCTGCATTTTTAAGGGCTACGGGGTGTCTTTCCTTGTCGAATGATAGAGACTCCGGCAAAATTCCGTCGACCTCATACAATCTGTTGTCAATTTCTTTCAATACGATTTCATCCGGTGTATATTTTCCTGTGTATCGGAAAGATTCTTCTTCTTTGCTGTACGTCTCATTGATCGGAACATAAAATGCTCCCGTCGGCGTTTTGCCTTCTTTTAAGAAAGGAATTGCATAAAGATAGGGTTGCAAACTAAATCCGTAATAAAGTCCTTTTGTTGCATCCTTGTCTCTGACACTTCCCGTCTTGTAGTCCAAAATCATGAATTTACCGTCATATTCGTCAACTCTATCAATTTTGCCTTTCAGGGTAATTTCCTTGCCAATCGTCTCTTCGAAAGGATATTCTATGTGTTTTGGACGATATTTGCTGTGTTTTACGGCTGTTACTAGTCGCAATATATTGAACACACTTTCTCTACGTAAGTTGTTTTTTACAATTTCGCCGGACTTGTTTTCGAGATATCTAAATTCGGGATTGTCAAAAATTTCGTCAAGGATTTGATTGGTTTTTGCTTCTATCTCCGTTTTGGTCATATTTAGATAACTATAACTAAAATCTGAGAAAAATTTTTCCAACACGTTATGGATGATGATACCTACTTGCAATCTGTCCGCTTTTCCTTCGTCTTTATTCTTCACCATGACAACATTGTCGAGAAAATATTTATAAGGACAAGTATAAAATGATTCTATACCGGTGACTTTGGATACAATAGTGTCATCTTTATAAAACGAACAGCCGAGAGTATTTACGGAAGGTCTTTCTGTCGTTTCCATATTTTCGCCGACCGATTCGAGATAATCTTTTAGTGCAGAAAAATACGATTTTTGTTCGTCGGAAAGAATAGCGTTTTTAGATTTTAACAATTCGTATTTTGCATTTTTCTTGCTCCCTAAACCATCGGCGAGATTTTTGCCATCAACAACGAATTTGTCGGAAAGTTTTGAATATTCGGTAACTCCTAAGATCGATGCTATTTGTTTGAAAAACTCTCCGGCGGTCTCGGGGACTCCTAGAAGAGAATATTCCGAATAGGAAATATAGATTCTGTCGGTCGCCATCGTGAGCAACTCGGCAAGGGAGCCTTTATCTTCTCTAATTATTTCCAAAGGTGTCGGATATATTTCCAAATTTTTGCTATGGAACAAGTTTATATCCTTTTCGGGAAGAATCGCATGATAACTTGATGTGCGAGGCATTTTGCCTTCGGATGCTCCCGCTATAAAAATTATCTTCTTGTCAAAGAATCGGCTTTCTTCGTTGGTGCCGACAAAAACGGCATCGGCGACATTGGGGATAAGCGAGATTTCGACGGAGTCAATGGCACCTTTTACCATATCCAAAAATTCTTTCGGGGTAATCTGTCTTTTATCGTCAAGACGCAAAAATTCTTCAAATTCATTGTCTAAAAGTTCTTGCGCCCTACTGTTGATTTCGTAAAGTTTTTCGTCGTTAAAACCATCATCGGAGAAGATCTTTTCGAGTATAGAAAAATCGATTTTTGAGGTGAGATTTCTAAGATTCTCTATTCCCTCGGAAACGGTAAATTTGTCCGGTAAAAGTTCTATATATTTCAAGACGGAATCAAGAGTATTGAGAACATTTTTAGACGGTTCGCTTTTGCCAAAATCTTTTTTAATTATTTCGCTATGGTTGATATTGCTTGACATCAACCAATCGTTTAGGCTCTCAATGTCACTGTATTGGAACCCTAAAAGGCGATTTGTCGCAAAATCGTAAAATCTTTTTCTTTCAAACCCCGAGGTGTTTAGTTGAATATAATTTTCGATAAGTCTAGATAATAAAGTTTCTTTCAACGGATATTTTCTGTCGATAAAAACGGGGACTTCTAGTCTTGAAAATACTCCGTCTATGACATCTTTGTAACTATCGTCGTGAGTCACTAGGGCTATATCTTTATACCTATAACCTTTCTTTATAAGGGACTTTATTTCGAGAGCGATTCCTCTGATTTCGGAGTGCGGGGCGATCTCTTTGAATACCTGTATCCGGTCATTTTGATTTAGGGTTTGGTTCTCTCTTTTACTGTACGAAAAGATCGTCTTATAAATGCAATCGATAGGCTCGGGCAAAGATTTTTCTACTCGCTCTACAGTGGCAAGCCCCTTAAATTTTTCAATCGTTTTCTTCGAGAACAAATTGTTGTTGGGGCCACCGCTTCCGCCGTTTAGTGCAATCGTGACTGATTTCGCATATTTGCCTAGTTCTAAAATAATACTTAATTCACTGCCTTTGAACGAATTGAAACCGATTATATAAAAATGCGTATTTTCTAAATCTTTATCAAACGGGATCAATTTTTCATACGTGGCAAGTCTTGTCAAAGTGTCTCCGGCATTGTTGATTTCATCGAGAGATTTCTCGTACTCTTCATAAATCAAGGCAAGGTCGTGATATTTTCTTGAAAGAGAATCGCCTTCGCCGTTGAACTCTTTTTTTAGGGTGTCTGCCGAAATTCTACTTGTCCTTAGAGATGCAATAACCGCATATATATCTTTTGCCAAAGATCTTCTATTGCCGTCTAGGGAGAAAAATTGGAGTTCGTCTTTCTTCCGCAACAAAATATTGGTCGTGAGTACGATTGCGCCCTCTTTTGTCAGACATTTTTTTGCATTGTTCTTTAATTTTTTGACGGCAAGTCGGGTAAACGAAACGACGTCAATATTAAACGAACCGGGGATGTCCAACAAATCAAAAATTTCTTTTTCAACGGACATTGCAAAACGGTCGGGAACAATTACAACATGTTTCCCTTGTGTTAGACCGTGTTCTTTTATGGTCAAAATTGCTTTTTCTGCGGCAAAATTGCCTGTATTTCCATCAAATATCTTTATCATGGTTTTATTATAACACATCTTATGGGATATTTTAAGGACATAAAATAATAAATAATAATTTTATTCTTTATATAGGCAAAGACAAAATTTGTTTGACTTAACTAAAAAAGATGTTATAATCTTGTTATTATGAAAAAAGTTATATTTGTTTTAGTTCTTATTATCGTTTTAGCAGTAGGTGCATTAACTTTTCAAGGTTGTACCAAAACCGAAATTCCCGGTAGGGCTTGGGTTGACAAAGAAATTGTGACCTATAATGTCTATTCGGGCAATTCCGAAGACTCCAAATTCGCAACGATGGTCAACACTGTCGAAGAAATTTCGGGAGAACAATTTGTCACCGGAATAGAAAACGGAATCACTCTTACAAACGGTGTAAAATTCACTTCCGTCATATCGGATCTTGAAGGCAATATCATCATGAAGAGCGAATCGCTTGTTCAAAAAGGCGGAAGTTCTAACCTTTGGATCACGCTTGCAGGATACAAAATGGTCAATTATAATGGCAAAAATTACACTTTGACCACACAATATGACGGATCCAAAAATCTAACATATACAAAAACAAGTAACGGTACTACCAAAGAAGGTACCGAGAAAGTCGGATCGGGATATATAGATTCCGATTTCATCTACACTTATATGCGTACTTTTGACAGTCTTTCGTCCGGAGTCACCAAATCTATAACGACTTTTGATAAAGACACTTTGGAATCGGTCACATTATCTTCTTCTGTCAAAACAACGGGAAGCGGAACACTTATTACAGGATCGGGTAGTGAAACCGAAACGGTTACGGCTGTTCTTCAAACATTTTCTCGCTCGTCAATTCCGGTAGGCTCTTCTATCTCCGTCCTATACATGAAAGACAAAACTTATGCATCCACAAAAGGTTGTGAATACGAGTCTTCTAAAATACCTATGACAATCATGGAAAACGGAATAACCTTTAAGTTCTATTCTTTCGAAGGCTAATAAAATATTTGTCGGATAAATAAAAAGTGGCACATTGATTGTGCCACTTTCTTTTTGCTCTAATTTTTTCTTAACCAATTGACTCAACTATATCGGAGATATAATCACCTATCTTCTTGTGGTCCTTGACGGAGAATCCTTTTTCGGTATATTTCTTGCCGAGTGTAATGGTATATCCGTTGTCATCTGTTTCATAGTCGGACAACCAATCGGTCTTTGCGGTATAATCGTCGTCAAGTTTGGTGTCAAGTGTAGATTCTCTTACAGAGTCGGAAAGTTTGTCGCCGTCAATATTTATTACGGAGTCTGCAGTCCAATCTGCCGAGAAGGGGAAGAATGTAACCATCATTACGTGGATGCCTGCATATCCGCCGGAACTTACGGTGTTGGCTATTGTGTAATAAAGTGCGGAACCGTCATCGGCTGTATATACATTGACATTTTTATTATACTTTTCATAAAGTTCATTTGCCTTTGCATCGTCAAGACCATAAAGAGATTTGAAAGATGCAACTGCCGCATCCTTGTCAACTTTGTAGGTGCCTACATTTTGATAGTTTGCGGATGCTCCGAGCAAAATTCCGAGAGATTCGAATCCGTCAACCCAAGACATATCATCTACGTCGGGAGTAATAAGATAACCGTTGGTCTTAGATAAAATTCCGGGATCTTGACCATATTTCTCTACATAATTATTGAATATAGCAACTCTCTTCGCTCCGTCGGTTTCGCCGTTCAATTCTTTTGCAAGATTGTCAAGTACGGTCGTAGCCTTTACGTCTTTCGCTAGATATGCAATTGATTTGCATTGAGATTTGTCTTGTGTTTCTTTGTCGGAACATTTAGATTCGTTGTGAACATACACACCTTCTTCGTTATATTCCCAACCGTCACATTCGAAGGATGCATCAAATCTGGTGTTGATTTCGTCAACAGTCATTGTGCCGATATTGTCGGCAATCAATTGATCGTCGGAACCTTGCTCTGTGAATTCGTCACCTATTGAAGAATCTTTTATGAGAAGGTGAGAAACATAGAAATAACCTTTGACTTGGCCGATTTCGGGGACATAATATAAAGAATCAAGTGTATCTTCTATTGCCGAGATGAAGGCGGTTTTTTGAGCGGCGACGGTTTTATCTTTGTAGTTTTTGATGCTGTCGTTTTGAAGTTCGGTTATTTTCTTGGCAACTTCGGTATCGAGTTGTGCGGAAAATTCTTCTTCGCTCAACTTGTTGATTTCGGCTTTATATGCAGATATAACTTCAGATTCTATTGCACTTGCATAGTAATAATCCATCGTTCTGCCGGCATCTTTTAGATATTTTTCTACTTCTGTCCAAGCATAAGCGGTAGCCGCATCCGAACTCGTCTTTTGAGCATCGAGGTCAACAATTGCGGGGATTTCGTAGCCGTAATCGACACCGTTTGTTTCTGCCCAGTAAGCAATTTCACTTGCGGACTTATATCTTATTTCTTCAAGAGCGACTTTTTCGTCTTCTTCATTTTCTCTGGTTGTGGGGGCTTCTACGACATTGTAAGTTTTGGTCGCAGTCACAACGTTGGCTGTATATTTGCCGTCTTTCATTACTTCGACGTCGAGTTTTACGATAAATTCGCTGTCTTCGGCTGCAGAACTTGACGAGAAGGCTTTAGAAATCATGCTACTTGTTATAGGAAGCGTGATAGCCTCTTTTTTAGATTCCTCGGTGTAGGAAACTTCGATTTTGATGTCTTCGGTTTTAGGTCCGACGGAACCTACATAATATTCATCTTCGACACCTTGGACGATCTTGATTTCTTTGACATCTTGAAGGTCGGCAGAATATACGGTGTCTTTTCTTTGGTTGTTGTAATATTCTTCTTTGTAATTTTCAACCAACGAATCTAAACTTTCGTTGACACTCGCTATTGCATCGTAATATTCGGCAATGGTCAATGCGGACAAAACTTGTTTGTTGATGTTGTCCGAGCCGTATTTGTTGACCAATTCGTTGTACATTGCATCGCCTACGAGGTTTTGTCTGTTGAGAGTTTTCAAATATTCCATCGCAGTGATCGTCAATGCCTTTGATTGAGTTTTGGCTGCAAGGGCATAATCTACGACATCCGAAACCGACATATAACCTTGGGAAACATAACTATAAAAACTTCCGTAAAGAAGGCTATTGGTATAATCTTTGAGTTCCGTATATGTGATGTTGAGAGATACGTTGTCTTTGGTGACGGTACGAATAACTCTGGACGATTGTCTGTCGGCATTGAGTTTTATAAATGAACAACCCGATAATGCCAAGGCGAAAACCACAATGATAAGTACAAATGCTAAGATCTTTTTCTTCATCTTCTTCTTATTCTCCGTGTGCGTGCGCACTTTATAATAATACAAGTATAGTTATTATATAACAAACAATATTTAATGACAAGTAAAATTTGTTGAAAATTGTTGCTAGACAGGTTTGCTTCGTTGCAAAATCCTGTCAATGTTGTAATAAAGGGGCAAACCTATCGCATAAACTGATATTGTTTCCGAAACAAACAAGGATGCGGCGAGTACCCAATAACTGTCGTCCGTACCCGTCAAAAGCCATACGAGAGGCACTATAAGAACATTGGACACGACCGGCGGAATTAGGGATATAAAGGGACGCATTTTTTTGCCGTTGAGAATTTTCCCAAGGAAAAACGTGCCTATTCCGCCAATAAGCGTTGCAAGAGAGCCAAGTCCCACGTCAATAATTCCAAACGGGGAACTTAAATTGGCAAGCACACAACCGAGTGTCAAACCTACAATCGAATCGGGGAAGAACAACGGAAGAATCATCATGCCTTCGCTTATTCTAAACTGAATTTCGCCAAAAGAAATGGGGGCTAAAAAATAAGTTGCGACGAAATATATCGCCGCAATTACCGCTATTCTGCATAAAACTAAAAGTTTTTTTTGCCTTTTCATTTTTTATAATCTATTGATTTTACAATACTTCCGATAAGACGGTCTTTATATCTTCATCGGCAACAACCGTAATATTTCTGTCTTTCGAGAAATTGATGGCAAGTTCTGCATAGTTCTTGTCGGTTTCAAACGAATTCAACATAAAGAATACATCGTTGTCGGTGTCGATTATCGAATCGATAACACTTGCGATTTTAGAAGAAAGTGCAAGATATCTAACCGTTTTTTGATAATCGGTGAGTTTGTTTTCGGGGATGGTTTGCTCTTTTATGTTGTCCACGACGTCTATTCCGTTTGCGGAAAATTCGAGGCTGTATGCACCTTTTGTCATGCTAAACGCTGCATTGGACGCATCTTGTAACACTCTTACAAACAACGACATAACATTTAGAGTTCCGTCCTCAATATAGGTTTTGATTGTGTCAAGTTCTCTTATGTCGGCTCTTACTCTCTTCAAACGTAGTAGTGCCTCGTCTTTTTGACGATCATTTTTATCTGCTGCATCAATACCGATTTTAAGCGTTGCTCTCTTTTGATACATTTCGGAGATCGCTTCACGTATTTGTTTTCTTCTGTCTTTAAGTTCCTCAACATCGATTTCGGGAGTTTCTTTTACAACGGAAGTGGCTCCCCTTAGCATGTTGAGTTCGCCTCTAAATCCTGCAATTATTGCTTCCAAGGCTCTTTCGTCGTCGTCGGCTATAACCACGTCTTTAAGTTCTTCGACAGATTGCATGCCGAGAGATTTGACTCCTTCGTCGATTTCTTTTCTCAACGAGTCGTCGGAAGATACGACTGCCTTTCCCGATTCATCGGAAACGAGAAGGTCTTTTTCAATGTTGTATTTCTCTCTTGAATAGTTGTCAACGACACGTTTTGCGGCAACAAAACGGACTTTGGCATTTTCATATTCGTCTTCGTATTTTTTGATTTCGTCGGTCATTGCTTTCAACCTTCTGGCAATAACCTTGGCACCGAGTCCCGCTACATTGACATTTTCGCCACCGTCTCCGATGGGGAGATCTCTACCGTCAAATATTGCAAGAGTTTTGTTGATGTCTTCTCTTTCTTTGTCGGTTGCGGAAAGTCTTTTTCTTGCACTTTCTAGGTCATCCGATATTGTCTCCAATTCTTTATCTACGAGCATAAGTTTCGGATAGACATCTTTGCCCTTTTCTCCGCCTAAAACTTTCATAACGGGACGATATTCGTCAACTGCGGATCTAACCGAACACTTGTAATCGTCAAGCGCTCTTTGGTGACGTCCGAGTTCTAACTCTGTCATCTTTTTGATTTGGAAAGCAACTCTTCCTTTCGCTTCCAAAACAGATGCAAGACGGCCTTCCAAATCGTGATATTTTTCAGCCTTCTCGTTGGTATCCCTTTGATTTTCTATGGCTTTTCTTAGTTTATCGGAGAGTTCCGGAGGGGTTTCGACTCCGCTTTCTTTACAGAATGCATCTACCGCATCTTGTTTTTTCTGTCTAGTGTCTTCGAGTGAATTGATATAAGCATCGCCGGATGCCGATGCTGACATATATGCACCTAGTTTTAGAAGGACTCTGGATATTTTGGAATCGTCTTCTTCTATGGCTTTCTTTATTGCATCCATATCGGCAATAATGTCATCCATTTTCATGAAACGAAGTTTTGCGTTTTTCTTGATAACAAAACCGTCGCATATAGGACATCTGTCGCCATAATTCAAAGATTCGACTTGTTGAGCATAGAGATTTTCGGCAATTCTCTCGTTGTACTTGTCTTCCATTTGACGGAGACGCTTGTTGAGTTTTGCCTTGTGGAGTTCGACCTCGACTTTGGCATCGTTGAGTTTTGCTCTCTTGTCTTGGAATTCTCTTTGGCTTTCTTGAAGTTTTTTGATTTTATCTTCGATGGCTTTAATTTCTCTAACTTGCTCGTTGACGATTATGTGATTGCTGTAAAGTTTATTTCTCTCTACGTTTTCGGCATTAAAGCGATCTTCCTTGCTTTCGTAATCTCCGGATATCTCGGCAAGAAGTTCTGCCGCCGCTTTTTCCAAATCTTCGGCTTTATCCGAAAGTTTTTTGAATTCTTCTTCTTTTTTCTTTATTTCTTCGACAATTTCGCCTATGACTTTTTCTTCTTTTTCGGCAAGGGCGCTCATGTCCGCCATACGATCTTCTAATGTCACTGCATCAATGACTGCTTTTCTGTAAGCAACAGGATAGGCGATTTTTCCTCTTCTTGTTTCCAACTCGGCGATATGCTCATAGAGAGCATTCCTTTCGAGTTCTACCTTTTTCAGTCTTTCCTCGTATGACTCTTTGGCATTTTTGAATTCTTCGTAATATTCGCCGACTTCGGTTTCTACGTCGTCGGTCGAACCCGATGCGGTGACTTCGACAAGACCTTTTATGTCGCCACGAAGTTCTTGTAATTTTTCGGCATAATAGATAACTTCGCCTTCGGATTTACGTTGTTCTTCGGAAAATTTGGCGATTTGGCGATTAAGATTTTCAACTTTTGCTTTGAGTAGAGCAATGTCCCCGTCGGTCCTTCTTCCGGAAACCGCAGAATTTTCAAGTTTGATAACTCTAGCCTCGAGATCCAAAATGTTTTTGGCTTTCTTTGAAAGATTGATGTACTCTTCGATGTGGTTCATGTCTGATTCCATATCTTCAAGTTCTTGTAATCTTGCAGAATTTTTGAGTACTTCGTAGCCCGTTTTGGTTTCGGACTCTCCTCTTGCTATGTCTTCGCTTATATTGTCGAGAGCATTTTCCAAAACGTGAATATCTTTGTCTATCTCAACAAGGGCATTACGTCCGCCACCGACTCCTTCAAAATTGGACAAGTGGACAAGTCTTTCTTCTAATTCTTGTTCCCTTTCGCAAGCATTTTTGTAACTTTCTTCTATTCTTTCTTCGATATCGGGAATATAAGACAAATATCCGGCAAGACCTTTTTCTAACACTTCGTTGACGAGATCTTCTTCGGCAAACGAATATTTCTTCACTAGTTCCGGATCTGCTTTCAGTTCTTTTTTGAGTATTGCATAGAAATCTTCTATCGGTTTTTCTTTGCCGTCTTCGGTATAGATGGTCTTTTCGTCGTCCTTTTCTAAGACTCTAATCAAAATATGTTCGGCATCTTTTTCTTCAAATGTGATTTTGGTAAATTTGAACGGTGCAGAGTCACCGTTTTCTCCAGAAAAACCAAACAGTGCAGTCGAAAGTCCGTCACGAAACACTTTGGTATTGCCACCGGTAGCAACAGACAACGTATCGTTGATGCGTGCAAAATCAAATTCTGTCACGTTTTTTGACGAAAATCCGAGAGTGAGTTGTTTTAGTTCCATACAAGCCTCCGAAAGAAACATTTTAGAAGTGTCGTTTTTGAAATTTGTGAAAAAATCACTAAATTGTTGGCAATTCACACTTCTTGTGGTATTATAATTATAATAATAAATGAGGTGAACGATAATATGTCGCAACTAAAACTGCATTCCGATATAATCAAAAACGGATTCACTCCCGTAGATAATATTTTCATTGCGGGGTATTTGCCCTCTGCCGACGGAGATTTCGTCAAAGTGTATTTGACCGGACTTAAATCTCTCTATGCGGGAGAAGACACCACCATAGAAAGTATTGCTTTTAATCTCAAAATGTCCGAGGAACGTGTAAGAGAAGCCTTCCTTTATTGGGAGAAAGAAGGACTTATAATGAATTCAAAATCGGAACCGATAAGTCTTACTTACGTTTCACCAAAAAATCCTATGCCGAAAATCGTCAATTACGATGTTAAAAAGTATGCGTCTTTTGTAGAGGATATTACGAGAATTTTCCCCGATCGTTTTCTTACACCGCAAGAACTTAACAGATATTTTGAACTAATAGAGTTCTCGGGAATAGAGCCAAATGCACTACTCGTCATAATGGAATATTGCAAGAGATATAAAAACGAAAAAATAAGCACTTCTTATATTTTGGCGGTTGCCAACACATGGATAAACGAAGGCATCAAGACGTATAAGGATGCCGAAGGGAAAATCGAACAACTCGAAAACAACAGTGAAGAACTGCGAATGGTTTACGAGACATTGGGACTAAAATCTGCTCCCGATATAGATGCGAGAGACTTATACAGAAAATGGATCGAAATGGGATTCGGTCATGACGGAATATTGACGGCGGCAAGACTTCTTAAAAAGAAAGGTGGGCTTACTAAACTCGATAACCTTATGACAGAATTAAAACGTTCGGGAGCGCATACCCCTTACGAAATTGACGAATACGGTAAGATGAAAAAAGATCTCACCAAAACCGCACAAAATGTTCTTAAAGGTATCGGGGCTTACTATGCGGATCTTGATGTCGTAGTAAACACCTATATTCGTCCTTGGGAGGAGGAAGGTTTTACAGAAGATGCACTTTTATCGCTTGCGCATTATTCGTTCATATCCAATGTTAAAACTCTTGACGGACTCAACGAGGTAGTTAAAAAGTTTTATAAACTCGGACTCGTCACTAAAGAGGCAATCGACCAATACGTACTGAAAAAAGTTTCTACCGACGATGAAATCAAAGATCTTTTGGAGACGGCAGGAGCATCTAGATATGTGACGGCAAGGGACAGAGAATTTTATTCAACATGGACTTCGGAATGGGGACTACCTTATGACGTAATAGAACTTTCGGCAAAAATGTGTATAGGCAGAAACTTCCCGTTTTCGCAAATGAACAGAATGCTTATTGCCGTAAAAGATACGCCTTCGGTAAGCCTCGAAGAAGCCAAAGAAAAATTTGAAAAACTCAACCAAAACACTCCTACAAAAGCACCTATGCAAAGAAGGGACTACACGAAAGACGAACTTGCCGGAGTCTTTACCGATCTTAACGATATAGAGGTATAAAATGGATTACGTAAAAATTGCAAAGTCTATAAAAAAAGAACAGAGAGAACTTGACGAATTTAGAATAGCAAAAGAAATCGAGGAACTCGAAAAGGATCCGAATTTCAAATCGGCAAGAGGAAATTTTAGATCGGCACAATTCGATAAAGCCAGAGCCGATATCTTTAACTCCGATGTTTCGGTTGCCGAAACAAGACTTAAGGAAGCCGAAACCGAATATTTTAAGCAACTTGCAAAATACGGAAAAACGGAAAGCGATCTAAAACATACACCGCACTGTACACTTTGTAACGATCAAGGCGTAATCGACGGAAGACTTTGCGACTGTGTTATTCCCGACATAAAACGTATCGCCGAAGAGTCTTGCGATATACAAGTTTTCGGAAAAACTTTTGACGATTTTGATTTAGAAAAATATCAAGGTCAAGATAAAATCAATGCCGAAAAAGTCTTTACATTTGTGAAAAAATGGGGAGAAAATTTTCCTAATATCACAAAGAATTTGATAACCATATCAGGAAAAACCGGTGTCGGAAAAACCTACCTATTGAGTATACTTGCAACCTACCTTATCAAGGAAGGAT
This sequence comes from bacterium, assembly GCA_963644945.1. Lineage (GTDB taxonomy): Bacteria > Bacillota > Clostridia > Christensenellales > DTU072 > CAVIQK01. Next base: position 62,804 of record CAVIQK010000003.1, on the reverse strand, counting down.
TTAACGTCGCATTCTTCAACGCATTTTCTCTCAACAAGTTGTTTTTGAAAGCGCACACCTCTTATATCAAAGATCAATTCTCTATGCTTTCTGAAATTTATGATGCGGATGTTTTGTTTATAGACGATCTAGGTGTTGAACAAATCTACAAAAACGTGACTTGCGAGTACCTATATAATCTCTTTACCGAAAGACAAAAGAAAGCCACTTTTATAACCACAAATTTGTCTCCCGACATGCTCCTAGATAGGTACGACGAAAGAATTTTCTCTCGTCTAAGAGGAGCGGTTATGTTGGAACTTACAGGGAAAGATTTGCGTCGCTAGATTATTCGACGCCTTTTACGACAAATTTGCCGTCAAAATTATATCTAAATAAAACCTTACCGATTATATTTTCATAAATGCCGAACGTGACACTTAGAGTGCCGTCGTCGTTTTTGGAAATTTCGCTACTGTCTTTTGACACGAGTCTGTTGTCCCCCAGATAAAAAAATTCGTCGTCGGGGACCACTATTTTATATTCAAATTTTGTTGCGGTAGGGGATGTATATGTCGACAAATTTACATATTCGTCTTCTACTAGGACACTGTTGACATAATATCTAAAGGTGCCGTTTTCGTCTTTTTTGAGTTCTACGGTGTCGCCTTCGGTTGCAATAATTCTCTTTACGAGTGCTTTGTTGTCGCTTCCGATAAATACCACGACATCGCCCTTTTTATATTCTACAAATTTTCGTATTAGAAAAATTTTATCCCCGTCCTCAATGGTGGGTTGCATTGACTTGCCTTCAACGTCAATCGTCGCAAACATGAAAAATGCCAAAGCGACAATTATAATAAGTATTAAAGCAAAAATTATAAATCCTTTTATGCTTTTCGATTCTATTTTCATACGAATAAAATATTGCCCACTCCTACTCCCGGGGTAAGAATAGACAGACTTTTTAGGTCATTGAAGTCTTCTAGGGGGATACGGTCCTTTGTCTTGAAGTCGCTCGGAGAAAATCTAACCGGAATAAACACCTTGGTAGATCCTCCTATTTCGGCACTTGCGGAGTACTTTGTAAGTATGCCGTCTTCGCATTTTTCGATTTCGACGACAACCATTTTTTGTTTTTCGCTATAAAAATCCATTTGCAAAATGGATGCATTTTCGCCAATTTCTCCGTCATTTACCGAAAAAGTACGCAGACCTCCGTTTTTGGCAGCCACGCCTTTTAGGCCGAGTCCGGTTGTTATAATCTTTTTCTCGTTTTCTATCAAGAGAAAAGAATTGCGATCTATTTCGAATTCATCGTAAGATTTGGCACCCGACAAAACCACGTTGTGTCTAGCAATGTCGGAGTGGCTCTCGGTGAGTGGCTCGTAATTCATAAATGAGGAAATCGAGAGTCCGTCCAAATAATTGACGGTAGCATACACAAAAACAGATGTAGCATTGCCACCTAATTTGAAATTCGCCATATATTCGCCCGCCATTGAAATACACGTGGTGGGGCATTTTTTATAAAATCTAAACCGACGATTTTTCTCATTGAATGCATAATATACGGTTGTAGATTCTATCATTGACGAGGAATCGGCTTTGACCGAAACCGCCACCGAACCGCCGTCATAGACTTTGACTTCGGCAGTCGGGATCGTCGGGAATGTTCTTCCTGCTCTTATTCCTTCTATCCATTTTGAAATTGTCGCAAAACAACCTTGGTCCAAAGCATTGCGTTCTCCGGCTCGCACCAAAATTGTCAAAGACTCTTTCATGGACGAGAAGAAATCTTCTAGTCTATCGGGATCACAATCAAGGCTGTTGCTCCCTGAAACCGACAATACGGGACAATCTAAATGTTTTACATAGGCAATTGCCGAGACCGACGACAACCAAATAAGCATTTCTTGAGATAGTTCGGGTTTTTCGTCGTCGTAGCGGTTGAGATCGTTATATTCTTCATACGTGTTGCCGTTGACGATAATCAGTCCGTCGGCATGTTTGTCCATTGCAACGCCTTGAATACAAAATTCGGCAGAATCGCCTAGCGCCCAAACAATGACTTTGCCGTCTTCAAATAGTTCTTTGGCGACACTTATCGCTCTTGACAAAATTCTTGCATATAAAAACTGACAACTGTCATACGGGGTATGCTCAAAACGAGCCATTCTATCGCCCCTCTTTTCAATCGTGCCATAAGACAAACTCTCGGGGAATTTCGTCCCCCAATTGTGCATGTCGGAATAATCTACGACCATGACGGCACAACCTAGACGAAGGGCTCTTTCGAGTTCTACGACTCTTTCTAATCCTTCGGTATCTTCCGTCAAGATTATTACGTCTTTTGCACCGCTAGGGATATACAATCTCGATGCGATGTCTAGACTGCCGTCTGCCTCGGAAAAGGCACGCCACAAAATCTCATAGACATCCGACTCAAAACGGTCTTCTTCTCGAGCTTTATATAAAATTTCGGCAGGTTTTTCGGTATCGAAATCTTGCCATAATTCATTTGGTGTAATAATTTTGTTGTACGTCATAGTGTTATAGTCAAAGACGGCACGTAATATATACCTTTGCCCTCTGACATTTCTATATAATAATCTTTTTGTCCGCCAATTGTCAAGGATACTTCGATCCCGTCATAATGTTTTACTTTGATTTTGAATAGTTCGCAGTCCGCAGAAATTCTTGCAGTACCGTCTTTGTTGTAATATACAAAAGAGGTCTGATTGTTTTTCTCTTCGCTTGCCACCTCGTATTGAGCATTGGACGACACAATGTTTAGTTCTTTGACAACTTCTTTGTAGTAAGATATTGCCCCTGTCAAGGCATAAAAACCGTCTCCGGAGAAGTTTTGGGCTGCGACCGTGATTATTTTTTCGTCTCCGTTGTTTTCCACTTGATAAGTCAAACGTATTTTGGTGTTTACTTTGCCCGAAACAGTATATTTGCCGGTCAATGTCTTGCCTTTATAGGTTATCTTATATTCTTTTTCGGTAGCACTCGAAAGAGAGGTGTCAAATCCCGACAACATGTCTTTCCCTACCGATATTTCTTCTTTTTTGCCACTTTTGGTTGTCGCCAAAATCTTTATCTCGGGGAAACTTTCATCCGGTGAAAAAGTGGTTTTTACAGGGTAGTCGTCTAAAAATGCAAGTGTATCGACATCGCTATTTGAACATGATATTAAAGAAAGAGACAACATCACGAAAATAAAGAGGACAACAATTTTAGCAATATTCTTCATATTCTTTTCTCCCTCCTATATCCTTTACAAAAATTTTGGCAATGGTCAACGGATCTAAATTATTTTTCAAAATACGTTTTACAAATGAGTCGATATCGAGTCCTCCGATACTTTTGTCAATATAATCGTCGGCACCTTTTATAATGGCATTGGCATATTCGTAAATGTCGTCTTCTCCCAGTCTTCCGTCACCGGTGGCGTCGCCTAGCAAAATAACTCTAAATTTGGCAACGGTCATACCGCCCGAATTTTTTATATAGAGATAGTAGTCTTTGCCTCCTACATATCTAAAAATATCTTCGACATAAATGGTAAATCTTGTGGAGGTTTTGGCGATTTTAATAAAATCTTTGTAGGTCATTTCCTTTTTTAGATAGACGATGCTGTTGTCATAATCTACAATTGAATCGTCTCCTACTGTCAATATGTCGGTATTTATTTTATTTTCTACGGATAATGTAATTGTGGTTTCTCCAAATTTTGCCGACTTTTGCAAAACGGGAATTTCAACGGTCGTTTTCGACACACCTTCTTTTAGAATCGAATCGACATTTCTTAATTTGTAAGTATTTTCGGTAAGAACGAAAGACTTTTCGCCCTTTGAAGTTGTATATTTGAGAGTGTAACCGGAAAGATTAGGGTAGTCACCATAGGAAATAGTAATTACGACTTCTTTTTCGCCGTCATATATGCCCGACACATTTATATATTCTTCGTACACCGTAAAGACACCCGAATATAATTTTTCTTGGGGTTTTGACGGGTTGAAAACTTCTATTTGATGGACACCTATACTGTTAAGCATCGTTTCTTTTACGGGGCTTCCGCCAATTTTTATTAGTCCGGAAGAGAGCGACACCGAAATTTTTTCGTTGTATGCGTTGGCATAATACACTTGATACTCAAACGAAGAATAATCTCCTACCGATCTTCTTTCGTTGGTAGAAAGATTGCTTTTGATTTCCTTTATGTCGTTGACAATGTTGACATTTACACTCTTTGTTGTATTATCAATTTTTATTGTTAGCACCCCGGACGATTCTCTCATATTGCCGACAAGCGACGAGTAGTCCAAAGGCAAAACCAAAACGGATGTAAGATCGTCTAAGACCGAGATTTCGTCGATGCCGTCAAAATAAGATTTATAGGATGTATATGTAACATAGGACAAAATCTCGTTGGTGACAGTTTCGCCATAAGAAAAAGTTTCTTTGTCTAACCCTATTTCGTTTATCGAATAGACTCCGTCCAATGTTTCTATTTGGCATGTAGTCGAAAATTCTTTTTTATAAGGAAGTTTTGTGTAGTCGTATCCTAGGTCAACCGTAATCGATACGTTTTGAGTACTACCGACAGCATTTTTGTTTTTATAGTCTCCGTAAACGACATTTACTTTTTGAGTCTTACCCGAATAAAACTCGGCATCCAGGCTTACCGGAAGCGTAGTGCCGTAGTAAAAACTCGACGGAACATTTAATGTTTTTACGGTGTCATAAAAGTAGAATTTGACAGTTTTCGTACTGTCGCCTATCTTCTTTTCGACAACGAGAGGAGAATCGTAAACCTTACTTTTTTGGATATAAAGAGGGAATGTTTCTTTCGTATTGTCTTGATATGTAACCTCATAATCAAACGAAATGGACGATTCTAAAAAGTCTTCCAAATACAAATAAATCTCGTCTCCGATAACGCTAACTTTATCTTTTACGCTCGGCGTGATTTTTAGTGTAGATATAGATTTTAGTATTCTAAAACTTATTGTTTTGGAACCCAATTTGACGGTTTTGTAATAAATGTTTATTGTTGCGGTATAAGTACCCGCACCCGAATAAGTCGAAGGGAAAATAACTTCTCTATAAAAATCACCACTACTTAGAAGGGAGATTTCTTGTTCACCCGATTTTGAATTCGTAAATATTTTTACATCTAGGTCATCGATACAAAACTGTCCGTCTTTAACATTCCCTATAATTACTCCTTCGGCATCTTTTGTGGCATCTATTGTGAGTGTGCCTTTTATATATGTGGCAGTGCCGTAAATTTCGTCCCACGTGTAAGAGCCTAAATTTATGGTGCGAGGAGAGTCTTTTGTATAGACGTCATATTTCGTGCCATCGGTACCGTATATACTCATATATAAATATACCGGTTCTTTTGATTCTATCACTCCGCCCGAAAAGGCTTCGTTGTTGTCTTGCCACACTCCGAACAAAACCGAACATTGTGTTGACTTGATATCTTTGGAGTAGCCGATTTTTTCGCAAATAACATTGCCGTCTTTGTCGGCTAGTTGTAGAGAAACTTTTTCAAACAAACTTTTTCTTAACACCGTAAGCGAAACATCTACTCCGTAATGACCACTTGTTTCGTCCGAAAGATATTCTGCTTGGTCTATCGCAATCGAGGTTTTAGGGGTTGTTTCTTGATTGAAATATGAACCCGACACTTCGATTGTTGCTTGACTACCGTTTAGTTCTACAACACTTATATTTATATCTAAAAGGGTGGTAAGCGCTATTCTTATTCCTTGTCTTTTTTGTCCGGCTTTTAGCATGGCAGACGACGACAAACTCGTATCGTTGTAAACAAGCACTTCGTGATTCGTGTACGGACTTATCTTTCTGGCATTCATGTTGCCTAAGGGGCTTCCGTCTGTATCTACGACGGTTTCATCAACCTTATATACTATTACACCGGACGAGGGAAGGGCATTGTCATAGCCCGACGAACTATAATTTATACGATATTCCGCCATAATATAGACACCTGCTTTGTCGGTTTCTATTTTTATGGCAACGATGTCTTCGCTAGTTGTGGCTTCGGTTGTGGCTGTCAATGTTATTGTTCGTCCTGCGGACAAAGTTTCTATTCTTCCCGAATATGATTTTAGATAGCGATCCCTTGTGTAAACCAACATAAACGAGGGGGAATATATATCCGCAGTAGATTTATCCATCAAATCGTAAACGTCCGCAGGGTGATATGTTTCTTTGTATGAATAATAGTCACTTACACCGAAAACATGTCCCATTTCGTGAGCGGCTACAGCAAAATTCGAGTTCCCGTCTAGCGGATACGCAAATGTAAACGTATAATCTCCACATTGCAAAGATCCGTCCGAAAAGGTCAGCGAATCGGAAACACCGATCGATTGACAATCCCATGAGTGTGGCCAAATTAGAGTGTTCCAATTGTCATTAGAAGACGGAGTATTGTCAAGCACGATAAACGATACCGAATCTATTTTACCGTCATTGTTTCCATCGAAAAGAGAGGTCGGCAAAGATTTATCACGATAAGAGTTTTCAAAGCCTTGTAAAGCCTTGGAAATCAATTCTTTTTCTTTTTCCGTTCTTTGAGTTTTTTCATTCCATTTAGAAGAAGCACCCTCTGCATTATAAACATAGTAAGTGGTGGAAGAAGAATCGGAAAAACCGAAATAATTTTCTATCTCAATTTGTCCGTCGGACATTTTGTAATAAAATCTTTTTAGGCTTCTAACCTTTTCTATATCATTGGAATAAATGTCGAAAACCTCGGAGTTTTCTAGGGTGTTTTGGTCAAAAGTCGGAGAATCTTCAAATCTTAAAAAAATGACAACGTTGTAAACCGATGTTTTTTCTTCGGCATAAGCAACATTGCTCGGAACCGTAGTCGTCCCGAGCATGATAGCTAAAATCAGTATAATAAATATACCTACCGTCAGTTTTTGAAACTTTTTGGTGTCATTCATTGTTGTTTATTAGTTTTGAGGCGAGAAATTGTTGATATTGTTAGTATATACATTGCCGTTGACAAGTCCTGTCTCGTTCTCGATATCGATCAAAGCATTGTAACGTATTGCATCGCCGTTTTCGTGGAAGGTGTTGTTCACCAAACTGAATGTTGCGTTTTTGGTTGCGATATATAGTGCATAGTCGGATGAATGGTCAACGGTCGTGCCGGTCATTACAAGAGATCCGCCTCTTAGCGCTATGCCTTGTTTTACGTATGAAATCTCCGTATCGGTCAAAACGATGCTTGCCGAATAGGAAATAATGCCGAGTGTACGATATTTGATTGTGGTTTTTTCTATGGTAACGCTTCCAGAAAAGCCGTTTTCTATTCTAATCGCCTCGCTGTTGAGTAAGGTGGACTCCGCTGAAATTGTTTCGCCATAGAACACGCATCTGTTGACGATTATGCCGTTTGCAGTCGATTTTACGGTAAGGGACACTGTATTTTCTATACCCTTAAACCCTATTGAAATGAGTTCTAATGCACCGTTTTCTACGACTATTGAGTTGAACGTTGTAGAAGGCGTACCGTCCTTTTCGTACTCGCCTATAAGGGTGACGGTTTTGCCTGCCTTGTTAATCACTATGTCGCCATAGGAACCCTTTTTCAAGTAGAGTTTTACATTGCCTTCGGCATTGTCTATGGCACTTTGCAAATCGCCCGTACATTCTTCTACTCCGGATGCGAGTTTTACTATATATTCGCCCGATACATAAGAGATATCGTAATTGGCATTGTATAGTCCGGATGCTATAATCTCATAGGTTCCCGGGACAGGAATCTTGTAATTGTCGGCAGTTGAGGTGAGTTTTAAGGTACCGAGAAGCGAAGTTAGATCTTTGCCTGCATCTGTTCCGACAATTCCTTCATATCTTATGGTAGGCGACAAAGGTAAAGTTTCGGGGTAGATCGAAACTATTGATTCGACATACACGACAAGTTGTTTTTTAACTATCTTATAGTCGTTGCAGTTGCCGACAAAGTCAGAATAGTTGTTGCCACCTTTGATTTGTACGGATACATTGTAAGTGCCTACGTCTCTTATCTTGTTGTTGGTTGTTATTGTCGCACCGTTGCTATCGGTATATGTATAGGTGTAGATGACCTCTACTCCTTCTTGTTGGTAAGTTGAGGGCAGTCCGTCCACTGTAATATGGCGATAGGTTCCGTCATAAACTTCTTCGGTAAGCAGTCTATATTCTACATCCTTTTTGTTGATGACAAATGTTGTGGATGCGGTAATTGACGAGAAATCATAATTGGGATTTTCGTTGAATCTCAATGTCGCTCTATACGTGCCGGCATTTATGACACCGTTTTCGGCTACCGCTATTCCGCTTGACAGTGAGAACACGAAATAATATCCCACGTCTTCGGACAATTCTTCGCCGTCATATATGACTCTGGGGCGTAAGGCTCTACCCGTATAAGTAAGCGTAGTGTCGGCAAATTCGATTTTGGCGGACTCTAATACTTTACGTCTAATCGTAATGTTGAAAATTCTTTCACCCGTAACATTTTCGTCGTCTATACTTACTTTTAAGAAATATTCTCCTACATCGACAGGCTCTGCCGAGACAAAGTTTTCTCCGTCGGACGAAAATTCAAACGTAAATTCGGGCATATATTCTTGGCCGTCGGTATTGATGAATTTTGTAGTCCTTGAGAATGCAATTTTCTTGTCAAAATCTCCTCTACGTCTTCCTGTATAGTAATAAGACTGCGCATCGGAACTTAGAGATACGGCATTAGAAATATCGGTTTTGTCTATGACAAGAGTCAAATCGAAAGTGACGACTTCTCTATATGCATTGAGTGTTCTTCCTTTTATTTTGTAAGAGCCGGCTTTATATTTATCTACTTTTTCTCCGCCGAGTTCTCCGGAAAGATCCCAGAATATATAGTAACTGTTGCCATTAAATACGGCTTTCGGGAGGGAAGAAAGCATTATGTCTTCTCCGACCGCAAAATGGGCTTCTCGCTTATCTAAACCCGCTTCTCCCGTAAATGTATCAATGTTGTTGGCAACAAGGTTTACGGCAAGACTTACGGAGAATGTTTTGTTGCCGTTTTTGTCTCCTGCGAGCGTCGTGTTTTCATTGTCTCCACCGAATTCGTAAGTAGCCCAAAAGACCGCTTTCATCGATTCGAGGTCATACTCTACACTCTTGATATCGAAATACATTTCGTCGGATATTTTAATGAGTTGAGGTGTGACAAGGGTGTCAATGTCGTTGACTCTAGTACCCGACGATGTCAAAGATGCAATCATTACATCATAGACAAGATCATAGACGTTGTATGCGACTATGTTGCCGAGAGCATCGGTTTCGATTTTTATTTCGAGTAGAGAAGTATCTACAACCACAATGTCAAATATAATGTTGTCTTCTGTTCCGCCACCGAGACGTGCTCTTGCTGTGAAGGTCCCTTCTTTTGTAATTTGTGAAGATATATCCGAACTCCATGTGATAGGCACTCTGGTATATTCTCCGGACGGATATGCCAAGTCGTAATACATATATGAGGGAAGTTGTTTGTACGCACTATCAAAATCATCGGTCTTGAATATATAGATAGTACCACCTACTATATAAAGACGTTCGCCGATTTCTACGGTATTGGTGTTGCCTTCGGAATCGACTACAATTTTGCCGGACGTTACTTCGAATGTAAAGTAATATTTTTCTCCGCAAATTTCGATATATGCTTTGATTGTGCCACCGTTGTTGATTATCTCGATTTCGTTGAGTTTTTTGGCGATGTCTTCGTCAAACTTCCAAATTTCCGTATAACTTTCTTGATATGAATAAATCGTCTTAACTTGATCTGCTCCAAATGTTATCGTGAAGTTGTTGGGGAGTACAAGATTGTAGGGATCTATTGCATATTCGCTCTTTTCTCCGGCAATGCCTTTCTTGATCGTCAAGTCGTGGCTACCCTTTTCAAAACTTTCCGTAATGGAAGTTTCTACGACGCTAACATCCGTAACATTGAGTTTTAGAGGATATGTCCCCGACGGAGCAGAGAACCGATAACTTCTGTTTTCGTCCTTTACCGTACCGCCGACAAGGCTTATTGTCATGGCTTCGGTTGTTCCGCCTACGGTTATTGCGGACGGCATATTATAATCACTAAAGTTTATTCCGCTTACCACTATTTCACTACCGTAAAATTCTGTGGCTTTATAAAGCAAAACTTGTTCGGGATCGGTTGACGAATAGTCAAACGTGAACCTATATATAATCTTGCTCATTAGATGATAAGAGCCGTCTTTATAATTGTTGAGAGGATTTATTGTAATGCCCGAGGACGTATTGAGATCATTGTAGCCGGCATAAAGCACCGAAACAACACCAAACGCCGTTTCGTCTGTCAAAATTGCGGACGGAGTACGATTGAGATAATACATACCGAAATTGACGGTACCTATCAAATATTCTCCCGATGTTATGCTACAAGTGACGGCTTTTGACTTGTTGCCGCCCCCGTCGTAAGGCATGTTTTCAAACGCATCTTTTGTTCCGTTTTTGTTCGTATCCCAATCTATGTTCACGACTCCGAGATTTAGCCATAGTCCGTAACGTGTACCTACTACGGTAAAGCCTTCGGCTTCGACTGTTTCTTTTGTGGCAGACGATGAAATGTCGCCTATTCCGAAGAATCCTTCTACTTTGTCGTAAGTATCGGGAAGATACGGTTTTAGCGGATCTATGACAAAATAGGCTTTGCCGTCCACGTTGTCGGTAAGTCCAAGTCCGAGATCCATACGGATATATTCGGGGGTGAGATTTTGATAAGTAAAATACACCTTTCCTTTGGACGATATTCCGTTAAGTTTAGACGAATTGCCGATGACAAATTCTCCGTTGTTGCCGTTTTCGGCATTTTTCATACTCTCTGCAAATGTAAGAGTGTGACGTTTTTCTTCGTCGGTTGAAGGTGCTACGTAGAAAGTAAGCGGAACGGTGTTGTCTTTCTTTACAAAACTTGTACCGTCAAATGTTTCAACGTCAAACAAGAGTGTGAATTCGCTTTGAACCGAGGTCAATGTATAAGGATTGATAAACACTGTGACCACACCTTGCGAACTTATGTATTTTGTGTTTATCGTGGTAAGGTCAAAACCTTTGAGAGTGAGTTTATCCGTAACAATATAGGCTCTCACTTCTTGTCCGTTGTCTCCTATTGTTCCTTTGATGGCAGTCGATCCGTCCATGCCGTCTTTTATGTCGTCGTCGGAGGCAGTCCAAGTGACAATGGGATCCACTATGTAGAAGTCTAACGGAAGCGATTCGGGTAGATCTACAAAATAGTCTTTTCCTAGTCTGTCGTCGTCGCTGTCCACAATGTCTATAAGTCTTGCAGCAATATAATCTTGACCGTTTTCTACCGAGAAGGTCTTTTTAATTGTTAAATATTCTTCGGATCCTTTTGCGCTTCTATTTATAACTACAACTCTAACATACAAATATTGATTAGATTGCTCGTCAACTTCTTTTAGCAAACCATCGGTGTATCTATAAGCAGGCATTGATGCTTTTAGATAATAGGTTGCACCTTTATATGTAATGTCGAGAGAAGATTCGGATAAATGACTTTCGTCCGAATATACATTCCACTTGACTACTATTTCGCTTTCTTCTCCGTCTGCAGTACCGACCTTAATTGTTGTAGGCACCGTAAACGTATCGGCATTGTAAGGATCGATATAGTAAACGTCGTCTATATATTTGGTTGTGCCGTCGGTTGACAAATACGGAAGCATTGCTTTTACGTAAGTCTTGTTTTTAAGTTTTACCGTACAAGGAACTGTCGTTTTGCCGTCGGTCAAAACTATCTCCAATGCCATTGACGTAATTGTATCCGAAGTGCCTTCGACAATGAATTTTTCATAATCGTAAACGACTTTGTCTATTTCTTCACCTTGATATGTGTATGTAAACTCATTGTTTTCAAACTTATATGTTGTGCCGTCTAATAGGGTGGCGGTCAAGGTGGAAGGTAAAGATTTTTCCCAAATATAATAATCGGAGCCGTCTATATTTATGATTTCGTAAGGATCGATATATAAAACATGTTGGTCGCCTTCTTTTGCGAATTCGTATCCGTCTGCTTCTATTTTTTCGATACTCTTTTCGTCAAACGTGATATAAAGCGATAATGTTTTATTCTTGTTGTTGTAGCCTTTGACGGTGCCGTCTGCTATCTTGTACCAAGTTTTGCCGTCTTCTTCCGTTTTTGCAGAAGAAGAAATCGTGCCGTTTTGGAGTATTCTAAAATAGTAAATACCTTTTGCATCTTTTAGATTCCATTCTACGGCATAATTTATTTGATTTTCTTCATAATACTTAGATATGTCGGTCTCGGTAGATATTACGGTCTTTGGTAAAAGACTCATGTCAAACACTTTGTAATTGCCGTCTTTTATCAGTGCGGAATTAAGACTAAATGAGTTTTCGTAAGTTATTTTTCCTTGTAAAACTTCATTCCCGTCTTCGGTCGCTCCGTTGTAACCCGTATCGGTCATGTTCTTGGGATAGAATTGTATGTTGCGTTGGACTTCTCCGCCGTCGGGAAGAGTTGCCGTAAGGTATAAAACCATTCCGTCGTCGGTGATTGCCGAAACAGGAACCGTCCTAATTTCTTCGCCTTTTACAAAAATATCGCTTCCGAGTCTTACTTTCCACACTAAATCGGTATATTCGACAACATACGAAATAGTGGCACCGTTTTCGTCTTTCGACGAATATCTTACTCTATACGAAGAAGGTAGGTCGTAGCCGTTTTCATATTTCAAACTGCCATCTTCTTTGTTGTAAATATCCACTGCCGTTGACCTATCGAGATAGTCGGTAGCGGTGCTTTCCTTGGTGGTAATAGTCACGTTCAAATAGTCAAGAGCGCTACCTCCGCCGATTTTTAGAGAGAATGTTATGGTTGTATCGCCCGATGCAAAATTCAAAACTTTGCTATCGAAATCTATTTCGTTCAGGACTTTTTCGACATCGGTCGCAAATAGTGAAGACGAATGATCTTCAAACGCAACGAATACGGACGAGAGTGCCAATGCAAAATATTCCTTAGGCAAAGCATAGGTTGATGCTTGTGATGATGTTTTGCGAGTTTTTAGGTCATATACCTTATATATAGTTATATCGGCTTTTTTCTGTCCCGTTTCGATGGAATATTTTACATCGAGAAGGCTCTTATCTAGTGTAGGCAAATATCTAAAATAGAAGTTGTCCGCACCGGAAATCGTCCTATCTTTGGTAACAAACGTCTTGGCTATTTCTACTCCGCCTATTTTTGTGGTAAAGGTCGCTTCGACACTTTCGGATGCACTTGCACTCTTTCCTAAAGCGGATAGTAGATTGTCAAGTCCGCTTGTAAACGATACAGGTTGGTAATATGTGTAAGTTTTGCCTGTCGCTATCGAGTAGAGGTCGAAGAGAATAGTCTTTTCTTCGCCGACTATACGGGAATAAAATTCTCCCGCTTCGTCAAGGTATGAGTCAATCGTGACGGTTGTTCCGTCAGAAGACTGTTCGCTAAACAATGTTTTCGATATGTCGAACGATGACATTTCTACGACGTCCACCGTCAATTGAAGTTTTTGTTCGAGGGCGCCTTCCGCAGATCCCGAAACATAGGCTGTCAATGTCACTTGGCCGGAAGTGTTGCCGAACATGTAATATTTATCGCTTATCCAGTCGGCATTGAATGAGCCTTCGCCCTTCAATACAAAGTCGGTAAACGATTGGTAATCACTTTGGCTCCATTCCATATATTTTGAGGGAGTTTTTACAAAATCTTGCGAATACGGAACTATTTCTATTTCGCCTGTTTCGCCGTAGTTTATAAACCATCTAAAGCCTTGATCGGCATCGAAATTATACGAAATCTCTTCTCCGTCAAGGAGTGTTATTGTAAACGAATCGGGGAGTTTATAAGGAGAAAACGCATCGACTGTCAAAATCGTAGATTCGCCTTTTTGTTTTTCTTCTAGCCCCGCAAAACGGTATGTAGAATATTCGGCATCTTTGTTCTCAATAACCACGACTACGGGTATTTCTACATTGCCGTTGCCAATATATAATTCAGCCTTAAAATAGGTCTTTTCGGTGGTAGGATAACGCAAATAATATTCGCCGTCTTTTTCTATGACAACACCGGATGACGTGTCGTATCTTTCAACGGGATAGGTTATTGCTTGTACGTTTTCTTCCCCTGACGATGCCGTATTGAAATAGACGGTGATTTCTTTCGGGAGAGGTTCGTTTTTGTAAGGGTTGACTTTGTAGAATCCGTCTATTCCTTTCCACTCGACAATATTATAAGAAAAACTTGACACGTTTCTGTCTATTACGTTGCCGTTGACGGATACTTGGGTTACGCCGGAAACCGTTTGCGAATTGACTTTGGCGGTCCTTGCAGGCTCTTTTACGGTAAGAGTGATTTCTTGTCCGCCGACTGTTGCCTTGTTTACCGATGCTCTGCCTCCGGCAAGAGGTGTCGATGTACCAAGAGCCGTAATAAAGTCTGCCGATTTATATTGCCAATCTATGGTTTCGTCAAAAATACCGTCGCATAAGGTTAGGTCAAGCAAATTGTTTTCGACATACAAGTCATAGACTTCACGTTTGCCGACCATTCTAAAATGTCCGTCAACGAAATAGACTAGTACCATATATTCGTCAGTCGAAACGGACGGAATTTCATAAGTATCTTTATCAAGAGAATCTATCGTATATTCTCCGGAATTTTCCGCCTTATTGTTTTTGATGTCGTACAAATAAAGTTTTTCAAAAACTTTGCCACTTACGGACACTTTTACCGCAATATCTAACTCATCCGAAATCTTGTATGCATTGCCGTATTCGTCTTTTACGCTTATGGCTTTTGCTATCGATTCGTCTCCCGTATAGTGGACTTTAGAAAAATCATAATCCCAATCAACATATAATTTTTCATTGCGAATAGCACTGTGATCTTCGGTAGTATAATACTCGTAAAAACTCAATGTTATCATTGATTTTAGATATGGTTTTCCGTCAATATACGTAATATAAAATCTTTCGGTCTTGTTGGTCGCATCTTTTCCGCTATTGGAGGACGAGGCTATTGTATATTCGACATTTTTGTTGGATTCATATTCGTAAGGATCGATTTTTGCCGATGAAACAACTTTGGTTTGTCCTCTTTGCTCATACGGAGATTCTATTATTCTGGTGATGACTTTTACCGTAACATTTTCAAGTGTGGTTTCGCCGATGGAATTTTTGCCTATTACGACGGTATATGTGGGATAAGTTGCAGATTTTAGCAAATCGTCCCACTCGGCATTGCCGTAACTTCCTATGTTGTTTTTGTCAAATCCTACTATTTCGTAGGCTAAACTTCCGCTTGTTCCGTCGGCGAAAGTGACTTCTATTTTTTCGGGAAGAGGGGTTTCTGCCCACGGATCTATAACAATGTCTCCGTCCTTGATGCCGACGACTCCTTTGGTGCCGTTTTTATCTTTTAGTATAACTTTGTAGGTGAGAGACTTGCCAAAAATCGAGGCAGTAGGCTCGTAAATGTTTTTGCCGGACTCTATTCTTATAGAACTTTCTACATAAGGTATAACAATATTATATGTAGAAGATGCAAATTTTACGTTTACGGTCTTTATCCACTGTACGGAATAAATGTTGTCGCCGATTATTTCGTCGGCTACCTTGAACGACGGAATTTCGTACAAGTCTTTGTTTGCGTTCATCGTATCGACTTCAAGTACACTTTCGTCATAGACTACGTTGAATACACCTTTTACCGAAAGATATTCAAGTCCTATTAGGTCTTTGATGGAATCTCTGCCCGATGAAGTGTCATACGAAATGGAAAATTCCAAACCGTTGTCCGCAAACGACATTTTGCTATAACTTAAAGTCCTATATAATGCTGCGGTTACGTTTTGATCATTGAATACCGAGCCGTCGCCTGCGAAAGTTCTTAGAGATGTAAGCACATCGGTGACGGTGGAGCGGAATGATATTTTTTCCGAAAGCACAAAATAATCAACCAACAAGTCTTCCTTGGTTCCGCTTGCGGTAGATATTTTCAAAAGCACTTTTTCTACGGAATTTGACAAATGATTGAGTTCTGCATAGAACATCAACTCGTCATCTTTGTATGCCGTCTTAATGACAAATTTTAATTTTTCGCCGATATTTAGTGTGTAAGGAGTATTTACACCGTATGCATCACCGATAAACGCACCCAAGAATTTCGAAACGTCAAGGCTGTTGACTTGCGACAAAGAGATTTCGCCGTTTACAACAAATCCTGCATTTTCTACCATGTTAAATTCTTTATACGTGTTTCTGGATGTTTCTATCGCCACTTCGTCATAATAGAATTCTTGACCGTCTATGACGATTTTTTCTTCGTCAACACTGCCTGCTTCTACTTTGTGGTCGGTATCGGCATATACTTTGGTGCCGTCAACGTAATATGTGACACCGCTAAATTCGACTTTGCGGTCATCGACTTCATATTGACCGTACACATAATATAGATTGCCGTCAAGAGACAGTTTATAAGGGCTGGTGCCGATATATGCAACTCTCTTGGTCGAATCGTATTTGGCATTATCTAAGACTAGCGTGTAGGACGCATCCGTATAGACTTTGTCGTCGTTTTCCTTTATATAATAGACTTTGCCGTCAAGAGTAAAACTTGTGTCTCCTGAGGTGCCTACGATGCTATAAAGATCTCTTGTTTCTTTTGCAGGGGCAAGTGTCAATGTGACAATGGTGTCTATTCCTTCTTGAGTGGTATATACTCCGCCGAAGTTGACTTTATATGAGTTCCCGCTGATTTCTATTTCTTTGGTTTTAACTAGGTCAATGTATCCGTAAATTCTAACAAGAGTGTTCTTCTCTCCTAGTCCGTAAGCCTTGCCGGAAAACTCGCCCGAAGTGATTTCGATTGTTTCGTAGTCCGGATAATAATAACCGACAATATTTTGAGAATCGTCTCCTAAAAGATAAAGTTCCGTTCTGTTGTTTTCGGTTTGTACGTTGCCTTTTACAAAAGATTGACTGCTCTTGCCGTCGGCTGTTTTAATAACAAAATGCCCTTGTTGGTTGACGGCTCCCGAAGTCTCTCCTACTCTCGTGACAACGCCGTTGCGATATTCGTATTGTACTCGTTCTAATACGACTTTGCCCGTAAACACGTCAATAGTGCCGACGTCTTTTAGGAAATAGGTCATTTCGCTTCCGCCTATATAGTAGTAAACATCATCACTTCTAAATAGGTACTTGCTAAAATCTATTGTGACAAATTCCTCTGTACGGGCTTTATCCTTATATAATATGCCGTCGGAACGACCGTATGTGAAATAGTATTTTTGACCTTCGACCACCATGTAGCCTTGAATGGTATAAATTTTGCCTTTTTCTACGGCAGTTTTCTTGCCGTCAACAATCTCGTCTAATGTAAGAGAAGCGACTCCGTATTTGCCCGTATTGATAGTATATTCTGTTTCGGTATCACCCGTCTTTATGCGAATCGTCTTGGAATCGCCTCTAAAAGTCCCGACTGCTGCCGTCCTATATGTCGTAGAGAACAATTCTCCCGAATATTGATAGAAATAATATTTGTTGCCATCAACGGTAACGGAAGAAGTTTGCTCGTCTATTTTGCCCACTTCGTCGTATAGAGATTTGTTGTCGTCAACCGATTCTATCGAATAGGCATCCGATTCGGATGCGGTGTTTTCGAATCTAAACGAAAGAGATCCCGTATGAACATCGTATTCGACAACTAGTCTTAATACGTCAAACATCTCACTTGAAAGATAGGTTTCTACGACAGATTTATCAAAACCTAAAACATTGGCAATATATGTGGCAACGTTGGCCTTTTCAAGGGGTTTTTCTTGCATATCATTGATCGTTTCAACAAATTGTTTGTCGATATAAAGAGTCATTTTGGAATCTTCGGATACGAGTTTTTTGTTGAGCAAATCAAAGATGGTGGACATGTTGCCGTCGCTGTCGCCAAGTCCTCTTATAACCATGTCAAAGGTGTCATATACACCTTTTATTGCATCGGACAAGTTGAAAGTCGTGTGATAAACTCTCGGCAAATTGAATTTTTCTAGCGAAAATGCTTCTTTGAACGTAGTATAAAAATCGCCTAGATCAATATATAAACGTGAATCGGTGTAATATGCGCCTCCGACAACTTCGTTTTCTTCATACAGTCTAAACGATGCTTTTGAGTTTGCATCGTTTTGTATGTCGATGTCATAGAAAAGGCGGGCTTCATAGACGGTACCGAACACATCTATTTCTAGTGTTCCGTCATAGGTCTTTCTTGAAATCGATGTTTCTTTGAAAGATTTTTCGGCTAGAATTTCGCTTTGTTTTTCTAGGGATAATTTATTTTTGTTTGCATAAGTCAAGACGTCTTTTTCAAGAGAGTCGGGATCGTCAAATTGATCTAGAACTATTGCGACTTTTTCCGGATATACTGCGATTGAGCCTTTTAGCGAATAGTCGTCGTTGCTTTCTAGAATGCCCGAAAAATCAAAAGCCGTTTCGTCAAACACAGAATTTTTGGTGTAAAATTCTACTTTGTTGGCATTGAGAGTAGATAATTGGACTTCTGCTAGTCTTGATATTTCTATGCCCAAATATTCCTTGGACAAAGCATCGTAAGTAGTTGAAAATCTCGTAAACGCACTTGTCAAAATGTTGTTGACAACAGATTTTCTAGCATCAAAATTGACATCTTCTAGAGATATATTTTCTCTGTTTTCAGAGGTCGTATATTGTGTCAAATTCTTTGCATTGATATAGGTGTCAAGTTCTACTACTGCCGATGCAAAATTCTCGTCAAGTACCATTGAACTCATATCAAAATATTTGACGAAAGAGTACAGTGCTTGGAAGGCTCCCGTTTGACCGAAATTCTTTATCGTATATCTGCCTTCTTCGGTTTCATAATACAAAGAGCCGTCGGCTTTGTAATACAACATGAGTCTGGTCATGTGATATTCTGAATCGAAAACTTTGAGATAAAAACTGCTTCTCGCTCCGTTTTGGGACGAATAATCGTAATTTGCCGAATAAGTAATTTCGTACTTGTACTTCGACATTGTTATTTCGTATTCGCTTGCGACCGAAACGGTTCCGCCACCTTTTTCGGTAGATTTTACTGAGGATATTGCAGAAGTAAGCCCCGACGAAAGATCTTCTAGTATTTCGGCTTTTGTTTTGGAATGGACTTCTGTTCCGCTACTACCCGAGGTCGAGCCGGATGGGTTTGAGGGTGTTTTTTCGCATGCAAATATCATTCCCACAACGCATGTCAGAACCAAAACAAGAATTAAAATTTTCGCTAATGTTGTCTTCTTCATACTATTTCACGTTAACAAGTATATCGACGACATACTCGTAATCTTTTCCTTCTACCGAGAATTTTTTGAACACTCCGTCTTTGGTCTTGTTGACCACAACGAGTGAGTCACCGTAAACATCTACTGCGATATTTAGGGCATTTATTATATTTCCGTATTCACTTTCTACACTGCTGTACGGGTTGGAATCTAAGTATGTGGTATCCGAAAAACTCGAAGTGAACAAGACTTCGTAAGTCGTCAAGTCGAATTCATCAAGTAGTTCGGTTTTTATTTCGGTCGCAGACACTGCACGTCTATCTAAAAATAGCATTTCGACTACGCCGTAAATCGTGATTTCTGCTCCGGTAGAGTCTAAGACAGGTGCATCGTTGTCGTCAACCAAGGTAAAGCCAAAACGTTTGCCTTTTAGAACTCCGCCGTATAGATAACTGTTGAGGTTGACGGAATCGAAAGATGACGAATCGGTTATTTTGAATTTGACTTTTTCGGCTTCGGACCAGTTGGTATAAGCATAGGCATATTCCGGTATTGTGGGGTTGAGCGGATCTATCAATAAGTATTGTGAATCTTGCTCACCGCTACGAGTGATATAGGAATATGTAAGAGATTCTTCGTAAAGAACTTTTTCTTTTACCATGTATGTTGCACCGGTGACTTGTAAAGAGGTCTTTCCTGCTCCTCCCAAATAGAACGAGCCGACTTGGTCGGTGGCGGTTTGTTCGGACTGCAACACCACACTATTGTCAAATGTAATTACGTTGTCACCATCTTTTGCAATATTAGAAGGCACAAAATATCTTGTTTCTGTCCGTGTATCGCCAATATTTTTATCGGGAAGATCGGGATTGTTGTTTTTGACGTTGAATTGTACCATATATGCTCTATAACTTACGTAATATGCGCCACGAGCCCCTGTCAAGTTTACGAACGTAAAGCCTATGGGCGACATCATTGAGCCATAAGTCCACTCGGTATAATCATCGGTTTCTTTGCCGTCTTTGGTCGTCGAAGTGGGGCGCCATATCGCCTTAAACGAGTATTCGTCCATAACTACCGACAACGAAAGAGTATGGCCGACCATCGAGGAAACAATGTAACCTGTTATGACCGAAGTGCCTCCCGACACGTTGAAGTTGGCGGCACTTGCATTCCATTCTATTTCTACAAGACTGCCGTCTAAAACTGCAAATTTTGGTAGGTTGGATGCATTGTAAGACAAGGTATCGTCAACATACAAGGTATAGTTTTGTCCTTCGGCAGACGAATAAACTTTGAGTCTTTGCTCGTCAAACAATTTGATGTCCGTAATATCTGTTTTGGCTTTTACCGAAACAATGACGGTTATTTCTTGAGAAGTTATTCCCGCAGTCGTGATTTTACCCGTAATTTTCTTTAGTTCGCTACCCAAATAATTTACAGAGATATTTTCGTCCCAAACGACGTCAAGAGTTTGTAATTTTCCGTCTATTTCCACAGCGACTTTTGTGGGGAGATATGTCTTTTCTCCGTCAACTACGGCTCTTTCTTTGTACGGATCAATCGTATAAATATCCGTAAATGCCTCGGGGGATGACAAATCGTAATAACCTTTTTCGATGATTTCGGCTTTGTCTATAGATCCGTCTAAAATTCCTTCGATAGAATAAGTATTTTTGTCAAACTTACCTAAAATTCCGTATACGCCGTCATATAAGAAGTAATATTCTTTGCTGTTGACTACAAGTTTTCTATTAGAAAATTCCACATCGCTAAATGCATAGGAAGTGCCATCGATAGATACTATTGACGTGTCGTAATCGATAGTGCCGATTTTACTTCCGAACACGATGTTTTGTCCGTCAACCGTATCGAAAGTATATTCGACTCCGTCAATTTTAATTATGTTTTGTGTATAAACCTTGCCGAATCTGATATTTGATGCTTTCTCGGTGTTTTCGCCTATCGTAATCGTATTTGCGCTTGTTGAAATTGTACTATCAACGACTTTTAGATTGTAGTTGAGTGTAAGACCGTACGGTAGCGACGATGTAAATTCGACGGTTTTTGCGGTATAGTCAAAAGAGATTGTGTCGATAAGATCGGTCCCCGAATAATATTTCATGTCCGCAAATTCAAAACTTTCTCCGCTCTCGAACGTGATTTTAGATTGTTTTGCAAGAGTATATATTCCGCCGATATTTGTCTTGTACGGAGTAATCGAAATGTCTTCGGTAAGTGTAGCGCTATTGAAAGTCTTTTCTACTCCTTGCACTTCGGTTGTTTCTATTTTTTGCGGAATACACGCACTAAACGTAATAAGCAATTCTATGTCAAGTTCTCCGACAACATCAACCGTTGCTTTTGCCAACACAAATGTCGAATTGGTCTTGTAATCAAGAGATTTTAGTTGGGTTGCGGCATCGTCCAAAATCATCCATTTGACATCGGAAGCGACTAAGTTCCTAAATCTTATCGATTTTGGCAAAGCGTTGATGACTTTGTTCTTGTCGATGCTTTCTAGAGTGAACATGTTGTTTATGGTGATTTTGCCGTTTTCGATGACAAACTGTCCGTCATAATCTTCCATAGAATTGAACTTGGTCCAATCTAGAGCCGGAATATATACCTTCAATGTCACTCTCGTGCCGTCGGGAAGGTGGCTATACAAAAGTACCCACTGCTCTTCGGCATGCTTTCCGTAAATTGTTTCTCTCGAAATATGAGTAACTCTATCGCTTGATTTGTAGTCACCGAATATCTTGTCGGAAGTGCTATCTACGTACCATTCGAGATTTTCAAATACTACCGATTTTCCGTCTTCTCTTACGGTCAATTTATATTCTGCAAGGTCATAACCGTATTGCGATTTGTAAATTTCGGTGCCGTCTGCCGCATATTGCGTGAGAGTAAACTCTTTGTCGACGTCGGTTATTTTTGATTTTAACGAGCCTTTTATGTTGACTTTGTAATCAAGAACTCCCGGGACTTTTGACAGTCTTAGTGTTATATTTTGTCCGCTTCCCGCAATGTTTTGCGACGAAAAGCCTTTTTCGAAATCTACTAGCACCGCATAGGAGGAAGTCAATGTTTCGTTGTAGGTCAAAACCGTACCCGATGTAAGCAACCATTTGATAAATTCGATAGCCGATTTTTCGTAATTTTGTCCGTTGTAAACATATCTGTATGTACCGTCTTCGTACAAATTGAGTCCTGTTATGTTTATGGTTTTGTCCGTCGTCGATATGATTATGCCTAACTTGGTTTGGTTGCCGCTTGCGTCTTGCGAATAGACTTCTTGATCATTTACGACAAGGCCTAAAGATTTTACCGTAAAGGCGGTCGATTCTATTCCGAGAGTCACTACCGTCTGCAAGGCTCCTTCACCGATGATGTAGTCGTACTTTGTTTGATCTCCGAGAGTTTCGGTAGGTGTGATTTCGTAAGTGGGGGTATAAATTTTAGGGTTGCCCGACGAATCGCTACCGATGTTTATGTCGCTTGCCGAAGACAAAGATATTGTGCTAGGCACTTTGAAGGTTTGGTCAAAGGCATCAACCGTATAAGTATAATTTAGTCCGCTACCGGTTATGTCGGTAAGAGCCGATCCGTCCACCAAGAATTTGACATCGGTAAATGTGGGCAAGACGACCAACGCAACAGAGAAAGGATATTTCGCTTCGCCGTCGCCTATCGAACTCTTTAATTCATAAATTTTGGTAGAAGACAAGGAAGAATATGCACCGCTGAATATCTTATATTCACCGTCTTGTTCTACGATTATTCCGCTTGTGGTGTCCCAGTTTACAAGGTATCGTTTGCTCGTGCCGTCTTGGAATTTCGCTGTGACATATCGGGGAAGAGTCATGGATGCTTCGTAATAGGGATCCAAGAACCAATACCCTTGATAATTCTCTTTTTCGCCTTCATAAAGATCTATGCTCTTGACGGCGACAGTACCGGTTGAGGACGATGCGGAATCTATGAATGCTACCGCCGAGCCATAATCATAAAGAGATTTCTCGGGGACGTTGACCGTTGCGGTAAGAGATTCTATGCCGAACCATTCTCCTATTCCGAGAACAGAAGAAATATCTAGCGCTGCCGATATAACATTGCCGGTGTAGTCGGGGAAGGGACAAAGCGTACCCTCGGCATTCTTTTTGGCACCGTCTATCGTGACATTGGATGCACGAGTTGCGGACCACACAAACGAGAAGGGGAATCTACGAGAACTGCCGTCTTGGAAATAGACTGTCGGGGTGGTCGGAATAGTCCATGTATTGGTATCCAAAACATCTACGGTATATTCGTTTTGGGTGGTTTCGCCGTCAAACATTATGTGGTCAACGGTTTTTTCTTGAACGACAAGTTTTAGGGCTATTACTTGGTTTTTGAATGTTGTATGCACGTACAACACGCCGCCTTCTGCGGAAATGGCTTTTTCTACGTAGAAGCCGTCTTCGCCTTGGTCAAACAACCAATCGAACGTGCCGGTATAAGTTTTTCCGGATGCAAAATTCAGGGTAAACGAAACATTTCTCAAATATATCGTGATATATTCGTTGTCGATGTTTCGGTATGTAGAGTTGTTGTATCTCGAAATAATGTACGCATAGGGATCTATATTTCTTGTTTCGGCAATCGCCGCATCTACGTACCCCGTAGAAGTTTTGACCATAACGGTCCCTGCTTGCGAGCCGTCTTTATTGACAATAAGACGATTGAGAACGGTGATTTTTACGGTGGCGGAAAATTCGCCGAGCGAGCCTTTTCCGATTATTACTTCGTAATATGCGCCGTCAAGACCTTCGATGGTAACGGAATCAAAATCTATTTGGTAGTCGGCAGAATACGATGCCGTACCGTTGGTATGGTTGCAAATAATGGTGGTCGGTTTTTCTTCAAGAGGTTCCCACTCAAATTCGGTCGATGCAAGGCTTGTGATAAGCGATGTCGCCATAAGTTGGCTGCCGGGGTTGGAAATAGTCAAGATATATTCTCTCTCTTCGCCCATAAACGGTCCGTCCACTTTGGGATAGTAAACAGATTTGCCGTCCACTAAATCTATGTTGTTGTCGGATGAAATGTATAATTCGTAATCTTCGACGGCTCTTTCGTATTCTTCGTCACTCACATAATTTTCTTTGACGGGTTTTGAACGTCTATAATAGACGAACTTCATGTTTAGCGCTTTTTCTACACCGTCTTTTTCTCGTTTGAAGGTCACCAAAATGCTGTTGTGAATAGGATTGGTGCTGTCATAAATCGACAAAACCGTCAAATTGTCAAGAGTGCCTACGGTGTAAGAATAATATTCGCTAATGGTCGAGAATTGGTTGTATTGACCTTTTACTTGGGCTTTCAAACCGATATTTATTCTGAAATTGGCTACAACGTCATCGACTCCGAACAATTTTTTGATAGTGTTGTTGGAGGTGGTTACACTCAAATAACCGACGTTTTTACCGGGGATAACTTCGACTACCGCATCTTCCATAAGGGCAGAAACAATGGATGCGATAGATAGTGTCGAGGCATTTTCTATTGCTTCGTTGGTGCCAAGATAAGTTGACAACGAATCTAAAAAGATATCTTCTCTTATTTTTAGCAAGGGGATATTGTTGAGAGTAGGGGTTTTTCCTCCGGTAATATCGGCATAAACATAGCCGTAGCCCTCTAAGGTTTCGCCTCTTTCTATCTTTTTGTAGGTTTCGTTGTTGAAGGAAACATTGTAAGCATATAGTTTTACGATGCGGTCTTCACCCGACTCGCTTTTTACGGTAAGAGTGAAATAAAATGCTATACGTCCTCTTGTTTCGTTGACGATGTCTGCATAATCGACTTGCACACCCTCGTTGGCTATCGACGAAATAATTGCATTCAAGTTTTCGTCATCTTCCGAATATTGAATATATTGGTCCATGATTAGGTTGAAATCTATGGTCGATGTCTTTTGTGTTGTGTACGGAGTATTTAAGCCGTGTCTGTCGCCTATCATCGTACCGATAAGGGAGGATAAATCTACAGACTCGGATGCGGAGAATTTGACCGTACCTTGAATTTTTCCGGAAAGAGTTTTTACACTTTTTAGTTCCGTATAACCTTCAAGTCCTTCTTCGTCATTGGGGAAAACCGTCTTTTTGCCAAACGCTACGCACCACAAATTCATGCGCATTATAAGGGATCTCGTTTTTCTTACACTGCTGTAAAGTTCGATTTTGATAACACCTGTTTTTACATTGTAAGAAATCTCAAACCATGTATATTCAAGTAGTTTTTCCGAACTTTGTATGCCTAGCATGGATGCAATTTCGTCTAGGTCGTAGCCGATAAAATCTTCGAGAATATAGACAAGTCCGGACGTCGTATATACGGGGCGACCTTCTTCGTCCAAGGAGTAGATGGGATTACCGTTTTTGTCAAGAGGAATTTCCGCTTCGGGATCGACTTCTTGAGTATATCTCAAAATGTCTTTCAAGAGTTCGTGATCAATCGTAATTGTCATTGTATCGTCGGTAGAAACCATCTTTTTCATGACCGATTGGACAATGCCTTCATCGACACCTTCTCCCGAATATGTTGCGGGATCGAGGAGAGAATCTACTATCGATACGATGCCGTTGTTGACGGTATCGTAAAACCATTTCATGAGTTCTGCCATGTCTATATCGGGAATATAGACTGTCGGGAAGCCCACGTCTTCAATGGAGACGGCTCCGCCGTATCTATCCGAAAATCCGTCGGTGTTGATGTAAAGAAGTTCGTTTTGGTAGAAAATCATAACCATGGGATCATTGGTCGCCAAATCGTAAAATCTTGCATCTATGCGGTTGGTCGTGTTGTCAACTTCGTTTAGGCTTGTGAGAATTCTTAAATCAAGCGTCGTTTTTAGAAGGGGTATGTAAAGATCGCCTTCAAGTTCGTATTCGCCATGTTCAAAAAGTATATATCCGTCGGTAGAAAAGTCTATGTCGGACGACACTCTTGCACTGTATTTTAGATTGATTTCGCTTGTGAACGGAATTGTTTCGCCTTTGCTGTTGGCTGTTCCGGTAAATTCGCCTTCAAAACCGGATAACAAATTTTTGGTACCGGCAGAGTCGGGGCTTATGATAAAACGCATGTCTGATGCGAGCGATCTTATTTCGGCTCCGGCAATGGATGAGAATTTGAATCTTAAATACTCGTTGGTGAGGGGGTCGATTTTGTCTTCGAACGGAGAAAATACCGCAGAGATCGCCGAATTGATTTTGCCGGTAATAACATTTAAGTTGACGGCATCGTAATAGACCGAAGATTGATCGCCGTTTTTGGTGAGTTTGTAGTTGGTGGTGATGACTTGGCCGAGATAATATTCAAAAAGACTTATCGTGTCATCTATCGACGAATCGTTGGATGCCAAAATGGTATCAATGTCAAGTTGGGTTATCAAACGAATAAGTTGTTGGAACAAGACGGTATCGCCAAAGTTGTTGTAATAACGCTTTTCGCCTTGCACGTTGAGATAGAGTTTGTTCCCGGGATTGGTTGATGACTGGTTGACACCGTCAAAATAAAAACCAATAAGCATTTCGTTTTGTTGACCGTCGTACCATTCGATGAGAATATCACTCTTCTTGCATACTTCGTTGTGCTTTTTTAATGCTTTCGTATATTCGTCGGAGCCTTCTTCGAATTGCTTGTACGGGTAAGCATAAATGTTGGCACGAAACTTCAAATAAAAATTGCTACCGTTTTCGGTATTGACTTTGAAATCAAACTCCATGTAATAGCCGACTTCGGAAACGGTTGTCGATTTGATATATTCTTTGAGATTGGTGATGGAATCTGCCGTAAGAGAGACGGCTTCGTCTTTCGTGGTTTTGTCAACATTGTTTTGGTTGTTGTCGTCGTCGATATTTTCGTAGGGATATTTGTCCCCTTCGCTTGCAGGAGAGCATGCGACTAAAGTTGCGACCAAGACAACTAAAAGACACAAAACTAAAATCAAAACAAAACTTTTCTTCTTCATCTCTCACACGTATGTGCAAGCGTATGCACGCACATAAAAATAATTATACAAAAGTATTATATATGTCATAATGCGTGCGTGTCAAGTGGGTGCGAATATAAATCACATGATTTTCACCTAATAAAACTTTCATTAAAATAAAGATTTTTATGGTTTGTTTTCGTCTTTTTTATGACAACGAAACTGTTATTTTATACGGTTTTTCCTTGAGTTTTTTTGTTTTGTTATTATAATTTTGACACAAAAAAAGACCCGAAAATCGGGTCCTTTTTTGTGGTTTTTGATTTTACTTT
The DNA here is from genome assembly GCA_963644945.1 of bacterium. Taxonomy (GTDB): domain Bacteria; phylum Bacillota; class Clostridia; order Christensenellales; family DTU072; genus CAVIQK01. The sequence goes on along the minus strand of CAVIQK010000003.1, from coordinate 35,091 downwards.
TGACCGGACATTTTGAGATTGAGTTCTTCAAGTTCTTTTACGATAGCGGCAACGAATCTTGTTTCCGCTGCATTGAACGTATAAGTCTTGCCTTCGAACACAATCGTGCCTAAAGTGGTATCTACGATAGATTCGGTCGAAAGTCTTGCGATTTGGTCGTTGGTCCATGTTGAGAGGTCAACGGCTACTCCGTCAAGTTTGAAATCTACGATTTCGCTAATTGCCCAACTACGGATATCAAGAGCCTTGGTTGAATCAAATCTTGTCATGTCGACCTTGTCTGCATTTAGTGTCGTTACGTCAACTAAGTCGCAACCGATGCGGAATGTGCAGAATGCTTGAGTTCCACGTTTTGCAGTTAGAACTAGTTTTGCGTCTACATATTCAACTTTGATAGAAATAGGTTGGACTGCACTGCCGTCTCCGAAGATGAATTCGCTGACAGAATCGATACCGGTCATTGCGGTTTCGCCGAGATAACCTTTGATATAGTTGATTACGAGGTTTTCGTAGTATGCAAGGTCATGTGCGGTTGCATCGCCGTTTAATGCCGCTATTTGGGCTAGATTTTCAAGTTCTTCATACTTGGATGCTTTTGCCTTTTTATCGGTCAAATCTGCGTAATCTGTGGCGGTTGCATCCATTTTGAGTCCTAGAGTCTCTGCGGATGCGGCATCGAGGTTGCCGTAAATTCCTACATAACGGAGGTAAGTAAGGTAATCGACGATTGCATCAAATTGACTTTCCTTTTCGTCAAGAGTTGCAACTGCTTTTGTGATGTCTGCATATTTTACCGCTGTCGAGTAGGTCTTGTAGGTGTAAACTCTGTCTGCACTCATAGAGTCGGCTCTCGATACTAGGTAAAGTACCCAATTGGAGATCTTTTCTCTTGCTACTGCATCGCTATCGTTTTCAGCAATTCCGAAGTCTTTTATTCCTCTCAAAACTTTCAAGAGAGTGTCGCTAGATACTTCTTTATTGGCAATAACGTCTAGAGCGCTTTGAACATTGGAAAGTGCCAACGCTACGATATCGGTAGATTCACCTGTGAAATCAAACATAGGTGTCTTCTTGTCGGTGGTTTGAGTTCCTTTTGCAATTACCGTATTGAATCTATTTTCGAATACAGAATAGTCAACTCCTTCTCCTACGAGTTCTACTGTATCTTCTTTGATTAGTTCGTTGTCAAGTTCGTACACTGCATATACTTTGACATCCGAACCGTAATCTTTTGCGGTCTTGCTTACGTCTTTTAGAGTTGTGTCATTTGCGCTTGTTAGCGTCTTCCAACCTGCGAATTTAATTCCGTACACAGGAGATTTGGGAGCGGTGACGTCGGCAACTTTATCAAAGATTGCAGTGGTTGACACTTCTTTGGTTTCGGTATTATACCAATATACTGTTTCAGATTTTTTCGATTTGAATTGCACAAAATACAATGTTTCATATTCGGCATATTCATAGTTTCCGTTGACTTCTTCATAGGCATAGAAAGTCATCTTTTGCAAGAGTTGACCATCGGAAAGTTTTGAGAAGTCTTCGAATTTCGCAACTACGGTGTCACCGTCATTAAGAACGGTTGTTTTGGGATCGACTGCAGTGCCGTCCTCTTTCTCCCAACCTACAAATGTAAGCGAACCGATTGCATCGCCGGAAATCGTGTAATCGACGAGGCTCAACGCTTCGTTCAATGTTACGTTTCCGTCGTTAACCAATTTTATTGACGAAACTTTATCGACTGCATTGGTTTCTTTGTTGAAAGATTTTACGTTGATGGTTGCAAAGTTGGTTGTGGTCTTGGGATATGCTATGACGAATTTGATACCTTGATTGATATCGCCCCACCAGTAGTCGGCAATTACGAGTTCGATGTCTTCGGTGTCGGCTACGCCGTATGCTTTTCTTATCTTAGCCATAAGTTCGGTATCGGCTTTCACGTTGGTAGTCAATTTATCGAGTGACCAAGAATCGTTGCCGTCTTCAAACCAGCAGTATTCATAATTACCGTGTTCCCAATTTCCTGCATAGCCTACAAGCACGTATTTCTTGCTATATAGATTGTAGATGAAGTTTTCAATTTCGATAGGAAGGAAATATTGAGTGTTTGTGGAGGTGAGATCTAAAGTGCCTGCTGCAATTTCGGCTTTATATGCGACTTTGTAGAGGGCAAGTAAATCTATCCATACTCCACGTTGACCGTCCACTACGTCATATACTGCGCAGAGATCGTTTGCGTCAAAGGTTTCTTCACCGACAGGCAAACTTGCGGATGTAAGTTGGATAAGCATATCGCCGTCCACAATCGAAGGAGATGCATCAAATCCGAGTGTCATGCAGAGATCGGTATTATTGGGGATGTTAACATTTACGTCAAAATGAATTGCGGGAGTCTTTGCGGCTGCATCGAATTTTTCGATTTCGGTTTTGACTGTTGTGTCTTCTTTGTCGGAAACTTTCAAATCGGCAATGTTTAATTTGATTGTGCCTTGCCAATTTTCGTTCTTCTCGCCTGCGGTGACCACAATATTGAGTCCGGAAATGGCTCCGCTTGCGTCTTTATTGAGAACGATGTTTACTTGTGAAAGTTTTCCCGTAAGGTCCTTTGTAGGATCGCAAATATCAAATAGAGATGCTCCGAGTAGAACCGGTACAACGTCATTCATTACGATATCGTAAATTTCTCCTGTAGAGTCAATGCTAACAAGGGCTGCTCCGATAAGTCCGTCTTCTTTTAAGAAACCGGACAACAAACTTGCAACACCGGATCCTTGGATTCCTTTGAAGTTCTCTTCTTTGCCGAGGACCAGTCTTATAGAAATGGCATCGCTTCCTACATTGCAGTCAAGGAAGTCGCCGAGCATGTCGGATACAGAACTGATAACACCCATCAAACTTTCTTTTAGCGATGCGACGTTGAGTCCGCCGATAGTCGCTCCGAGTGTAGAGGGAAGGGTTTTGAGATATTTGACATAATCTACATTGTTCTTATCTGCTCCGTTGTCGCCGACATTCACTTTGTAATAATCATTGTGGTCTTTGATTTTGAGATAAGCGGTAGAACCTAAGGTGTAGATAGAAACAAGTTCGTCCGCATTTTCTTGTTCTTTTGTCGTCTTATATTTGACGGAAATTTTTGCGGCATTGTTTCCCGAAGTATTTGCGTCAAAGTTTGCCATAAGATTGACTGATGCCGATACTCCGTCCCAGTTGATAGCCTGTCCGTTGACTTCGGTATTGAATCCATCGAAGTCAACACCGATGTTGGCTCCAAGAGACAATACGGATGTCTTTTCGCTTGTCGAAGGAAGAGTAGTATCAAGAGCGGCAAAAATCGCATCTATCGCCTTTGCGGGAGAATTAGGATTTTCCTTCGTCTCCTCTTTTTGGGTTTCTTCTTCTTTCTTTGTGGTATTATTGTTTTTCTTTCCGGATCCGCCGCTGTCGCATGCAACTATTGCAAATACAAAACAAACGACTAAAACAAGTACCAACAATACTTTCCAGTTGATGTATTTTTTCATACATGTACCTCCATAATTTCTATATGCACACGCATACACATACATTATATGCGCAATAAATAGTATTGTCAAGACCGACCTTTTTATACCGTTTACTGTTATTTTACTTGTTGGGATTATTCTCCGTTGCAATAAAAAAGCACCGCCTTTTTCTGCGGTGCTTTTTGATAAGTTTTATTCAAACGCTTCTACTGCGATAGACGAATTGGCTCGAGATTGTCGTACCACAATTCTTATTCCGTCTGCAACATTATTTTTATATTCGGGAAGTCTTATGATTTTTCGGTATCCGATTACGGTGTTTTGGGATACTAAAATATAATAATTGCCTCTTTTTAGATATATGTCGAATTTTTCGACTCTTTGGCTTTTTTCGATTTCTTCGGTGAGTTTGACGGTCTTAACACAAGAGCGTTTGTCAAACACAAAATCGAGAATATGCTCGTCGTCGGTAAAGTTAGAATAACCTACAACTTCTCTTACTTTGTCATAAATATCGACCGCTAAAGTTTTGCCTTCTATTTTTCTTGCAAAATCTTCTCTAATAGAATTTCCGAATTCTTTTAGGACCAATTCATCCTTTTTGTCTATGGTTCCGTCTGCTTTCGGGGGGACATTTAATAGAAGGAAACCACCGTTTCCGACAGAGCCTTTATAATAAATTTTGCGGAGATTTTTAAGAGTCCTCGGTTTTTCGTTGTCGTGATAGAACCAGCCTTTGCGAATAGACACATCGACTTCACCCGGATACCATTTGAGATTTTCATAATTTTTAAGAAGTTCTCTTGATCCTATGTCTGCTGCATTGTAAGCGACCGTAGGCACTGTATCTACAATGCTGTCATCGCCTTCACGACCTTTCTTTTCGCCTTCGCCGACAGATACGACGCACCACTCGGATTTACGTGATTTGCCTTCTTCGTTGCCTATCCAACGAATATCTTCACCCATTATTGCGGTAGTCGCATGAGGTTGATATTTCTTCACAATATCAAAAAATCCTTGGAAATCATAGGCAAAATCGGGATCGATTTCTACTTCCGATCCTCTTGCACCGTCAAGCCAAACGGTAAAGACTTCGCCATAACCGGTCAAAAGTTCGGTGAGTTGTTGTTTGTAATAATCGTTGTAGGCTTTGGTCCCGTAAATCGGTGTACTTTTATCCCACGGGGAAAGATAAATTCCGAGTTTCAAACCATATTTTTTGGTGCTTTCGGCAAGTTCTTTTACTATGTCTCTTTTGAAAGGAGTGTTCATTACGTTTCTTTCGGTGGTTTTAGTGTCCCACATACAAAATCCGTCATGGTGTTTTGCCGTAAATATAACACCTTTGCTTCCGCTTTCTTTCAAGATTCTGCACCACTCATCGGTGTTGAGATTGTAGGGATTGAACACGCTTATGTCGTCCGTACCCGTACCCCATTCTCTACCGGTAAATGTATTGATGCCAAAATGGATGAAGTTGTAATACTCCATATCTCTGTAACTAAGTTGTTTTTCATTGGGTAAAACGGAAATAAGTCTATCTACTTCCGCACCAAATTTTTCGTAACCGTTGTTGTCGGTCGCTGCACCTTTTAGAAATCGTGGGCTGTTTTCTTTGTATCTCTTTCTCATAGCGCTGTTTCTAGAAACCTCCTTACGCACACCAATTTTTCTCTATATTTCATTCTTTCGATTTTGAATTCTATGACTGGCTCCTTCCTTACGCTAAGGGCGACAATGTTGACGAACGAAGATAGACTTTCTAGGAGTCTCCCTCTTTCGACTGCACCTATGTCGTATAGTGTAATGAAAGTGTTTTTGCCTATCGATACGGTTTTCATGCCGAGTTTTTTGGCAATATTCTTGATTTCGCCTAGATCCACCAAATTCAAGACGCTGTCGGGAACTTTGCCGTAAGCATCTTTCAATTCTTCGAGATAAGCAAGTCTTTCTTCTTTATCTCTGACGGCTCTTGCGCGTTTCATGCACTCTACTCGGTCTTCTTCTTTCTTCATGTATGTTTCGGGGACACATTCTTCGCCTTCGGTTTTGATTTCGACATCGAAAACTTTTTCTTTTTCTATGCCTTTCAATTCATCGACGGCTTCTCTTATCAACCTAACATACATATCATAGCCGACTTTTTCCATGTTGCCGTGTTGTTCTCGACCGAGTACGTTGCCTGCACCTCTGATTTCCAGATCTCTTTCGGCAATTTTGAATCCGCTCCCTAGATCGCTACACTCAACAATGGCGGTAAGTCTTTTGATTGCCGAATCGCTTAGCACCGAGTTATCTACCGTAAAATAGGCATAAGCCGAAATATCGCTTCTTCCTACTCGACCTTTTAGTTGGTATAGTGATGCGAGTCCTATTCTGTCGGCGTTTTTTACGATTATCGTGTTCGCACTAGGTACGTCAACACCGTTTTCAATAATCGTAGTGGCGACAAGCACTCTTGCCTTTTTATTATAAAACAAAGTGATGCGTTCGTCCATCTCTTTTGGGGACATTTGACCGTGAGCAAAAATAATCGGGACATCTTGCATTAAATCTTGGAGATGAGCGGTATATTCTTCGATACGTCTTACATCGTTGAACAAAATGAAAACTTGTCCGTCTCTTGCTATTTCTTTGCGGACGGCATCCACTACAAGAGTGTCGGTATATTCCGTGACATAAGTCTTGACGGGGATACGATTTTTAGGAGGCTCGGTCAAAAGAGAAATATCTCTTATCCCCGAAAGCGCCATGTGGAGCGTCCTCGGAATCGGCGTTGCGGACATCGTGAGAACATTGACATTGGTTTTTAGTGCCTTGATTTTTTCTTTGTCTTCTACTCCGAATCGCTGTTCTTCGTCAAGGACCAACAGTCCTAAATCGTGAAAAGCCACGTCAGACGACAATAATCTATGGGTTGCAACTATAATTTGGACCTTGCCTGAGGCAATATCTTCTATGTTCTTTTTGATAACTTTCGGCTCTTGGAGTCGTGATAAAACGGCTATGTTTATACCGAACGGTTGTAATCTTTCTTTGATCGTATTGTAGTGCTGTTCGCAAAGAATCGTGGTCGGGCAAAGCATTGCGGCTTGTTTTCCGTCAAAAATCGTTTTGAACATTGCTCTTAGAGCCACTTCGGTTTTGCCAAAACCTACGTCGCCCGCAAGAAGTCTGTCCATGATTTTCCCCGACTCCATGTCTTCTTTTATTTCATTGACGGCTCGTAATTGGTCGGCAGTTTCTTCAAACGGGAAAGAATCTTCCAACTCCTTTTGAAACTCGGTGTCTTGCGAATAGACAAAACCTCTCGTCCGCTCTCTTTTTTCATATAGCGTCAACAAGTCGATAGCCATATTTTTGGCTGACTCTTTGACTCTTTCTTTAATCTTGTCAAATTCTTTGCTTGACAGTCTGTGAATTGTAGGTTTTCCGCTTCCGGACCACCGCTCTATTTCGTCCATTTGGTCGGGAGGAACATAGAGTCTATCGCCGTCTTTATATAAAATTACGTAGTAGTCTTTGTAGCCGTAGGGGGTTTTTACGGAATTGATACCCTCGGACAGTCCTATTCCAAATCTCTCGTGGACAACATAGTCGCCTTTTTTAGGAGCAATTTTGACTTCTTTTTTGTAGTCTTCTCTCTTTTCGAAAACACGCATTTTGCCGAAGAGATCTTCTGCTCCGACAAGTACGATTTTTTCTTCGGGGAACACAAAGCCCGAAGATATAAATTGCGGACTTATTACAATCTGTTCTTTGACGGCTTCACTAGAAATCGAAAGTTTTATTCCTTGCCCTAGCAACTCGTCTTGCAAGGTTCTTGCGCTATATTCGTTGAATGTAGAAATTATTCCCGTAAACCTTCTGAACGACCAATTTTTGAGATCGTATAAAAAACTCTCCTTGTTGAGATAATATCTGTCTATCGACAACGATTTGACATTGAATATCTCGTTCGGGACAAAGGCGGACTGATGGGACGTAAGCAAATTAAAACCTAGTTTTGTTCTATCCGAAAAACTCTCGTATATTGTCTCCGGAGAAGGAACTATTTTGATATGTTCTCTAAAACATTCACTCGAAACAATATAGTTTTTTACTCTTGTTTCAAAAAGAGAGTATAAAGATTTAAGTTCGTTTTCTATTGCTTTGACATCCGAATAAACAATGATAGGATCGCATAGATAGTCATCTAAAAAAGACATCTCGTCAAGACAAAACGGAGTTAGGAAATACGGGAGGTCGTCAAGCATTTCAATGCTCTTTTCTATGAGTTGATATTCTTCTTTTTTTGCAACTCTCATTCGAGAAACAAAACCGTTTCGTATCCTGTTTATTATATTTTGGGACACCAAAGTATCATTCATCGGCAATATCACAACTTCGTCAAGACTTCTTACCGATACCTTTGTATCAAGTGCGAACTCTTTGATTTCTTCGACTGTATCGCCGAAAAAACTTATTCTTGTAGGAAGGTCTCTGCCTATAACGAAAATTTCAAAACGGTCACCGTGAAAAGAAAAGTTGCCGGTAGACAGCACTTCGTCTGTCCTTTTGTATCCGATCGAAACGAGTTTGTTTGCCAGTTCCTCGAAAGACATTTCTTCGTCCTTCTTTATGGTAAAAACGGCACTTAAAAAATTCTCTTTTTTCGGGAAATATTGCATCGCTCCTTCTGCCGTTACGACAGCACCGAAAGCCTCATTTGTTGCCAATTTATATAGACAATTCACCCTTTCTTTTCTTGTGTCGGAAGAAACCTGCCCGCACCTCAAAGGATCTTCTCTTTCCGGAATAAGCACAACTTCTTTACCGGTATATTCTTTGATAATTCTTGTGGCTCGTCTTGCTTCTAAAATGTCCGGAACAATATATATAAACGGTCGATCTATTTCTTCTAATAGATTGTATTTGCCGTTTTCCGTACAAGAAAAGACCATCGTGTTTTGACGGCCGTTTATCGCTTGTTTTACCTCTTCTACGGACGGTCTTTCAGTTCCTTCAAACAGCATAAATTCCCGTATTTAATTTTTGTTGAAATTTGGAAAAATTCTTAGTAGCAATATATTCTATAAGGGCATCTGCCACAAAATCAAAAACTTTGTCAAACTCTTCTTTGTCCGCTTTTTGTATTTTGGACAAAACATAATCTTTGAGTTCTCCCTGATTCCTACCGACACCGACTCTTACTCTTTTGATATTTTCGCCCATTAGTCTTACGATGTCACGCATGCCGTTGTGAGTACCGGCGGAGCCTTTTTCTCTCGCTCTTATCTCAAATCTAGGTAGGTCAATGTCGTCATATATGATTATTATATCGTCGGGAGCATATTTTGTAGCCAAACTTTTGACGGCTTCGCCCGACAAATTCATATAAGTCGATGGTTTTGCTATTACGACTTTTTCGTTGAATCTAGAAAACGTATGAGTCAATGCTCTACACTCTTCTTTTTTGACGGACACATTTAGTTTTTTAGCAAGTGCATCTATGACTTCAAACCCCATATTGTGATAGGTATGTTCATACTCTTTGCCTATATTTCCTAGACCTACTATTAGCAACATTTTCTTCTCTTCTTAAAAAATTCTCTTAATATTTTTGCAGATTCTTCTTGTAAAACGCCACCGGTGACATCTACTCTGTGATTAAACTTCGGCTCGTCCAAAAGATTGTAAACTGTGCCGGTGCATCCGAGTTTTTCGTCTTTTGCTCCAAAAACAAGTCTTTTTAGTCTAGTCGCAAGCATCGCTCCTGCGCACATAGGACATGGTTCCAAGGTGACGTATAAAGTCGCTTCGCTTAGATACTTTCCCAATATTTCAACGCCTTTTTCCATCACTTCTATTTCGGCATGTCTAACGGGATTTTTTAATTTTTCTTTGTTGTTGTGCGCTCTTGCTATTATTTGTCCGCCACCGTCAACCAAAATGGCACCGACGGGGATTTCGCCTACTTCTGCGCCTGCTTCCGCCTCTTTCAAGGCTTCTTGCATATATTCTTCATCGGTCATCGCAACATGCCCCAAATATATGTCATTATTGTAGAAACGGCAGTGACGACAATGGTTGCCACCAAAAAGCCGACATCGGCAAACGTCGATTTTTGTTCTACTTCTACGACCATGGTGTCATCGTCCATATTCCTTGACGCCAACGAGAAAAAGTCTATTTCTTTGTCAAAAACAATGGGTTTTTCAATGGCTTTTTCTATTTTATTGCGAAGCATAAGTTTTTGGCATATATACACCACCAAGACAAATGCTCCGATAAAACTCAAAATTACGATAAAGAAAAATTGAGAGAATATGGTTTCGTAAAAATAATCGTAAAGTCCACCTATAAATGTGCCTTTTTGCGAACAGTAGTCGAAAAACACCGCCAAGAAATTGTTGACAAAGTGCATATACATACAAGGAATAATGCTCTTTGTCCGCATTGCAACTACGGCAAACACACAACCTGCAAAGAATGTGTATAAGAATTGTTGGATATTTTGGTGAAATAAGCCAAACATAAGTCCCATCAAAAGGACTTTTCCGATTCCGTCGGGTTTGTCGTCAAGGGCAGACAAAAGAAGACCTCTGTTGTATACTTCTTCGCATACACAAGGAAATACTGCAGTTGTCAAAATTTCCATCAAGAAAACTCCCGTGGAACTGTAAATGGTCCCCGCTCCCGATACGGTCGTAAAGCCCGTATTAAGCAACACGATTTGCGTGAAATAACTTACTCCGATGGATGCATATCTCACAATAAACGGTAAAACCAATATCAAAACAATTTCGCTACTTGAAAGTTTTTTAGGGCGTTTTAAGTAGAAAGTATCGGTAAATGAGCCGATTTTTTTGTTCTTGTTCATGGCAAAAAACAAAATAAATGTTAGTCCTAAATTAAGCACTATTTGAGAACAAAACGAAAAAATCCACTCTACATAATTGTCTGCAAGCGGTAGGACGGACACAACGTATCTCAACACGAGAAATAACATTGCGGGTATTAAATATATTAAATATAATCTACTTTTTCTTGACATTGTTGTTATTTTACCACATTATAGATGATCATTGCAAGCCAAACGACCAAAAGCACTGCAAGAGTTAGATAAATTCCGAGTTTTTCAGAGCCTGTCAATGTACCGTCTTTTAGTTTTATATATTTTTTGGGTTCAATAGGTTTTGTCATAAACAAAAACGACACCGTAAATACTCCAAAACCTAATAGACATATTGCAAAAAGTATTCCGATGTTTTCCCACGAGAAAGTGTCAAGAAAAGAGATCCAGCCGGTTTTTGTCAATACCAGTGTAGTCAAATTGTTGACAAAATGCATTATCATTCCGTATATGGTAGAGCCGGTTTTTCTTGCAACTATCGCTAGCATTGTGCCGTAAACAAGGGGATATACGAACTGAGCCAAGTTGAAATGAAATAAAGCAAACGACATTGCCGAAAAGAATATGGCAACAATCGTGCCGCCGTTTTCCGCAGACGAAAGGAATATTCCTCTAAACACCGTTTCTTCCGTAAGGGATGGCAATACGCAAATGGATAAAATTGCCAAAACCCATTCTAGAGGAGTATCGAGGGACGGGATTGTCACAGTCATTTCTACTCCTAGCGAATTCCCGATATAGACTGCCACGTAGTTGAATATCATCAACATTGCAAGAAGGCCTATCCCTGCGAACGGCGAAAGAATAAGCGATATAGGTTTTATGCTGTTTTTCCCGACAGTAAATCCGAAATCTTTTTTTAATATCAGTCCGTACACCAAAAGAATTATTGCCGTTGTAATCGGTATTATGGCATAAGAAACATCTGCCGAAAAATTCGGATATTTAGAAATAAGAGGGTTCAAAACAATCGAGATAATACTGCCTAAAAGGTAAGTTGCCCCCAAAATAATGCCGGCGTCCCACGATTTGAAGGGGACTCTTTCTTTTTTATCCATGTTCTTTATTATTACATAAATTTTGATTTTCGTAAAGTATATACAAAAATCCTTTACTTTTCTAAATGTCTATATTATTTATATGCTTTGATCCTTATAATAACATTAAATTTTTGCTTCTTGTTGCATGCTTTTTTACATGGTATAATATATTTATTACAGTAGCGAGGATCATTTATGTTAAAATTTCAAATCAAAAATTCTATTATCGCAACAATAATTATTCTTGTATTCATCGGAGCGGTATTTGCATCAGTTTTCGTCGGCCTATATTTCGACGGCGAAAAACCTACTACAAAAACCGCTAGATTCGTCGCATATCTTACACAACACTCGTTTAAAAGCGAAGAAGATCTCAAAAATATGGAGTTCGACAAATACACTCATATTATATTTTCTTTTGCCAAAGTGTCCGAAGAAGATATGGTACCAATGTTTTTTGATGAAGTTTACAACGAAGAAACCAATAGTTATGACGTCGTAGAAAAATCTGAAAACACTCAACTTGAAATGGTTTCTAACTATCTAAAAACCAATTTCCCTAACATAAAATTAACGGTTGCTTTTGGCAAAGGTCCGTTTTGCAAGATGAGTAAAACCGAAGCAACACGTAAAAAATTTGCAGAAGGTTGCAAGGCGTGGATGGAAAAATATGATTTGGACGGATTCGACGTCGATTGGGAATATCCCGATATAGGCGGATGCAATACTTGTTGTAAGGATCACGCAAGACTTATGGCGCAACTAAGAGAAACTTTGGGCGAGGATGCCGTTCTTTCTTGTGCGATTTCGGCTTGGCCCAACATGATCACACATCTTGACGTATCGAGTCTTAATAAATCGTTGACTTTCGTCAATGTTATGACCTACGACTACGGCATGGAATCACATACTCCTTATGACAAAACACGTAATTCTATGTATTTTGCTTATCTTTCGGGTTTTGACAAACTAAAATTAAATGTCGGTCTTCCTTATTATTCTAGATGCGCTACCGAAGGACAAGACTATTGGCATTATCAAGACATCATGGATGCTGTCGACAACAAGACTTTGACTCTTGTTGAGACCGAAAACGAAAGTTATGCATATAATGACACTATGCACCACTCTTTCGATACCGCAAAACTCATCAAGAAAAAAGCAAAACTTGTTAGCACTTGCGGATACGGCGGAGTGTTTTGTTGGAACTTAGTAGGTGACAGAAACTATGAATTGATAAATGCCGCTTACGAGGCAATAGGCGATTAAAAATTAAATTAAAAAAGGAGCAAAATTGCTCCTTTTTCTTTTGTTTTCTTTGCAGTATCGAGATTAAAATCTCTTACACTATGCCAGCGAAAACTTAGTCGGGAAGGATTGCATCGTTAGGACACACTGATGCGCACATTCCACAGCTTTGGCAGACTTCTTCGTTGATAACATATTTGTCATCGCCGAGGGAAATCGCTGTAAAAGGACATTCTGCTTCGCAGCAACCGCAACAAACACATTTATCTGTAATTTGATATGCCATAATAGTACTTCTCCTTAAAATTTTTATAAATTTTGTAAATTTATATTAACTCTTTATTCAAAAAGTGTCAATCGTTTTTATAGTCTTCGGAAAGTTGATCTTCTCCTCCGTCGACTTCTTCTATTGAAGATCTCGAAAAACCTTGAAGTTCGCCTACGGGATAGATCTTATATTCGACCCCGCCGTCTTTGTCCACAAACTTGACTTTGACTTCTTCTTTGAATATATCGTTGGAATAAGCGGTGCCTTGTCCGTCGGGAGTTGTCACTTTGGAACCGACCTTAGGCATCTCTTTCATTCTTTCCGCATAAAAATCGTTTTCGAATCTAAGACAGCACATCAACTTTCCGCATACACCGTTTATTTTGGTGGGGTTTAGCGACAAACCTTGAAGTTTTGCCATCTTGATGGACACCTTGTCATAATTTTGCAAAAATGAGCCACAACAACACGGTCTTCCGCAAGGGGCGAGCGCTCCTCTCATTTTTATGTCGTCTCTTTCGTAGATTTGACGAAGTTCTATTCTTACATGGAACGCCGACGCCAAGTCTTTTACCAATTCTCTAAAATCAACTCTGCCTTCTGCGGTAAAATATACTATGATTTTTGAACGGTCAAACGTATATTCGGCATCGACTATTTTCATTTCAAGAGATCTGTCCGCCACCTTTTTCATTGTGGTGCGCATGAGGTTGTCTCTTTCTTTGATATTTTTCTCGTGTTGAGATTTGTCTTCTTCCGTTGCCTTTCTAATAACCTCTTTTAGCGGTTGGACAACTTCTTTATCATCGACTTCTTTATTGGCTATTGCCACTGTGCCGTATTCTACTCCACGAACAGTTTCGACAATAACTCCGTCGCCTTCGGCAAAAGTTTCGTTTTTAGGGGAGAAATAATAAGTTTTTGCGTTTCCTCCCAGTTTTACACCAACTATTAACGTTGCCATTTATATTTAGCCTCCAAAATTTCAAATAATAATGTTTCCGCAACCGTTGTAAGAGATAGATTTAGGTTTACTTTTTCTCTTGCAGCATTTACTCTTTTCACCGCCATTGCGGTACTAACCGGTGAAAATCCGTCGGCTATTACCGACAAATCTCGTCTATCGTCCATATATATGTCATCCACATTACCGCTCACGTAATTTAGGACGTCGCTCAAAATAAGTTCGACAAAATCGAGTGTCATATTTATATTGTCTTTGTTCCACATGCTGTCCTGCAAATATTCTGCGACATCGGGGGACTTTTTTATTTTGGTCATCATATCAAAAACTCTTTCGTATAACTCCAAAAACTTTTGGTTGGACAAAAGATTTTTTGCTCTTGTATAACTCCCCGCAGACGACATTGCAACAGTCTCTGCATCTTCCTCGGGGACACCTTCTTCTATAAGTTCGTCAATAAGATCGGATCTCTTGAACGGAGAAATATAGAGTTTTTTCGCTCTTGATTTTATGGTTTGAAGTAGCGAAGCATCGTTCGAAGCAGATATAAAAATCACGACATTTTCGGGTGGTTCCTCGAAAGTTTTAAGCAAAATATTTTGACCTCTCGGATCTAAATTTTCGCCGTTTTCTATAAAATATAATTTTCTTTCTTGTTTTGCACCTTTTAGATAAGTATCGTCTATAAGTTGTCTTGTTTTTTCGGCGTTAAGTTGACCTCCGTCGATAAATTTGACGTCGGGGTGAGCCTTTTCGAGAATAAGAGAACATGTTTCACATTCTCCGCAACCGCCGTTTTTACAAGAAATCTCCTCGGCTACCGTCAAAAACAGTTGATCGACGGCTTCGGTATCGGCAGAAAACACGACATAAGCATGAGAAAGTTGTCCACTTTTTATGTCTTTCTTTATTTCTTTGTATGCATCTGTAGATCGAATCAGCGACATTGCTTCATTCTTCCTTCTACGGCTTCCCTAATGAGTCGGGCAGTTTCTGTCTTTTCTTCTTGCGGAACAACAGCCACAATTCTATCGGGGTATTCCTTTTGTAAACTTTTGAATCCTTCATAGACTTTTGAATGGAATTCTTTTGTTTCGTTTTCCATTCTGTCGTTATCGATGTGTTTTCCGGACTGCTTTCTGAATGAAGCATTGGGATCCATATCTAAAAATATGGTAAGGTCGGGCATGCAATTTTCCAATGCGTAGAAATTGATTTCTTTGACTTTTTCAAGTCCTAAATTTCTCGCAAAACCTTGGTATGCAAAACTACTGTCGATGTAGCGATCGCATAAAACAACGGCACCTCGATCAATTGCGGGGCGAATAACATTGTTTATATGTTCCATCCTTGCCGTTGCGAACAAATATGCTTCGGTCAATGCTCCCATGTTTTCGGTAAGAATAAGTTCTCTAATTTTCTCGGCAAGAGGGGTGCCACCCGGTTCTCTGGTATATACAATCTCTCTACCTAAGCCGTCAAGATATTCTTTTAGAAATTTTAATTGAGTAGATTTGCCGACGCCTTCACAGCCTTCGAGAGTAATAAAAAAACCTTTTTCCATGAGATAAATTGCTCCTAATACTAGTTATTTTAACACGAAAATCTTTCCCTTACAAGCACCGAAAAGAAAGTTTTCATGTTCTCTAAAAAAGGAGATAAATTGCTCGTCTATTATATCTCCGAAGAAGTACGAGGGAGTCCCCGGAGGGTAGGCTCCGACTTCTAAATAAAGTCTTCTTCCGAGAGCATTTTCTACCGAAATCTCCTCATAATCGGCCAATGTATATTCGACGACTTTGATCCCGTCAAATTCGGGAGTAGAAATCTTTTCTTCTCTTATATCGGGAGCGTTTTTCAGTGCATCTACAACTAGCCCCAAATGTTTCATATTATAAGGAGTTGTAATTAAAATTACCCCACTTTTATAAGAAGTTTCTACATATATGTTCTTTGTTTCCAAATACTTACCGAGATTATAACCTATATCTTTTCCGTTTTTATTTTCGATACAAACTCTTGTCGGATCATCTGTTGTTTTAATACAAAACGAGGTAGTATTTTCTAAATCTTTTTTGAATTCTTCTAGCACTTCAACAAGAGTGTCAAAACCACTTTTGACTTTTTCTAAGTCTTGAACTAGCCAAGAAATGCTTTCGAGCGTCATGAACGACGGAGATGTCGAGTGTGTCGAGATAAGTTCTAAAAAGACTTTTTCTTTGTATTGCTTTTTGCCGACGATAACTGCTCCACCTGTAAGCACCGGTAAAGTCTTATGTAAAGAATAGATTACCAAATCGCCGTATTCGGTAGCCGAATCGGGTAGTTTTGGGCTTAAAGCAAAATGCGAGCCATGAGCCGAGTCGATTATTAGGGGGATGTCTTTTTCTTTTAGGAGTGAGGATATTTCTTTTATCCCTAAATCTCTTCCAAAATAGTCGGGGTACGTTGTAAAAGCAAAATCAACTTTATTTTTAGCAAGATACTCTCGTGCTTTTTTTGTATCGCTTGCAATTACTACCTTTATTCTATTTTTTCTTGCGACATTAAAAAACGATCGGTGCGCATTGCCGACGACAAGGCAAGTTCCTCTAAAACAAGATACGGCAGTCGTTATGCAAGAGGTTGCACCGTTTGTAACACAAAATGCAAAATCTGCATCATAAATAGTGGCAAGATCTTCGTTTAATTTTTCTATCTTACCGTTTGGACACAACAGATTGTCGGTAAAAGACAATTCTGTTACATCGGATAAAAAAAAGTCACGTCCTTTATATGCTTCTCCGCTATGTCCGGGAGTATGAAAAGACACGTGACTTTTACCGAAAATATTTATGCTCATTTATTTTTTAGGTTTCATGGTCGGGAACAACAAAACATCTCTAATTGAATCGTTGTCCGTATAAAGCATAACCATTCTGTCGATACCTATTCCGAGTCCGCCGGTAGGGGGCATGCCGTAAGACAATGCATTGACGAAATCTTCGTCCATCATTTGTGCTTCGTCATCGCCGTTCTTTCTGGCTTCGACTTGTTTCATAAATCTTTCTTTTTGGTCTATAGGATCGTTGAGTTCGGAGAAGGCATTGCCCATTTCTCTACCATAAATAAAGAATTCGAATCTTTCCGTAAGACGTTTGTCGGTGGGTTTTCTCTTGGCAAGAGGAGAAACTTCTACGGGGTAGTCTATAATAAAGATAGGATCGATGAGTTTTTCTTCGCACTTTTCGTCGAAAACTTCATAAAGGGCTTTGCCCCAGCATTCATTTTCATCGATTTCTACGCCCATTTCATTGGCTTTTTTGATAAGAGTCGAGAGATCTTCGTTGTTGAAGTCTAAGCCCGTAACTTCTTTTACTATGTCTGCCATAGGCACTCTTCTCCAACCTCTTTTTAGCGATATAGGAGTGCCTTTATATACGATTTCGGTTGTGCCTAAAACTTTTTCGGCGACTTCGATAAATAGGTCTTCGGTAAGATCCATCATATCTTTGTAATCCGAATAGGCTTGATAAAGTTCAACTGTGGTAAATTCGGGGTTGTGTTTGTAGTCCATACCCTCGTTTCTAAACAGTCTACCCATTTCGTAAACTCTGTCAAAACCACCTACAATCAAACGTTTTAGATAAAGTTCCGGCGCTATACGAAGATACATGTCAATGTCCAACGTGTTGTGGTGGGTAACGAACGGTCTTGCCGATGCTCCGCCAGCAATTGTATTGAGGATAGGAGTTTCGACTTCCATAAATCCTCTATTGTCTAGGAAATTACGAATAGCCGAAATTATGGCACTACGTTTTTTGAAGGTATCTTTTACTTCGGGGTTGACGATTAGATCTACGTATCTTTGACGATAACGAAGATCCTCGTCTTTTAAGCCGTGGAATTTCTCGGGAAGAGGCAAAAGGGCTTTTGCAAACAGCGTATATTCTGTTATGTGAACAGTTTTTTCTCCTGTTTTGGTAACAAAAGGTACACCTTTTATACCGATAACATCGCCTATGTCGAGTTTTTTGAATTCGGCATAATTTTCTTCGCCTAGGTCATCTCTTGACACGTAAAGTTGGATGGTAGCAGTCGAATCTTGTATGTGGGCAAAACTTGCTTTTCCCATAACTCTTTTTGACATGAGTCTACCTGCCATCGAGACGGTTTTTCCTTCGAAATTTTCAAAATTATCAAAGACTTCTTGTGCCTTTGCGGTCACGTCATACTTGACGAGTTCGTAAGGATCGCAACCCTTTTCTCTCAATGCATCAAGTTTATCGTATCTGATTTTTATAAGTTCTCTAATGTCTTGCTCTTTGACATTTGATTGTTGGTTGTTTTGGTTGTCCATATTTTATTCCTTATTTTGAGATCTTTATGATGGTGTAAGGGATAGGTCCTCTGGGGGTGATTGCATTGACTGTTTCACCTTTCTTTCTGCCCATAACGGCTTTACCTATAGGGCTTTGGTCGGAAAGTTTGTTCTCGACAGACGATGCTTCAGCAGAAGAAACAATTCTAAATTCATATTCATTTCCGTTTTCTTCGTTCTTAATTGTGATGACGTTTCCAAGACCTACTTTGTTGGTTTTGATTTTATTTTCATCGATGACTGTTGCATGAAGAAGGGACTCTTTGAGTTCTTCGACTTCGGCTTCTAGTTTTGCTTGTTCGTCTTTTGCAGCATGATATTCTGCATTTTCGGACAAATCGCCGAGTTCACGAGCCGCTTTCAGGTTTTGCGCAACTTCTGTTCTCTTTTCGTTTTCGAGGTAACGAAGTTTTGCTTGCATTTCATCGTATTTTTCTTGTGTAAGAATGATTTCACTCATTTCTTTATCCTCCTAAAAGATAATTGTCTATATATAATATTATTATTTTGTTTTTTTTGCAACTATATCTTTGAATTTCATTAGCCTTGTTGTCGTGCTTCTGTCGTTTTCGTCAAGTTTCATGCCTATATACTTGATCGTTTCTTCGAGATTTGGAATCATTACATATTCAAGAGCATTCACTCTTCTTCGATTCTTTTCGATTTCATCGGCTAGCATGTTGACGCTTTTTTCGACTTCTGCAAGTTTTATAAGTTTTTCCACGACTTCGTTCATTTTAACGACGGCATCATCGAGTTCTGCCGTTGTCGATATGAAGGAATAAGGAAAAACCTCCGTAGTCGATGCTTTTTCTACCTCGATTTTGGGGACGGATACATTCATGATGTATTGTTCTGCGGTATTTATTTTGAGCGAAAATGCGGGTACGGATATTGCCTCGTCTATATTTTGTTCGCTCGACAACGCACCTGCCAACATAAAGCCGAACATGGCTTTCTCGACTTCCTTTTCGACTTCTTCACGCAGTTTTTTGTTCTCTTTTGCGAGAATTATAAACCTGCGGACCATTTCGTCCGATTTGTCTTTGAGAAGTTTGTGTCCTCTAACTGCGGTAAGGAGTCTTGTTTTTAGCCTCCTATACTCCATTCGGGTGGGGTTTACATTAAGTCGTGCCATTATTTTCCTTTTACGTCGTAGTAGCGATCAAGATATTCGTCTTTTATACGTTTCAACTCGGATCTCGGTAATATTCTTAAAAGTTCCCAACCTAAATCCAAGGTTTCTTCTATTGTGCGACGAGTGGTAAAACCTTGAGAAACATACCTTTTCTCAAATTCGTCGGCAAATTTTGCATATAATTTGTCTATAGGAGTAAGTGCCGCATCTCCTAAAATTGCGGATAACTCTTTGTTTTCTTTGCCTTTTGCATAAGCGGAGAACAATTGATTCATGGTGTCCGCATGATCCTCTCGGGTTTTTCCTTTGCCTATACCTTTATCTTTTAATCTCGATAGAGACGGAAGGACGTCAATAGGAGGTGTTATGCCCATTTTGTTGAGTTCTCTTGACAGTATAATTTGTCCTTCGGTTATATAACCTGTAAGGTCCGGAATAGGGTGTGTCTTGTCGTCTTCGGGCATTGTCAAAATCGGGATTTGGGTAATCGAACCTTTTTTGCCTTTGATTCTTCCGGCTCTTTCGTATATCGTTGCAAGGTCCGTATAAAGATAACCGGGGTAGCCTCTTCTTCCGGGGACTTCTTTTCTCGCAGCACTTACTTCTCGTAGTGCTTCGGCATAGTTGGTAATATCCGTCATAATGACTAGAACATGCATGTCCTTTTCAAATGCCAAATATTCGGCAGCGGTCAAAGCCATACGAGGTGTGGCGATACGCTCTATTGCCGGATCATTTGCTAGATTCATAAACAGAACCGTCCTTTCGATAGCACCGGTCTTTCTAAAATCTTGAATAAAGAAGTCCGCCTCTTCGAAAGTTATGCCGATAGCCGCAAAAACAACTGCAAATTTCTCGTCGCCTTTAAGGACATTGGCTTGTCTTGCAATTTGGGCTGCAAGATCCGCATGAGGAAGTCCGGACGCAGAAAATATCGGTAATTTTTGCCCTCTTACCAAAGTGTTGAGTCCGTCTATTGCAGACACACCTGTTTCGATAAATTCATCGGGATAATCTCTTGCGGTAGGGTTGATAGGTTGACCGTTGATGTCCATACGCATTTCGGGAATAACGGCTCGCCCTCCGTCTTTTGGCCGACCTAGTCCGTCAAAGACTCGTCCTAAAATATCTTCGGAAACGGGGAATTGTAATGAGTGGCCTAAGAATCTAGCCTTGGCACTGGACATTTGAATACCTTGACTTGATTCATAAAGTTGGACTGCCGCTTTGTCGTTTTCTACTTCGAGGACTTTACCGTTGCGAACAGTGCCGTCGGCAAGTTCGATTTCTACAAGTTCATCGTACTTGGCTCCGTCAACACCCTCTACCATCATTATAGGGCCGACTATTTCTTTGATAGATTTATACTCTCTAAGCATGTTATTCCTCCTCTCCGACAAGTCCTTCAATTGACGACGAAAGTTCTAGTTCTATTTTATTGAATTCCTCAATATTTTCTTCGGGAATATATTTGGCTCTACCGATTTTTTCTCTAACGGGAAGTGCCAAAATATCTTCGATGTCAACATTTTTTTCTAATGCCGACAAACCTGTTTCGTGTGACATAAGTATAAGTTTTAGCATCCTTTTTTGTTTGTTTAGGGATGCGTAAGTGTCGATTTCGTGGAATGCATTTTGATGCAAGTAGTCTTCTCTTATCATCTTTGCGGTTTCCATCGTCAAGCGATCTTTTTCCGACAAAGCATCCATTCCTACGAGTCTTACGATTTCGTCAAGAGATGCTTCCTCTTGTAAAATACGCATCGTCTTGCCTCTCATCTCGCACCACTCTTCGCCGACTTCTTTTTCGTACCAATCGCTCATTTTGTCGGCATACAAACTATAACTCTTTATCCAGTCTATTGCAGGGAAATGTCTCTTGTAAGCGAGGCTTGCAGATAGTCCCCAGAAGACTTTTACTATACGTAGAGTTGCTTGTGCGACAGGTTCGGACAAATCTCCTCCGGGAGGGGAAACGGCTCCTATTGCGGTTATAGATCCGGTGCGTCCCGACAAAGTATTGACTATTCCGGCTCTTTCGTAAAATTCGGCAAGTCTTGAAGATAGATATGCGGGGTATCCTTCTTCTCCGGGCATCTCTTCAAGTCTTCCGGAAAGTTCTCTGAGTGCTTCTGCCCAACGAGATGTAGAGTCTGCCATAATGGCGACGTTGTAGCCCATATCTCTAAAATATTCCGCTATGGTTATGCCTGTATAGATAGATGCTTCTCTTGCCGCCACCGGCATGTCCGAAGTATTGGCTATAAGCACTGTTCTCTTCATCAAAGGCTCTCCGGTTTTAGGATCTTTGAGTTCCGGAAATTCATTCAAAACGTCTGTCATTTCATTGCCACGTTCTCCGCATCCGACATAGACGATTATGTCGGCATCTGCCCATTTTGCCAACTGGTGTTGAACGACGGTTTTTCCGCTACCGAAAGGTCCGGGGACTGCGGCGACACCACCTCTTGCAATAGGGAACAACGTGTCTATTACTCTTTGTCCCGTAACCATAGGAGTGACGGGGGACATTTTTTCTTTATAAGGGCGACCTTTTCTAACCGGCCATTTTTGGCACATGGAAACAAGTTTTATACCGTTTTCGCCTGCGACTCTACAAACAACATAATCTATCGTAAATTCGCCCGACACGATTTCTTGTATTTCGCCGTCTATACCGCTAGGAATCATTATATAATGTCTAACGGCTTTGGTTTCGTCAACATAACCTATTATGTCACCGGATTTAACTTTGTCGCCTTTCTTTGCGGTCGCAACAAAATTCCATGTTTTTTGATGATCGAGAGGAGCAAGTTCTACGCCTCTTGCGATACGGTCTCCGCCTTTTTCTCTCATGTCGGCAAGAGGTCTTTGAATGCCGTCAAAAATGCCTTCTATAAGTCCCGGTCCGAGTTCTACTTCAAGAGGAGCCTTGGTGTCATAGACAACGTCTCCTGCTCCTAGTCCGGATGTTTCTTCATAGACTTCTATGGAGGCTTTGTCTCCTCTCATTTCGATGATTTCGCCTATCAGTCTTTTTTCGCCGACTCTTACAACGTCAAACATCCTTGCATCGCTCATGTTTTCCGCAACAATCAACGGACCGGATACTTTGATAACTTTTCCAGTGTTTTCCATTTATTTCTCCTCTTTGTTAAACAACACATCTGTGCCGATGGCTTTTTCTACGTCTTTTTTGATGCCTTCCATACCTATTCCGCTACAACCTTTGACTCCGGGGATGGGCAGACAAATAGGATAGGCTTTGGTTTTGTACCTTTCGATGAGTTCTGCACACTGTCCTATGCAAAACTCCTCAGTTATGAAAATTATTTTGTAGTTCCTTGCGCACTTTTTAAGAGCCTCGTATGCTTCGTCGTCATTTATTACGGCGAAAGTGTCGGCACCTGTTGCTTTATACGCAAGCAAACTGTCTTTATCTCCTATTACTGCAAGTGATTTTTCACGCATATATATCTCTAACCCTTTGTTTTATTATGTTTTTGTCAACATGATTGGCAATTCCTGTCAAAATTACCGATACAGATTTCAATTCGGTTTCTTTCACAATAAGGAAATGTATGAGAGGGGCAACCGTAAACATATCGGATTTTCTTTTGATGAAAATATTTGCAAGGGATTCGTCCAACTTTTTCTCAAAAGTCGAAGGATCGCCCTTGGAACTTTCCAAAACATCACGCTCCGAAAAAACCTTGCTTATTTCATAAATGCCGTTTTCGTCATCGTAATATTTCATAAACGTATCTTTCTCGATCATTCCGCCTACTACAAAAAGATCCAAGTACTGTTCTACTTTTAGACCGGCTCTTTTGGCTCGCAAATAAGACAAAATATTTCTGCCGTCGGATTTTAAGGTGCAATATTCTTTGAGGGCATCATCGTTTATTTTCTTTTTTAGTCCGCATATATCTTCAAAATATTTTTTATCGAGTACTATGTCTATATATGAAGGATTAGGGGACGTCATGTCAAGGACATCGTTTATTCCTTCGGACAATTTTTGAGACAAGACTCCGTCCTTTCGCTCCTCGATAAACTCTTTGATTTTCTCGGTGCCATAGACTCCTTTGTCGGTTGTCGGGATAGTAGCACCGAAAAGCCTATTTTTCAACATAGCCTTTGCGTCAAGATAATCGTTTTCAAGCAAAAACAACTCTATTCCTGAATTTTTCGGGGCAAGTTTTTTGACTGTTTCCACCGAATCGAAACGCTCTTTGTTTATAAGCAACGGGTATTTTTCGGGGGCATCGATACCGAGGTTGGAACCGTAGCCCGATTCCGTCAAGACTTTTACGGCATCCGCAAGGCTCTCCGCATCTATCATACGGATAATTTTGTCTTTGCCGAGTATCGAACTCTCTTTACATTTTATAACACCGTTGGCATATAAAAGTCCGTCCATCAAAACAGCCTCTTTCCTATTTCGCTCTCTATTTCGTCTTTTATTTCGGAAATTTCAAGGGATAAACTCATGTTTTTATCGCAATTTTTGTTTTTCAAAATTACTCCGCCGTCATCGCCGTCAATTACTTCGTAGCCTAGATTTAATCCTAATTTTCGAGAAAGATCCGCTACAAACTTTTTCGTCACGACTTTTTGGTCGGCGCTAAATACGGCAACAGTATCCCCGTCGGTTGCGTTTTTTGTTATCATCGACTCGATGAGTTTTAGGTATTCGGTGTCCGGCAAATTGTGTAGGGCATTTTTTGCAGTCGAAAACACGTCATCCAAAATCTCTTGTTTTGCAGACAACAATATCTTTTTTGTATCGATTTCGGCAACGGTTTTTCTTCTGGAAACAATTTCTTCTTCAAGTTGAGAAATAATCGTTTGGGTTTTTAACGATATATTTTCTATCGTCTTTGCCGTATCTTTCTCGATTTCGTCTATTTTCTCGGAAGATAATTGCTTTTCTTTTGCAATTTCGTCTTGCGAGTCTTGGCGAATTTTTTCGATAATGTTTTTATATCCGTCCATCTTAACCTACATTGAGCATTACGACTACAAGGAAGGAAACAAGCAATGCGAGAATTGCGTATGTTTCGACCATAACTCCGAGAATGATGGCTTTTCCGCTTTCTTCCGGACGTTTTGCTACCATAGCCATACCGCTTATAACTGTTTTACTTTGGTGAAGAGCAGAGATCAAGCCGACAAATGCCATAGGCAAGCAACCAAATAGAATTATCAAGCCTTGTTCGACGGTAATAGGCACAAGCGTACCGAATAAATCGACTTTGACAAACACCATAAAGGCGATGAGCAAGCCGTATATTCCTTGTGTTGCGGGGAGCAATTGTAGAACAAGAAGTTTTGAAAATCTGTCGGGATTTTCTGCAGTTATGCCTGCTGCCGCTTGTCCTGCTTTGCCGACACCGATTGCGGAACCGATTCCGGAAAGTCCTGCCGCTAGTACCGCACCTAAAAATGCGAGATAAAGTCCTGTTGTCATATTATAATCCTCCTAATTATAGTTGAGATTCGTGTATTTTGTTTTAGATCCGAGCGGAATAAACACATGTCCTTCGCCCGTATAGAATTTTTGGAAATATTCTATATATTGCAAACGGCAATTGTGCACATAAGCGCCCAGTGTGTTGATGGCTATATTGAAAACGTGTCCTATCAGTAAAATTATTATACCTATTATATAACCTAAGACCGGAATAAGAGTGAAAAACACCGTTGCAATTTTGTTGACGACCATTGCGACGACTCCGGAAGACAACCCTAAGCCAAAAAGCCTCGTGTAAGATAAGACGTCGGACAAATAACCTGTAATGCTATATAGTTCTTTTAGTCCGCCAAACAGTTTTGCGACACCTTTTTTGCCGACTCCTCCGGCAACGGTAAGTCCGATAAAGCCTACCACAAAGCAAACAATTGCTATAATTTTGAAATAACTCGGTGCATTCTCTATAAGGATAGGAAGTGCCAAAAATCCGATTCCTATAAAAATTGTGTACCACCCGAACACGTTGCCAATCGCATAGACGTATTGTTTTCTTCTTATAAGGTTGAGGAAATTCATAAACATGCCGACAACGATTTGGACGGCACCTATCGCTACCGACAAGACCATCATTTTGATAGGCTCGTCAAGTGGCGAGAACCATTTTATTTTGTCAAGGACGGTCCCCGATATGTCTATCCCGAACCATCCACCGAAAAGAATTCCCCAAATTATCGTAGAGACTCCTCCGAATGCAATTATAAAGACAAGGTTCATCTCCCCACGCTTGGGCTTCTTGATAATAAGTAAAGTAGTCGCCAATACAGTCAGTATTATGCCGTATGCCGCATCACCCATCATTATACCGAAAAACAAGAAAAAGAATACCGCAACAGTCGGATTGGGATCCACTTCTCGGTAGTCCGGTACAGAATACATGTTGGTCACTGCTTGGAATTTTTCTATTACAAAACTGTTTTTGATAAGGGACGGAACGACTTCGTCGTCTCGAGGATCTACTTTGTCGTAAGCCACAACAGAGTCAAGTCCTTTGATGGCATTGTCGATTTTTTCTTCTTCGGGGAAAGGATACCATGCTTCCAAAACAAAACATTTTGCAGTGGCACGACATTTTTCCGCAGACTCCAATCTTTTTTCTTCTAGGTCATAATAATCATAAAGTCTTTCGAATAAAGTCTTCTTTTCCGAAAAAGCGGCAACAGATCTTATTAAGTCTTTTTCTCTCTCTAGAAGGGTTTCTAATTTTTTATCATATTCTTCTATAATTTCTTTCGGAGTGTTGTCTTTTTTATAAGGACACGGAGAAAATTCATATTTCGAAAGAGTGTCAAAGACTTCTTTGGAATCGTCTTTATGAGTAATTACAAATATGAGTTTTCCGTCGGCTCCGATCTTTTCGATATAAGATTTATCGCCTATTTCGGCTATCAAATTGTCGATATTTCCACCGAGCAATCCTAAATACGATTCGGTATAGCGAGTAGAACTTACACTCGAAAACGGCAATTCAAAATCAATATACGGACGTAAATTCTCTTTTTCAGCCAAGATTTCTGTCTTTTTGCCTTCTAACTCGGCAATTTCCGTATAAAGTTTTGCGACTTCTTTAGCATCTTCTAGCAATTCGTCGGCACTATCTTTAATCTTTAGAAATTCGTCATAAGCGATTCGCTCTATAGGGGATGCAAAATTTTTGATAGTTTCTTTTAGAGGAGTCTTTTTTATTTCGTCCGCATTTAGTTTACGATTTAATTTTATGCCTTCTTCAATTTCGGCAAGGCAAGAAGTTAAAATTGCTTTTTTGGATATAAAAAAGTCTTTTTCGTGACTTAAATCAATAGAATCTGTCGCATCCGATTCTTCGGTAGATTTGATCTCAACAAGTTGAGTCCTTTGCAGTTTTTTGAGAATCTTTTCTCGCTCTTCGGTAAGCCCCAAAAGAACGAGTTTTCTCATTCTAACAGATGCCATATTTACTTAAAATTTTTGATACTATTTCGTCAGCCAAGGCATCGACCTTGTCTTTTTTCGAATTTTTAATTTTTTCTTTTTCTTTTTCGCCGTCGGCTATTATTTCTTGATATAGAGAATCGGCTTTTTTCTCTGCGGAAATTCTTGCATCGGCAATTTTTTGTTTTGATTCTTTTTCGCTGTTTTCTATATCTTTTTTAGATTGTTCTCGAGCGTTTTTCACCGCTTCTTTTGCAAGAATTTTTGACTGCTCGATGGCTTCTGCAGTCAAGGTTTCGACCTCGTGAAGTTCTTTCAAAATTTCGTCAAGCATTGTTTTTTCTTGCATGTTTTCACCTTTATATTACTTATTATATTATATCCTTTTTTCTTAAAAAACAATTAAATAAAATTTCGTTTTTTAATTTTTCAAAATCTCGGCATACTGCTCTAGATACGCCTTAATTTCATCCATTCTTTGGTTGTACTCGTCTTGCGACAGTCTTTCCCAATACGGATCTTTTATTTCTTTATATTGCCCTAGAACGGCTTCCGTCAAAGTCGTAAATTTATAACGATATTTTTTCGGGAGCATTTTCCTATGACTTGCGGTCATACCTATTATAATGTCGGCAGAATCAAAGAGATCTTTGTCTATAAGAACATGTCTCGGGCGATAGTCCTTGACTTTATCTTCGGAAAAACCTTCCTTTATTAGGGCATTTTGCGATTTTTTGTGCATGTGGCGGTATCTCCAACGAAGTGCCGCCGATTTCACCCATTCGACTTTATCTTTTAGCATTGGATCATTTTCGACCATATTGCCGAACACAAATTCGCAATAGGGACTGCGCATTATATTTGACGTGCATACAAACAATATTTTCATCAAAACAATCCTATCTCCCCTGTGCATATAAGCGATATTATTCCTAGCACGACGATTGCGACAACTTGAACAAATACATATAGGTAAATGGAAACTCTACCCGGGATAGTGAATATATAGTGCCATTTGCCGTCAAGCATAGGAAGAAGACTTTTCTTTTTTGGGTACAACACAAAAGAAAGTGTGGCACCGATAAAGAACGGTATTATGTATGGAAAAATCGGGAAATAATCCGCAGAAATCATTCTAAATTCTGATCTCGGCATGTAAAATGCCCACGCCAGCCCCTCAATATTTAACGGAGAAGATGCCGTCCCTCTTGCGATTTCGGTGATTGTGACTCCGAATTTATCGTTGAGAATTATAAACATGTTGAGAAAAACAAGCGAAACAAGGCTCATCATAGGACGTAGCCAATGTTCTTTTTTGAAGGCTTTTAGAATAAGCCCCGTGAATAATTCTATAAACGCATAAATAAAGACTATTGTAGAAAAAGCATGGACAACACCCCACGAAATAAAGACTCCGTCCATGCCGCCGAACTTTTCTAAAAGATAAGTGACAAGTGTCATTAGAAGGGCAACTGCCCCTAGTTTTACCGCTCTAAACAGATTGTTGCGAGAAAAAGCCGTACAAACACCCGACACAAAGAAAAATAGGAATAAAAAGAAAGGCCACCAAAATAGTCTTAGATCCGACGACCAATAGTCGCTTGCGAACGTGGCAAAGTTTTCGAGAAAGGGGACTCCGCTATTCCAAAAATGACTGCCGTAAAGTCCGAACGCATCGAACATAAAATGATCCCAACAAACAAGGAGAATGGCTATTCCTCTCAAAGCATCGAGTTCCCATACTCTTGGTCTTTTGGTTTTTACTTTCTTTTGCTTGGTCCCTTCTACTTTATCATCAATCATTTCTTGATCGTTTTCTAAAGTTTCGGTATTGACCAAATCTTGCGGAAGTTTTTTAGTTTTCATTGAGTTTATATTCTACCTTTTCTAGCCTTTCGACTCCGTCTTTTGTCACATATACTTCGAATCTATCGTCATACTCTCTTATTAGTCTGTCTTGCATATTAGAGTAATAAACCTTGACTTTTTCACCGACTCTTATAGGTTTTACATATTGGACCTTTTCTTCAATATTTTGGACTTTGGGTTCCTCAACTTCTTCTTTAGGGACAATATTTTCCTCTTTTTGAATTTTGTCTTCGGTTTTGTCTTCGGAAGTTTCTTCTGTCTTTTCCGGTTTTTTCAAACCGTTTTTTATCTTCTTTATGGGGTTGACGACAATATGTTTTAAGGTTATAAGTAAGGCGCATAGCACACATACTCCCATGCCTATTGCGTACAATATACACTCTAAAAGCATGTCGCCTTTATCAAACAACAACGGATTGAAATCTGTCGTTATGTACAAAACAACACCTGCAAAAGCATACAGAATAGGTAGATAAAGTCCCGTAATTTTCAATACCTTAAATATGAAAATAACGATGACTTTAAGTACCGTGAATATTGCTTTGGTTATAGTCCCTAAAACATGTCCAAAGCCTTTTTTCTTTTCTTCCGATTTTTCGGGCATTAGAATTTATCTACTCCCATGTATTTTCTAAGTGCTTCGGGGACGGTAATCGTGCCGTCTTCGTTTTGGTAGTTCTCCATGATGGCTGCGGTCGTTCTGCCGACTGCAAGTCCGGATCCGTTGAGCGTGTGGAGAAGTTTTACTTTCTTATCTACGGGATCTCTAAATCTTATACCGGCTCTTCTTGCTTGGAAGTCAAGGAAGTTGGAACAAGAGGATATTTCGACATATCTATTGTAACTCGGCATCCAAACTTCTAGGTCGTAAGTCTTGGCGGACGAAAATCCTATGTCGCCTGTCGATAAGCATACTACTCTATAAGGAAGTCCTAGGCCTTGTAGAACAAGTTCTGCCTCATGTGTAAGTGCTTCGAGTGCTTCCCAACTCTTGTCGGGGTGAGCAAAGTTGACGAGTTCTACTTTGTTGAATTGGTGTTGGCGTATAAGTCCTCTCGTGTCACGTCCGGCGCTACCTGCTTCGCCTCTAAAACATGCGGTGTATGCGCAATATTTTATAGGAAGAAGATTGCCGTCAACGATTTCGCCTCTTAGAAGGTTGGTGACAGGGACTTCTGCCGTAGGAACAAGATAATACGGAAGTCCTTCGAGTTTATACATATCTTCTCTAAACTTGGGAAGTTGTCCCGTTCCTTTCATGCTGTCTTCGTTGACAATGAACGGAGGGAAAATTTCGGTATAACCGTTGGATGTATGAAGATCAAGCATATAGTTGGCAATAGCACGTTCGAGTCTTGCTACCATTCCGTGATAGACGGTAAAACGGGCTCCGGTGATTTTGGTGCCTTCTTCAAAATTGAGTCCACCGTCGGCTTCGCCTAAATCCCAGTGAGGTTTGAATTCGAAATCAAATTTTCTAGGTTCTCCCCAGCGGCGAATTTCCTTGTTGTAACTATCGTCAGGTCCTTCCGGAAGACTCTCGTCCGGAATATTGGGGATAGCGTACATTGCATTTTTCAATTCTTCTTCGACTTCGGCAAGACGAGAATCAAGTTTTTTGATTTCTTCGGCTTCTTTTCTCATCTCTAAAATGAGGTCGTCCGCAGAACGTTTTTCACGTTTTGCGGTGGCTATTTCTTCGGAAACCTTGTTTTTGAGAGCCTTCTTGGTCTCGGTTTCTTTGATAAGCGAAAGTCTTTCGGACAAGAGTTTTTTGACGCCCGAAAGGTCAATTTTGCCCGATCTTAAGGCAAGTCTTTTTTCTACGTAATCGATGTTGTCGCAAACAAATCTAACGTCTAACATTGTTGTATATCTCCTAAATATTGTAATTTGTATTTTTTATTTTCAGGTCGTCGGTGTTATAACTTTATCTGCCGCTTTAAGCAATTCTATGAGTTTGTTTATAACTTGATTTATATTCATTGTATCAAAACCTTTTCCTTTAAGATAGGTCCAATCATCCGAAGAGATCGATCCTAATAATCCGGCATTATAAAGTTCTCCTAATGTCTTCGTTTGAATTGCCGTCGTCATGGCATCGGGAATACCGTTTATTGTCGTTGTCGAATCAATAAGCGACAATGCTCCGGAATTTGCCTTGTCACCAAATACTTCCGCTAGTGTCAATGTGTCGATTCTTGTTGACATATCGCTCATTTTTGTGTCTTTCAAGGCTTTCAAGATATTAGGCGATGTATCGCTAATAGTGATAATTTCGCCTATTGTTGTGTCGTTGATAGCGGTATTAAGATCGCCCGAAAGGTTTTGCACTTCGGTGTCCTTCAATTTATAAAGCACTGCATTATAATTAGATTTAGTGGAATCGGTTTCTATTGTTATCAATTCTCCGAGTTTTGTAGTGTTGATCGTTTCTTGCATTTTATTGCCGATTTCGGTCACTTTGGTAGAATTGAGTTTCCACATAACAATGTTGAAACCGCTTTCTCTGGCGTAGGTTTCCAAACTATCGTCGGTGCCATCTGTTTTCTTTTCTCTATAATCGCCAATCGATTCATCATAAACATAAGCGCCCGATGTGGCCTTTACATATCCAGGGATATCGACGGCATCGCCTAGTGTCATGTTGGAAATTTTTGCATTGAGTCCGTTGGTCGCATCGTCGGACAAGTTCGAATCCCACAAATATTGCAAAACTTTAGATTGCGAAGTCTTGTCCCCTCCCAATATTTCTCCTACGGTAGTTGTTTTGACGGCATCTGTTATTGCCGTAGATAGGTCGTTGATCTTGTCGTCTTTGACTTTGACGAGTATCGCATTGTCGGTTGATTTTATATCCATTACATCCGATAATTTCATGGCATTCATGTAGGCGTTGAGTCCGTCCACACCGTTAGAACCTATTTTGGAATAATAGAGATAGACGAGAGTCTTGTTGGAAACGGTAGGCACAGCATAACCTTCTTTTACGGTAGGAGCATAAGGCTTCGCATATTGATCTTCGGTTATAACCAAACCAAACTCATCTTTTTGCTCTGCCGTCAAACCATCGTAGGCAGATTCTGCCGAGGCTACATTTGTCGAATTTTTGTTGGCGAGCCACAATTCGACATAGCGAGATTTTCTCTCTACTTCGGTCGAGAACACAAGAGTCTTTGTGCATATTTCGTAGCGGTCATAATAGGTATTGCCCTTTTCTTTTTCGGCATTTATCCATGCGGTTTGGGCATCTTTTGTTTCAAAATAATCGAATACTTCCACACCATCTGAGTAAGCGGTTTTACCTTCTTTCCACGTGGAAACTTCGGCTTCGGTCGCCACAAAACGAGCCTTGTAGTACTCGACGGTTTTGTTTGTTTCTATTGTGACAAGTTCGTATAATGACGACTTGTTGACGACATCCGTCATTTCTGCCGCTATTTCGTTGATTTTGGAATCTTTGAGTTTCTTTAAGATATTGTGAGAATTTTCGTCTATTACCGTAACATCTTTTAGTGTCATTTCGGTAATTGCCGTGTCCATTCCGCCTACGGTCACGTTGTTGTCAATGAAGTATTGAAGGACTTGACTGTCGGCTTTGTCGATGCCGAGAACGTCTTTTATTAGAGTCCCGTTGATAACTTCGGTAGTTTTGCTACCACCGAGTTCGGAGACTTTTAGTCCTGCCAAGTTTTGTAAAATTTTAGGACTTTCTGCGGTAATTTCGGTGACGTCGGACACTCTTATATCGTTCATAATTCCGTTGATGCTTTGCGGATCGCTAGAATCTGCACCGATTTTGGCATTATAAAGATATTTGAGAGCGGTGTTTGTTTGTTTCTCCGCCGCAGTCAATTTTTGGAGAGCATCTTCATATACGCTTGTTTCGACGATTTCCGGAACAACGGGAGCGACAAATGTCGGGAATTTCTCAAAAACTGCACTAAACACTTGCTCGTCGGTAAGTGCGGAAGCATCTGTTGACGTGTAATATTTTTTGCCGACAAGCCATGTTCTCAAAGCATCGTAATCGACTTTGGTTTTGTCTTTTTCGGTAAAATATGAGCGCAATGCTAAATATAAATTGTTGTTTTTCTCAAAGAACTCCCATATTTCGCATGCTTTTCCCTCGTCGGTCTTGCCTTCGTTTATTTGATCTAGGTATGTAGATTGTTCTTCTACGGTGTTAAAATAAAAATTGCAAGTGCCGTCGGCATTGTAAACATAGGAAATTTCCGTCCCGTCGGTATAGGCGGTTTTGCCGGTTTTCCAAGCGGTAAGTTCCGCATCGGTTTTGACGTGTGTCGATACATATTCGTCAGAATCTCTAACCGTCGTAATATCTAAAAGTTCGTGTAATTCGACTATTTTCAACGTGTCGCCAATCGATGACAATGTAGAATTTTTGAGTGTTTCGCTTGAAAACATTTCGCCAAGGCTCACTCCGAATTCAGTTTCGAGATCTCCTACCGTCATTTTGTCAAAATCGAGTTTGTCGGATATATAAGTGAACGCATTTTGAATCGATTGCTTTTTGAATTCTTCGTTTTGGAACAAAGGCATATCGGGGAGAGTAATGCCGAATTTTTCGAGCAACACTCCGATTGTAAACGTTTCGGAATCCATGACGGTGTTGATTATTCCTTCGCCGGATACCGATGCTTGACGGAGTTCATCTTTCGAAATGCCTATGGCTTCGGAAATCATACCCGAAAGATCGAGACCGATGGCATCTTCCACTTGTCCGATATTTTGCGATTCTAGACTTGATATTACGGAATAAATGTTTTGACCATATTCCAAAAGACTCTTTTCTTTTATTTCGTCAGCAGGTTCAAATCCGGGGACTTTTTCGGCAACTACACCTACCATACCGGGGCGAGTCAAAATCAATGCGCCCGCACCCGCAACACCGCCTACGACTAGCACGATGCCGATGATGACGCCTATTAAAAATGAGCCTATTCCTGCTAAAAATTTCATATAAACCTCCCGTTTATACTCCCGAGCCTGAACCTGTACCCGATACAGATCCGGATGAAACGACACCGCTCAATTTGTCGGCAAGAGAGCCTATTCCCCAATATTGGTCAAATAGAGTGTAGATGAAGTTGTATTGTTTTATGTATGGTGCGAGGAAACTTGAATCTATTGCCTCGTTGACGGGTGCCATAAATCCGAATCCCGACAATACTTGTAGCAACGTGAATATTATGAAGACGAAAATCGCTCCGAACCCAATTCCTACGACAAGGCCCAAAATTCTGTCGAAAAAGTGACCAAGTTTTGAACTGCCGATTACTTTTTTCAATAGTTTGTCGATGAGTTTTACGATGATAATAAAGACGATGAACAATACAATGAAGCACACTGCTTTGAAGACAAGGCTTGCAAAAAATTGGCCAAGTATTGCGGGGAGAGGCATAGGAGTGTTCATCGCAATGTCTTGTGTGTAAATCGATTCGATAGGGGACTGTAAAATAGTCGCAAACGACGAGAGAGCGGAGCCTTCGAAAGCATCGGCGAACGCATGTTGCACCGTACCGTCATAAAAGCCCAAAACCATTTTGTCTCCATCGGGAATATAAACTAGATTTTGACCGCCATATACAAAACTCGGAGCCATTGCTTCGGCGATTTTGGATGACAGCGTTCCGTAGAGAGAAAATGATCCTATGAGCAAGTTGCCGACGACTCCGGCAAGCACCAATGCGCCGATAAATGCGGCAAGCGATGCGACAAGTCCGAATAAGACCTTCCTTGCACCTCTTATAAGTCCTATTATGCCAAAAAGGAGAAGTACTCCCAAAACTACAAAATCAAAAATTCCAAATGCCATATATACCTCCATATATGTTTTGCAAATATGCATAAACACAAATGTATATTATAATTCATTGAATTATACAATATAAATTGCGATTTTGTAAAGAAAATTTTTGCCCTCACCTAGGTGCGTTTTCATATATAAATGGCAAAACTTCACCAAAATCGGGATGTGTCACAAACCGCCAACCAAAAATATAACAAAAATCACAAGGAAAAACGGTGTATTTTTGTGACAGCGGAAAATTTTTCTAAATAACCCACAAAAAATTAAAAATTTTTCGTAATTTTTAGATTGCCGAGTGCTTTAATTTTGGCGGGACTAATGACAAAAGCAAAAACTTTGTAAAAAAACTAGACAAAAACGATATTTTGAACTATAATAAATAGACTTTTGGAGAGATGGCAGAGCCTGGCTGAATGCGCACGACTCGAAATCGTGTTAACTGGAGACAGTTACAAGGGTTCGAATCCCTTTCTCTCCGCCAATAAAAACCTAAATCGAACCGTAAAAGTTTGGTTTAGGTTTTTGT
>CAVIQK010000002.1:0-186848 GCA_963644945.1 bacterium | reverse complement strand
AGTCTAACATGATAGGCAATTGATTCATGTTCTCATTAACTTCAATTTCTCCGCCAAAATTTCCTTTTAGCCATTCTAAGAGTCCCTTCGGAACATAATCGCAAAATTTTATTTTATTGAAATAATTATACACAAAAGAATCAAAAGGTGCTAGCACAACGGAATCCATTGCAAAATAGTTTTCTTGAAAACACAGTATTTTGTTTACATTTTTTGATAATTCGTTAAAAGTTTTAGCATCAAAAGTAATATATAACGTACCGACACCTTCAAATGTCTTTTTCACAACGTTTTCAACCAAGTCTGTTCTAGAAATAACATTTTTACAAATAGATTCAAAAATTATGTTTTCCGGAATTTCCTCTTTATATTTGCCTATTTCTATAAGTTGACAACTTGCTTTTACTACGTTTTTATATACACTCCGCTTGATTTTAACCACAAACGATTCTACGCAATTATTAAAAATATTAAGTTTTTCGGCTTGATTAAATGCTATAATTTCAGCATTTTTTGAAAGTTCGGCTTTTATATGGTTCAAAGTTCCAATTCTATTGAATCTTGAACAATTATATATTTCAAATATTGGTTCAGCATTATTTATACCAAAAGGTTCTAGGAGTTTTAGATCTGTTGCAAGTTTTGGCGTAATATCACTTGCATCAAGTAAATATTTTTTTGATGGTGTTACCGAAACATTAAGGTTTTTAATATAATTTGTACAATTTTCAATAAATTTTGATAGGTTTTTCCCGTCAATTTTTAATCCTGCTGCCATTTCATGTCCGCCAAAACCTAGCAAGATTTCATCAGAACATGTCAGCATGTCATACATGTTTACACCGTTTATGCTACGGCAAGATCCGGTCAATATATCGTTTTGTTTTGTAAGTAATATTGCGGGGCAACAAAATTTTTCAACAAGTTTTGAAGCTACAATTCCAATAACACCGGAGTCCCAATTATCATTTTCAAGCACAATGACTCTCTTATTCGCTATATCGTAATTTTTTAATTGCTCAATAGCATCATTGAAAATTGTTGAACAAAGATCTTGACGATTCTTATTGTTTTCATTCAAATTTTTTGCTAGACACGCTATTTCATCTGAATCACTAGAAAGCAAAAGTTTGATTGACTCATAAGCAGTGGCTATTCTTCCTGCGGAATTTAGTCTAGGAGCGATCTTAAATGCAACATCGTAAACGGTAATTTCATCGGTCCCTTTTATTCCGCTAACCTCAATTAAAGCATTTAATCCCGGGAGAATTTTCCTTTTATTTAATTTGCGCAATCCCTTTTTTACTATCGTTCTATTTTCTCCAACAAGGGGGACTAAATCGGCAATTGTCGAAATAGCACAAATGTCGATATAATTTAATGCAATACCTTCTCCGCATAGCGCACTAGCAAGTTTTAATGATATGCCGGCACCGCAAAGGGGATCCGAATTGTTGAGATGAGGGTTGATTATGATTGTATCCGGTAATATTTCGGGCAATTCATGGTGATCGGTAACGACAAATTCTATACCATACTCTCTTTTAGCAAAGTTGATTTCGTCGTATGATGAAATTCCGCAATCAACCGTAACGATCAATTTAGGTTGATAAAGTTGATAAACTTGGTCTAAAGTTTTTTTACTGATTCCATAACCGTCTTCTTTTCTTTGTGGAACAAAATAATGGACATTAGCACCAATATTTTTTAATGCACTATATAAAATTACGACAGCACCTATACCATCGCAGTCGTAGTCACCATATATTACAATACTCTCGCCACTTTGGACATAATAATTTATTTTAGCAACGCCTTCTTTCATGTTTGGCAAAATATACGGAGACTGCAAATCGTTTTCGCTAATAAAGTCGGTAATTTTGTCAATAGTGTCATATCCTCTATCAATAAGAATATCTATGACAACATCACTAAAATTAAAATTATTTCTTAACGCTATTTTGTCCATTTTTATTATAATTCTAAATGTGCACCCGTTTAGGTGCACATTTATCGATTATGATTTATTTACGTTTGTTTTTTGCTTTTTTCTTTGGTTTTACATTATTTGAAAACTTGTTTTTAATACTGTCAACAAACATATCCCAGCGACTTGTTTTCTCCTCTTGACCATTGGAATATTTCAATTTGTTTTCTTTTCTCTTGTTGTCCGCAGATTTCATCAATGACCAAAGATTGGGGGCGAGACATGTTGACGAGAACAGACCTGCACAAAGTCCAAACAAAATAGGCAAACCGAATGTTCTGACACTTGTCACAGAGAAAATGATCAAACAAATAATAACAATCATTGTGGTAGCCGTAGCAAGCAAGGTTCTTGTGAATGATTGAGTGACTGCATTATCTACTATTTCATTGGGATCCAAAGCAACATCGGTTTTCTTGTTGTCTTTAGATATTGCACGGACTCTATCAAATACCATAATTGTATTGTTGATAGAATATGAAACAATTGTAATCAATGCTGCGACATATTCACTATTCATCTCAACTCTGCAAATTACGGTAAATGCAATCATAATTAATAAGTCGTGAAGCAAACCGATTATTGCACAAATACCACTAAAGAAGTCAAATCTAATTATGATATAGATAAGAATAACTATAAGTGCAATACCAACCGCAAGACAAGCTTTTTTGATTAAATCCGATGAAGCACTTGCACTTATCATGCTTGATGTTGCCTTAATCGAAACATTCTCTCCCGAGTACTCGGCTTTAAATGCTTCTTCTATTGCATTGCAAATACTGGTATTAATGTTGTTTAATTCTTCGGTATTTTCATCGGAACCATAGTTTTTCATAGTTCCGTCGGCATAATGTGCGATATTTTTATATCTGACAATTATTGCATTATCACCACTTGTTTGGGTTACAGAAACTTCAAAATGTTTATCTTTTATTGCCTTTGTGATGATATTTTTGTTCTTGTCGGTATTTGCTCCTAGCATCTCGGCACCGTTCATTGTGACGGTAAGAATTGTGCCTCCTTGAAAATCAATTCCGGCATTGAAAAATCCGTCAATTGAAGGGACAAGTTGGTAAATTGTTCCGAGTATGCAAGCAATTATTATAATTACTACCGGCACAATAAAGAATATACCTTTATGCTTGCTAATATGCAAAGTGTTTTCCGGATTTCTAAAATCAGTTTTTGCTTTCAAATTTGCAAAGAATTGTTTCATTTCGTTTTACCCTCCTTTGCTAACGCAAGTTTCTCGACAGGCTTAAATCCAAGTCCATAAAAGTTTTCGTTTTCATTAAGGCCCATAAATGCATACACAATCAATCTAGAAACCACAAGGCATGTAAACATCGAAAGTATAATACCTATCAAAAGCACTAAAGCAAAACTTTGAATTGCACTGTTTCCAAATATAATCATAACTATTGCACCGATGATAGTCGTAATATTTCCGTCAAATATCGGGGCAAGAGCATCTTTGAATCCGGTTTTTATTGCAGAGAACAATCCTCTTCCTTTGTATTTTTCATCTTTAATTCTTTCGAATATGATGACGTTGGCATCGACAGCCATACCTATTGACAAAATAACACCGGCTATACCTTCTAGTGTTAATTGAACCCAAGGAACAACCGCTAGGAAGAATATCAAAAGCAAGGTATAAAGAATAAGTGCTACAGATGATGCAACACCAAGACCTTTATACATAACTATCATCAAAATGATAACAAGTAAAAGACCGACGCCACCGGCAATAACCGTATAAAGCAATGCATTTTCACCGAGAGTTGCCGAAATTTGTTCGCTTTGAACAAGTGTCAAGGTTGTTGCCCAAGATCCTGCTTTAATTTGTGTTGCAAGTTCATAAGCAGATTGATAATCGAAATTACCGCTAATAATTGCAGAATTACTTGTAATTTGTTGGCTGACAGTCGGGGAAGATATTGTTGTTTTGGTACCATCGGTTTCAGTAACAATCGAAAGGTAGTTGGCTGCATTTCCGTTGCTGTCGGTTGTGCTTGAATATCCTGCAATAGTTTTTGTTGCTTCACTAAAGAGTTTTGCACCTGCTTCATTAAATTCAAGGCAGATTACATAAGCACCATCTTGAGTAGCAACATACGCATCGGTCAAATGCGATTTACCGTAAATCCATTCTTTGCCTGTATAGTCAACCATCGTAAGTGATGCAGGCTCACCGATCAATCTCATAAGTTCTTCGGTATCCGTCACATTAGGAACTTCAACACGGATATTGTTGGTGCCTTCTCTTGTTACGGAAGCTTCCGTATAACCTTTACTTGCAAGCATTTGTGAAAGATTGGTAATAACACCTTCCATTGCAAGAGTTGCTCTGTTGGAATCTGTTCCGAATTCATCTAAATCTGCTTTGTATACAGCATACAAACCACCTTTCAAATCGAGACCCAAATCTATTGCACTAGAAATCCAATAAAAATCATAGTCAGTATCACCAATCTTAAATGATGATTGTCCGTTGAGCGGGATTGTAAACAACAAAAGCAAAAGTATTAAAATTGATATGATAATCAAAGTGACTATCGATCTTGCTTTGCTCAATTTATGCCTCCAAAAAGTAAATATATCTATGATATTATATTGTATTAAAATACCATAGTCAAGAAAAAAAAGAATTTGCAGTATAAAATTTGAAAAAATATACTAAAATTTACTTAGTTTAAACGCTTTATACCTTCAATAGCCAACGCACACTCAAGACGTTTTCTTTGAAGAATACATCCGAGTTCATATTGACCTTCCAATTCTCCTGTAAAATCAAGTGCATTCGCCGCACATCCACCACCACAATAATATTTCGAAGGACAATTCACGCAATGCTCTTTTTTGAGTAGATTATTTTGTGCAAACCTTTCTCTAATGTCTTGTCTTTTGATTCCGTCGAAAACTGTGCCTAAAACATAATCGGACATGCCTGCAAATCTATGACAAGGATAAATCTCTCCTGTCGGTGCTACCGCCAAATAATCTAGTCCTGCACCGCACCCATGTAATCTTTTATTTATACAAGGGCCATGATCAAGATCAAGCATAAAGTGGAAAAAATTAAATCCTTTCTCTGTACCGGAGAAATCAATCAATGCATCTGCAACTTTATTATATTCTTCACACAAAAATTCTACATCTGACATTTTTAATGCCATCGGAGAATTTTCAGGTAAGACGACAGGCTCAACAGAAATTTGATCAAAACCTAGTTTTGCCAATGCAATTACATCGTTTGAAAAATCCTTGTTATATGCTGTGTATGTTCCTCGGGCGTAATATCTCTTGCCGTTTCTCATTTTTGCCATTGTCAATGCATTAGCCAAAATAGAATCATAAGCAGACACACCGTTTACTGTTTTTCTTACTCTATCATGAACATCTTTTCTTCCGTCAATCGACAACACGATATTATCCATCTCTTCATTGAGCCACTGGCGTTTTTCGTCATTTAGCATCAAACA
The DNA here is from genome assembly GCA_963644945.1 of bacterium. Taxonomy (GTDB): domain Bacteria; phylum Bacillota; class Clostridia; order Christensenellales; family DTU072; genus CAVIQK01. The sequence continues at coordinate 181,373 of CAVIQK010000002.1, read as the reverse complement.
ATTGGTTGTCATTGTAAAAGAAAATTGTTTTCCTGTCTCTTTTGCTCTTTCTTTGGCATATTCTACAATTTGTTTGACAACATTAAAATTTAGAAGCGGTTCGCCGCCAAAGAAATCAACTTCAAGATTTTTAATGTTTTTACTTTGTTCAATAAGAAAATCAATGGATTTTTTGCCTACTTCTAACGACATATAATCTCTTGGTGTATTATATGTCCCTTCACTTGCAAAGCAATACTCGCATCTCAAATTGCAGTCATGGCAAATATGTAGGCATAATGCTTTTACATGATCGGCCTTTTTTACATACAAAGATTTATCGAGATTACAAGGAGCGTTTAATACGCCTTCTTCTTCCAATTCTCTGATTTCAGACTCGGCATCTCTAACAACATCTAAAGACAAATTCGCAAAATCGGTAGTTTCGGAATCGGTCATACTTAAATGATAATAATTTTTTATACACAAAAAAGCGACATAGTCTACAGAGTGTAGGCTGCCGCTTTCTACGTCAAGAACAAAGAAATATTTTTGTCCTTTGAAAGTCGCAAAAAAAGGATGTACCATTTTTTATATTATTTTTCCAAATCTTTTTTTACCACATGAATTTTTTCGTCTTGCTTACAAGATTGATTTCCGACGGTACAACTTGTTTTGCACGCGGATTGGCAAGAAGACATGCATTCGCCGCAACCGGTAGCATGGCATTTATTCATAGTATCTTTGCTTAATGTATTAATGTGTTTCATTTTAACCTCCGACTATATAATTTAATCAAATTATTTAGATTCTTTTTTGGTTTTTTTAGATTTTTTTGTTACTTTTTCTTCTTCTGCGGGGACATCTTCGACTGTTTCAGCATTTTCTACAATTGTTTCTGCTTTCATTTCGTCGATTTGTTCTGCAGTAGGTTGCGGTATTGTGTATTCCTCGTTAGCTTTTTCCTCTTCTTTTTTTGCAGGTTGAGCTTGCGGAGCTACTACATCTAATCTTTGTCTAACTGCGTTTCTAACAATTACAACCACTTGAGGGCATTCTTTTGTTCCGATATCTACCAATATATTTTGATCTTCGAATCCGACAATAGTTCCTACAAATCCGCCTATTGTCATAATTTTTGCTCCGGGAGCCAAAGAATCCATCATTTGTTGTTGTTGTTTCTTTTGTTTTCTTTGAGGAATAATTGTCATAACAATCATAACTACAAAAAATACGGCAAGAATTATTATCATTCCATATTGTGACCAAAAATCTGTTGATCCTGATGTTTCAGCTAAAAACATTTTTCACCTCTTAAATATCGTTTTGTATATAGTAACCGATTTTTGTAAAGTTTGCAAGAATATTCTACTTATTTTTTATAGAATAATTCGCAAAAAATTCTTTTCTATAATCGCTTAATGCGTCATTTCTTATTGCATCCTTAATTTTCGCCGTCAATCTATGTAAAAATCTTATATTGTGTATAGACAGTAATCTCCCGCCTAAAATTTCGTCCGTATTAATCAAATGGCGAATATATGCTCTCGAATAGTGCCTACATGCATAGCAATCGCACCCATCTTCAATCGGTCTAAAATCATCCTTGAATTCGGCATTTCTAATTGTAATATTCCCGGAAAAGGTCATTGCCGTTCCATTGCGTGCAATTCTAGTAGGAAGAACACAATCCATCATATCAACGCCTCTAAATATCCCTTCTATAAAGCAGTCTGCACTTCCTACTCCCATTAGATACCTAGGCATATTTTTAGGAAGATACGGCTCAATCGCCTCTATCATTTCATACATAACAGGTTTTTCTTCGCCAACGGACAATCCGCCTATTGCGATACCACATTCCGCATAAGGTGCTGTTCTTTTCGCACTTTCTATACGTAAATCTTTATACATATTACCTTGCACAATAGGGAACAGAACTTGGTCATCTCTTGTTTTTGCTTTTTTACACCTATCTAGCCAAGCGAGAGTTCTTTCCATCGCAATTTTTGATTCTTCGTATGACTTTCCGGCAGCGGTACATTCGTCAAAAGCCATAATTATATCGGCGCCCAAATCTTCTTCTATTCTTATAGCATCTTCGGGAGTCAAAAAGTGTTTTGAACCGTCAAGAAAACTATTAAATTCTACACCTTCGTCCTTAACTTTTCTCAACGTTGAAAGCGAAAACACTTGGAATCCTCCGCTATCGGTAAGAATAGGTTTATTCCAATTCATGAATTTATGTAAACCACCTGCTTGTTTTACAATATTTTCGCCAGGTCTTAAATGTAGGTGGTATGTGTTTGACAATAAAATTTGGCTACCTGTTTCTTCTACTTCTTCGGGAGACAATGATTTTACGGTTGCAAGTGTCCCTACAGGCATAAAAACAGGTGTTTCAATAACGCCATGCGGGGTTTGGAATTCACCGATTCTTGCTTTGGAATCAGATGATTCTTTAATAATTTTGAAAGAAAAGTTAGAACTCATTAGTCCTCCTTAAATATAAACATTGCATCGCCAAAACTAAAAAATCTATATTGTTCTTTGACTGCAATCTCATACAAATCTAATATTTTTTCACGATTGACAAGTGCGGATATAAGCATCAATAATGTACTTTCCGGAAGGTGAAAATTTGTTATTAAATTTTTGACAACCTTAAATTTGTATCCAGGATAAATAAATATCTCGGTTTCGCCGACCCCCGGAACAACAAACCCGTCATCATTTGAAGAACTTTCTAGCGTCCTAACAGTTGTAGTACCGACGGCTATAACTCTTCGACCTTCCTTTATTGCCTGATTTATTATATCGGCACTTTCTTTTGTAACTTCGAAATGTTCGGAATGCATTTTGTGTTCCAAAACATTATCTACCTTGACAGGACGAAATGTTCCTAAACCGACATGGAGCAAAACTTCTGCTATAATTACACCTTTTTCTTTCAATTTAGCCAACAATTCTTCGGTAAAATGTAATCCGGCGGTGGGCGCTGCTGCCGATCCGTCAAATTTAGCATATACAGTGTTATATCTAGTTTTATCGTCAAGTTTTTCGGTAATATATGGGGGCAACGGAATATTCCCGACTCTATCTAATATATCTTCAAACACTCCTTCAAACTCAAAAGATATAATTCTTACACCGTTGTCAACGACATTTTCAACAGAAAACGATAATTCGTCAGATACTTTAAGAACGGTACCTATCTTTGCTTTTTTGGCAGGTCGCATTATTGCTTCCCATCTCTTGTAATCTAATCTTTTTAGAAGTAATGTTTCATAGACTCTGCCTTTTTCATCAGTTGCGAATAATCTTGCTAAAATGACTTTCGTGTTGTTAACAACCAACACATCTCCGGCCTTCAACATATCGTAAATGTCATAAAAGTGTTTGTGACCAATTATGTCGTTTTTTACATCATAAGTAAGCAAACGAGAAGAATCTCTCGGCTCGGCGGGAGTTTGTGCAATTAGATTTTGAGGTAAATTATAATAAAAATCGCTAGTCTTTAGTGTCATTTTGTAAAAATTTGAATAATGTACTATCTTGATTAGGCATTTTTATGCCAAGGTGTTTATATGCCGATTCCATGCAAATTCTGCCTCGGGGAGTTCTTGATATAAAACCTAATTGTAAGAGATATGGTTCATATACATCCTCAATAGTGTTTTTATCTTCCCCTGTTGCTGAGGCTAGAGTATCAAGTCCAACTGGACCTCCTCCGAATTTTTCTATAATAGCTTTCAAAATCGTAATATCGGTGTTGTCAAGACCAAGATCATCAATTTCAAGAGCTTTGAGTGCGCTTTTGGCAATTCTAATGTCTATATGATCACAACCTTCATAATTGGCAAAATCACGCACACGCTTTAGCAGTCTATTAGCAATTCTCGGTGTTCCTCTACTCCTTCTTGCTATCTCTAATGATGCATCGGGATCTATTGATATATTTAATATGTTAGCCGATCTCTTCACGATTATTGCCAAATCTTCAGGAGTATATAGTTCTAGTCTAAATATAATTCCAAATCTATCTCTTAGCGGTGCCGATAACATTCCGGTTTTTGTTGTCGCTCCGACAAGAGTAAATTTTTTCAAATTAAACTTTATTGTTCGAGCCATAGGACCTTTGCCGACTATCATATCCATTGTATAATCTTCAAGTGCAGGATATAACATTTCCTCGGCAGAATGATTCAATCTATGGATCTCGTCAATGAACAATATTTGATTGTCATTCATATTGGTCAAAAGAGCCGCAATGTCTGCCGCTTTTTCAATTGCCGGTCCGCTTGTTACCACAATGCCTTCACCCATCTCATTTGCTATTATATGAGCAAGTGTGGTTTTTCCTAGTCCTGGAGGACCATACAATAAAACATGGTCTAGGGCTTCGCCACGAGCTTTTGCTCCGGACATAAAAATATTGAGGTTATTTTTAACCTTTTCTTGACCGATATAATCATTTATAGATTTCGGTCTAAGTATATTTTCATTATCATCCGTTTCCAAAGCGGTTGATGTGATTATTCTATCGCTTTCTTCGTCAAACATACTTTATTTCACCAATTGTAAAGCAACTTTTATTATGTTTTCTAAATCGTTGCCTGCAGTTTTAACCGCTTCATTTACTGCTTTAGTGGCTTCTGCTTGATTTACTCCCAAATATCTCAATGCATCGACCGCTTCGCTCATTGTAGTCGTGAAAACTACGGTTTTTAAGTCGCTATTATCTACATTATCGGTTACAGGTTCAACCGACTCTTTTAATTCCAAAATAATTCTTTCGGCAGTTTTTTTGCCTATTCCCTTTACTTTCGCAAGAGTTTTTATGTCCCCCATAATTATGGAAACGGCAAGTTGCGACGGAGATATTGACGATAAAATAGTAATTGCGACCTTAGGACCAATTCCGGAAATAGAAATAAGTTTTAAGAACATTTTCTTCTCTTCGATAGTCAAAAATCCGTACAAACTTATTCCGTCTTCTCTTACCGACATATATGTATAAATGTGAGTATCTTCTCCAACATGCAATTTTTCTATTGCAGTAAGAGTTACCGAGACTTCATAACCTACTCCGCCAACGGTAATTTCTATAGAATCTTCTCTAATTTCTGTTATTTTTCCTACAAGCGATGAAATCATAACTTCTCCTAAATCTTAAATAGCGATGCAAGTTTACTTGCTTGTAAATGTGTAATAGCGACCGCTAGAGCATCTGCGGCATCATCGGGCCGAGGGATCGACTTCAAACCAAGTTGCATTTTTACCATTTCTTGAATTTGATGTTTATCGGCTTTTCCGTATCCGGTCAATGCTTGTTTGATTTGCATAGGAGTATATTCATACAAATTGTCGGTAAATTTGATAACAGTATGCAATATAACACCTCTTGCTTCCGCTACTGCTATAGCAGTTTTTCTATTTGTTTGGAAGAAAAGTTCCTCTATAGAAACCGCATCCGGCTTATATTTGTCTAGCAAAATTTCGATAGAATCGGCAATAATTTTTAATCTTTTTGGAAGAGATATATCTGCAGGAGTTTTAATTACGCCATAATCAACAGAAACAAATTTTTGTCTGTCGCCGTCAATTACACCATATCCGACTATACCATATCCTGGGTCTATTCCCAAAATCCTCATAAAATCTCTCCAAAATAAACTTTTTTGATTATAACATATTAAGCCCAACAAATCAAATTAAAATGTGTTAATATATGCTAAAAATAAATTGTCTTCTCACTAGTAATGTCGAAAAGTTTTTTGAATTTGTCGGAATAAATGGCATTTTTCCCTATATAACTTTTTGAACATAGATTGTTTTCGTCTAGATCAATACTAAAATTTTCCGCAACAAAGCATAATTTATCATCTACTGTTGAAATTTTGCCAACTTTAAAATTCTTCTCTCCGCCAATTTCTGCACAATATTTTGACGAACACCAATAGGTGTTACCGAAATTGTTAAATGTATGTTGAATACCATATTCCAAAACCAATATCTTGTCGGTAAACATCAAGGCTTTATCTATGGAATCTACCGCTATTATCGTGGTCTTATTTATATCTTTAATTTTTTTAGATAAATTTTTGATAAAATCGTATTTGATATTTTCGTCTAAAATTTCAAAATAATCATCAATAAGATAAAGGTTTGCATCTCTCAAAAATAGTCGTGAATAGGCTACATTAACTTTATCGGCATTTGAAATATTTTTTATTTTTGCATCCAATATTCTTTCAATACAAAATTCTTTGGCTACATTTTTTATTCGTCTCTCAATTTCACGTTCATCTATATTTCGAATTTTAAGAGGATACGATAAGTTGTAATATACAGACTTATTATTAAAAAAAAGATCTCTATCCGGTACATATAATATTGATTTTTTGTCATCAATATCCGTAATAATATTGCCTGAATATCCGTCAAGAAGTCCCGCTAGAACCCTTAGCAAGGTAGATTTACCTGACTCAATATTCCCGACAACCGCAATTATTTCATTTTCTAAAGAAAAGCATAAATTGTTTAATGCATAGACTCCATATGGATATCTATATGTCAAATTTTTCACTTCTACTCTACTCATGCATAAAATTATAATTTGAAATTCAATAATAAGTCAATATGCTTGACGGCAATTTGAAAATTGATAATAATATTTTTAGCGCTAGGGGTGGCAAAGACCTTGCCTGAGATTAAACCCTTTGAACTTGATTGAGTTAGTACTCACGAAAGAAAGCAATTTATTTAATAAGAAATAATCTTTTTGAATGTTCTTTCAAAAAACTTGCCCTCAATCAACTTAATTATGAGCGCAAGGAGTTTTTATGAATTTTTATACAATTTTGTCAGAGCCGTTTTCAACTTTAGACACTTTTTCACAAATTGAAGTTATCGTCTTCTATTTGACAATTATAATTGCCGCGATCATACCAATAATTTTAATTATAATCAAAAAAAGTTATCCCGATTATCTACAAAAATTTCTCTCAGGCATAAAATCATTTATATTCGGTTATGCTCTGGCAATATCCGCAATAATATTTACTCTTACTGTTAACACTTCAATAGTTGACGGAAGTTTCCAACCGCTATTGTTTTATCCGATTATGTCTATATTTGTTGTCACAATGATTTTACTTGGACTCGGTGGCATAGTTAAAATTAAAAAGCCAAATTTACTCTACAAATATAAAATAATTGCTTTAATAGTAGCAACAATACCGGTAATAGTATCGATAATTATCATTGCTATATACTATAACGATGTAAAAGATTATTATTCAAATGTATCCGAACTCGGATTATATATAAGCGCAATAATACTTATAGCGATATTAGCTGTTTTCTCCTTTTTCTTATCCAAAGACAACAAAGGATTTTCCTCGACAGAATTGGCTTATGCCGCAATTTCGGTTGCAACGGCTTTTGCTCTTTCTAATATAAAATTTTTCAAACTTCCGCAAGGAGGTTCGATAACTCTTGTATCGATGCTACCGATCATGCTATATTCTTACATTTTTGGTACAAAAAAAGGAATTATTATAGGTATTATATATGGTTTTTTACAAGCAATAATTGATCCTTACATAATACATCCGGCACAGTTTTTCCTTGATTATCCTATTGCTTTCGGAATGTTAGGTCTTGCAGGAGTTTTCAAAGAACATAATTTGATTAAAAATAATATAGTCTCATTTGTTGTGGGGGCAATATTATCAGGAATAATGAGATATTTTTCTCATGTTTTGTCCGGCATATTTGCATTTTCGTGTTATGCGGCAGACGGATACTCGGCAGTCGGCTGGGGCTTCATATACAACACCTTCACTTTGGCCGATACTGCCCTAGTTGTTATAGTAGGAATCGCACTATTTAGCAATAAAAGTTTTAATAGACTAGTCAATCAAAATATTCAAAACAAAGAAAAATCTGAAACCGCAGAAAACTCAAAAAATAATTGCTAGTAGATAGCCTTTTGCGATTGACAACAAAACTTCATCGTCGGTAGTAATATTAGACAGTCCTCTATTTGTTCCCGCTTCAAGACTTAGGTTTTGCAATGGATAAAACAATCCTTTGCTACTTCTTACAAGTGCATCGCCAAAAAACGGAAACAATGAGATCTTCTTACTTTTACCGACGTTTAGTTTAACATCGCCCGTCAAAAGTTTGATTACAAAATTTTCACCTTTGATTTCACAGTCAACACAATTGTTGTAAGCATACTTAAGTAATCCGATATTCCCTAGTACGTGGCCTATATCTCCGCCTGTCGCTCCGTAAACAACGATTTTATCATAGCCAAGTGATTTGGCATAATCAATGGCAAGTTGACCATCGGTTTCGTTCTTTTCTTTCGGGAAAATGATACAATTTTCATTGTTAGGTATTTCGGTGCTGTCAAAATCACCTATTGTTGCAATAGGTTTTTTATTTATTTTTTTTCTACCGGCATCGGCACAAATTATATCTTTTTCTTCTACCTGTGGAATATTTTCCGGTGTATTTAATACTATGGCTACAGTTTTCATTTTTAGATAAGTTTAATTAAAAGCCTCTCAATTGAGAGGCTTAAAATCAAATTACATATTCATTAGATTTTTGTTTAGCATTTCTCAATTCTTCGGCTTTCTCTTCGTATCCTTCACGACCGAGCAATGCGTATGTTGCATTTTTGCCGGCTTCTACACCCGGTTGATTGAACGTATCGACATTGAGAAGTTCTCCGGTGTATGCTGTTTGCATCATAAAGAACCACAATAATTCTCCGATTGAGAATGCGCTCACTTCGTCAAGAGTAATCATGCAATTGGGTTTTCCTGCGGTTGTTACTGCATATTCGGTAGCAAGCATTTCCGATGTAATCAGTTCGTTCATTGTATGACCTGAGAGGAAATTAACCGAAGGGATATTCTTGCATCCGTCGGCAATGACGACCTCTTTTCTATATTTTTCAACTCCGATAAACGTAATGACTTTGTCAAAAGGTCCTTCTGTATAAAGTTGAATTTGGCTGTGTTGATCAGTGACACCTAGCGATTTTACAGGTGTTTGACCTGCATAAACAACATTTCCGTCTTTATCGACTCTTTTACCAAGACTTTCTCCCCAAAGTTGTGCGTACCAATCGGCAATCAATTTTAGACTATCCGCATAAGGCATCATAACACTTATATTCATTCCGTTGTCCATAGCAATTTTTTGTAAAACAGCGGCCATTAGTGCGGGGTTTTTGAACAAATCATTCGATGCACAGGCTTTGTCCATTGCTTTGGCACCTTTTAGCATTGCTTTAATATCAATACCGAGGACTGCAGCAGGGAGCAAACCGACAGGACATAACTCAGAGAATCTTCCGCCTACTCCGTCGGGGATATAGAATGTTTTAAGTCCTTCTTCTTTTGCAATTTTAATCAAATTGCCTTTAGATTCGGAAGTTGTTGCAATGATATGATCTTTAGCATTGTCGCCATATTTTGACTTTAATGCATCCATAACAATCAAATATTGGGACATTGTTTCGGATGTAGATCCCGATTTTGTAATAACATTAAACACTGTTTTATCTAGATCGACGACATCGAATAGTGCTGCCATTCTTTCCGGATCAACATTGTCTTCTACATAGAATTTAGGTGCTTTTCTAACACTTCTCTTTAGATCGTTGTGGTGAAGGTGGCATAGTGCTTGGAACACTGCCATAGGGCCTAATGCGGATCCGCCGATACCTAGCACGACAAAATACTCACATTTTTTTCTTACATCTTTTGCTGTTGCAATAATATCTTTGACAATATCGTTTTGGTCATAAGGAAGAGTTGACCATCCTTGCATGCCTTGACCTCTATGCTCTTTTACTGCATTTGCGGCTTTTTTTGCATCTTTTGCCATCTTTTCCAGATCCGATTTCTCAAATCCGTGTTGACCGACATAATCTTTCATCATGTTGTTGTAATCAAATTTAAGCATATATACCTCCTGATGCTTTATATAAACAATTTTGCATTTTTTCAAAACATTTTTTTAGTTCGTCAATTCCGCCATAACTCTCCGGATATACTTCTAGCATCACTGCTCCATCGTATCCCGAATCAATTAGGACCTTGAAAAATTCGGTAAAATCAAATATCCCGTCTCCGCACATTTTGAGTTTACCGTTTTCATCCCAATCGCAAATATGGACATTTTTAAGACGATTTCCCATTACCTTGATATATTCATAACAATCATATTTTGACTGCATCGCTTGTTTTATATCAAGACAAGTCGATACACCGGAATAAGGTTTTAGGCTTTCAAAAAATTCCGGTGAGTTGAAATACGTCCAATGCACATTTTCGTAAGCAAGTTCTCCTTGCCCTGCATAATTTTTAATAAAAACATTGATTTCGTCAAGTCTTTTTCCAAAATTTTCAAAATTTATGTTGTAAGGAGTGCGTTTCATTCGAGCAGGGCCATGAAAAGTGTAATATTTTGCATCCAATGTTTTTATTGCATAACAAATTTTTTTCAAAATATTTTCGGCATCTAATTTGGCTCTGATGTTTTTGGAAAATAGTTCCGGCTCAAAGTGTTGATTTAGAGTGTGGACGGAATATACATTAAGATTTCCTTGTCTTCTTTTAAGTTCGTCAACAAAATCTTTTTCATATTCGGAAAAGGTCGAGAGGAAGACCTCTACGACCGAAATTCCAAAATTATTATAAATGTCTAATGCATCCTCATTGTAAGCCTTCAAAAATAAACTCGCCGTGGATGCTCCTAATTGTATCATATCAATATTCGGGTACTAGCAAACCAAAGTTTCCGTCTGCTCTTTTATAAACAACCGATGCTTTTCCGGTTTCGGCATTCAAGAAAATATAGAAATCATGACCTGAAAGTTCCATCTCTCCTATTGCTTCGTCAACAGTCAACTCAACCAACGCAAAAGTCTTGGTTTTGACAATTTCAACATTGTTTTCTTCTAGAGGCGTATCAAACGACTCAACTCTAATTTTAGAAGCAAGTCTAGTTCTATTCTTTCTAATTTGGCGATCAAGTTTTTGTTCGATAACATCAATATTATTGTACATGTTATCTGATATTGTTTCTGCTCTTAGAAGTTTGCCGGCAAATCTAATAGATACTTCCATTTTATGCTTGTTGGTATTGCCGATTTTTTCAAGGTTTACATACGCAACAGCATCATCATAGAAATACTTATCTAGTTTTTGTAGTTTACTTGTAATGATAGATTGCAGTTTTTCGCTTGCGGTGTAGTTTTTAGATACAATTTCTAGTTTCATTATGAATTCCTCCTAAAAATTTTTTACAAGTTTTGCTAAATATGTTTTTAATCCTTCCGCCAAATTAGGATTTCTCAATGCATATTCAATATTTGCCTCAACATAGCCGAGTTTATCTCCAATGTCATATCGTTTTCCGTCAAAGATATAGGCATAAGCGCCCGAAACTTTGGCTTGAAGTTCAATAGCCGTAGGTAAATAATATTCTCCACTAGAAGAAACCGGTGTTTCTCTTATAAAATCAAAAATATCCGGAGCCAAAACGAATCGACCAAGGCTCGTCATTGTAGAAGGAATCTCATCAAGTTTTGGTTTTTCCTTAAACCCGAGCAATTCGACATATTTACCTTTTTGGTTGCCGGGGACAACAACACCGTATTTGACTACTTCTTCTCTCGGCATTTCTTGTACACCGACTATGGTTTTACCGGTATTTTCGTATGCTTTGATAAGTTGTCCTATGACGGGATTTTCGGGATTATACATAACATCGTCGCCAAATAAAACCGCAACAGGCTCACCTGCGGCAAAAAACTCACATAATCCTATTGCTTTTGCAGTGCCGAGCATTTCGCTTTGACGCACATAACAAATGTTTACGCCCTTAAACTTGTCAATCATTTTAACAAGAGCCTTCGAGTCATCTGTATTTTTCTCGATTAGTTTTTGACGTAATTCAAAATTTATATCAAAATGATCACAAATGGAATTTTTATTTCTCCCAAGTATGATGCAAATATCTGTTATACCACTATTTATACATTCTTCAACAATCAACTCAATCGACGGGGTGTCCACGATGGGGAGCATCTCTTTTGGCATCGACTTAGTTGCCGGCAAAAATCTCGTGCCGTACCCTGCTGCCGGAATGATTGCTTTTTTTACAATAGACATATCAACCTCGCTATTTTCTTTCTACCTAAATTATACCCCTATAATATAAATATTGCAATACCGAACTTAAATTCAATAAAAATAATTTTGCAATTATTCAAGATATTTTTATTTTTATAGTTGACAACAAAAACCTTTTATTGTAATATTATCTAGCACGCGAGATTGGCGGAATTGGCAGACGCGCATGATTCAGGTTCATGTGGGAAACCATATGGGTTCAAGTCCCTTATCTCGCACCATGAGACAATACATCTTTGCGGTCGTGGCGGAACAGGCAGACGCGTACGTTTGAGGGGCGTATGGTTACACCATATGGGTTCAAGTCCCATCGACCGCACCAAACAACAATAAAGCGAACTCGAGATAATCTCGGGTTCGTTTTATTTTGTGTAATAGTTTGTTATCGATATTAAAGTCAACAAAAACCGATCGCTTAACTATAAAAAAAGAGTTAACTTTATCAAAAAGTTTAACTCTCTTTTAATTTATCTTAGATTTTTTTAGATACTTGATTATAAAAGTGAGGCGGCATCCTTATCTACGACAACAATGCAGTCGGCATGTTTTTGTAATATGCTGGCGGGACATTTTTCATCAATATCACCTTTTACCATTTGATATACTGCTTTTGCTTTGTTTTTGCCACTTGCAAGGACAAGGACTTTTTTAGAGGACATTATTTCGGCAATTCCCATTGTTATTGCTTGTCTAGGTACGTCTTCTATTTTTTCAAACAATCTCGAATTATCTTTTATTGTGCTTTCTGTCAAATCTACAATATGTGTTGTGCTTGAAAATGATGTCCCGGGCTCATTAAATCCGACGTGGCCATTGCTACCGAGTCCTAAAAGTTGTATATCTTGTCTATTTTCGGATAAAAGTTTTGAATATCTTTTGCATTCTTCTTTTGTATCCTTGGCTACACCTGAAGGCAAATTAGTATTTGCTTTGTCAATATCGATTTTATCAAACAAATTTTTTGACATAAAATAAACATAACTTTGGTCACTGGATGCATCGAGTCCGATATATTCATCAAGATTCACTGTATGAACATTTTTAAATGAAATTTCGCCATTTTTATTCATTTTGGCAAGTTCTTCATACGCTCCGATCGGAGTAGAGCCGGTGGCAAGACCTAGTACGGCATTTTCGTTGTTTTTTACTACTTCGGCAATAACCTCGGCACCTTTTTTGCTCATTTCATCATAATTGTCAACAATATAAACTTTCATAGTCGCTCCTAAAAATTTTTATAACTTGATGTTACACTAAAACAAGAATTATGTCAATTGAAACAATTTGATTAAAATACTACCCATTTTTCCAAAATCGCATTAAAAAAGTAAAATTCAGTCTTGCATTGAACATAAAAATACCATATAATTGTATTATATGTATTATTAGGAGGATATCCGATGGTATTATTTTGCGATACTGATTCCGAAATATCATTTGACATAATTAAAGAATATAATTTGCAAGTTATCAAAATGCCTTATGTTTTCAAAGGTGAAGAACTTTTCCCCGATGAAAACACCGATATGCATGAATTTTTCGATGCTATGAGAAACGGTGAAGTCCCTACAACAGCGGCTTTGAATATCCAAAATTATATTGATTACTTCAAACCGTTTTTCGAAAAAGGTGAAGACATTTTGTATGTATCATTCGGTACTCCTTTTTCTCATACTTTCAATGCAATGAATATTGCTGTCGCTCAACTTCAAGAACAATACCCTACAGTGCGTTTTGAATGGTTCGATACAAAATGTATCAGTATGGCTGCCGGCATAATTGTATATGCTGCCGCACTTCTATATAAAGAAGGCAAAACCATTGATGAAATTGTCAGTGTACTCACCGAGTTGGAGCCTAAAGCAAATGCAATTATCGCAATAGACGATTTGAAATATTTGAAGAGAGGCGGTCGTGTTTCTCCTTGGAAGGCTGCCATTGCATCGACATTCAAAATTAAACCTATTTTGCGTATCCCCGAAAACGGAATACTCGAAATGTTCCAACGTAAACAAGGCAGAAAACAATCTTTGCAATACATAATTGGCGAGGTAGTCGAGACGGCTATATTGACCGACAAGTATCCTATTGTTGTTATGAATGCCGACTGCGGTGAACAATGCGACTATGTTATCAAAAAAATCAAAGAAGGTCGCCCAGAAGCGACTGTTTGGAAATATGATGTCGGTCCTGTAATCGGTGCTCACTGTGGTCCCGACACGATAGGAATTTGCTATTTTGGTGGCAACAGACCACAAACCAAAAAATGAAATACATAATAAAATTTTTGTCAATTATTATCACCATAGTTTTTATTATGGTGATTTTTTCTTCTTGTGCGTCTCATACAACCGTTGAGGGAGAAATTGTTTTCGGAACAAATTTAACTCTCAATTTAGACGGAAAATCATCAAAATCTATTTCGAACGAAATTCTTGACACATTCAGCCAAATGGAAAATGATTTTTCTGCAACGATTAAAGATTCCTATATTGACAAAATCAATCAATCAAAAGCCGGTGAGAAAACAAAAATTTCTAAAGAAGTTTTCGAATTAATCGAACTTTCGCAAATTTGGTATGAGAAAACCAACGGATTATTCAACCCTGCGATATACCCTATTACTTTGTTGTGGGGGCTAGATTCCGAGCATATTTTAGAAACAAAATCTACTATTCCTACTATTCAATCTATTAGCGAAAGGTTATACTATTCCAACATGGATGCTTTTGTTTTGGATAAAGAAAACCTTACCATTTCAAAAAAATACGATGATGCAAAAATCGAACTTGGCGGAATAGCCAAGGGGTATGCAATAGATAAAAGTGCAGATCTATCTTTCTGCCTTGACTCTTATCTAATAAACATCGGGGGAGAAATTGCTATCGGACAAAAATCAAAAACCATCGGCATTCAATCGCCTTTCAGTAAAAATGTTGAACCACTATACAAAATGACTGTTTCCGACTCAAAAATTGCTACCAGTGGCACCTATGAAAAATATTTTACATACAACGGTAATAATTATAATCATATTATTTCTACCGACGGATACCCTTCTAACACGGATGTGGTTTCTGTCACTGTCGTCGGAGCCAGTGCCACTATATGCGATATTTTAGCGACAGTCGGCATTCTTTCAAATTTCACCGATTTCGAGACACTTCTATCAGAAAATAATTATTCTGCATTTATAATATATAAAGATAAAACTACAAAAACTATCGGAAATATATCCGTAATTGAATGTTAAAATGAGTGAATTAGATTATTATAAAAACCGAAAACTTTACACTTTAGTTGACATAATTCCCATAATAATCATTATCGCAATACTAATTGTTGCAATAATCTTTTTGACATTTCCTTCGGGTAACACTGTCAAAATCTATTCGGATGGGGTTTTGTACGGTCAATATTCTCTATCAAAGAATCAACAAATAACTATTGAAAACGGCACAAATAAAAATATAATCGTCATTGAAAATGGCAAAGTTTATATGAAATATTCCACTTGCAAAAATCAAAATTGCGTTTTAGTCGGGGAAATAAGCGGTCAATACAATGAAATTATTTGTGCCCCAAACAAAATTGTAATAATTATTGAAAATTCTAATGATATTGATGCGGTTACAGGTGCATGATGAAAAAATTTAATGTAAAACAAATTGCCGTTACGGCTGTATATCTTGCAATCGCATTGATAATCGGAACGATTGAAACACTTATTCCTTCTTTTATTCCAATTATTCCAAATTTTAGAATAGGTCTATCAAATTTTGTAGTGCTTTTATCAATTCTAACTTTGGGGCCTTTTCCTGCACTTATAATTGTAATTGCAAAATCTTGCATTGTGCCGTTGTTCTTTTCCAACCCAATAATGATAATCTATTCTCTTTGTGCATCTACGGGATCATATATTATTACAATAATTTTTGTAAAAATTAAAAAACTCGGTCTTCCGAGTATTAGTGCCATTTCCGGAATAATGCATAATTTTATTCAAATCGTCGTTGCTACAATAATCACAAAATCGTCGCTTGTCTTCTACTATCTCCCTCTGCTTGCTTTGATGGGAGGAGTTTCCGGAGAAATAATCGGAATTATAACTTCGTTTACAATTAAAAAATTACCACAAAATTTGATTGATTTCTAACGTTTATCAAAAGGAATAAAATCGTCGTCAATATTTTTTGAATCACTAGAAAACGGAGTATCTACATTTATTCCTCTTGTCAAAACACTGTAACCGTATTTTTGTCTTAAAACATCGACTTTTTTCTCGACATTAAATTCTTTTTTATCAGAGTTGAGATCTTCAAGTAAAGCGATATTTTCGTCGTGTACTAGTTTTATCGCCGTAACCGTAATCATTCTGAGTGGCTTATTTTTTGAAAAATCGTAATATTTGTTTAATAATTCTTTTGCAAGTCTCGAAATATCCAATGCATTAGAACTAGGAACATCAAGTTTTCCCTGTTTTGAGAAATTTTTAAGTTCGCTGTCTCGAAAAGTCAATGCCACTCCGGTAGCCAAAAGTTCGTGTTTTCGTAGCCTAAAAGCAATTTCTTCTGATAGAGAACATATCAAAGAATATGCATCCCTTGTCGTCTTTATATCTACTTCTGTTGTTGTTCCATGCCCTATGCTATTTGGCTCACGATTTAGATCAATCCTTTCTACTTGATCGTCATTTTCGCCATTTGCAAATTGCCACAATTTTTCGCCTGCTTTACCTAGTTTTGATATAAGCGATTCAGGATCCGCAACAGCCAAATCACCAATTGTGCGAATATTTAATTCCGTCAATACAGTTTTTGTGGTTCCGCCGACATTCAAAAGTTCGGCAATATTTAAGGGCCATGCAATATCTTTATAGTTGTTTCTATCTATTACCGAAACAGCATCCGGCTTTTTTAAGTCGCTGCCTAGTTTTGCAAATGTTTTTGAAAATGAAACCCCTATAGATATTGTCAAACCTAATTCAGATTTTACTCTTTCTTTTATTTTATACGCTATTTCGATCGCCGATCCCCAAAGCCTTTTACAATCGGTAACATCAAGCCAGCATTCATCCAAACCAAAACTTTCCACATTGGGAGTAAATTCTGCATATATTTTTTTTACGTCTTGAGAAAATTTAACATATTGGTCATAATGAGTGGGGACTAAAACAAGATCTTTACATTTTTGTTTTGCTTGCCAAATCGGTTCTCCCGTTTTTACATTACAGGCTTTTGCCAGATAGTTTTTGGCTAAAATTATTCCGTGCCGTTTTTGCGGATCTCCGCATACCGCCATTGGCACAAATTTTAATTCGGGATTAAGCAATGTTTCTACCGATGCATAAAAATTGTTGAGATCGGCATGTAAAATATCTCTATATTCCATTATAGCGAAAAGAATAATTCTCTAATTTTATCTTGTAATTCTTGAAGCGAACCGTTATTGTAGATAACTTTTGTCGCAATGCTTTTTCTTTTTTCATTGGTTGCTTGCTTTTTTGCGATTTTTTCTATATCTTCAACCGTCGCACCATCTCGCTTTGCAGCACGAGAAACGGCTTCGGTTGAGATTACAACCCATATTTCGTCAAACAATTCTGTTTTATCGCTTTCTGCAAGGAGCGGAATTTCAATAAATGTATTAGAATCTGCCGATGCAATAATATTTTCAATTCTCTTCCATATTTCCAAACTTGAATATGAATTGAGTAATTCTAATTTTTCATCATTGGAAAAAACTTGATTGCGAAGTTTTTGTTTGTCTAATTTTTCGTTGACAAACGCCATAGGGAACAGTTTTTTTAATCCGTCTAGATAGTCGGCATCTGTAAGCAATTCTCTATTTATTTCGTCGGCCGATGCGGTTTTTCCTCCTAAATCTTTGATTGATCGCAAGATTTCCGATTTACCGCTACCGATTCCTCCGGTAATTGCAATTATCTTATTTTGCTTCATACCATGTTTTTCCTTCGCCTATTTCAACAATTAGCGGAACAGAAAGCAAAACAGCCGACTCCATCTCATTTTTTAATATAGACTTTACTTCATCGATTTCATTGAGTGGCGTATCTACAATTAATTCATCATGGACTTGTAAAATAACTCTTGCTTTAAGTCCTCTATCTTGGATTGCCTTGAAAACTTTCAGCATTGCTATTTTTATAATATCTGATGCAGTCCCTTGTAAAGGCATGTTTTTGGCGCATCTCTCTCCAAAACTTCTCAAATTATAATTGGCAGATTTTAATTCGGGAAGGCGTCTTATTCTCCCCATCAATGTTGAAATATATCCTTTTTCATAAGCGATTTTAACATTATTTTCCATATATTCATATACTTTTGGGTACATTTCAAAATATTTTGTTTGGAATGCTTTTGCTTCACTTACAGATATGCCAACATTTTTTGACAAACCAAAACTACTTATTCCGTAAATAATTCCAAAATTGACCGCTTTGGCTTGGCTACGTTGGATAGGTGTCACTTCTTCAATCGGAATATTCAAAATTCTTGCTGCTGTTTCTCTATGTATATCATGACCGTTTTTATAAGCATTTATCAAATTTTCATCTTCAGAAAAATGTGCAAGCAACCTTAATTCAATTTGCGAATAATCTGCCGAAATCAAAACAGATTGATCTTTTGCTTCGAAAATTTTTCTTATTTCTCTCCCTTCTTCGTCTCTTACCGGGATATTTTGTAGATTGGGATCGGATGATGAAAGTCTCCCTGTAACCGTCAAACATTGATTAAATGAGGTATGAACCATATTTGTATTTTTGTCAATTAAAGGTTTCAAACCATCCACATATGTTGACAATAATTTTTGTTTGTGCCTATATTGAAGAATATACGGAATAATCGGATGATCTATAGTTTCTAAAATATCGGCAGAAACCGACTTGGATTTTGATTTTTTCGGTATCCCGAGTTTATCGTACAATAGGCTACTCATTTGTTGTGGGCTATTAATGTTAAACTCGCATCCTGCTATCTTATAGATCTCGTTTTGTAGATTTTTTATATCAAAATCAAGTTTTTCTTTTAGTTTTTCAAGTGTAGCAATATTCACTTTTAGTCCTGCGGTTTCCATTGAATACAAGACTTTTACAAGTGGTTTTTCGATATTAAAATATAAATCTTCTAGACTATACTCTTTCAATAGAGGAAGCAATCTGTCGTAAATATTTTTTAATAGTGCGGCACCTACATTGTTGCAATTGAGTTCAAATGATTTTGCGACACTTTCTAACTCTAAACAGGGCTCACTACTATTATAAAGATAAGACATAATTTGAACGTCTTCAAATTTGTTATCATCGATATTTTCGCCATTTAACAAATAAAAATACTTCTTTGCATCAAATAAAATCTTTTTGTTGGGTAAAGAAAAAATATAAGATACAACCTCTTTCGTATCACCATCACTGTCAAAATCAAATAAGGTCTTGGGAATCACAACTTTATACTCGGTTAATCCGTCAAACGAAACGGTGATATCCTCATTATAATGTACGGCAATATCTCTTTTTTCGGTCTTTAACAACTTTTTTAATTCTAAAAAAGATATTTCCTCATTTTTTATCTCTATTTTTTCTATTTCTTTTTCTTGATAGGCACCGCCAAACTCTTTAATTATTCTAGATATAATTGTATTGAAGTTATACTTTTTAAGAGTTGCCAATATTTCGTCTAAATTAAACGTAAAAACATTTTCGTCAAGATTTATGTTTATCGGAACGTCGCAATTTATGGTCGCCAACCATCTAGACATTTCTACTATATTTTTGTTATCGATAAGTTTTTTTGAAATTGCCGGTTTTATATCACTTATATTTTCATAAATGTTTTCAACATTATCAAATTTTTCTAGTAAATCTCTTGCACCTTTATCGCCAATTCCCGGACATCCCGGTATATTGTCGGACATGTCCCCTGCAATTGCCTTATATTCTACTATTTGGTAAGGCTTAAAATTTTCTTTTTCAAGCAGTGTTTTTTCGTCGTATCGCACCAAATCTGTAACACCTTTTATCGTTCTATAAACAAAAGTATTATTGTCAATAAGTTGCAACGAATCTTTATCACCTGTTATTATACATGTTTCAACATCAAAATGTTTTGCAATTGTTCCGATTATATCATCGGCTTCATATCCTTGTTTTTCGATTATTTTTACTCCGATCGATGTCAAAACCTCTCTAAGAATAGGAAGTTGCTCTTTAAGTTCATCGGGCATAGGTTTTCTTTTTGCCTTATAACCATCATAAGCCAAATGTCTAAATGTCGGAGCATTCATATCAAAAGCAGCAATAATGTGAGTTGGTTTCAAATCGGCAATCAACTTAAGTAGCATATTTAGATACCCATATACGGCACCTGTATGCCTGCCTTCCGCATCGGTCAAATTCGTGGTTGACATCGCATAAAATGCACGATATATTAGACTACTGCTATCCAATAATAAAATTTTTGTCATATTACTCACTTAAACTCTGGTCACCAAATTTAATAATATTCTTCTTTCGCAGGATTTCGCTTATCAAAAAACTTACAACTGCCGGAATAACAAACATACACAAAATGATACCTAGGACGATTTTCCATGTACTAATCACTCCGCTAGATGCGTCAATCACACCAAATACTCCAACTAGTCCCGATGTTCCCATTCCACCACCTGACGGAGTGCAACGTAATTCTAAAAGGACTGCAACTAGTCCCGAAATAGCACTTGCAATAATCTCGGGAAGCATTATTATCGGATGCTTCATTATATTGGGAATTTGCAACATTGAAGTACCTATTCCTTGCGAAATCAGTCCGCTTATTTTGTTTTCTCTAAAAGAGGCTACCGCAAAACCTATCATGTGAGCGGCGCATCCCGCAACTGCGGCACCACCGGCGATAGCAAATATGTCGGCATAGGCCAAAGCCGTATCGGAAGTGCCGATAGCTATCCAAATGGCTGCCGAAGATGTCGGCATTGTAAGTAAAATCCCCATAACAACAGCGACTACAATTCCAACTATAATTGTAACCGTTTTACCTAGTTCGATGAGTTTTACTATACCTAGGGCTATCAGATCAATAAATTTTACGAACGGCCATGCCAAATATATTCCGCCGAGTGAAAAAAGAAATATTCCGAGTGGAACTAATATTATGTCTAATTTTGTTTTACCGGCATATAGTGATGCAATTTCGGTTGAAAACAATGTGACGACATAGGCTCCAATAGGATTTCCGGGGAGTCCTTTTACAAAAATATTTGCAGCAGAAGTTAAAAACACACCGTCGATGAAATAATTAGACCATGCACCGATAAAGCCGGCAACGCCAGCAGAAAACATAACAAGCGGTTTTGCACCGAGTTTATGAGCAATTCCCACGCCTATGCCTACTCCCATCAATGCTTTTGCTATATTTGCAACTGAAAGTAGCAATTGACCGAAAGCATTTTCTCCTACCCATGATGCAATTTGCCCGAGAATTGTTCCTGCAATAAGCGTAACAAAAAGACCTTGAGCCATTCCTGTAAATGCATCAATAAACCATCTGTTTAGATATTTTTTAATAGTCCCAAGAATTAAATCTTTTTTATTGCTCTTCTCTTGTTCGACTACTTCGTTGTCTAAATTATTCATTATTATTTTTCTCTTTTTCCAAGGCTTTTATATCGAGATACTTATTGAACAAATACTCGATTTTTCTGTCAAACAATCTATCCAAAAATTTCTTAAAATCTGATTTTCTTTCCGCAGCAGGGTTATGTTTTTCGATTATTGCATTTACGAATTCATCAAATTTATAAACATGGAATTTCTCAATTTTATATTTCTTGGCAAAATATTCCATGCCGATAACAAGTCTTTCAAAATTTGTACATTCTGTAGAAATTGAAAAATATTTTGACAATCTCGACAAAAATACGTTATACACCTCAAAGTTGGGGGTGTCTTCGGGTAGCGAAAAAATAGATTTTGCCTCTTCGACTACAGACTTCGGTATCCCGCTTATAAATTTGTCAAATTCAATATCACCATCGTTATCGTTTTCAACATAAAAATGTCTGCCGGCATATTTTTTAATATACCGCATTGCGTCATAATATCCAAGTTTTAGATTTTTTTCAGTTATTAAATGGCTGAATGCAAGCGTATCACCTAAAGGTTCAGAAGGATTGATATAATCGATTTTTACGGTTCTGTCCACAACTTTTTGGTGGGGCATGGTACTGCCTGTTCTTATTGCAATAATATGATCGTACCCTCTTCTTATCAACGGGTTAATAGGCATGTTGTCATATACACCGCCGTCAATGTAACTTTTCCCACCGATAGGCTTATTTCTAAAAGCAGGGTAATATGCACTTGCCATAACATACTCGGCTACTTTTCCATACGGGATTTCTTCCTTAAATACCTCTATAGGAATAAATTCTCCGTCTTTCATCATGACGGTTACTAAACCAAAATCGATATTTGATGCTCTCAATCTGTCCTCATCGATAGAATCTTTTAGTAACAACAAAATTTTATCAATCGAAAGGCCTTTATTGACAATAAAGTTTTTTGCAACGGAAATAAAATACCTATAGGTTTTTAAATCCATTTCTTTTTGAAAATATTTGTTAAGAGCATCGTCATCGAGCTCCAAAATCATTGACGGTGTTATCTTCTCCCAAAGTTCATAGCACTTATCAAAGTCTCCTTGAGCGATCATTACACCGTTTAGAGATCCAATTGATGTGCCCATAACTCCGTCAAAGACATAGCCGTTGTCCACCAACGCTTTTACCGCACCGGCTTGAAATGCACCTTTTGCTCCTCCGCCTTCCAAAACAAGACCTAACATTTTGCCCCCACAATTTTATTATTTTTATCGATTTTATCGTCGAATATGACGACTGTTGAACTAATTAGTATTCCTATAAATGATAGCAAAATTGCAAATACCGAATATGAATATAGAGAATTGACTCCAAATAAGTCAACGCATGATCCAAAAACAAAAGCATAAAACATAGACGATATAGTATATACGCCTCCGGACAAAATTCTATAAAATTTTTCGTCTCTAACAAACAAGAAAACCAAGCCTAACGAACACAATAAAATCGTATATATAAGTTCGGCTTTATATACGACAGGAACCCCGTACTTTTGCCAAGACGGAGAATAAAATGACGTCTTTAGGAATGATAGCAACTGATAATTTTCACCGGTTGCAGAATGATTGCATTTGACAAACGTCAATGCAATCAAGCAACAAACCATCAAAACACTATAAATTTTTGCTATCACTAGTCTTCTTTGTTTACGCATTTTAATCATTAAAAGTCAATCTAAATCCAAATTTATGTTCTTCTTTTGGCAGAATCATGTATTGAGGTTTAAGCGCTGCAATCGCCGGGATATCTCCGCCTACGCCACGTTGTTTACCGTCAACATATACGGTAAGGTAATCTAGTCTCTTGAGTTCATTCGAATGTTTTGCATTGTCAAGCATATCCATTGTATAGGGATGAACTGTACATTCAAACGGCTTCTCTTTTGCTTGAATATTCACACCGCCTTCGTCGCCGATTTTAATATATCTAACATTGGTATGGTTGCCATTTTCTTGCGGATACAAGTAGTTGTGAATAAAATCTTCCGCTTTACCTTTATATATGCCGATATTGGCCGCCGTTGCTCTGTCACACATGTTTTCAAACGGTCCTTTGGCATACATTTCTATACCATCGACTCCTTCTCTTAGAGCAAAAGTAAAACCATATCTAATTAAGTGATGCATTTTCGATACAACACTCATAGACATATCGATGCTATGATCTTGACCAAAAGTGTATGTAGTAGATAGCGATTTTAATGTGCGCATCTTCCAATCGATAGTGACACTTACATTGCCGTCAACATTTTTAAGATTTATGTTTTGCGGTCTCAATGTTTTCATTGCAGACTTAAATCTTGTTACACCCATAAAATAATGGACAATCGCTATATCGACTTGAGGAGCGGCATCGTTATCTATCAATGCTCTATTGAAATTAGGAAGAATAGGTGCATGAAGTTTTTCTTTACCATCAATGCATACAGATGTAATTCCACCACTTTCCTTGCTGATGTGGGCAATAAATCTTTCATCTTCACTCTTTACAATGTATTCCGCAGATCCGTCATCAATATATTTCATTCCGCCTTTTTGCTCGGGCAACCTAAAATCATACGGTCTAAGAATGAATTGTTCGTAAGCAACAACCAATGCCTCATCGGTGTAAGGATGGTTTCTATTGTCGATTAAATTTACGGTCAACAAAACCTCTTCATTTGTGTCATCAACAACAGATTTTAATGTGTAGTTTTCGGATGATTGCGCTTTTACATTAATCTTTAATTTTTGAGTATCAACCACAATTCCGTTCTTAGAATATGAAATAACCAAATCAAAATCATCATTGATATCGGTAAACATAAAATTGTTTTTCACTGTTAAAATCGAGTTAACAAATGAAAAATCTACCATTTGATATTGTTTTCTAACTTCATACAAAGCCGGATTAGGAGATCTGTCAGCCCTTACAATACCATTGAACGCAAATCTACCGGCGTTAGGTTTGTCACCAAAATCTCCACCATAGCACCACTTGATTGTTCCGTCTTGTTCTCTCTTGATCGCTTGATCTGCAAAATCCCAAATAAAGCCACCTGCAAGTCTATCGTATTTTTTGAAATTATCCCAATAATCTGAGAAATTTCCTAAACTGTTGCCCATGCAATGTGCATATTCACACAAAACAAACGGCAAATCTTTATACATTTCGGGTGTATAAGTCGAAGGTATTCCAAGATTCCATAATGCAGAACAGTGAGGAATCTTCTTATTTTCACCGATCAATGGCATTTTTTCAACGGTTGAATACATCTCGGACAACACGTCACCGCATTTTCCGGTAGTATCCGGCTCGTAGTGAATAAATCTTGTCTTATCAATTGCTAGGATAGCATCCTTCATTTTGAAGAAATTTTTGCCAAATCCCGCTTCGTTGCCTAAAGACCAACATACAATACATGGATGGTTTTTATAAGAGTTGACCATGTTTTCGACTCTATAAACACATTGTTCGGTCCATTTTTTATTACCTTTCGGTATAAACATTGCCATTCCGTGTGTTTCTAAATTGTTTTCAGCAACGACAAGAATTCCGTATTCGTCGCAAAGGTCATAAAATTCTTTACAGTTCGGGTAGTGACTGTTACGAATAGCAGTAATATTGTTTCGTTTGCAAAGTTTAATATCCTCTTCTATCAAATTTTTGGGGACGGCATGGCCGTATTCCGGATGGAATTCATGTCTGTTTACTCCTCTAAATTTGACAGGGACTCCGTTCAAGAGTATGAAGGGGCCTCTGCCGTTTTTCATAGGAGCGATTTCTACTTTTCTAAATCCGAAGTTTATCTTTCTTTCGTCAATCAAATTGCCGTCTTCAAATAGCGATAACACTACCTTATAAATGTTGGGATATTCGTGCGACCAAAGTTTGAAATTTACTAAATTTTGTTCAAACAAAATGTGTTCGGTTTTAGGTTGAATGGTATCAAAATGTCTGTCAAGATCGACAATAATTGTTCCGTCCTTATCAATCATTTGCAACTTTAATACAATATTTTCAGATTTTTTCGCCGAGTTCAATGTGATGTCCGCCTTGAACACTGCAGATTTATAATCATTGAAAATATCGGATGTAAGATATGCATCGGCAATCTCAATCGGGGTTTTGTATATTAAATATACATCACGGAAAATTCCGGAAAGTCTCCACATGTCTTGATCTTCTAGATATGTACCCGTCGTATAGCGATACACTGTCACTGACAATTTGTTTTCGCCGGGATGAACAAAATCTGTTACGTCGTATTCTTGAAAATCAAAAGAATCTTCCGAATATCCAACAAATTCTCCGTTTACATAGATATATCCACCACCGTTTATGCCTGAAAAATGTAAATATTTTCTTAAATCTGTATCCTCGACTACAAAATTCGTAGAGTAACATCCTACAGTATTTTTTCTAGGGTTAATATGTGCCTTACCAAGTCCTGCATAAGTCAAAAACGGCTTCGGATAAATGTAGTTAGTGTAAATCGGCACGTCAAACCCTTCTATTTGCCATTCGGAAGGCACTTTAATTTCATTAAAACTTCCTAAATCTGCACCAATTTTCTCATAACCTTTTGGTATTTCGTAGACATTATTACAAAAGTGAAATTTCCAATTACCGCTTAACGATACAGTTCTACCTTCTAAAGTCGGAAATTCAGAAGCGTATCTAGGCAAACTATTTATATTAAAAACTGACAAATCATTCCAAAATTCTTTCATTATATTCCTTAACCCGACGAATCGGGACTATTTTAATTATTTATAATTAATTTTACCACAAAACAATGCATTTTGCAATATATAAAAAAAAGAGAATTTTACTTCTCTTTTTTGAATAAAAACATATCTGTTTTTGTAGCCATAGATACAAATTAAAACAATTTTTTGATTCTATCCATAGCCTCTATGGTATTTTCTTTAGTATTAAAACTTGTCAATCTAAAGAAACCTTCTCCCATTTTCCCAAATCCTACTCCCGGTGTTCCGACAACAGACGCATTATTTAGAAGTTTGTCAAAAAATTCCCATGACGGCATTTTGCATTCTAGCCATACATACGGACTATTTTTGCCACCGGCATACCAAATTCCAATTTCATCAAATACCGAGGTAATGATTTTTGCATTTTCTTTATATTTCTTTATTGACGCACGAGTTTGTTCTATACCATCGTTTGAAAATACTGCTTCTGCTCCTCTTTGCACGATATAACTAGTTCCGTTAAACTTCGTCGATTGTCTTCTAAGCCACATTTTAGATAAATATTTATCTCCAACTTTCAACTCTTTGGGAATTACAGTATAACCGCATCTAGTCCCCGTAAAGCCTGCAGTTTTTGACAATGAACAAAATTCTACAGCACACTCTTTGGCACCATCAATTTGGAAGATTGAACGAGGTATATTAGGATCTTCGATAAATGCTTCATAGGCAGCGTCAAATAATATTATAGAATCTGTCGCCAAAGCATAATTCACCCAACCTTCGAGTTGATCTTCGGTATATGCCGCCCCTGTAGGATTGTTAGGGGAACAAAGATATATTATTGAAGATTTTTTTATTTTTTTATCGGGCATTGGGCAAAAGCCGTTTTCTTTTGTTCCTGCAATCGTCGTTATGCGCCTACCTTGCATAATATTGCTGTCATAATAAACGGGATAAACAGGATCCGTAATAACTACATTGTTTTTAATATCAAAAAGTTCTTGAAAATTGGCCGTATCACTTTTAGCACCTTCCGAAACAAAGATTTCATCAGGCTCGACATTTGCGCCAATATTTGTTTTGTAATAATTAGAAATAGCCTCTCTTAAAAACAAATAGCCTTCGTAATCACCGTAACCTTTGAAGGTATCACGGTTGCCCATCTCTTCAGATGCACGTTTTAAGGCATCAACCACACAAGGCGCCAAAGGCTCCGTAACATCGCCTATACCTAATTTAATAACACGTTTATCGGGATTATCTTTTTGATATGCGGAAACTTTCGTTGCCACTTCATGGAACAAATAGTTTTCAACTAATTTTTCATAATTTTTATTAAGTTTTAGCATATTTTAATTATTTTTTATAGACAATACGTCCACAGTTCGGACATTCTGCACCTTCGCCGGAATTTAGATCTTGCATTTCAATACCAATATCCATGCCACATGCTCCACAGCAATTGTTTTCTAATGTGACAACGGCGGGCAGACCTTTTAATTTTCTAACTTGCAAATATTTATTATATGCATTTGCATCCAAATTTTTTATTTCAACTTCCAATTCACTTCTTATTGGTTGGGCAATTGCTTGAAGTTCGGCTTTTTTGACATTTACTTCTTTATTTATAACTGCCAATTTTTTATATGCTTCGACCAATCTTTGTTCAATTGTTTTTGATGCGGTGACACAATCATCCAAACTTTTCTTTTTAGCACATATATATTTCTCAATTTTATCAATATCGTTCAAAATTTGAGTTAGTGTTTCATTTTCGGCATTTACTTCGCTTAGTTCATTTATGGATTTGTAATTATCCAATTCGCACTCGATTGATGCTAGCTCGGTATTTGCATCATCACATTTTTCTTTCAGTTTAGAAAAATTCTGTTCGATTTCTTTTTCGTATGCAATCGAACGATCTTGGAGTTCTTTAATCGTTTTGTTTATAGATCTTTGGTTTTTCTTTGCGACAGAATTCATATATTCTTGCTCGCATTTATATAGATTTTTATCTTTTTCTTGATACTCTAATAAACCTGTTAAATTATATTTTTCCATAAATTTTGTCTCCTAGTTTCTTGGATTAGTGCAACATTTAGACTTAATTACTTCTAAATTAGTGTTCTTAAACATGTTTGCAATATAATCGACAAAAATAATTTCTGACGAATAATGATTGACATTTATTATAGCATAACCGCTATCTTTTGTCCATCGCAACGCATGATATTTTATATCGCCCGATATATATACATCTGCACCGCATTCTTTTGCAAACGATATTTCTTCAACGGAGGCTCCACCTCCGGTTAGATAAGCAACTTTATTTATTTTTTTGTCTTTATTCCCCACATAATAGGCATATTTATCGTCGAATTTGTCTGCCAATTCATCTTTCAATTCGCATAAGGATTTTGTAGCGATATTTGCAGTAAACAAAATGTTGTCACCGCACTGGACTCTTTTTATATCTTGAAATCCTGCTTTTTCGCCAAAATAATTATTGAGGCCAAGCAATGCAAAATCGGATGCGGTATGAGAAGCATATACACAAATGTCTCTTCCGGCGACTTTTAGAAAGGCTAATTCTTCCACATTATTGGTCCCGAATTTTTTAATACCCTTAAATAAACTCGGATGGTGCTCGATAATTAAATCTACCCCCAAATCTACGGCTTCATCCGCAACTTCCGGAGTCAGATCTAGTGTCACTAAAATTTTATTTATATCCTTATCGAGATTTCCAAACAGCAATCCGGAGTTGTCCCATGATGCTGCTTCGGTAAGCGGTGCAACACTTTCAATAATGTTGATAACATCACCAAGTTTTAGCATGTTCTAAACACTCCTTCTCTTTTTTTAATTTTTCGGATGATTGTTGCGAAACATATTTTGATATTTGTTCCAATCTATAATCAACTTTTTCTTTATAAGTCTCCGAATTAGGTAGGTTTTTCCCGAGAAAAATCTCATCATCATTAAATTTTTCTCCATCTCCTACAACCAAAATATCGTAGAACTTATGCTTAGACTTTACAACAAAATCTTTTGATACAGTTATATCTCTTACATTAAAATATTCACGCAAGACGTCTGCATCTTGATGTGGCACAAAAATCGATCCTTTGGGGACATTCTTATTTCCTATAATATTGACGATTTCGTTTCCACCTAGGCCTGCAACGACGACTATATCATTACCATTCCAAGAAACATTAGCACCGTCTTCAACAATAAAATTTACAGATTTTTCCAATCCGAATTTTTTTACAAGAGTCTGCGCTTTTGCAATGGATTTTTCAGATATATCTACAAACTGCACGCTTTGGACTTTGTTCTTCAGTAATAAAGCCACACCGAGTTTACCGTGGTCGCATCCAATGTCAACAACACGATAAGCATTGATTTCATCAAATACAGCCGTCAATCTTTCATCTAATTTCATTCGGACTTTGAATCGACAAATCCTTTAAGTTTTTTGAATTTGCTTTGGCATTTTAATCTCTTTAGTGCCTTTGCTTCGATTTGTCTAATTCTTTCTCTTGTTACATTAAAGACCTTGCCAACCTCTTCAAGAGTTCTTGGTCTATTATCTCTCAAACCATATCTCAAAATGAGAACCATTGCTTCTCTAGGAGCAAGTATGGACAATGCATCTTGAACTTGTGCACTCAAAAGTCTCTTTTCGGTCACATCCATAGGAGCAATAGATGATGTATCTTCTATAAAGTCGCCCAAATGTGTATCGCCTTCTTCGCCTATAGGGGTTTCTAATGAAACGGGATCAAGGGCAATATTCAAAATTTCTACGACTTTATCTTCCGGCAAACCCATGTATTCGGCTATTTCCGCAGGACTTGGTTCTCTACCCTTTTCTTGCAATAATTGGCGAGATGCTTTGGTAACCTTATTGATAGTTTCATACATATGGACAGGTATTCTAATAGTTCTTGCTTGATCGGCTATAGCACGTGTGATTGCTTGACGAATCCACCATGTAGCATAAGTAGAGAACTTAAAACCTTTAGAATAATCAAACTTATCGACAGCCTTCATCAATCCCATGTTGCCTTCTTGTATTAGATCCAAAAATTGCATCCCTCTGCCTACGTATCTCTTTGCGATACTGACAACCAATCTAAGGTTTGCATTGATCAAAGTCTCTTTGGCTTCTCTTCTTTCTTCTTCGGTTTTACCTTGTGCCATTTTTATTGCGACGGCTTTTTCTTCATCAGCCGACAACAACGGGAAACGACCGATGTCTTTCAAATACATTTTTACGGAGTCATCAACATTGACTTCATTCATTATCTTTTGAATAACACTGTCGGTGCGACTATCAACAGAATCATCCTCAATACTTACACCTTTTTCCTTTAAAAGTAGGTATAACTTCTCTATGGATTCCGGAGACAATTCTTCTTTTTCTGCAATACGAGATATTTCATCTGTAGTAACAGACGATTTATCTTGATACATTTCAACAATTTCATCAAGTTGTTTTTCAATATTGTTTTCCAATTCTTCCATTTTGGTCTCCTTATAATTTTTTCATTGTAAGTTGAATTATTTGTTTCTTTATTTCATCTTTTTTATTAGGATCGTCGGTAGATGTGTAAATAGCAGAAAGTTTCTTTATTTCATTATTTATACGGTCTTTTTCAAGTCTTTTAACGGCTTTGTCGTACCGTAATCCTTTTTCATTGTTGGGTATATTAGCAAAACATGCATCGATTTTTGAAATCTCGGCATCGTTTTGCAACATATTATACAAATCGGATATTTTAGGAGTATTTTTATTTTTTATACAATTTTGCAAATAAGAATATACCGCCTTTTGAGATTCAGATTCAAAATATTCTTCTTTCAGATCATCGATTGATGCGTATGTTGCGATTTCTAAAAAGGCTGCAAGCACTACTCTTGCCGCTTCAAGTTTCCATGTTTCAACATCGGTTTCAATCTTTTCGCCCATATCGCTTGGCAGATTTTCATTTTCTGAGCCACTAGTGTTTTCATCTATTTTTTTCGCTAATAAAGCAATCAATTTGTCTTTTTTCACACTAGAAATTTTGGAAATTTTGTCAATATAAACTTCGGCAGTTATCGGGTCAAGTTCTGCTAAAATCGTAATGGCCTCTTTTATATAAGCAATCTTCGAATCATAATCAATCGGCGGATGTCTCATTTCGACAAGTTTAAGTTTGTAATCGATTAGGGGAAGCGATTTATTTATAAACTCTTCAAAACCGCTCTTCCCTAATTTCTTTACGGCATCATCCGGGTCCATATTGTCAGGGATGGTAACAACCTTAACAATAAATCCATGGTTTTTCAATAAATCTAAACTTCTAATGGTGGCTTTTTGTCCTGCGGCATCACCATCAAAACACACGTAGATTGTTTTTATTCCGTAACGTCTAAAGAGTTCGCAGTGTTGCTCGGTAAAGGCTGTACCCATTGCCGCCAAAGCATTTTTTATTCCGGCTTGATACAAAGAAATTACATCGAAATAGCCTTCAACAAGAATTGCCTCGTCAGTCCCTAATTTCACAAAATTATTCATATTGAATAATTGGTGTCTTTTTTCAAATATCGGAGTACTTCTTGTATTGACATATTTTCCATGCATCGTTTCGTCAAGTCGGCGCCCACCAAAGCCAATAACACGACCTTTGCCGTCAATTAGAGGTACAATCAATCTTCTGGCTTCTGCATCCGAGTATCCGCCGGAATCATTTTTGTTGACAATTCCTACAAACATCATTGTTTCGTATGAAAAACCTTTACTGCTTAAATAAGATACGAGCGATTGATAATCTATTGAATATCCCAGTCCAAACGCTTTCATTGTTGACTCGGATATTCCTCTTGATTTCAAATATTCAACAGGTAAAGAAAAATTCCCGCTAAACAAATTATTGCAATAATATCTGGCTGTCTCTTTTAAACATTCATAGCCTGATTCCATTTGTTTTCGGCGTTTTCTCGCCTCGGGCGTTTCTTCATGTCTAGGGATTTCCAATCCTGCAATTTTTGCACAGTATTCAACGGCTTCCTCGAAATTCAAATGATCGTGTTCTTCGACGAAATTGAACAAATCTCCGCCTCTTTTACACGAAAAACAATAATAAGATCCCCTATCATCGTCAATCATTAGAGAGGGGGTCTTATCAACATGGAAAGGACAACTCGCCCAATATTTTCTTCCTCTACGCTCTATCGGAGCGTATCTCGAAATCATATCGGAAACATTTACTTTGTCTTTTATTTTGCTAAGAAAATCCGGATCAAAATACAATTTTTTCAACTCCTAGTTCACCAAGTAATATTACGAAAATTTAACAAAAATTCCCCACAATTTTCACACAATAAATTTATTTTTCATAAAACAAAAAAGAGTACAATTTTTGCACTCTTTTAAGATCTTTTCGTGTACTAACAATTATTTGTACATTCTCTTTCTAGCGGCCTCGGCTTTTTTCTTTCTTCTTACGCTAGGTTTTTCGTATTGCTCTTTTTTACGGAGGTCACCAATAATACCATCGTTGGCACATTTCTTCTTCCATCTGCGGATTGCGCTATCCAAAGATTCACCTTCTCTTACATAGACAGTAGACATGTTACTCACCTCCTTAATATCGGAATACTTTAATAATATACATTTAATTATAAAATTTGTCAATAATTAAATTAAACTTTATGACATTTTTTCGGAAAGTTGTTCGCCACCCAAAACATGCACATGCAAGTGGTTGACGCTTTGACATCCGAATTTGCCTTTATTCGAGACGAATCTATAACCATCATCGAGTCCGAGTTTTTCTCTAACCGTTGCAAATTCATTAAACATTTTCCCTACAAGTTCCGGATCATGCTTTGCGGCATCTTCAAGATTTTCATAATGTTTCTTTGGAATAATCAACAAATGAACTTTCGCTTGTGGATTCAAGTCTTTGATTATAATAATATTTTCACTTTCATAAACTTTGTCGGAAGGAATTTCTCCGCTTGCTATTTTGCAAAAAATACAATCACACATTTTTTTACTCCTTACTAGATATTTTTTGTTTTAATTTTGTCAATAACAATCTTCTTTTTTCTACAATTTGCGGATCTAATGACGGCATTTCATACGCTTTTGTCCCTTCTCTTTTTGAAAAAACAAATATGTGTATATCCGAAAAACCGACTTTTTCAATAAATCTCATAGTATTTTCATTGGATTCGTCTGTTTCTGTCGGGAATCCTACAATTATATCTGTTGTCAATTTTGCATTCGGAAAATACTTTTTGATAAGTTGAACTTTGTCAAAATATTCATCGGTAGAATAATGTCTTCCCATATCTTTCAATACTCGGTCATCACCGGTTTGGAGGGATAAATGGAATTCGGGAACAAAACAATACAGGTCTTTTAACGCCTTCAATAGATCTTCATTGATTCCTTCTACATAAAAAGATCCTATACTTATCGGCACTTTTGCGTCTTCGACTTTTCTCATCAATTTTGCCAAAGTCGTGTTGGAGTCCATGCCGTATTTTGCGATATTTATACCTGTTATAACTACGGCTTTGCCCTCTTTTTCTGCCTCAAATATATCTTTTACAATTTCATCTTCGTTTCTTGATCGACTTACACCTCTGAGATACGGTATTACACAATATGTGCAAAAATTATCGCAGCCGTCTTGTATGTTGATATATTTTTTTTCTCTTGTCGTATATATACCATTTTTTTGTACACCTAAATCTTTTAGCAAATCAAATTTATCTTGGGTGCCGTATATTCCGTTTAGCCCCATATCGGCAAATTGTGCTTTGTTCTTTTGTGATGCACAACCGCATAGATAAATTTTCGCATTAGGGTTATATCTCCTGGCTCTTGTCACAAGTTGACGAGATTTTCTTTCTGCTTCTTTTGTGACCGCACAAGTATTGAGTATATATAAATCGGCATACTCTAACTCATCGGAAACTTCGTATCCGACGCCTTTTAATCCAGCCGCAAAAACATCGCTTTCATATTGATTTACTCTACAACCTAATGTAAAAATTACTGCTTTCATATTTCTCCAAGCGCATCAAGCGTCAATGCCAATGCAGATATTGTAGCCGTTTCGGCTCTCAATATTCTAGTCCCTAATGTTACAATGCTAAATCCGGAATCTAACGCAAGACGGACTTCTTCTTCGGCAAAACCGCCTTCGGGACCTATCAACAGTGCGACATTTTTCTCTCCACCTTTAACAATATTAGAAATTTTTCCCGATGTAGCATTTTCGTAAGGGAGAATTTTCAAATCAAAATCTGCGACATATCTTAGTCCTTCGGAAAAAGTCATTTCATCTTTTATCGTCATCAGTTTTGCTCTTTCACACTGTTTTATTGACTGTAAAGCGATGCGCTTACTTCTATCAATATCAAATTTTGCATTTACAAATCGTGTTCTAAGCGGTATAAACTCATTCACACCTAGTTCCACAGCCTTTTGCACAATAAAATCGCTTTCTTTTACTATTGATGACAACAGCACAATATTAGTCTTATTTTCGGTAAAATTTTTAATTCTTTCATTTATTTTTGCTTTAATAAAGTTTTTAGAAATTTCTAAAATTGTACAAACTAAATCGTAACCGTCGCCGGAACACAAAATAATTGTATATCCTACTTTTTGTCTAAGGACTTTCGTTGCATGAAAAAATTCTTCATCTCTAATATATGCGAAATCGCCGTCAATATCACTTTCTTTTACAAAAAATCTTTTAATGTCCATCTTTTACAAAAACAACTCCGGCCCATTCGCCTCTTTTTTCGCATTTTTTTGTTTTGAATCCCACTGCTTCGAATGACGAAACAAGACTATCTAACCTATTAGTTAGTATCCCCGACACAATCAAATCTCCGTTATTCTTTAATGAAGCATACAACTTTTCCGTCAATTTCATTAGTATATCGGCTGTAAGATTCGCAAGAATAACATCGTAGTCATTGTCAAATTTTGCGGTAAATGCATCTTCTACGACACAATCCGTTGAATTTTCCGCATTATTTAACAATACATTTTCACGTGCATTATTTATTGCTTCGGGATCATAATCGGAAAGTCTTACATAACAAGCACCAAATTTAGACGAAGCCAAACCTAAAATTCCGCTCCCCGTACCTAAATCGAAAACTTTTTTGTTCGCAAAATCAATATCGTTCATAAGCGACAAAGCGATTGCGGTGCTTTCGTGTTGACCTGTGCCGAATCCGGATGCAGGATTTATATATACGGTTTTCTCGTTGTCGGAATCTGTTTTGTCCCATACCGGAACAATTGAGAATTTACCCTCAACTACTTTTTGATAATTATTTTTCCAACTGTTTTCCCAATCTTGTTCATCAAAAAAAGATATATCAGTATCCGATATATCAATTTTTATTGAATTTTTTGCACAAATATTCAACAGTTTTTCTAATGAATCTTTTGCGGATGAAGCATCGACTACGCATCTAGCATACGGTACACCATTAGATTCGTTTTTAAGCGGTTCGTCAAGGTAATCCCACGAAAAATCTTTAAGAGTTACATTAAGATCTTCCGCATCAAAAACTTCGACTCCTCCGTCGGACACTGTCCACATCAAATCTGCAACTTTTTCAACATTTTCTTTGGTTGTAAAAATAGTTATGGATGCGTATTTCATTTCATACTCTTTAATATTTTGTTATATTTTTCAATACGATCATATTTTGCATCTTTAATATTTTGAGCAATATCCTCGATGTTGTTCTTTTGTTTTAATGATAGTCCCTTAGGAACATCAACACAAATTGTTACATAAAAATCTCCGTAAGAGTCTTTATTGATAACTTTAACACCTTTCCCTTGAAATCTAAACACTTTTCCGTTGGGCGTACCTTCGGGAAGATTGAATTCTAGAGGTCCGTTAAGTCCCGGAATCGTCATCTTTTTACCAAGTATTGCATCAAACACAGTTACAGGTAAATTCAAATAGATATCGTAACCTTTACGCTCGTATAGAGGACTAGGGGCTACTTTACAAATTAAGAACAAATTGCCGTTGGCTCCTTTCCCTTTTCCGGCATGCCCTTCATGAGGTTTTGTGAGAGTTTTGCCATCGTCCATTCCGGCAGGGAACTTAACTTTAAGCGTTGTACGATTTTTAATTCTACCTTTTCCACCGCAATTAGGACAAGGATTAGTGATAATTTTGCCTTTTCCGCCACAATCAGGGCAAACTTGTCGTGATTGCATAGTTCCGAAAATAGTACGTTGATTTATATTTATATATCCGGAACCTCCGCATTTTGTACAAGTTTTGAAACTTGCAGTGTCCTTGGCACCTGTTCCGCCACAATGCGAACATTTTTCAATACGTGAAAAAGTTATTTCTTTTTCACAACCGAAAACGGCTTCGTTAAAAGACAAATTAACTTGAATTTCAATGTCATCGCCTTCTCGGTCACTAGATCTCGAACTTCTTGTATTTCCGGAAAAGCCTCCGCCAAAGATATTTGAAAAAATGTCTTCAAACCCGGAAAAACCTCCGCCAAAACCGCCAAAATCACCACCGGATCCACCTGTAAATTGCGGACCGTTTTCGTCGCCATATTGGTCGTAAGCAGCTTTTTTATTCGGATCGCTCAATACTTCATAAGCATGAGATATCTCTTTGAATTTTTCTTCGGCATCTTTTTTTTCGGCATCACTCTTGGTGGCATACACGTCCGGGTGATATTTTTTAGCTAAACTGCGATATGCGGACTTTATATCGTCCGCACTCGCATTTTTATCTACTCCTAATATGCCGTAATAATCTTTATTTGCCATATGTTATTTTACGTCAACCGGATCCTCGTCACCATCTGAGTAATTGGTCTCTTCGGCTTTCGCTTCTCCTTGCGCATCTTGTTGCATGTTTTGATAAAGCTTGGTAAAGACAGGGTTGGTAACTTTGGAAAGTTCTTCTGTTATGTTTTTGATGGTTTCTACATCATTGGCATTTTCGAGTTTTTCTTTTGCATCTTTTGACGCATCTTCAAGAACTTTTTTGTCTTCTTCCGAAAGTTTGTCACCGTTTTCCATCAAAGTCTTATCGATAGCCAAAACAAGTTGTTCGGCATTGTTTTTCATTTCAACGACTTCTTTACGTTTCTTGTCTTCTTCGGCAAATTTTTCTGCTTCTTTCACAGCCTTATCAATGTCGTCTTCTGACAAGTTGGATGATGCTGTAATTGTAATATTTGCAGATTTATTTGTACCTTTATCAACAGCAGTTACCGAGACAATACCGTTGGCATCAATGTCAAATGTAACTTCTATTTGAGGTACACCTCTCATTGCCGGAGGAATACCGGTAAGTTGGAATCTTCCAAGCGTCTTGTTGTCGGCAGCCATTGATCTTTCACCTTGAAGGACGTGAATATCAACCGATGTTTGATTGTCAGCAGCCGTCGAGAAAATTTGAGATTTCTTTGTAGGAATTGTGGTGTTTCTATCAATTAGTTTTGTAAACACCCCACCCATTGTTTCAATACCAAGAGACAACGGAGTTACGTCTAGAAGTAGAACGTCATGAACATCTCCGGAAAGAACTCCGCCTTGAATTGCTGCGCCTATTGCAACACACTCATCAGGGTTGATTCCCTTGTAAGGCTCTTTTCCTGTAACATTTCTTACTGCATCCACTACTGCGGGGATTCTTGTAGATCCACCGACCAATATAACTTTGTCAATATTATTTTTAGAAAGTCCTGCATCTTTCAATGCTTGCAATGTAGGCTCAATTGTGGCTTTTACGAGATGAGCGGTCATATCGTCGAATTTTGCTTTCGTAAGATCCATATCAATATGGAGAGGTCCGTTTTGTCCGACGGTTATGAACGGCAAGTTGATATTTGTCTTTGTCATTCCGGACAATTCGATTTTTGCTTTTTCGGCAGCTTCTTTGACTCTTTGCATTGCCATCTTGTCGTTTGAAAGGTCAATGCCGTTTTCTTTTTTGAATTCAGAGACAATATAATCCATTACACATTTATCGAAATCGTCTCCGCCGAGATGGGTGTTACCGTTTGTAGCCAAAACTTCAAATACACCGTCACCAAGTTCCAAAATAGATACATCGAATGTTCCGCCACCCAAGTCATAGATTAGAACTTTTTGAGATTTGTTTTCGTCTTTATCTACACCATAAGCAAGAGCGGCTGCCGTAGGCTCATTGATGATACGTAATACTTCAAGACCTGCGATTTTACCGGCATCTTTCGTTGCTTGACGTTGTGCGTCTGAAAAATATGCAGGGACTGTAATAACTGCTTGGGTTATCTTTTCGCCGAGTTTTTCTTCTGCATCGTTTTTGAGTTTAGTAAGAATCATTGCAGAAATTTCTTGAGGGCTGTATGCTTTTCCGTCAATGTTTACTTTATAATCGGATCCCATGTGTCTCTTAATTGAAGAGACAGTTCTTTCGGGGTTGGTGATGGCTTGACGTTTTGCAGGTACGCCTATGAATCTTTCTTTTCCGTCTTTACTAAATCCTACTACTGACGGAGTAGTTCTTCCGCCTTCTTTGTTTTCTATAACAACAGGTTCTCCGCCTTCCATAACAGCAACACAGCTGTTGGTTGTACCTAAATCGATACCAATAATTTTAGACATATAAATATCCTCCTATTTTTTATTTTGCAACCTTTACTAAAGGTGCTCTTAAAACGTGATTACCACGCTTATATCCTTTTTGTAAAACTTCGACAACTTTGTCTTCGTTTTCTTTATCTTCAACCGTCATAATCGCATTGTGGATCATCGGATTGAATTGTTCGCCTTCTGCCTTGATTTCTTCGACATTTTTTGATTCAAAGAAATTGGTAAATTGTTTTCTTATTTTATTAAGCCCTTCTAATAGTCCCTCGTCTGTGATTTGAACTAAAGCCCTATCAAAACTGTCAAGCACACCTAAGAGGTCTGTCAAAATATCATCTTCCGCTTCTTGCTTGGCTTTTTTTGTAGCATCTTGAGTTCTTTTGCGATAATTTTCAAAATCGGCTTGAACTCTTTGAGCAAGATCCTTCATCTCTTGAGTTTTCTTTTTTTCGGCCTCTAGGGGATCTTCGACAACTTGATCTTCAGGTTCTACGTTTTCAGATTCGAGATTTTGTTGACTCTCTTCGGGAGCATTTTTCTTTACATCTTCACCTGCCTTACTTTTTGCCATTGCTATCTCCTTTTTTATTTATGGAATCAAGTCCTTTTGCTATGTATTTTAATACGGAAGTAACTTTCCCATAATTCATTCTTTCCGGACCTATTACACCGGCATGCCCTATTTCTTTTCCGCCTATCTTATATACAGCGGTCACAATAGCGCAATTATCAAGACCTCCGTCGTCGCCCTTTCCGACTCTTACAGAAATCTCAATATCTTCATCTCTATCAATCAAATCGACTATTTCGTTTTTCTTTTCAATTAGCGCTACAAAGTTCCTTGCCGATTCTATATCGGTATCTTCATGTTCAATCATCTTGGAAGCACCCTCGATAACGACATTTTTCTCATTGGCTTCGGAATATTTGTCCAGAATTGATACAAGATTTTGATAAAGTTCTTTTATCGAACAAAGTTCTTGCTCGACAATTTCATCGGGA
The DNA here is from genome assembly GCA_963644945.1 of bacterium. Taxonomy (GTDB): domain Bacteria; phylum Bacillota; class Clostridia; order Christensenellales; family DTU072; genus CAVIQK01. The sequence continues at coordinate 141,138 of CAVIQK010000002.1, read as the reverse complement.
TGTTTTATTTCATATACCGTTTTGCCTGCAAAAATCTTATTTAGAAGTGCGGCAGCATCTTTTATGCCTTGTTCACCGACAGGCGCCGACATAGAAATGACATTGTCTCTAATTATTCCTGAGTCGGTAATAATTATAATCAAAGCACTCATCTCATCAAGGCTGACAAGTTTTATTTGTTTAATCGTAACCTTGTTGATGTTTTTTAATACAATTACCGAAGTATAGTTGGTAATATCGGAAATAACTTTCGCAGTGCGTTTGACTACATCTTCTACTTCCGAAAAATGCTCATTGAACGAATTTTCTATAAAACTGATTTCTCTCGGTGTCAAAGGGTTTTCTTCCAAAAATTCGGACACATAAAGTTGATATGCATCTTTAGAAGGAATACGACCTGCAGAGGTATGAGGCTGAATCAAATATCCCATATCTTCAAGGGTGGATAACTCTGCACGTATTGTTGCAGAACTCACTTCGTCAAAGTGTCTTTCTTTTATTCCGCCACTTGATACAGGTGTAGCCGTTTCAATATATTCTTCAACTACTGCCTTTAATATTTTCTTTTTTCTTTCGGATAATTCTGTTTTCATTTTTCACCGTCTAGCAATCTTTTTATATATTTGTTAGCACTCTTATCTCTTGACTGCTAACATTATATATTTGTTTGTTATTGTTTGTCAACGGAAAAAATAAAAATTTTTATATTTTTTATAAGAAAAATTTTGAAATGTTATTTTAGAATAAAAGTGAGGTTAAAATTGAATTTTGGATGAGAAAAAACTCTTTTTTTATAGCAATATGGTCTGAGGTTATCTCGAAGAAATTTTTAAGTTTATCAAATTTTTCTCTATACTTTTCGAGTATGTCAACATTAAATTTTTGTTTGATTTCTTCTATGCTGACACCATCAACAAGTCTTAAACCAAGCATTAGATACTCGGAGACTCCGGAAATAACATCGTCGTCTTCTATTATTATTTTACCGTTAGCGGAATTTTCTCCGTTCAAATACTCTTTTATATTAGGAGTATTATAATATCTAATACCATCAATATAACTGTGTGCCGAGGGACCGACACCTATATATTCTTCTTGTTTCCAATACTTCAAATTGTGAATGCTTTCTTTGTTCTCTTTTGCAAAATTAGATATTTCATATTGCTTAAAACCGAGTTTTTCGGCCATCTCAACAAACTGCATATATGTATCTGCCACTTCGTCATCGTCGGGTAAAATAATTTCACCTTTGTCAACTTTGATTTTTAGCGGAGTTTTTTCTTCTACTTTGAGAATATATGCGGAAACATGAGTGCAATACGGCGAAACGTCATATAGTGTTTTAATCACGTCTTCACTTGTTGAACTTTCGCATCCGATCATTATATCGGCACTTACATCAAATCCGCAGTCTTGGGCTTTTTTTAATGTGTTTAGCGCAGTAATAGCCGAATGTTTTCTTCCTATATTACTTAGTACTTGCTCGTTGGTGCTTTGCACTCCGACACTGATTCTGGTTATTCCAAGATCTTTATACCTCGGAATATCTTGCGACAAATCGGGGTTAACTTCTATCGAAAACTCTTTAATATCGGTAGCAAAATTGTCATAAATACTGTCGGTGATAGTTTTCAGTTGATTATATGTCAAAATAGACGGTGTTCCGCCACCGAAATAAATTGTGTCAATGGTTTTGTTTGAGTGTTTTATGGCATTTTTTTTAATTTCGGCAACTACTTCATCGACATACGAATCAATGTAGCCTTTGGAAACTAATGAATAAAAATCACAATATTTACACTTGCTCGCACAAAAAGGAACGTGTATATAAAGTCCGGTCATTACTGTTATTTATCTATACGCAAAATTGACATAAACGCTTCGGACGGAATTTCTACACTGCCAACTTGACGCATACGTTTTTTGCCTTCCTTTTGCTTTTCAAGGAGTTTTTTCTTACGAGTAATATCACCGCCATAACATTTTGCCAAAACGTCTTTACGCAAGGCTTTTACGGTTTCTCTCGCAATAATTTTTCCACCGATACATGCTTGAATAGGAATCTCGAACATTTGTCTCGGAATTACGTCTTTTAGTTTTTCGGCAATACCACGTCCTCTAGCGTATGCTTGATCTCTATGGACAATTAGCGACAATGCATCGCAAACATCGCCGTTAAGCATAATATCAAGTTTGACAAGAGAATCTGTTTGATAGCCTGCAAAATCGTAGTCTAGACTTGCATAGCCCCTTGTTCGAGATTTGAGATTATCAAAGAAGTCGTAGATGATTTCGGACAACGGAATTGTATAATCAAGTCTACATCTAGATGTGTCTATGTAGGTCAAATTCTTATATATTCCCCGCTTGTTTTGGCAAAGTTCCATTATCGCACCTACATACTCCGGAGGTGTGAAAATTTGAGCATTGACAACAGGCTCTTCTATATGGTCTATTTCGGCAGGGTTGGGCAACGAACTAGGGTTGTCAACCATCATCACTTCACCGTTGGTTTTTACAACTCTATAAGAGACGCTTGGGGCGGTCGTGACCAAATCAAGGTCAAATTCACGTTCTAGTCGCTCTTCTATTATCTCCATGTGAAGTAAGCCGAGGAATCCGCATCTAAAACCAAAACCGAGCGCTCCGGATGTTTCCATGTCAAACTCTAACGATGCATCGTTTAATTGTAGTTTTTCAAGCGCATCTCTCAAATCATTGTATTTTGAGCCGTCTGCGGGATAGACACCGGCAAAGACCATGGGGCTGACTTTTTTGTAGCCTTTGAGGGGAGATTCGGTTGGTTTGTCGGCATGGGTGATGGTATCGCCTACAGCGGTATCTCTGACATTTTTTATACTTGCCGTTATATATCCGACATCACCTGCGGAAAGTTCGTCTTTCGGTTGCATTTGCGGAGAAAACACTCCTACTTCGGTAACATCGAATTCTTTTCCGGTGGACATCATTTTAATCTTGTCGCCGGCTTTTACGGTCCCGTCAAATATTCTTACATTGCAAATTGCACCTTTGTAATTGTCATAAAGGCTGTCAAAAATCAAGGCTTTCAAGGGAAGGCTCGCATCGCCACTTGGGGCAGGAAGTTGGTCAATTACTTGTTCGATTACCGCTTCAATATTTATGCCTTCTTTTGCACTGATTAAGGGGGCATTGGATGCATCTAGGCCTATCACGTCTTCTATTTCTTTTCGAACGATTTCGGGTTCTGCAGAAGGTAAATCAATTTTGTTTATAACCGGTAATATTTCCAAGTCGTTGTCTATTGCAAGATATACGTTGGTCAAAGTCTGCGCTTCGACACCTTGCGTAGCATCAACTATAAGGATGGCTCCTTCGCATGCCGCAAGGCTCCTAGAAACCTCATAAGTGAAATCAACGTGTCCGGGGGTATCAATCAAATTGAGAGTATATCTCTCGCCTTTGTAATCATAGTGCATGGTGACGGGCGTAAGTTTGATTGTTATGCCTCTTTCTCTCTCGATATCCATGCTATCTAAAAGTTGGGCTTTCATGTCACGATCGGCAACTTGACCGGTCTTTTGCATAATACGGTCGGCAAGAGTCGATTTACCATGATCTATATGTGCTACAATACAAAAATTTCTTATTAAATGCTGTTTTTTATCCATAAATATATAATATAAAAAAAACTACCTTTGTGCAAGGAAAAAACAAAATTAAGTTTACATAATACCTAAAATCGTGATAGTATATAAACATGGAAAAATTACTGAAAAACTTAAAATTAAGAGGGTTTCACCCTTATTATGTTGAAACATCGCAAGATGCACTCGATCTCATTGCTACACTTATAGAAAAAGGCTCTTCCGTCGGATTCGGGGGTAGCGTAACCGTACAAGAGATGGGACTTCTTCCGTTTTTGACCGAACACGGATGCACTCTTTATCACCGCAGTATGCCCCAATACACGGCAGAAGACGTATATAGACTCAGTCATGATGCCGATTGGTTTTGTTGTAGTACCAATGCTTTATGCGAATCGGGGGACCTTGTAAACATTGACGGCAGAGCAAACAGAGTGGCAAATATGTTATACGGGCCAAAAAATGTTTTAATTGTGACCGGTGTAAACAAGATAGTCAAGACCATCGAGGAAGGTATTGATCGCACAAGAAATATCGCATCGCCTAAAAATTGCGTTAAACTCGGTAAAAAAACTCCTTGCGCAGTAAAGGGCAAATGTATGAATTGCAATAGCCCCGATACTATATGTAAAGCAACCGTCATACAACATCATCCGACAAGCGATAAAAACGTATATATTGTAATTATCAACGAAAATTTGGGATTTTAGTAAAATATTTAGTCGAAATGTTTTTAATCGTCTTCGGCTAATTATTTGTTGATTTACCACGATAATCATTCATTTTATACAAGAAATCTTGTGATATGATATTTGCATGAAAAACAAAACATTACTCACACTTATTATTTATTCAATCGCCATAAATCTTGCTTTTGCGACAAGTTGTGTTTTGCTTGCTTTGTACGGACGAAAACAACCTTATATTGCAATTTTTATCACACTTTTTATGTTTGCATATCACGCAGATATTAGGCATTTAATTTCTGCGATCACGACTCTTTTCAAAAGCAAAATAAACATCGATTGTAAAATTTTTTCTGTTTCGGAAAAGGAATTTATTTTCTTAAACAAATTGAAAGTCAAAAAATGGAAAGATAAATTTGTCACTCTTTACAAAGATCAATTCAAAATAAATCAAAATATTGATATTGTGCTGAAAAATAATATACACGCCGAAATATGTCATTGGATTTGTTTCTTTGCGGGGCTTTTCGCTATTCTTTTCGGATATCTACTTTCCGCAAACGAACTTTGGATATATATCATCACATCAATTCTTGCTTCGTTTCTTTTAGATTTACCACCAATCTTGATTCAAAGATTCAATCGTTTTAGATTGCAAAAGATAAAAAATTGGAGAAATAAATAAATTTTTACTATCATTTTGCTTGCACTAAAAATGTAAGTGTTAATTTTTTTGACAAAAAATTAGGTTTTCTTGCTATTTCATATTTGTATTTATAAAAAAACCTTCCGACAAATATATCGGAAGGCATGTGATTTTGTTAAATGTTTTTAGTTGTTTTTTTGCTTGTTTCTGTAATCTTCTACGGCAAGGGCTATGGCTTCTTCTGCTAAAACCGAACAGTGAATTTTTTGTGCGGGAAGTCCACCGAGAGCATCCACGACATCGCTGTTTTTGAGTTGCAAGGCTTCTTCAACGGTTTTTCCTATAATCATTGACGTCGCCATAGACGATGAGGCAATTGCTGCGGCACAACCGAATGTTCTAAATTTTGCATCGGTGACAATGTTGTTTTCAATCTTCAATTGAACTTCCATTATATCTCCGCATTTTGCGTTGCCTACACGACCAACACCGGAAGGATTTTCTATTTCGCCGATATTTTGAGGGTTTCTGAAAATTTCAAATACTTTATCATTATACATAGTTTCCAACTCCTTTTTCGTCATCCCATAAAGGTGATAATTTTCTTAATTTTGCAATAATTTTTTTCAATGTGTCAACGGTAAAATCGATTTCTTCTTTTGTGGTTTCTCTCCCTAAAGAAAATCTAATCGAACTGTGGGCTTGTTCTATCGAAACACCGAGAGCAAGCACGACGTGGGACGGATCTAGAGAACCCGAGGAACATGCCGAGCCACTGGATACCGCAATGCCTGCCGTATCAAGAAGGAATAGGATGCTTTCGCCTTCGATATAATCAAAGGAAAGATTTGCATTGCTCGGAAGTCTATTTTCTCTACCGCCGTTTAAGTGGCTGTAAGGAATTTCGGATAGCACTCTGTCTATAAAATAGTCTCTAAGTCCCGACACTCTTTTGGTATATTCGGCTCTATTGGCAACCGTCATTTTTAGGGCTTCTGCCATGCCTACGACACCGGGGGTGTTGGTAGTGCCGGCTCTTTGTTTTCTTTCTTGATGACCGCCTTCTATTTGACGTTGTGGTCTTATACCGCTTCTTATGTAGAGAAAACCTACACCTTTGGGACCATGGAATTTGTGAGCCGAAACAGACAACATATCTATATTGTCTCTATCGACGTTGATGTCTATGGTTCCGATGGCTTGGACGGCATCTGTATGGAAGAAAACTCCTCTTTCTTTACAAATTGCACCAATTTCTTTTATAGGTTGTATTGTGCCGATTTCGTTGTTGGCGGTCATTACCGAAACTAGAATAGTATCTTCTCTAATTGCGTTGCGAATCTCGTCAACGTTGACTCTGCCGTCTTTGTCTACTCCGACATAGGTAATTTCGTAACCTTTCTTTTCGAGTTCTGCACATGTTTCTAAAATGGCGTGATGCTCAATTTTGGTGGTTATGATATGTTTTCCGAGTTTTTTGTAAGTTTCGGCAATACCTTTAAGCGCCCAGTTGTCGCTCTCTGTTCCACCGGACGTAAAGTAAATTTCGGATGCATGCGCTCCGATGATTTCTGCAATGTCGTCTCTTGCTTTATCGACGGCTTTTAGCGCTTCTCTGCCAAAAGAGTGCAAAGAACTTGCATTGCCGTAAACGTCACAAAAGTACGGCATCATTTTGGCTAAAACATCTTTATCTAGCGACGTTGTTGCCGCATTGTCCAAATATATTTTATTCATCTAAAATAAAATCCTCTTTATATAACGGAAATTTCTCCGTAAGCATTCTTACTTTTTCTTTGATTTCTTGTTGTTTGTTGTCGAAATCAAATATTGCATCTGCGATAGAATCGCCGATAATTTTCATTTCTTCTACACCCATGCCTCTTGTGGTTGCCGCAGGTGTACCTACTCTTAAACCGTTGGGATCAAAGGGGGATGCATCGTCAAACGGAATCGTGTTTTTGTTGGTAGTGATATTGACTGCATCCAAGTTGTGTTCCAAGGTCTTTCCGCTGACTCCTGTTCCTCTCAAATCAATGAGCATCAAGTGGTTGTCTGTTCCGTTGGAAAACAGTTTTACACCTCTATTCATCAATTGACCGGCAAGCGCCCGGGCGTTTTCGACAATGTGCTGTTGATAGACCTTGAATTCGGGGGACAATGCCTCTTTAAGCGCTACGGCTTTGGCTGCAATTATGTGCATAAGAGGTCCGCCTTGAGTACCGGGGAAGACACCTTTTCCGAGTGCTTTGGCATACTTTTCTTTGGCAATAATAAGACCGCCTCTTGCTCCTCTTAGCGTCTTGTGTGTGGTGGTCGTGACGACGTCCGCATAAGGAACGGGGTTTTCGTGTAGTCCCGCTGCGACTAGTCCTGCAATATGTGCCATATCTACCATTAAAATGGCACCGACTTCGTCTGCAATACGTCTAAATTCTTTGAAATCTATCTTTCTGGGGTAGGCAGATGCTCCGGCAATTATGAGTTTTGGTTGCTCTTTTTTTGCAATTCTCTCGACTTCTTCATAGTCAATATAACCGGTTTCTTTGTCAACACCGTAAGATACAACATTAAAATAACTCCCCGACATCGAGGCGGGGCTACCATGCGTCAAGTGTCCGCCATGAGAAAGATTCATGCCGAGAATCTTGTCGCCGTAGTTTAGTAGTGAGTAGTAAACCTCAATATTGGCGCTCGAACCCGAGTGAGGTTGAACATTGATATATTCACCGCCAAAAAGTTGTCTTGTTCTGTCGATTGCAAGTTTTTCTACAATATCGACATATTGACAACCACCGTAATAACGTTTATCGGGGTAGCCTTCGGCATATTTATTGGTCAAATGCGTGCCGGCAGCCGTCATGACGGCAGGACTTACAAAGTTTTCGCTGGCGATAAGTTCTATATTGTTTTGTTGCCTTTTGAGTTCCAAAACCATCGCATCGAATATTTCGGGATCTTCTCTTCTTATAATTCCTAAATCAATCATAAATTCTCCAAATATTGCTTTCTAAATCTTTAGATTTACGCTAGCGACTTAATTATATCAACCAAATTCTCTTTAGACAAGTATCCTGTGTTAGTTTTCAAAATTTTGCCACCTTTATAGAATAGCAAAGTGGGGATGGTCATCACTCCTAAATTGACTGCAATGTCTTCAGATTCGTCAACATCGAGTTTTGCAAACCTTACGGTATCGTGTAATTCTTCCGCTACTTCTTCAAAAATCGGAGCGAGCATTCTACAAGGTCCACACCAGTTTGCCCAAAAATCTACTACGGATAATGTATCCGAGGCTACAAAATTATCATAATTATCTTTGTTGAGATGTTCTATAAAATCACTCATTTTCTATCTCCTTTTCTTTTATTATTGAAGTCATCCGAGGCATAAACTCCGAACGTTTTCTTAGTTTTTTATCTATCAGTGCGATTACTATTTCGGCAATTGCCAAAACTCCGATTGACACACCGAAGGCTATATAGACATTGTATTTATATGTAAAAGCGAGAGCAACGGTCACAAGCAAAACGGGGATTAGATAGGCTATAATCGATGCAGTGACGACAACGTTTCCTGCCATCGAGACTTCGACTTTGTCGCCTTCTGTCGCATTAAGTTCGTTCTCGACCAAAATATCGACGTAAGGCTCGTTTTTGTGTTTTACACAAGCATTGCAATGTTCGCATGCTTCTCGTCTAGGAAATCTTACGGTTGCCCTATTCTTTTTATCTATTTTGACAACTTCGCCGACTTCTATCATTGTAAATTGTTGCTAATATCCGAAATTGCCGATTCCAAAACACTGCCGTCAGCCATCTTTTTGATTGCGACTTTGCCTGTTTCTAGTTCGTTGGTGCCAAGTACGATTACATACTTGAAGCCTCTTTTGTCGGCATATTTCATTTGGGCTTTTACACTTCTGTCCATAATGTCGGTTTCGGCAGAAATACCGAGGCTTCTGAGATTTTCGACAAGTTTTACCGCCTCGCTACCTGCTCCGGCATTGACGACATATAGCGAAGGGACTTCGGTTTCGCCAAGTCTTATTCCTTGTGCTTCGGCTACAAGAATAAGTCTTTCTATGCCCATTCCAAAGCCTACCGCAGGGGTTTTGGGACCACCGATGGATGACACTAAATTGTTGTATCTACCACCACCGCAAACGGTACCTTGTGCGCCTATCGTGTCGGTTGTAAATTCAAAAACCGTACCCGTATAATAATCTAAGCCTCTAACGATTCGGTCATCGACGACAAAATTTATACCGACGGCTTTTAGTAGCCCTTGCAACGTATTGAAATGATTTTTGCAATCGTCGCACAAATAGTCTAAAATGCTCGGTACGCCTTGGACAATTTTTTTGCATTTCTCTTCTTTGCAGTCTAAAATTCTCAACGGATTTTTATTGAGTCTTTCTTTACAAGTGTCGCAAAGATCGTCGATATTTTCGGTGAAATATTTTTTGATTGCTTCGTTGTATTTTGCTCTACAATTGTCGCAACCGATATTGTTGATTCTAAGCGAAAGATCTTTGATACCTACTGCATCGAACAAGGCTTTTGCGGTAAGAATTACCTCTAAATCGGAATAAGGTGAAGTGCTACCGTAAACTTCGACTCCGAATTGATGGTGTTCACGAAGTCTGCCGGCTTGGGGTTTTTCATATCTGAAAACCGATGTTTCGTAAAACATTTTCAAGGGACTTGTATCGCTTGCAAGTCCGTTTTCAATATACATTCTGGCAACACCGGCGGTGCCTTCGGGCTTCAAGGTCATTGATCTGCCGCCTTTGTCCAAAAATGTGTACATTTCTTTGTTGACAATGTCCGTCGTTTCTCCTACACCTCTGTCAAAAAGTTCGGTGGATTCGAACATAGGAGTGCGAACTTCACGAAATCCTCTAAGCGTGGTGACTTCTCTTATTTTGCTTTCGATATAGTGCCACTTGGTCGCTTCCTGAGGTAAAACGTCTTTGGTCCCTTTGGGGATATTTATCATAATTGATCCTCTCTAAATAATATACTTTTTAAGGTTTTTGTTTTTCAACAATTTTTCTAGGTTTTTATCGACAAAATTTTCGTCAATTTCTACGTCTAACATATCATGTCCGCCACAAGCATTGAAACTTATGTCTTCCAAGAGGCTTTCCATAACCGCATGCAAACGTCTTGCACCTATGTTTTCTTTGTTTTCGTTTTCGCTATATGCGATACTTGCAATTTTTCTCAATGCTCCGTCGGTAAATTTGAGGTTGATCATATCAACTGCAAGTAGTTGTTGATATTGTTTGATGATCGCATTGTCGGGTTCGGTCAAAATTTTGACAAAGTCGTCTTCTGTTAGGCTATCAAGTTCGACAAGGACAGGGAATCTGCCTTGGAGTTCCGGAATCAAGTCGGAGACTTTGGCGACATGGAAGGCACCGGCTGCGATAAACAAGATAAAATCGGTCTTTATGTTGCCGTATTTGGTGCTTACCGTACAACCTTCGACTATAGGCAAAATATCTCTTTGGACGCCTTCTCTCGATACGTCGGGACCGCCTTGGTTGTTGCCGTTTGCGGCAATTTTGTCCATTTCGTCAATGAATATTATTCCTTCTTGTTCGGCTCTTTTTAAGGCTTCTTGATTGATTGAATCGTTGTCGATAAGTTTTTCGGCTTCTTCATTGAAGAATATTTTGTATGCGTCACCTACGGTTGTCTTCTTTTTCTTTTTGCTCTTCGGTAAAATCGAGCCTAATATCTCTCCGATATTGCCTTGATCGGCACCCATACCCATGCCCATCGGGCCGAATTGGATGGCCTTGGGTTGTTCGAGAATCTCCATTTCAAGGGGTATCTTGTCGAGTTTTCCATCTCGAAGATCTCTTAATAGTTCTTCTTGTAGTTCTGCCTTGGGCGTTTCGGTGTTCGCTTTTTGTCTTATTGGCAACAAAATTTCGACTATACGTCTTTCGGCTTGGCTTTGGGCTTTGGGCTCGACTTCGGCAATTTTTTCTTCTTTTACAAGTCTAATCGAGGCTTCTACAAGGTCTCTTATCATGGACTCTACGTCTCTTCCGACATAGCCTACTTCGGTAAATTTGGTGGCTTCGACCTTTACAAAGGGGGCCTTGACGAGTTTTGCAAGTCTTCTTGCTATTTCGGTTTTACCTACACCGGTAGGTCCTTGCATGATGATATTTTTAGGAGTTATTTCTTCTCTTATTTGGGGATCGAGTTGCATCCTTCTATAACGATTTCTTAAAGAAACCGCAACCATTTTTTTGGCATTGTTTTGGCCTATGATGTAGCGATCCAATTCGGTAACTATTTGTTTTGGCGTTAAAAGTTCCATAATCTCCTCCTTATACTGTCTCGACTCTTATATTGTGGTTGGTGAAAATGCAAATATCTGCGGCAATATTCATGGCTCTTACGGCTATTTCTTCGGCACTTAGATCGGTATTTGCTAGCAACGCTCTCGCTGCTGCAAGCGCATAATTTCCGCCTGAACCGATGGCACAAACTCCTTCTTCGGGATCGACCACGTTGCCACCGCCGTCTATAATCAAAAGGTTGTCTTTATCTGCTACGATAAGCATGGCTTCTAGACTCCTAGAAACATTTCCTTTTCGCCAACATTCGGCAAGTTCTACGGCACTTCTCATGAGGTTGCCACTATATTTTTGTAGCATTTCTTCAAATTTTTCGGACAAACTGAAAGCATCGCTGACAGTCCCCGCAAAACCTACTACTACTTTATCGTTGTATATTCTTTTTACTTTTTTAGCATTACCTTTCAAAACAATGCTTTGTCCCATGGTAACTTGTCCGTCACCCGCTATAGCGGTAATTCCGTTTCTTTTTACCGCACAAATTGTTGTTCCTTCTAGCATAATATTCTCCTTTATTTTTCAAATAACCTAATATTTTCTATTGCTATTTGCGCTTTTTTTAGTTTTCTTTCTTTTTTATCTCTAACATCGTTTTCTAGACTCGGCAATAATTCAAACGATACGTGCATCGGGGCAAATGACTTGTTGGGGATGGTCAAATATCTCATAAGACTACCGGACACTGTATATTCATTGGGAATAATTAGGTCTTTTCCCTCTAAACTTCTCGCCATGTTGATGCCTGCAAGTAGCCCCGACATTGTGCTTTCCATATAGCCTTCGACACCGGACAACTGACCGGCGACAAATATTCTGTCGGTGTTTTTGACTTTCATGCCCATTTCGAGGCATAAGGGGGCATTGAGATAGGTGTTTCTATGCATTCTGCCGTACCTTACAAATTCGGCATGTTCTAGGGCAGGGATTTTTCCAAACACTCTCTCTTGTTCGGAATTTCGCAAATTTGTTTGAAAACCGACTAGGTTCACAAGAGATCCGTTGGCGTTTTCTTGTCTTAACTGAACGACGGCATAGGCTCGTTTTCCCGTCCTAGGATCTTTGAGTCCTACCGGTCTCAATGGGCCGAAAAGTAGCGATTCCTTTCCCCTCTTTGCCATTATTTCTACGGGCATACATGCCTCGAAAACTTCTTTTTTGTCTATTTCATGGACTTCGTGACTCTCTGCCGATATAAGTGCTTCGTAAAACTCATTATATTCGGTTTCGTTCATCGGGCAGTTGATATAATCGTCATCGCCTTTGTCGTAACGGCTACCGTAAAAACACTTCTCTTTGTTGACGGAATCAAGTGTAATTATGGGGGCAACCGCATCGTAAAATCCAAGATAATCACTGCCTACCAAATTCTTTATGGAAAGGGCAAGTTGGTCGGATGTGAGAGGCCCCGATGCTATAATAGTGTCCTCGCCTATTTCGGTTACTTCTTCTCTCACTATCTCAAAATTGTCAAACTGCGACAATTCTTTTTCGACTGCTAACGAGAAATTATCTCGATCTACGGCAAGGGCTGCACCGGCAGGGACAGCCGAACTTTTGGCACATTTCAAAATTAGACTGTCTAGATATTCTAATTCGGCTTTGAGAACGCCTTGAGCGGATGACAACACAACACTTTTTAGACTGTTGCTACACACAAGTTCTGCAAGATGCGATGACGTGTGAGCAGGGGTTGTCTTATAAGGTCGCATCTCGTAGAGTTTGACGGCATAGCCTCTTTTTAACAGTTGATAACTTGCTTCGGCACCGGCTAAACCGCCACCGATTATGTTGATTGTTTTCATTCTATTTTTGGTTTGGTTCCAAGGGTTCTACTTGGTTTTCTACATCGATTTTATGATTGCATGTCGCATTGGTGCAAACATATTCGGTTTTATCTTTTTTGGTGACCACTCGCATTACGCTATTGCATTTCGGGCAACGGGAGGGCGCAGGGACTTCCCATGACATGAATTTGCAAGTGGGGTAATTGGAGCATCCGTAAAAGACTTTGCCTTTTTTAGATTTACGTTTTATGATATCGCTTCCACAGTCGGGACATTTGCCGACTACCTCGTTTTCTGCATTTATAATATTCTTACACTTGGGGTAGTTGGAGCATCCGTAAAACTTGCCGAATTTGCCTTCTCTTAGCACCATAGGGGCTCCGCATTTGTCACAGACTATTCCGGTAGGCTCTGCGGGGACGGTCATTTTTTCGCCGTCTTTTACGGCTACTTTGCAGTGTTTTTCGAGCGGAGGATAGAAAGATGCGACAAGGTCTTGCCATCTCGTTTTGCCCTCTTCTATCGTGTCTAGTTGAGATTCCATCCTTGCGGTGAACTTGGTATCTACGATGTCGTCAAAATATTTGGTCATAAATTGAGTGACTGATTCGCCGAGTGGGGTAGGCTTGATGGCTTTTTGCTCTTTTTCCGTATATTCTCTCTTGGCAAGTACGGCAATTACGCTTGCATAAGTGGACGGACGGCCGATGCCGTTGTCTTCCATTGCCTTGACAAGGCTTGCATCCGTATATCTTGACGGGGCTTTGGTGAACTTCTGCTCGGTTTTGGCACCCGTAAATTTCAAATTGTCGCCCTCGTTTATCGGGGGAAGTTTTTGTTGTGATTCTTCTTTTTCGTCGTTCTCTTCGGCTATCTCATAAATTGCGGTGTATCCTGCAAAAGTCTTGGTTTTACCGGTGAGTTGGAATCCGAGAATGCCTTTTTCAGATTGTCCTGCAATATGCACGTTCAATGTGTCATAGACGGCATTGGTCATTTGGCTTGCCAAAAATCTCTCGTAAATTAGTTTATACAAGCGATATTGGTTGCGACTTACTTTGTCTTTGATGCTGTCCGGAGTGCGGTCAAGCGTAATAGGTCTGATTGCTTCGTGGGCGTCTTGAACGTTGGCACTCTTGGTTTTATAGACATTGGGTTGTTGCGGAGCATATTTGGGACCGTAATGGTCGACAATGTACTTGATGGCGGCTTGTTGGCTCTCGGGGGAGAGTCTAACCGAGTCGGTACGGATATATGTTACGAGTGCGACGTGTCCTTCTCCGGGGATTTCGATGCCTTCGTACAACTGTTGGGCTACTTGCATAACTTGGGGAGCGGTGAGTCCTAATTTGGTTGCACCGTCTTGTTGTAGCGTACTGGTAGTGAACGGAGGTTGGGGGTGGACCTTTTTGGTGCCTTTGGTGACTTTGTCAACACTGTACGTACAAATCTCCATTTCTTTGGCGACATTTGTTGCGGACTTCTCGTTGTTGACTTTTATCTTTTTACCGTTCCAATCGATGAATTGGGCTCTAAAAGTAATGTCGGTACCTTCTTTTACAAAATAACCGAATATATTCCAATATTCTTCGGGGACGAAATTTCTAATTTCGACTTCTTTATCTACAATCATTTTGAGCGCAGCAGATTGCACTCTGCCTGCCGACAAGCCTTTTTTGATTTTTTTGTTGATTATGGGGCTTATTTTGTAACCGACTAATCTGTCTAGCACTCTCCTTGCTTGTTGGGCATCTACCAACTGAATATTGATTTCTCTGGGGTTTTCGAGTGCATTCATAACCGCTTTTTTGGAAATTTCGTTGAATTCTATACGGTTTTTCTTGCCTTCGATGTCCAAAACTTTGGCAAGGTGCCACGATATTGCTTCTCCTTCTCTATCCGGGTCGGTTGCGAGGTAAACTTCTTTTGCAGAGTTTACTGCGTTGCGCATATTTTTAATGCTGTCTTTTTTGTCTTTGTTGATAATATATTCCGGTGCAAAATCGTGCTCGACGTCTATTCCTAGACTTTTTTCGGGAAGGTCGCATACGTGTCCTCCCGATGCAAGCACTTTATATTCGCTGCCTAAGTACTTTTGGATGGTTTTTGCTTTGTTGGGGGATTCGATAATAATTAGTTTCATTTCATACTCCATACATGTTGTTAGGTAATTTTTTTATTAGCCCGAATAGTTCCATTTCGGTAAGTATTGACATTATACCGGTAAGCGGTAATTGTGAAATTTCTATTAGTTCTTCGATGTGGGCCTCGCCGTGACTTAATTTGTCAAGTATGAGTTCTTGGACATAATCAAGTTGCATTGAGGAGGGGGCTTCTTCTAGCCTTTTTGATACGCCTAGTGCCGTAAGAATGTCGTTTAGGCTCGTGGTAAGCGCACCCGATGCATTTTTGATAAGTTCGTTGCAACCCTCTCCGTATTTTGAATTGATATTGGAGGGGACTACAAAGAGTTCTCTTCCGTATTCAAGTGCGAGATTGGCAGTGATAAGCGATCCGCTTTTCAGTCCCGCTTCGGTCACTAGGGTGCCTATTGACATTGCCGCAATTATGCGATTCCTTTCGGGGAATTGGTAGTTGTTGGGCTTGGCACCGGAGGGATATTCGCTAATTACAAGTCCTTTTTTGACAATTTCTTCATATAAGGCATTGTTTTCGGCGGGATAGACTACATCTATTCCCGAGCCTAAAACGGCGATTGTGTTGCCGTTGTTGTCAATTGTCGCCTTGTGTGATGCGGTGTCTATTCCTCTTGCCATACCGCTCACTATCGTAAAGCCTGCGGATGTTAGTTCTCTTGCAAATTTTTCCGTCACGCTTTGTCCGTATCTCGTCATATTGCGAGAACCTACGATAGATATACAGTCGGTTTTTAGCAAATCTCTGTTGCCTTTTAGGTAAAGTATAATCGGCGAATCTTGAATTTCCTTTAATAATTCGGGATAATCTTCGTCGAAAATTGTCAACACGTCAATTTTTTTTGCGTTTAATTCATCGACATATTGATTGATTACACCGCTTTCGAGTTGTTTTTTTAGTTTTGTATAGGCATTTTCACCGGCTACTGCTATAATAGTGTCACGATTTTTGTCAAAATCTTCATGAATTGACGAAAAATCAAGTTTTTCGACAAGATTCCTTAGTGTTTTTCGGGAGATGCCTTCGGTACCGGCAAACCACAAAAGATTTTTAGTAGTATCGGAAAAAGTTTTCACAAAACATACTCCTTGATGTCGAAGGTCCTATACTGTATCGCTTCCATAAGACTGGCTTTGTCGATGTCGGGTTTTCCCGATAGGTCGGCTATTGTGCGAGCAGTCTTCAATATTCTGTTGGCGCCTCTTGCCGAAAGATGCAAAGTTTGGTAGGCTTTGCTCAAAATCTTTTCGCAATCGCTATCTAATTTGCAATATATGTCCATAAGTTTTGGCGTCATTTCGGAATTGACAAATATGCCGTCATTTTCAAATCTCTTACGTTGTATGTCTCTAGCCTTTTCGACACGTTGGCGGATAACTTCACTTGATTCGGATACTTCTCCGCCCCGAAGTTCTGCATATTCGACGTTGTCGGACGTGACATGAAGATCTATGCGGTCAAGTAACGGTCCGGAGAGTTTTGACAAATAATTCCTAATTTCTCGCTGAGTGCAAGTGCATTGGGGAAGGCTCGGATCATAACTGTTGCCACGATTGCCGCACGGGCAAGGATTCATCGATGCGACAAGCATAAAGTGTGCCGGATATTCTATGGTCTTCGCTACTCTCGATACGGTAATTACTCGATCTTCTAGGGGCTGACGAAGGCTCTCAAGAGTCCTTCTCGGATACTCCGGAAACTCGTCCAAAAAGAGTACGCCGTTGTGGGCAAGGCTGACTTCTCCGGGGAGACTTTTGGTGCCTCCGCCTGTGATGCTGAATAGGCTTGCGGTGTGGTGTGGTGTCCTGAACGGTCTAACGGTAACCATACCTTCTTCTTGATCGAGAAGTCCGGCTATAGAGTGAATTTTGGTCACTTCGACGGCTTCTGCGAAGGTCATGGTCGGCATAATTGTAGGGATACATTTGGCAAGCATGGTTTTGCCTGCTCCGGGGGAACCGGAAATAAGTATGTTGTGAGCGCCTGCAACGGCTATTTCGATGGCTCTTTTTGCCGTTTTTTGTCCTTTGACGTCGGCAAAATCTATACCGTATTTGCCTAAATCTTTGCCACTGGCATAATTTGTATGCGGAACGGTTTTGAATTCTTTGGTCCCTGCAAGGTAACTGCATAACTCGGAAATGCTATCTATCGCATATACTTCGACACCTTGGATAAAACTTGCCTCTTTTTGGTTGTCTTTGGGGATAATAAACTTGGTGTAGCCGTCTTGCATGGCTGACAAAATCATAGGCATTACGCCGTTGACGTGTCTTATTCCGCCGTCAAGCGATAATTCGCCGAGTACTATAAAGTCTTTGAGGGGTTCATAGGGGAATTGTTCGGTTGCAGTCAAAAAGCCGAGAGTCATAGCAAGGTCTAGGTGAGATCCTTGTTTTTTCACGTCGGCAGGGGCTAGGTTGATGGTGACTCTTGCTCTTGTAAACTCCAAAGAACTGTTTTTGATGGCAGATCTCATACGGTCTCTTGCCTCTTTTACGCCGTTAGAGGGAAGTCCTACAATGTCAAATGCGGGAATTCCTTTGTTGATATCGACTTCTACATCGACTACGTAGCCGTCAATACCGTCCAAAGCATAACTTTTGATTACCGTCAACATGGGCAATTTTCTCCTAAAAATATCGCTCAAATTTTTTCATTTGATATTCTAGCACACAAATATGAAAATTTCCACTATATTTTTGATATTCTTTATTATAGTCCGAATATATATCATACGATATATAATTTTTGAAATAATTTTTTTTGCAAAAAAAAAGCACCTTGCGGTGCCTTTTCTTTATTGTTGATTTTTAATTTTCGCTAGGGGTTTTTGAAAAGACTGTTTTGAAGAAGAATCCTATTGCTTTCAAACCCTTGACTACTGCGGAAGCGAATTTTTTGATTCTCACGCCCCAAAGCGTAAACCAAGATACTTTGAGCGGATTGACCAAAACGGTTTTTCCTTCTATCGTGATGTCATATACAAGATAAATCATATATAGCGCCATGATAAGTTCGAACGCACTGAATGTGTACGCCAAGCCGTCGGTATAGGCATATTGCGGTTGGGCATCGCCGTATTCGACGTAAGCGTAGAGATAAGCGACGTTTACGAACAAAATGGTCATGAAGATAACGGCTGCGAAAATCGATCTCTTGTCGAGTGACACGACTCCGTATAGGAATAAAAGTGCGACTGCGATGTATAAGAATTCGGGAGTCATACGTGCGCCGAAAGTATACAAGATGATCATATAAGCGGCGGCTACAAGCACTAGGTCGAGTCTATTGGGGCTCTTCAAGTAAGCAACGACTGCAAGGACGATCGCAAAGGCAAAGAATATGATGTCAATAACTAGCGATGCGGTGCTGATTGTCGCCATGTTGTTGCCGAGTAATGCTTGGAAGTTAAACGCATTTTCCACGTAATAATTGCCACCCAAGATTGCATTGAAGTAGAGTTGGAAGCATGAGAAAGTATTGCCGAGTTCTTGTGCTTTTAGACCAACTGTGAAGGGCAAAGACACGAGATAGAAGAGTACAAATCCTGCGACAAGCGATGCAATGACGGGGATACGTAAAGACTTCTTTTTGATAAATTCTCTTACCGACCACATTACCATGATAGGTGCGAGCCAAATTGCCCAAGTACTGAACATACAAGCCAAGAAATATGTGGCAACTACTGCAAAATAATTGCGGTTGTTGAGTATGAAGTAGAAGGTCAATACGACTAACATAACGGTAATCGAACTCCATACGGTAAATACCGAAGAAAGTGCGAACGTGAGCGGAACAAGTCCGTATAACGAAGCCATTATTGTTGCGGAAATCGAACCGGAGCGCTTATACATTGATTTGTAAATCAAAGCGACAACCACGAGATCTGCAATTATTGCAAACAATCTAATAAAGAAGGTGTTGCAAATAAGGACGTCGGATGCTAGTGAGAAACCTTTTCCGGGGAGTCCTGCAAGGGCTAAAAGAAGCAATCTCAAAGGTTCAAATGCCGATGTAGTGTTGTACTTTAAGAACCAAACTGTTCCACCGCTATTGACAAGGGCGGATGCTTCTTTTGACAAGTTGGCGGCATCGTATCCTAAATTGATGTCAATAAAGTTGGCGTTGTTTAGTGAAATTGCAAGAGATGAAACAAGTCTTACAACTAGGGCTATGCAAATTGATACAAGCATACCGAGGACGGGTTTTGCATCAAAGTTGGCAAGGCTGCCGGAGAGACTGTTCCTTACTGCAAAATATCTTGCGAATAAGACGTAAGCGACATAGGCAAGTGCCAAGACAAGTACGCCTCCTACTGCAATGTAGGGAACATTGTCTGTTGTTGCTACATTATATACGGTAGGGACCAAAGTCTTTACTTCACTTTCCATTCCGGCTGTTTTGATTGCACTGTAATCAACTTCTACAAGACTGATGTCTCTAAGATTGACAACACCTTTTACGGGAGCGGTTTCTGCACCGAAATTGACGGCAATCGTAGATTTGTTGAGTCCTTGTGATTTGAAATAAATCGTGATTTCTCCGCTTTCGACCGCTTTGTTCATAACGGGGTTTTCGTCGGTCCCACGATTGAAGTTGGCGGCTTCGTCAAACGAAACATATATACCGGATATTTCGGTATAATCGTCGCTTGTGGAATATTCGGATATGGATGTAATCGTAAATTTGTACGAAAGTTTGTAATATTTTCCAGATTTTAGTTGGACGGTTTGATGCATTGATGCGTAACCGGAACTTGTGGTATCAATTACAACATTGCCGTTGTCGGATAGTGAAAAAGCAGACTTTGATTGTGCTCCGCCTGTATAGAGAGTCCAATCGTCTGCTAAATACTTGCCGTCATCAGATCCTGACACCGCAGTGTACTCATCAAATGTACCGCCCTTTACAACCTCTTCTCCTTTCTTGACCGCAGTGCATCCTGTAAACGCAAATACGATTACCAAAACGAGAAGAAGTATTGTCAGGGATTTCTTCATTTTAAGTACCTCAAATTTTAGTAGCGGTCAACTTGTTTTACTTTTGCCGCTTTACCGGAACGATCTCTTAGATAGTAAAGTTTTGCTCTTCTTACTTTACCTTGTCTGACGATTTCGATGTGATCGATTTTGGGTGAATGCATGGGGAAGGTTCTTTCTACGCCGACACCGTAAGAAACACGTCTAACGGTAAATGTTTCTCTGATGCTACCGTTTTTCTTTGCAATGACGGTGCCTTCGAATGCTTGAAGACGCTCTTTGTTGCCTTCTTTAACTTTGACGAAAACTTTGACTGTGTCGCCAATGTTAAACTTGGGAAGATCGGTTCTTAATCCTTCTTGTTCCAATTGATCAATAATGTTCATGTGACTTACCTCCAATTACTTGTAAACCGACATACATGCGGATTTTGGATTTTGCATTGTACCTAAATTAAATAATGCTATCCGTATAGGTCTGTCGAAAGTCTTATATATAATAACTATAAAGGAAAAAAATATCAAGTAAAATATTCAAATAAAATTAAAAAAATTGTTTTTTTCTGCAAGGCGACACAGGTTAGGCGATTATTTTAGCCATTTGCCGTAAAATGCGTCCTCATAATGCTCGATTTCTTCACCGAGAATTGCGATTACGTCGTATCTGATGTCCTTGTATTTGAGTGTCTTGTTTTCGGCAATATAATGTCCGCTTGCTGCCACTATTCTCTTTCGTTTTGTGAGATTGACGGCATCTAGCGGATGACCGTATTTGTCGTCCTTGCGGGCCTTGACCTCTACAAAAACAAGGGTTTCACCGTCCATAGCGACAATGTCTATTTCGCCGACACCTCTAAAACTAATGTTGGTGTCTAAAATCTTGTAGCCCTTGTCTTCTAGGAACATTTTGGCGGACACTTCGCCTTCTATTCCGTGTTTTACGTTTTCAATCATTTTCGTCGATAAAATTTTTGATAAATGTCTTTCTGTGGATATCGGTGGGACCGTAAAGTTTTAACGCTTCTATGTGTGCTTGGGTGCCGTAGCCTTTGTTTTTATCAAAATCAAAATGGGGGTATTTTGTAGCCAAGGCTACCATTTCCCTATCTCTTGTGACTTTTGCAATGATTGACGCACATGCTATCGAATAACTTGTGGCATCGCCTTTTATTATAGATAAAGACGGGATATCTAAATCTAGTTTCATCGCATCGACAAGTACGAAATCGGGGACGACAAAAAGTCCGCCTATGGCTTGCTCCATTGCAAGTTTTGTTGCCGCATAAATGTTGACGGCATCTATCATACGGGGACTTATATGGACAGTATTGTACGATATGGCTCTTGACAATATTTGTGGGAAAAGTGCCTCCCTTTTCTTTTCGGTCAACTGTTTGCTGTCGTTGACTCCGTCAATTATATTTTCGAGATCCATAACTGCTGCGGATACGACCAAGTCGCCTGCCAAAGGTCCTCTGCCGACTTCGTCAACACCGGCAATATATCTAAAACCTTGTGAAAGCAGATCTCTTTCATATTTTAATAAATCGACGGGTTCTTTATTCATCTAGCGACTCCAAACATATTTTACCGAGATAGCCTTTTCTAAAATCGGTCAAAAGCAATTTTGCGATTCTGTCGTAATCGACTTCGCCTCTCAATTGTTGTACACCTCTTGACTTTCCGATCGCTTCTAAAATTTCGAGAGTCGAAAGACCTTCGATATCTATACCGTAACGATCCGACAAGTTTTGGGCGTGATTTTGTTGCAATAGATACACAAATTCATAACCAAGTTCGCCTAAATCCAAGATGTCTTCTTTTATAGAACCGAGAATTGCAAGTTTTAGCGACTTGTCTTCATCGGAAAAATCGGGGTATGTGACACCGGGGCTATCTAGCAGTTCGAGATGGGATGCTACTTGCACCCATTGTTTTCCTCTGGTGACTCCGGGTTTGTTGCCGGTGACGACTTTTTTGGTTTTTATAAGGCTGTTGATAAGAGTAGATTTCCCTGAATTAGGGACTCCTACGACCATTGCTCTAATGGTTTTTTCGACACCTTTTAACTTATATCTTTCTCTGATCGGTTGGGAAATACGTTCTACTGCCGAAAGCACTGCATCTTTATCGTTTTTTTGTACGCTATTGGACGAAACAACGATTTTACCTTGATTTTCAAAATGTTTGATTATTTTGACAAGGTCGCTTTTTTCTATCATGTCCGACTTGTTCAAAACAAAAACAACAGGTCTTTTTGCTATCAAATTGTCAAAAGACGGCGAAAGGCACGCAAAAGGCGCACGTGCATCTAGGACATATATGATAATATCGACGGCTTTTAGTTCGGACTCAAGCATTCTCAATGCTTTTGTCATGTGGCCGGGGAACCAATGTATTTTCATTTTAGTAAATCGGGGCGTTTTTTGAGGGTGACTTCGATGCGTTTTTGATCTCGCCACTCTTTGATTTTTTGGTGATTACCTGAAAGAAGTACCGAGGGGACCTCGTGTCCTTCAAAATTTTGTGGTCTGGTGTATTGGGGATATTCTAGTAAGTTGTCTTCGAAACTTTCTTCGTCGGTAGATTCTTTCGATCCTAAAACTCCGTCAATATATCTTGCAACACAGTTGATTAGAACTAGGCTACCGAGATCTCCGGATGTCATAACATAATCACCGATAGAGATTTCTTCGTCGATTTCTAAATCGATTACTCTTTGGTCGATGCCTTCGTAACTGCCGTTGACAAGTATAAAACCGTCTTCTTTTGCAAGAGTTTTGACGATGTTTTGATTGAGAGTTTTGCCTTGAGGGGAAAGATAAATTCTTTTTTTGCTGTGCGTGGGATCGACTGCCCTTATTGCCGAAACGAGAGGTTGGCACATCATGACCATGCCGGCACCTCCGCCGAAGGGATAGTCGTCGGTTTTTTGATGCTTGTCTTCGGAATAATCACGAATATTGACAATGTTGACGTCAAAAAGATTGTTTTCTAATGCTTTCCCTATAATACTTGCATTGAGTGTATCGTAAATTTCGGGAAAAATTGTCAAAACATCAATTTTCATAGACTGCGACCTTTTGGAATTCGACACCGTCCAAAACTATTTGTTTTGCGGACAAATCTACACTTTTGATAACTTTTTTCAGTGCAGGGAACATTAAATTTTTGTCACCCTTTACCGAATAAATATCCGCAGAGCCGTATTGCAAAACTTGATTGAGAACACCGATTTTTTGCCCGTCAACTATAATGTCAAGCCCTAATAAGTCGTCAATATAAAATCGACCTTCGGGAAGTTTGGGGGCATCGGATCTCAAAATTTCGATGGTTTTGCCTCGTAGAGTCTCTGCAGAATTTATGTCAATAATGCCGTCAAGAGTCAAATATACAAAACCTTCTCTCACTCTTACGGCTTTGATTTTGTAAGAATTTTCTCCTACATAAATTGACGAAATCCCCGAAAATTCTTCCGGGGTGTCAAATAATGATCTAACTTTTATTTCGCCTTTTATCCCTTGAGGTTTTAAGACTTCGCCAATTTTTAGTCGCATTTATCCTCAATCGTGACATTGCATTTTTGCCCTGTCATTTGAGATTTGATTTTTACTAATGTGCGAATTGCTTTGGCAAGTTTTCCTTGTCTGCCTATGAGTTTTGCAATATGCTCTTTGTCAACCAAGATTTTTATCTCGGTTTCATCGTCTTCCTCATACACGACAAGATCATAACTCTCTTTTGGTATAAAAGATGATACAATATAATCTACTAATTCGTGCATAGCGACCTCAATTATGCCTTTTTGACGTTTTTCTTTTCTTCGATAGCACCGGCTTTGAAGAGAAGATCTTTTACAGTGTCGGTAGGTTGGGCACCGTTGGCAATCCATTTCTTTGCAAGTTCAACGTCGATTTTGACATTTTCTTTTGTGGGATCATAGTAACCGATTTGCTCGATATAACGTCCGTCTCTTGCTTGTCTTCCATCGACTGCTACGATACGATAGAAAGGATTTTTCTTTGCGCCCATTCTTGTGAGTCTCAATTTTACTGCCATTTTTTTATTCTCCTTGTATATATGTTTATTTATAATTTTTTAGTTAAAACGGGAATCTCATTTTCCCTGAACTCATTTTTGACATCATTTTTTTCATTTGGTCAAATTGGTTGATGAGTCTGTTGACATCTGCGACTTCTACTCCGCTACCTTTGGCGATACGACGTCTGCGGGATGCATTGAGTATTTCGGGATATTTACGCTCCCTAGGTGTCATAGATGTGATTATTGCTTTGGTTTGTTCGATGCGTTTTTCGTCAACATCGAGGTTTTGTCCTTTTAGTTTTGAACTCATCCCCGGGATCATGCCTATCATGTCGGACAAATTGCCCATCTTTTTTATGTTGGCAAGTTGGTCCAAGTAGTCATTCAAATCGAAGGTTTTGTCCTTCATTTTCTTGGCAAGTTTTAGGGCATCTTCTTCGTTGATGGCTTGTTGGGCTTTTTCTATCAGCGTGAGAACGTCGCCCATGCCGAGTAGTCTTGATGCCATGCGATCCGGATAAAACGGCTCCAAATCGCCCATTTTCTCGCCTGTGCCTATAAATTTTATAGGTTTTCCGGTGACGGCTTTTACCGATAATGCGGCACCGCCTCTTGTATCGCCGTCGAGTTTTGTAAGTATTACACCGGTGATTTCTAGGGCTTCGTTGAATTCTTTTGCTACGTTGACGGCATCTTGACCTAGCATTGCATCAATGACCAAGAGTATTTCTGTGGGATTGGTGGCATCCTTGATGTCTTTGATTTCTTTCATCAAGACTTGGTCGATGTGAAGGCGTCCGGCTGTATCTATGATAACAGTGTCGCAACCTTTCGCAGTGGCTGTTTTTATGCCTTCTTTTGCGATTTTTACGGCATTTTTGTCGTCGGACGAATAGACGTCAACTCCTGCTTTTCCTCCGACAATTTTTAATTGTTGGATTGCCGCCGGTCTATATATGTCGCAAGCGACAAGCATAGGTTTTTTGCCGTTTTTCTTGAGGTAGCACGCAAGTTTTCCACACATTGTGGTTTTGCCTGCGCCTTGTAAACCACTCATCAAAATGACGGTCGGCGGTCTGTCGGAAACGTTGAGTTTTTGATGAGATGATCCCATCAATGCGATAAGTTCTTCGTTGACGATTTTTACGACTTGTTGACTGCTGTCAAGACCTTTTAGGATATTGTCGCCTACGGCTCTTTCGGAAACCTTGTTGATGAAATCTTTGGCTACGGCAAAATTGACGTCCGCTTCGAGCAAAGCGACACGAATTTCTCTCATAGCATTTTTGATCTCAAGTTCGGTAAGTGCGCCCTTGTTTTTTAATTTTGAAAACACGTGCGACAACTTTTCGGAAAGAGTGCCTAGTAAAGCCATATTAAATCTCCCTGAGTTTTTTCTTGAGTACTACTATTTTTTCTTTGGTTTTACCGTCGGTAGTAGCAATCAATTTGTCCAATTCTTTTTCGTAATCTCCGATTCTTTTGACAAAATGGAGTTTATCTTCGTAACTTTTGATTTTTTCGGATAACCGCTCAATCAAATCTCTTGCGCCTTGTCTGGATATTGAAAACGATTCGGCAATCTCCGTATATGTCATGTCGCAATCATAGTATAGCCTCAATGCTTCTTTTTGGTAATCATTGAGCAATTCGCCATAATAATCTAACAACAAACAGTAATCGGTTTTGGATAATTCTTTCATATATGCTTGACAAGTATTTTTACTATACACATATTGTGAACTATATTTTGGTATATGTCAAGAAAATTTATAAAAAAAATCGGCAAACTGCCGATTAAAATATGCTGTCAACAAAGTCTTGGGCGTTGAAGGGGATGAGATCGTCAATTTTTTCGCCTATTCCTACAAAGACAACGGGGACTTCGTATTCTGCGGATATGGCAAGAACGACTCCGCCTTTTGCCGTACCGTCAAGTTTTGTTAGTATTATGCCGTCAATATCTATGGCTTCTCCGAAAATATCGACTTGTTGGACGGCATTTTGTCCGGTGGTCGCATCGAGGACAATATAATTCCTTCTGTCAAAATTGGGGGCTTCTCTTTCGATTACACGTTCGATTTTTTTGAGTTCTTCCATCAAATTCTTTTTGTTGTGCAATCTTCCGGCTGTGTCTATCAAGACAACGTCGGTATTTTTGGCGACTGCCGATTTCAAGGCATCAAAGACGACGGCTGCGGGATCGCTACCCTCTTCGTGCTTGATTATTCTTACGTCGGCTCTATCTGCCCAAACTTCCAATTGGTCGGAGGCTGCCGCTCTAAATGTGTCTGCGGCGGCAATTGTGACGGTTTTGCCTTGCTCTTTGAAATAGTGGGCAAGTTTTCCGATAGCCGTTGTTTTGCCGACTCCGTTGACTCCTGCAACCATAATGCAAAGAGGATATTCATATTCGGGTATTTCGTAGTCGATGGACTCTAAAATGATACGTTTTAGTTCCTTTTTGGCGTTTTCCGGCGCAGTGATTTTCTTTCTAAAAACCGACTCTTTCAATTCTTCGATAACTTGTTCTGTCGCAGTAACTCCCATATCGGACGATATTAAAGCGACTTCTAAATTCTCGTAGAATTCGTCGTCTAGTTCTTTTGCCGAAAAAACTTCAAAAAGTTTTTTGGAAATACTGTCTTTTGTCTTTATAAGACTTTCTTTGATTCTAGAAAATATACCCATATTAACCCTTTTCTGCCATACCGACGGCATCGGTAAGTTGTACGCTAACGACTTTGGATACACCGACTTCTTGCATTGTTACACCATATAAATAATCTGCCATTTGCATTGTCGGCTTTTTGTGCGTAATTACAATAAACTGCGTTTTTCCTGCAAATTTTTTCAAATATTTAGCAAACAATTCGGCATTGACGTCGTCCATTGCGGCATCGACTTCGTCAAGTACACAGAAGGGCATCGGTTTTAGCATAATAATGGCAAACAGTATGCCGACTGCGGTAAGTGCTTGCTCTCCGCCCGACAACTGACCGACACTTTTTAGGTTCTTGCCTTTGGGGACGGCTTCTATGTCGATAGGGGCTGTCAAAACCGATTCGCCCTCGGACAAATCGAGTTTTAGGTTGGCTCTGCCGCCTTCGAATAATTCTGCATAAATATGTTTGAAGTTTTCGTTGATTTGGTTGAACGCCGTAACAAAAACCGTTTCCATTTCGGCGGTGAGGTCGGCGATGATTTTACGTAGGTCTTGTTCTGCCTTTTCGACGTCGTCGAATTGTTTTTTGTAGTCGTCGTATTTTTCTTTGTTCTCTTTATATTGCTCGACGGCTAGTTCGTTGACGGGGCCGTAACGGGCAATTTGTCCCTTGATACGAGCGACATTTTGCATGGCATTGTCAACATCGAAATCTTCGACTCTATATTGCTCGGCTGATTCTTTGTCGAGTTGATATTCTTCTCTGATTTTTTCTTCCATTTGCAAAACGGCTTCTTTTAGATGTTCGAGTTTTGCATTGATGCCGGCTTTTCTTCCGTTTAGAGCATTGAGTTCTTTGGTTATTCTTTCGCTGTTTTCGGCAATGGTTTTTAACTTCTCTTGAAGTTCGGCATTATAGTCTCTAATCTTGTCAAGTTGCTCCGCAATCGCCGACAATTTGTCTTGATCTTCCTTGGAAAATTTGGTAGTGTCGATTTTGCTTTGGGCATCTTGAAGTTCTTGCTTGACGATTTTTTCTCGTGTCGATTTTGACTGAATATCCGAATAAAGATGGGATATTTCGGCATCCAAACGAGCAATTTCACGTTCTAGCGCAGACATTGTCGAATCTACGGCACCGGACGAAACTTTCAAGTCGGAGAGTTTTGATGCCATGTCGTCTCTCTTTTCTCTCATGGCATTGACTTCGTCTTTCATGAGATCGAGAATTTCGTTGGCTTCGACTTTTTTGGATGAAAAATCGTCTTCCTTTTTGGCACTTTCTTCTATTAGTTTTTCAAGTTCTTTGATCTTTTCGAGTGTTTCTTGATTTTGTCCGGAAGTCTTGTCCGTATCGTCTTCGATGGTCTTGGCTTCGTTGCGTTTGGCTTCGATATTGGCTGTTATTGTGGCTATCGTAAGATTTAATTTTTCTATTTGGCTAGAAATAATATTCTTTGCCGATGTCAAATTCTTGGACTCGTCTTCCTTGTCTTTTAGATCTCTTTTGATGGTTTCGACGGCTCTTTCGGCTGCGGAGAGTTTTTTCTTGCATTCTTCAAGTTCGGCGTCTCTTCCTAAAATTCTAGCATCTTTTGACAGTTCTTTACCACCGGTAATGGCACCGCTTTGTTGGTAAAGAGCGCCGTCCAATGTGACCGCTCTAAACGAGAAATTATATTTGCGCATAAGACGGGCGGCAACCGCTTTGTCTTCCATGACTACGGTTCTACCTAAAAGATTGGAAACGGCAGGGAGAATTTTTCTGTCAAATTTGATAAGATCGACGGCAACTCCTACGACTCCGTCTTCGTCAAGCACTCTTTCGTCGGGGATGTCGTTGGGTTTCATCGCATCTAGCGGTAAAAATGTGGCACGCCCGAGACTCTTCGCTTTGAGATAGTCTATAAGCGTAGCCGCATCGGACTGGGTGTAGGTGATAATGTTTTGTATATTTCCGCCGAGGGCAACTTCTATTGCCAGTTGGAGATCTTTGGGGACTGTGAGCATTTCGCCGACTACACCGACCAAACATCTGTTGAGTTCGAGATCTTGTGACGATGCTCTTATTATGCCTCTTACGGAATCGGCATAGTTGTCTAGACTATTTTTGCTCTCTTCTAGGACTGTGATACGAGTTTCGAGACTCATTACGTCTCTTTCTTTTTCTCTCAAAACGATATTGGTGCTAGAAAGTTCGTCAAGACAGGCTTGCAAATTTTCTTGGGCTTGAACTAGATCTCTTAGTTTATCGTCTTTTTCGGTTTCGGCATCTTTTAGGGACTGCTCAAAACCGGCTATTTCTTTGTTGCATTCGGCAAGTTTATGGCGTTTTTCCTTGATAATTTCCTTGTCGTCGCCTAAACTTTCGAGTAGAACTTCTTTCTTTGCAGTCAAAACGGATGTGAGTTTGTTGGCTTCACTCAAATCGTCTTGAGATCTCATGATAATTTGTCTTGAACGCTCTAATTCTTTCTCCTTTTGAGCGACTTCTTGAGCATACTTATTGAGTTCTTCTTCTTTTTGTTTATATTGTTGATTTAATTCGATAAACTCTGCCGTTTTCTTGTCTTTTTCGACGGCTTTTTCGGATCTTTCGGTTTCTTTTGTTTGTTTTAAGACCGAATCTTGAGAAAGTTCCGTTGAAAGTTTTTCAAGTTCTTCTTTGGCTCTGTTGATTTTTTCGGTATAAAGACGGTTGTCGCCTTCGTATCTTTCTCTCGATATTAAAAGTTGGGTTTTTTCTTCTTGATATTTTTCGGAAAGAATATTCAAGTTGCTCAAATCCGCAAACGCCAAAGAGTGATTGCGGTTGTTTTCGTTGTATTCCTTTTCTTTGGCATCAATTTCTTTACAAATATCGTCATAGGCTGTTTGTAATTTTGAACTTACACCTTGACTGTTTTCAGATTGATAAAGATAAGTGTTGACTTCTATGGTCTTTAATTGCTCTTTTAGGTCTTTGACTTTTATGGCAATTTCGGCTTGCTTTTCTAGTGGGGGAAGACCTTTTTCGAGTTCGGTCAAGAAGGCAAATAGGTTGTCTTTGTTGAGAAGTGCCTTTTCTAGTTGTCTTTCGGCATCTTCTTTTTTGTCTCTAAATCCGGCTACACCTGCTGCTTCTTCGAATATTTTTCTTCTTTCTTCGGGCTTTTTGGATAGAATTGCGGCGGTTTTGCCTTGTTCGATAATAGAATAACCTTCTTTTCCTAGTCCTGTGTCACGCAAAAGTTCGAGAACGTCTTTCATTCTAACCGTTTGGCCGTTGATAAGATATTCGCTACCGCTAGATCTATATAAACGTCTGGTTATGATGACTTCGTCGGCATCAATGTCGTAATATCTGTCTAGATTGTCGAAAAATAATGAAACTTCGCAATATGAAAGAGATTTTCTAAATTCTGTACCCGAAAAGATAACGTCAACCATGGTGCTACCACCACGTAACGCTTTGCTGGAATTGTCGCCGAGTACCCAACGAATTGCATCGGAAACGTTAGATTTGCCACAACCGTTGGGGCCTACTACTCCTATAACTCCGGCAGGGAATTCTATATTGACTTCATCCGCAAAAGATTTGAAGCCTCTTAAAGAAATTTTTGTAAGATACAAATTGAACCTCTCTAATGTTTTGCTACTTATTTACTATATATATTGTAAACAACGCTAAAATTTATTATAACAAAAATAAAACCGTCAGTCAACGGACTTGAAGCCTTTCAATGCGACTTTGGCTGACATTTGCTCGGCATCTTTTTTGGATCTGCCTTGACCGTTGCCGCATATTTGGTTGTTGATTTCTACGTGACACTCGAAAATCGGGTTGTGAGGGGGACCTGTTTTGGCGTCTTCTTTAAAGACACAAGTCCATTTATTTTTTTGACACAGCGATATTAAAGTCGATTTGTAATCTTCGGCAGACGATTGAATTTCGGGATCGTTGAGGGCTTTTCCTAGATATTTGAATATAAAGCGACGGCAGTTTTCGATGCCTCCGTCAAGATATATTGCGCCTACAAGTGCTTCGAACAAGTCTTCATAGACATTGAGAAGTCCTTTTTCGTCGGTAGGGACAGCGTTGACTCCAAAACGCATTTCTTTTATGAGATTGGTGGGGGAAAATGCCTGACTTTCGACTTTGCCGCTTACTATTCTTTTTCTAAAATCAGTCAAGAAATCTTCACGTTTTTCGGGATAGCGAGTGTATAACTCCATTGATACGATATATTCTAAAACGGCATCGCCCAAAAACTCTAATCTTTGGTTGCACGTTGCATTGTTTTCATTGGAAAAAGAGGCATGGGTAAAGGCGGTCAAAAGTAGATTTTTGTCCGTAAAAGTGTAGCCTATTTCTTTTTCTATCAATGATAAGTCGGTCATATTACTCGATATTTAGCGATGATTCGATTTTTTCTATTACACCGGACTTAACTAGATCCGCCGCTTGAATTAGGGCTGCCGAAATGGCTTTGTCTTTGCTACTTCCGTGTGCTTTGACTACAATTTTTTTGAGTCCTAAAAGGACGGCTCCGCCTTGGTCGTTGTAGTCCATGGTCTTTTTGACTTTTTTGAGGGCGGGTTTTAGGAGTAAATATCCTAGTTTTGCACGAAGTCCTCCTGCCATTATGTTTTGTTTTATTAGCGAAAACAGTGCAAGTGCAGTGCCTTCTGCCGATTTTAAGGCGGCATTTCCGGTAAATCCGTCGGATACTACCACGTCATAGTTTCCGGACAAGAGATCTCTTGCTTCCATGTTGCCGAGGAAATTAACGGAAGTGTCGGCTTTGATGAGTTCGAAGGCTTCTTTCGTAAGAGTCGTACCCTTTTTGTCTTCGGTGCCGTTGGCAAGAATTGCAACTCTAGGGGATTTTATTCCTAGGACGTTTTCCATATAGGCTACACCCATTTTGGCAAATTGGTATAAGTTGAGAGATTTCGGTTCTGCATTGGCACCGCAATCTATAAGTAAAACTTTGCCTCCGGTGACGGTAGGAAGTAAGGGGGAAAGTCCAGGTCGATTGATGCCTTTTATTCTTCTTAGAAGAATAACACTTGCCGTCAAGACGGCTCCGGTAGAACCTGCGGATACGAAGGCTTTGGCATCGTCGTGGTTGTTGAGATAATCGATTGCGGTGACTATCGATGAGTCTTTTTTGGTTTTGATCGCAACCGTCGGAGAATCGTCGTTGGTGATAACCGAAGGGGCATTGACTATTTCGAATCTAGTCATGTCGCAATTCTTTTCTTTCAAATAGTTTTCGATGACATCTTGTTTTCCGACAAGGACTATTTGTAAATCGGATCTCTCGTTTGTGGCTAAAATGGCGCCGTCAAGTACTGAAAACGGGGCATTGTCTCCGCCATATACGTCTAATACTACTTTCATAAAACTCCTATATAATAAAACGGGAGGTCATCGACCTCCCCGCAAGGATTATAATACCTAAATTACGCTTTTTTGTCTTCAACTTCAAGAACTTGTGTTCCATTGTATTGTCCACAGTTGGGACATACTTCGTGGCTCTTGATGAGAGTTTTGCAATTGGGGCATTCAACAAGATTGGGAGTGTTCAACTTCCATTGTGAATATCTTGTGTTGGTTCTTTGCTTGCTTTGTTTTCTCTTCGGGACTGCCATAGTTATTTACCTCCTATTCCTCGTCTAATAATACGGAAAATACATTTCTTTTTTTGTTTTGCGACTCGCAATTACACGATTCGATGTTTCTGTTTTTGCCACATACGGGGCAAAGTCCTTTGCAAT
Organism: bacterium; assembly: GCA_963644945.1. Lineage (GTDB taxonomy): Bacteria > Bacillota > Clostridia > Christensenellales > DTU072 > CAVIQK01. Next base: position 108,404 of record CAVIQK010000002.1, on the reverse strand, counting down.
CTTCTGTACATAATACACTGCTAGGTATTGCGAACTCGACGGTTTCGTTTATCATGTCGGTGAGATCGACTTGCCAACCTTCGTACAAATACATACCGTCATTCCCGTCTTTTGAAAACAGTGCTTCAAAAGGTATATTGAAGGAAAGGTCAACGGGAGTCAAACATCTATCGCAAGGAAGGACTACTTTTTCGATGGTTATTTCTCCGATCGTAGTCACGATGTTCTTCTCTACCATGTATTTGCCGACGATTTTCATCGAGGTCGATTTCGCATCCCTACCGTCAAACAATTTTTGATCTACGGGGGCTTCAAAATCGAAGTCGTATGATATTCCGTCTATCGCTTTATCAATGTACAAAATCATAATGCTAAAATATTATAACTAGATATTGTGGTTATGTCAAACAAAAAATCATTTATTTTCAACGAGTTGTTTTGTATCTCTTGCGATAACAAGTTCTTCGTTGGTGGGCATGATAATGATTTTGACTTGGGAGTCTGCTGCTTGAATTTCGGTGATTGTGTCTCTCTCTGCCGAATCGCTCTTCTTCATATCGACTTTTATTCCGAGACACTCTAAGTTTTCAAGGATAAATCTTCTGCCGAATGAGGAATTTTCGCCGATGCCGCCGGTAAATATTAGTGCATCGCAACCGCCTAGTGCGACATAGTACTCTGCGATATATTTTTTTACTCTATATTGGAACATTTCAACGGCAAGTTTTGCATTGGGATCGCCTTTGATGTAAAGTTCTTCAACGTCTCTAAAATCAGATTTTCCGCAAAGTCCTTTAAATCCCGATTCTTTGTTGAGAATATGTAGGACTTGGTGGACGTCAATTCCGTCAAATTGTGCCATAAATTCTACAACGGCGGGATCAAGATCACCTGACCTTGTACCCATAACCAAACCTTCTAGCGGAGTGATACCCATTGAGGTGTCGATGACTTTGCCGTCTTTCACCGCAGAAAGCGAACTTCCGTTGCCTAGGTGACAGATTATGAGTCTTTTTGCGTTTTCTTTGCCAAGATACTCTTGTGCTTTGCCTGTGATATATTTATGCGATGTGCCATGGAAACCGTACTTTTTGATCTTGTATTGGTCATAGTATTTTTTGGGGATAGCATATCTTGACGCATAGTCGGGCATGGTCATGTGGAAGGCGGTGTCGAACACTGCGCACATAGGAGTCGAGGGCAAAATCTTTTGGGCAGCCTCTATGCAACTGATGTTTGCAGGCATGTGAAGAGGTCCGAAAACGGCATTTTTCTTGCAAATTGCCAATTTTTCGTCATCGATTAGGATGCTGTCTTTGAAATCGTCTCCGCTGTGAAGTACTCTATGTCCTACCGCAGAAATTTCGTCAAGCGATTTGATGACACCGTGGTCTTTGTCGGTAAGTGCTTTGACGACCATGTCAAATGCTACCAAGTGATCGGGGATGTCGGCAGAGAGTTCAAATACTTTTCCGCCCGTAGGGGTGTGAATAATTCTTCCGCCTTTTTGTCCAATTTTTTCTACAAGTCCTTTTGCTATGACTTTTTCGTCCGTCATATCAATGAATTGATATTTAAGAGAACTGCTACCTGCATTGATAACTAAAATTTTCATGTTTCACCTCAACTTTGTAAAGACGTAATTGCTACGAGATAGACGATATCTTCGACAGAACAACCTCTGCTCAAATCGTTGACAGGTTTTGCGATGCCTTGGCAAATCGGTCCGATTGCTTCGGCTCCTGCAAGTCTTTGGACGAGTTTATAACCGATATTTCCGGATTGGATATCGGGGAATATTAGAACGTTGGCTTTGCCTGCTACTTCGCTTCCCGGGGCTTTTAGGCTACCGACAGATTGAACGAGAGCGGCATCGGCTTGAAGTTCGCCGTCAAGAAGTAGATCGGGGTAAGATTCGTGGGCAATACGTGTAGCCTCGGCTACCTTATCGACAAATTCGTGTTTTGCACTGCCTTTTGTTGAGAAGGAAAGCATTGCGACTTTCGGATCGATTCCTGCGATGACTTGGGCATTTTTTGCTGTCAAATAGGCAATTTCCGCAAGTTGTTCCGCAGTAGGATTGATTGTGATTGCACAGTCGCCAAATGCCATAACTTTGCTACAATTTCCTTGGTAAGAGTCGGGCATAACCATAATGAAACAACCGCTTACGTTTTTGATTCCGGGGGCAGTTTTGATTATTTGTAATGCAGGTCTTATTGTGTCTCCGGTCGAGTGGATGGCACCTGAAACCAAACCGTCGGCATCTCCTGCTTTTAGCATCAATGTGCCGAAATATACGGGATCGAGAGCCTTTTTGCGGGCTTCTTCTTCGGTGACGCCTTTTGCCTTGCGGAGTTCGTAAAACAATGAGGCATATTTGTCGGTCAATTCGCTTGTCTTGGGGTTGACATAATTAAGTTTTGAAAAATCAACTTCGGGAGCGACTTTTTTGGCAACTTCGATATCGCCTACCAAGGTTAGTTTTGCAATGCCTCGGTTTACGATTATCTCGGCGGCTCTTATGGTACGTGGTTCTTCACCTTCGGGCAAAACAATGTGCCTTTGGTGATCGATAGCCTTTTTTATAATTCCATCCATCAATTGTGACATGTTTATCCTCCATGAAAATGCTTTTATTTTCTAATTATTTATATTATAATTAAATAGAGAATTTTGCAAGTGTTTTGGCATCTTTGGCAAAACCTACTTCTTTTCGGAGGAAATTTTATGATTACGGCTGTCATTGCGGAATATAACCCTTTCACTAACGGGCATCTTCTTCACCTTGAAAAGTCTAGACAGGGTACGGGTGCCGATACCATACTCGTGATTATGAGCGGAAGTTTTTCGGAGCGTGGGGACGCATGTATTGCCGATAAATATAAAAGGGCAAAATGCGCTTGTCTAAACGGCGCCGATATCGTAATCGAACTGCCTACAGTATATTCTATTTCTTCTTCGGACTTCTTTGCTTACGGGGCAATAAAAACTTTGAAAGATATAAAAGAAGTAAAATATTTGTCTTTCGGGAGCGAGTGCGGAGATATTGAAATTTTGAAAAAAACGGCTAGCATTTTACAAAACGAGCCGATTCAATTATCTAAAAAAATTAAGGCAAATCTCGAAAAGGGGATGTCGTATCCTAGGGCAAGGGCGACGGCTTTTGACGAATATGTCGAAGAATTTGACGAAACCAAATGTCTAAAAGGGGTGCTTGACGGCGCAAATAATGTTCTCGGAATATCTTATATTATCGCTATCGAAAAACTAGGGGCAAATATTATTCCTTATACAATAAAACGTGAAGGAAGCGACTATAACGACGAAACGGTATCTAGCACGACTCCGTCGGCAACGGCTATAAGAAAGGCGTTATATGAAGGGAAAATCGAACAAATTAGGGATACTATTCCTAATGAGACGTTTGAGATTTTGAACGGATATAGAGGCTCGGAGAATTCTCTTGGGGATATGATACTTTTCAAACTCAAACAAATTTCAGGTTATGACCTTGCAAAATATCATGATTTTTCGGAAGGACTACATAATAGATTTAAGATTTGTGCCGAAACTTCTAACAGTTTTCCGGAATTTTTGGAAAAAGTTAAGACTAAAAAATATACGATGGCGAGAATCAAAAGGTTGTGTCTAAACGTCCTTTTCGATATAACAGAGGAATTTTTCAAAAAGGCTATAAGTATGCCTGCGTACCAACATATTTTGGCTATAAAAAAGGATAGGACGGATATTTTGTCGGATCTATCTTATCTTCCTAATTTGATGGTAAGATACTCGGATATCGATAAAAAAGAGGACAAAAATTTTCGTCCTCTCTTAAAACTCGATTGGGAAGCACAAGGGTTGCTGTCTATTATCAATAAGGATCCCAAACTCACTAGATCGATGGTTTTGGTGTAGTAATAACTAATCGGTAAATTGAGTCTTTTTGATGTAATCGATGGCTTTTTCGGTGTCGTCTAGCGAGTCGCTTAAAACATTTTTGACGTTTTCAAACATATCGATTACGTTTTGACGAGTAGATGTCGTCATGTTTTTTACCCAAATATTGGTTTCTTCTTTTATGCACTTGGCATCTGCTTCGGCTTGTTTTAGAATCTCCGATTCGGAGGTAAGGCGAGAGGCTTCGGCACGTGCTTCGGTGAGAATTTCTTGAGCCTTGCGTTCTACATTTTGAATATAAATGCTTGCCCTGTTTTGCTCCTCGGTCAAAATGTCGTTTTTACGGTCAACTATCATTTTGGCTTCTTTGACGACTTCGGGGATCGCATCTCTAATGGCTCCGATTATTCTGTAAACTTCGTCGGGATTGACGAGGACGGCATTGGAAAACACCGATTTTTTGGAATCTCTTATAAGTAGTTCTAAGCGTTGTAATAATTCGTCCAGTTGCAACATTTAATTGTCCTCCTTTAATATCTTCTCGATGCCGTCAGCGATATATAACGACAAATCTTTGTTTTGGTCAAGTCGTAATTTGGTTTCGGTAGATGATATAAATTTGTCTTCTGCTTCAAAAATTACGGTTTCTACTCCGGCATGCGCCTTGTTGTACGCTGCCATGTCTTGTTCGTAAACAATTTCTTCGTTGTTCCTTGCACCTCTAAAAATGAGATCTATAGAGTGCTCTTTGCAATAATCTGCGACAAACCCTCCAAAATAGCCTATGTTTATTTTGGCGGTATCTAAAAACTTTACCGAATTTTTGATGATTTCTATACGTTTTTCTACCGAATATCTAGGGGTTTTGTCGGGGTTGTCGAATATCACTATGTCTAAATTATCTACTTGTTTTAGTGCGTTTTCGACTACGTAGAGGTGTCCCTTGGTGAAGGGATCGAAGGTGCCTGTCACTAGACCTCTTTTTTTGTATCTAAATCTGTCTATTACGGCGATTCCGTATTTTCTTGTATCAAATAAGGAAAGACTAGCGGACTTTAAGGCGACGTCAGAGCCATGTTCGATTATGAGTTGGCCGTCTCTTTTTAGGATACCGCTTGCAAATACCGCATCGATAATTTCGGTGGGGTTGTCTTTGACCATTTTGTAGGGGGGATCTGCGTATATAATATCGACTTTGATGCCTAAATCTTTGATGAAAGTAAGCATTCTTTTGTAGTCGATTTCTTTTACCAAAAAATCGCCTTCGATACCTTTTAGGTTTTTGTTGACAAGTTTAGTATCGGTATCCGAAAAGAAAACTTTTTGGGCTCCTCTTGAAATCGCTTCGATGCCTATTCCTCCGCTACCCGCGAAAAGATCGAGAAAAACTTTGCCTTCGATGTCCCATTGTATAATGTTGAAAATCGCCTCTTTTGCTCTGTCGCTCGTGGGGCGAATATCCATATTGTCGGGGGAAAAAAGTCTTCTTCCTCGATATGTACCGGCTATAACTCTCATAATGCTAGAATATATTTTCCTCTTTTAGATTGATGCCTGCATCGTTTAAGATTTTTAGGGTTTTTTCGTTGTCGCTTACCTTGATTAGTATTAGGGCTTTTTGCTCTTCTCCGCTACTAAACGAGTACATATAACCGATATTTATGGAATTTTGGTCCAAAATATCTAATACTTTTTCTAGTTTTCCCGGTTCGTTTTCTACTCTAAAACCTATAAGGTCATTGGAAACGACGTTGAAACCGTAACTTTTTAGTACTCTTTCTGCCAAGGCATTGTCACTTGTTATGCATCTCAAAATGCCGAAATTTTCGGTGTCGGCGATGGTGACCGTCAACATATTCACGCCGTTTTCTCCAAGGATTTTGGCTACTTGACGGGCTTGTCCCTCTTTGTTTTCCAAAAAGACCGCTATTTGATTTATTAGCATGTGATACCTCCTAATATTTTCTGTTGTCGGTGACATGGACCGATTTGCCGTCGGATCGAGCAATTGAACCTGACGACACAAGTTTTACGTTGGCTGTGATGCCTATTGCCGATGCAACCATTGACGATACGGTGTTCCTTATTCTTTCGACTTCTTTGATTTCGTCAATTGCTAGATCCTTTTTCATTTCGACTTCTATCGTCATTACGTCAAGGTTGTTGATTCTGTCAATGGTAATGTGATAGTAAGGCTCGACAAGTCCCGAATTGACAAGCGCCGATTCGATTTGGGAGGGGAATACGTTGACTCCTCTTATTATGAGCATGTCGTCATCTCTGCCTGCAATTCGCTTGATTCTAACGCCTGTCCTTCCACACTCGCACGGCTCGTCGGTAAGTGCCGTAATATCTCTTGTGCGATACCTAATAAGCGGGATGCCTTCTTTGGTTAGGGTGGTAATTACGAGTTCTCCTACACTTCCGTAAGGTAATTGTTCCAAAGTGTCTTTGTCGATAATTTCGGGATAAAAATAGTCGTCTTGAATATGGGCGCCTGCTTGCTTTTCGCATTCGAAGGCAACTCCGGGGCCTGCTATTTCGGAAAGTCCGTATATGTCGAATGCTTTGATCCCGAGAGAAGATTCTATTTCTTTTCGCATCTCGTTGGTCCACGGCTCTGCTCCGAAAATACCGTATTTTAGTTTTAGTTTACTCTTGTCAATGCCTGCGTTTTTCATGGCTTCGGCAAGATAGATGGCATAAGACGGCGTGCAACATAAAATTTCTGTGCCGAAATCTTGCATAATTTGTAGTTGTCTTGCCGTATTTCCGCCCGATGCGGGAATTGTTACGGATCCTAGTTTTTCGGAGCCGTAATGGAGTCCGAGTCCGCCCGTAAACAAACCGTAACCGTAGCAAACTTGCACAACGCTCGACCTAGTGGCGCCTGCTGCCGTCAAGGCTCTTGCGCAACATTCTGCCCACATGTCAAGATCGTTTTTGGTGTAACCGACAACGGTAAGTTTTCCTGTGGTGCCACTCGATGCATGCACTCTCACGATGTCTTCCATCGGAGCGGAAAACATGCCGAAGGGGTAATTGCTCCTTAGGTCTTGTTTTGTGGTGAACGGGAGTTTTGTTATGTCGTCTATTGACCTAATATCTTCGGGTTTTACACCGATGTCATCCATCTTTTTCCTATAAGTAGGGACGGTGTCATAGACTCTTTTGACGACTTCTTGTAGTCTTTTTGATTGTAATTTTCGCTTTTCTTCTACCGACATGCATTCGGCTTTTTCATTGTAATACATAATGGTCCTTTAATCGTTGTAGCCTAAAGTAAGGGCAATTTTGTTGATTTCGAGTATTGAGGGTTTTACTACAGATTGTAAGGCTTTTAGACTTTCCTCTAAAGTCGCTCCTAGATTTTTTAGTAATGCTCCGACTAAAACGGTATTGACGGCTCGTTGGCTACCTGCCTTTTTTGCAAGCGTCAACGCATCCTTGAATACGGTGTTACGTGTCTTTCGAATAGTGTCTTCGATATTTTCGGGGTAAGACATTTTGCCGGTGATTACGGGCATGGGCATGATTTTTTGGGAATTGACGAAAATCGTGCCGTCTTCTTTTAGCCAATTTATATATCTTAGACCTTCTAATTCTTCAAACGCCAATATGTAGTCGGCTTCGCCTTCGGGGACGATCGGAGAATAAACTTTGTCGCCAAATCTCACGTGAGTGACTACACTTCCGCCTCTTTGGCTCATTCCGTGTACTTCGGAAAGTTTTACGTCATAGCCTTTTTCTACGGCATAGGCTCCTAAAATTCTTGATGCGAGAAGGGTTCCTTGTCCACCTACTCCTACTATAAGTATGCTTTTTATCATTTGTTTTCTCCTTTGATGGCACCGAATTTGCAAAGTTCTGCACATACTCCGCAACCGACACAAAGTTCTTTGTTGATACTGACTTTGTCGTTGATAAATTCTATTGCGGGGCAACCTATTTTTAGGCAAGACTTACATTTTTTGCAGTCTTCCGTAATCGTGTACGGGGGTTTTGCGGCATTTTTTAGAATTAGGAAGCACGGGCGTCTTGCGATGATGACACTGACACAGTCTTTGGATATTTCTTCTTTTACCGCAGTTTCGACGGCTTTTAGGTCATAGGCATCTACGACTCTTACACTGGGGACACCTAAGGCTTTGACCAATTCTTCGAGATTGAGGGGATAGGTCGGCTCGTTTTGTAATGTTTTGCCTGTCGCCGGATTTTGTTGGTGTCCGGTCATGCCCGTAATGCTGTTGTCTAGAATTATGGTGGTCGTCGAGGCTTTGTTATATACACTGTTGATTATTCCGGTAATTCCGCTGTGAATAAACGTGGAATCGCCTATTACTCCTACGACTTTGCCTCGGTTGACTCCGACTTTGTCGAATCCGTGCGCCATGCCTATGCTTGCACCCATGCAAACGGACGCATCGATTGAGGATAGCGGGGCGGTCGCTCCGAGTGTGTAGCAACCGATGTCGCCTGTGACGGTCAATTTTAGTTTTCCGAGAACGTAAAATACTCCTCTATGAGGGCATCCTGCGCACATTACAGGAGGTCTTGAAGGTAGGGTTAAGTCAGATTTTTCGGTCTTGATTCCTAGCAATTTTTCTTTTATTTGGGATACACTTAGTTCGCCTTGCAAACCAAATATCGATTTGCCTTCGCATTGTATGCCGTTGGCTTTAAGTTGGTTTTCGATAAACGGCTCCAATTCTTCGGCGACTATTACTTTGTCAACCGATTTGGCAAATTCTTTTAGTTTTTCAATGGGAAGCGGATAGACAAGTCCTAATTTGAAAACTTTGTAGTCTGTGCAGTCTTTGATATAGTTGTAAACACCGCCTGCGGTGATTATGCCTACCGATGAATTGCCGTCTTCTATTCTGTTGATATCGAAATTGTTGCAGTCGGATTTTAGAAGATTTTCTCTGTTTTCTACCACAATATGACGTTTTTTTGCCATTGCCGGCATCATGACGTATTTTTCGACGTTTTTGACATATTCTTTTAGGGGAAGGTCGATTCTATCTTCGAGCTCAACTAAACTTTGGGAGTGGGCGACTCTTGTGGTAAGTCGGAGAATAACAGGTGTGTCGTATTTTTCGGACAACTCGAAAGCGAGTTTTGTCATCTCTTTGGCTTCCATGCTGTCGGAAGGCTCTAATACGGGGATGTGTGCCGATCTTGCGACAAGTCTTGTGTCTTGCTCGTTTTGGCTACTGTGCATGGAGGGATCGTCTGCCACAACAAAAACAAGACCACCGTTGACTCCGGTGTATGCTGCGGTAAACAAGGGATCCGCCGCAACGTTGAGTCCTACGTGTTTCATGCATACCATGGCTCTTGCTCCGGCAATCGATGAGCCTATTGCCACTTCTGCCGCAACTTTTTCGTTGGGCGCCCATTCGGCATAGACTTCTTCATACTTTGCGACAAATTCGGTGATTTCGGTGGACGGAGTGCCGGGGTAGGATGAAACTACTCTGACTCCTGCTTCGTATGCACCTCTTGCTATTGCCTCGTTGGTTATCATTAATCTTTTCATAATTTACCTCATTATTTGATTTGTGCTTCTATAAGATTGCCGCCACCGTACATAGAACGGAGACGTGGTTTTTCGATTTTTCCGGTAGGGTTTCTGGGGACTTTGGCAAAAATGAATTTGCGAGGTCTTTTGTACCTAGGAAGCGAGTTGCAAAATTCGCTCATTTCCTTTTCGTCCGATGTGCAATTTTCTTTGAGTTCGATAATTGCGCATGCGATCTCTCCCAGTCTTTCGTCGGGGATACCGATGACTGCGACGTCTTTTATTTTGTCGTTCGTCCTTAGGAAGTCTTCTATTTGGACGGGATAAAGATTCTCTCCGCCCATGATTATGACGTCTTTTTTGCGGTCAACAAGATAGATAAAACCGTCAACTTTTTTCGCCATGTCGCCTGTATATAGCCAACCGTCTTGATCTAATACTTCTTTTGTGGCATTTTCGTCTTTATAATAGCAGATCATGACGCCTCTGCCTTTGACGGCAAGTTCGCCTACTTGACCGTCTTTGACTTCTTGACGGCGATCGTCCACGATTTTGGCTTGCCAGTTGTGTCCGGGGACTCCGATGGCTCCTACTTTGTCAATGTTCTCTACTCCGAGGTGAACGCATCCGGGGCCTATTGACTCGGACAAGCCGTAGTTGGTGTCATAGTCGTGGTGAGGGAAATACTTTTTCCATCTCTTGATAAGGCTCGGCGGAACAGGTTGGGCGCCTATGTGCATAAGTCTCCACTTGGACAAATCGTAGTCTTTTAGGTCAATGTCGCCCGATTCGATGGCATCGAGAATATCTTGAGCCCACGGGACTAACAACCACACGATAGAAACTTTTTCTTGTGAGACGGTTTCTAGTATCCATTTGGGGCTTATTCCTCTCAAAAGAACGGCACCCGATCCTGAATATAGGCTACCAAACCAGTGCATTTTGGCTCCCGTATGGTAAAGGGGAGGCATACAAAGGAATTTGTCTTGTCTTGTTTGGGAGTGATGGGCTTGTTCGCATTCGCAAGCCGAGACAAGTGCGTCGTGGCGGTGCAAGATTGCCTTGGGGAATCCCGTAGTACCAGATGAAAAATAGATTGCGGCAAAGTCGTCTTTTGTGATGTCAACCGCAGGTTTTTTGTCACAAGCCGTTTTTTCTAATTTTAGAAGGTCCTCGGCAAATGTGGGGCAAGGCTCTCCGGCAAAGAATAAATTTTTGACGTCTATTGAGTCATAGACCGATTCGATACGTCCTATAAACTCCGGTCCGAAAATAAGGGTTTCGGCATCGGACAGGGATAGACAATATTTGATTTCGTCGCCCGTATAACGGTAATTCATGGGGACTGCCAAAGCGCCGGTCTTTAAGATGCCAAAATAGATAGGTAGCCATTCTAGGCAGTTCATAAGCAAAATTGCGACTTTGTCGCCTTTTTTGATGCCTCGTGATAAAAGTATGTTGGCAATTCTGTTGGCTTGGGAGTCAAACTCTTTCCATGTCATTTGTTTTCTATAACCCGTTTCTTCGCCTTGTTCGACAAGGGCATAGTCTTTCCACAATAGACGAGCGGAAGTCCTCTTCTCGGGATTTATTTCGGTAAGGCAAATTTCGTCGCCGTACTCTCTTGCGTTGCGTTCTAGAAAATCTGTTATAATCACTTTATTTCCCCCTGTAAAAATTCATCAAGCATCCTGCTTTTATAATATTGATTTCGTCTTCGGTCAATTTGTCCACGTATAGCGTAATATCTTGTTTGGTGTTGTTTCTTATGAGATATGCCGATATTTGACCGTTTTTGAGTACTTTTTCTACGTCTTTAATAACTATAATGTCCCCTACTTGGTAAGTCCCTTCGCCTTTATCGATGAAGGGAATCATGCCCCAGTTGATAAGATTGCTGCGATACCTTTTGGTCGCATATTCTTTGGCAATGTTGGCGGATCCGCCTAGCACTCTTTGGGATGATGCGGCTTGCTCTCTTGCACTGCCGTCTCCGGGTTTTGTGGCAAAGATGAAACTGCCTATTCCTATGTCTTGGGCGGTGATGCCTAGAAGGTCAAGCGCCTTTTTATATTCTTCGGGGAGGGTGCCTTGTCTTCTACTCTCCTCGTCCTTTTTGATTTGTTTGGCAAGTCCTACGTACTCGGGACGTTTTCTCGATAGGGCAAATTCTGCAAGGCGCATGGGATTGCTTCTAAGGGAAGAGATTTCGCCGGAAGGGATCAACTCGTCGGTTGTGGTGACGGGATCGAGTATGACTGCCGCCGATTTCATAACAAGGGTTTTGGGAAGGGACGGGATCTCCGGCCAGTCGGCTATGTTGGGGCCATAGACGTAAGGAGTGTCGGGTTTTCCTTTGCCGTAACCGTTGTATACTCTGTTTTTATAGACTTGGCTATCGAATTTTTGGGGCTTTATGTTGTTGTCGTAGTCGATATCCAGTGCAGAAGTTAGGACTCCGCCGTTGATTGCGGTGGCGGCTATGCTCCTTGCATCCATAAGGGCAACGGAAGCGATTTGTTTTTCGCTAGGTTTGCTACCCTCTCTTGATTCAAAATTCCTTGTGGTGTGTCTTATTGAGAGACCGTTGTTTTGGGGAACGTCGCCCGCTCCGAAACACGGACCGCAGAAGGACGGTTTGAAGATGGCTCCTGCCTTGGTGAGTTTTGCTATATAACCCTTTTCGAGTAGGTCGAGATAGGTCGGTTGGCTACCTGCGTAGATGCTCATGGATAGTTTTGTGCCGATAGATTTTCCGTCCATTATGTTGGCACATTCTGCGATGTTGTCGTATGTACCGCCTGCGCATCCTGCTATTATTGCTTGGTCAACTATGATTTTGCCGTCTTTTATCTTGGAAGTGAGGTCGTAATCGGGATTGTTGAGCAATTTTTTGCCGTCTTCCGATACCTTCTTTAAGATTTCGTAAGGATTTTCGGTGAGTTCTCTTATGGAATAGACGTTGGACGGGTGGAACGGAAGGGCAATCATCGGCTCGACGGTCGATAAATCTATATCTATCATGCCGTCATAGTAGGCAAATTTTTGGGGTTTTAATTCCTTATATTCTACGCCACGATTGTGAATAGACAGATATTTTTTGGTCGCTTTGTCTGTCTGCCAAATGCTTGATAAACAAGCGGTTTCGGTGGTCATGACGTCGATGCCGTTCCTAAATTCCATTGAAAGATTTGCGATGCCGTCACCAAAAAACTCTAAGATTTTGTTTTTGACAAAACCTGATTTGAATACTGCTTTGATAAGGGTAAGTGCGACGTCTTGGGGGCCGACTCCTTTTCTAGGGGTGCCACTTAGTCTTATGCCGATAATGTCGGGATAGTCTATGTCGTAGGTCTTTTCGAGAAGTTGTTTGACGAGTTCCGGTCCGCCTTCGCCTATCGCTATGGTGCCTAAGGCTCCGTATCTCGTGTGACTGTCGCTACCTAAAATCATCTTCGCAGGACTTGCAAAATTTTCTCGCATGTAGGTGTGAATAACCGCTTGGTTGGGGGGTACGAAAATGCCACCGCACTTTACCGCTGCGGAATAACCGAATGCATGGTCGTCCTCGTTGATGGTGCCACCGACTGCGCATAAACTGTTGTGGCAATTGGTGAGAACATAAGGAAGGGGGAAAGTTTGCATTCCGCTGGCTTTTGCCGTCTGTATGATGCCGACATAAGTAATGTCGTGCGAACAAAGTGCATCAAATTTTATGGCAAGTTTGCCGTCTTTTGTAGTGGACTTTTTTTGGTTGTGCTTTTTCAAAATCGCATAACTCATGGTGCCTTTGTAGGCATTTTTCAGTATGTTGAAATCTAAACCCGTATCGATGTCTTTTTCGCTGACGATTTCGCCGTCCAAAAGATATACACCGCCGTCAAATAGTCGTATCATAATTTCTCCTAGTGGGTGTTTAATTTTTTTATTATATAATAAAAAACATTGCTTTATCAAGTAAAACAGACGAGATATTAAAATTGAGATAAAATTTTTTTGTTGGAGTTTAGTTTTGTAAAAATCGAAAATTACAAGGAAAAAGGCACTATTTTTGTTCGGTGTCGGTTTCTTGATCGTTTTTTTCCGACTCATCCGAAGGATATACAAGGTAATATGCCGGGAGTGTCGGGTGGTCTTCTACCAATTGATTTTTGTCATAGCGGAAGGTGGAGAAAAACATGACGATGTCGCCGGCACAACCGCTTATTGACATTGAGAACAAAAAGGGCATTAGGGGATTACAAAAAATCGTGGTGATTATTAGGGGGATTATGCCTACAATTATGAAGGGTGTGATGAGCATTATGCGGTATTTGTAGATTTCCATGCTGCCGTCACAATGGCAATAAAACATCATTTGTTTTGCGACCATGCCGAATTTTATTTTTTTGGGGCTAATTCTACCGAAAATTATAGCGGAAAGTGCATGAAGCCCCTCGTGAACGGGTATTATCACGATATAGCCTAGTACTAATATTATTGCATGTATTAGAAAATGATTGGAAAAACTTTGGTTGAAAACAAGTAAATTCAAAGGAAGTGCTATTGCCAAAGGAATTAGCAATAGCACTACCGATATCCATGTGAATAATGAAAGATTGAACGATTTGAGTTCTTTTCTCATTATTTAGCGTACTCTACGCTACGGAGTTCTCTTATTACGTTGACTTTGATTTGTCCCGGGTATTCGAGTTCCGATTCTAGTTTTCTTGCAATATCTTTGGCAAGGTAGGTGGTGGCTACATCGTCAACGACTTCGGGTTTTACGATGACTCTTATTTCTCTACCTGCTTGTATTGCATAAGATTGTTCGACACCTTTGAAATCATTGGCGATCGCTTCGAGTTTTTCGAGACGTTTGACATAGTTGTCGATGGACTCTCTTCTTGCTCCGGGACGGGCGCCACTGATGGCATCCGAGGCTTGCACGATGATGGCTACCAATGTTTTGGCTTCGACGTCGCCGTGGTGGGCTTCGATGGCGTTGACAACTTCTTCTTTTTCTTTGTATTTTCTGGCAAGTTCGGCACCGATTTGAACGTGAGTGCCTTCATATTCGTGGTCGATAGATTTGCCTATGTCGTGAAGAAGTCCGGCTCTCTTGGCAAGTTTTATGTCGGCATCGCTAAGACCTAATTCGCCTGCCATGAGTCCTGCAAGATAGGATACTTCGAGGGAGTGTTTTAGGACGTTTTGTCCGTAGGATGTCCTATATTTTAGTCTGCCGAGTAGTTTGATAAGTTCCGGATGAAGTCCTACGACACCTGCATCGAATGCGGCATTTTCGCCTGCATCTTTGACTTGGGCATCGATTTCTTTTCTAACCTTTTCGACAACTTCTTCGATGCGACCGGGGTGAATTCTACCGTCGGAAACGAGTTTTTGAAGTGTAAGACGTGCGATTTCTCTTCTTACGGGATCAAAACCGGTAAGGGTGACAACGTCGGGGGTATCGTCGATGATGACGTCAACACCCGTTGCACTTTCGAATGCTTTGATGTTGCGTCCTACTCTACCTATGATACGGCCTTTCATTTCGTCGCTGGGGAGTTCTACAACCGATACGGTTGTTTCGGCAGCGTGATCGACGGCACAACGTTGGATGGCGAGTCCTACGATATTTTTGGCACGTTTTTCGGCATTTTCTTTTGCCGATTCTTCGATTTCTCTAACCATGATTACGGCATCTTTTTTGGCTTCTTCTTCGATAGACGAAATCAAAAGATCTTTGGCTTCTTGTTTGGTTAGTCCCGAAACTTTTTCGAGTTCTTCTTGCATCTTTTCTTCGTGGCGAGAGAGATCTTCTTCTCTTTCCTTGATGCGTTGCTCTCTTAGTTGTAGATCATGTTTGGCTTGATCGTTGGATTCGATCTTCTTGTCCAAAATGTCTTCTTTCTTTTGGAGAGAATCTTCTCTTTGGTTGAGACGTTGTTCTTGTTTGGAGACTTCGAGTCTTCTTTCTTTGAGTTCTTGTTCGAGATCGTTTCTTAGTCTTAGTTGTTCTTCTTTTGCTTCGATTTGGGCTTCTTTTCTAATGTTTTTGGCTTCCTGACGAGCCTCTTCCAGTATCTTAGAAGATTCCATCATTGCTGCATCTGTACGTTTTTTCTGCACAGCACGATAGATGAATATACCAAGACAAGCACCGATCCCTGCTCCGCCGATGAGTGCAAAGACAATTGACATTGCCAGCACTGCGCCATCGGTAGCAAGTAGTGTTGCTATCATATATACCTCCGTTTATTTTGCGAAATATTTCGCTTTGATTTCGTTTTCGATTGCTTCGGCAATGTCTTGGTTATCACGTAAAAATGCGACGGCTTTTTCTCTGCCTTGTCCGATTTTTTCGTCTTGATAACTAAACCATGCACCTTGTTTTTGGACCAAATTCATGGCTACGGCTATATCTAGGATGCAACCGTATTTTGATATTCCTTGTCCGTATATAATGTCAAATTCCGCAGTTTTGAAAGGGGCTGCGAGTTTGTTTTTGACAACTTTGACTTTGGTACGTGAACCGAGAATTTCGGTGCCGTCCTTGATGTTGTCGGTTTTTCTTACGTCAAGTCTTAAACTTGCATAGAATTTGAGGGCTTTTCCGCCTGTCGTAACTTCGGGGTTGCCGAACATGACACCGACTTTTTCACGAAGTTGGTTGATAAATACGACTATTGCGTTGGTTTTGCTGACTACCGACGTAAGTTTTCTCAATGCTTGGGACATTAGTCTTGCTTGAAGTCCTACGTGGGAGTCTCCCATTTCGCCTTCGAGTTCTGCTCTAGGGGTAAGGGCGGCTACAGAGTCGATGACTATAATGTCAATGCTTCCGCTCTTGACTAACTGCTCGCAAATGTCAAGGGCTTGTTCGCCGTTGTCGGGTTGCGAAACATAAAGTTCGTCTAGTTTTACACCGAGGTTTTCGGCATAAATGGGATCAAGAGCATGCTCTGCATCGATAAATGCGGCAATTCCGCCTTTCTTTTGTGCTTCGGCTACCATGTGCAAGGCAAGTGTGGTTTTACCTGACGATTCGGGGCCGTAAACTTCTATTATTCTTCCTCTGGGGATTCCTCCGATTCCAAGTGCAATATCTAGAGCAAGGCATCCTGTGGGGATGACATCTACCGCAACTTTTGTATCGTCGTTAAGTTTCATAATAGATCCTTTTCCGAAACTCTTTTCTATGCCTGCGATGGCAAGGTCAAGAGCCTTCTTTTTTGTCTCATCCATATTATTGACTCCTTTAATTTATATTTTGTAAACAATTGACAAGCATTTCTAAGGCTTTGTCTTTTGCTTGATTCCTGATTTGTTGTCGATCGCCCGAAAAATTGCATTTTTCTACTTGTATATGCTGTTTTGTCCCTACTGCTATATATACAAGTCCTACGGGTTTTTCGGGAGTGCCACCCGATGGTCCTGCAATTCCTGTGGTCGATACTCCTATATCGACATTTTTTAGTAGTCCTTCGACCATTTCGTGAGCGGTTTCCTTAGAAACGGCTCCGTACTTTTTTAGAGTGTCTTCTTTTACTTGTAGTCTAGCCATTTTTGATTGGTTGGAGTAGGTGACTACACCTTCGTAAAAGACTTGGGAGGAACCCGAAACGTCAACTATCGACGATGCGATAAGTCCTCCGGTGCAACTTTCTGCCGTTGCGCATGTTTTGTTTTTGGCTTTTAGGAGGTCAACTGCCAAATAGTTGAGATTGTCCATATTATGCCTCTTCTATTACTTGGGCTTCCATGTAAAAGCCTGCTTTGGTTATCTTTGCCTTATAGTAGCGACCTTCTTCTATGGGAAAATCGGCTCTTATATATACATAAGGATCGACTACGGGGCATTGTTCTTTTAGTCTGCCGTAAAACATTCCTCGTCTGTCGTCTATGCCTTCAAAGACGAGTTCGACGGTCTTTCCTAAATACTTGGAGTGGTTGTTTTGAACGACTTTGACTTCTTCTTTTTCGCACTCTACTCTTCTCATTTTTTTGACGGCTTTTAGGATATGTCCGTCCATTCTGTATGCGGGAGTGTTTTCTTCTTTGCTATACTCAAAAAAGCCTGCATAATCTACCGATCCCGAAGAGATAAAGTCTTTTAGTTTTTGGTAGTCTTCTTCGGTTTCTCCCGGGAATCCTACGATAAACGAAGATCTGACGGTTATGCCTCTAGATTTTAACTTCTCGAGAAGTTGTTTGATTTCTTTTTCGCTCGTCCTTCTTGCCATGCGTTTTAAGACATGGTCGGAGATGTGTTGGAGGGGAATATCTACGTATTTTGCCATTCTGTCGGTAGTTGCGATGAAATCAATGAGATCGTCGGTCATGCCCTCGGGGTAGGCATATAAGAGTCTTACGGTCTTGAAGGGGATGTCTGTGAGGGCTGTTAGCAACTCTTTTAGTCTAGGCTCGCCGTACAAGTCTTTGCCGTAACAAGTGGTGTCTTGGGCAACTACGATTAGTTCTTGGACTCCGTCTTCGTATAGAGTGGTGGCTTCTTTTATAAGAGATTCCATTTTTTCGGAACGATATTTTCCTCTTATATAAGGTATGGCGCAATAGGTACAATGATTGTCGCAACCGTCGGCTATTTTTAGGTAAGCATAATGAGGGGGCGTAGTAAGAACACGTTTTTCGTCAAAACAAACGGTGCCTTTTAAGTCAAACAACTCTCTCAAAACGTCGGCTATTTTTTCGGGGCCGTCTATACCTAGGACTGCATCGACTTCGGGGAACTCGTCTTTCATTATGTCATAGTAGCGTTCGGAAAAGCATCCTGTGACAATGAGTTTTTTGAGGTGGTCCTTTTTGAGTCCGGCAACTTCTAGTATAGTGTCTATGCTCTCCTTTTTGGCAGACTCTATAAACGCACAAGTGTTGACGATGACTACGTCGGCATCTTCTACGTTTTCTACTAGCGTCACACCTAAATCGGCAACTCTTTTTAGTATTTTTTCTGTATCGACACGGTTTTTGTCACAACCGAGTGTTATTGCTCCGAGTTTGACCATTTTTACCTGTCCTCGTCCGACAATTTGTCGGCAAATCTTTCGTAATATTCGTCAAGCGTGATGAGGACTTTTCTCGGTTTACTCGATCCCGACTCAAGCGGTCCGATGACTCCCCATTCTTCTAATAAATCCATGACTTTTTTGGCTCTTACGTAGCCCATTCCGTGTTGTGTCTGGATCTTGGATATAGAGGCGTGTTTTGACAATATAAAGGCTTTTAGCACACGCAAAGCGGCGGTTTCTAATTTTTCGTTTTTGTTGTCGCCGTCTTCTCCGCCTTCGCCTTCTTCTTCGACTGTTTCTTCTACGGGAGGTGCCATGATTGCCTTCTCGACAGCCGAGTCGAAGTCGCACTCGTTGTTGTCTTTTATAAATTGAGTGACAGTGGCTATTTCGCTACTGCTGACGAATGCTCCTTGCATTCTTATGTTGTCGATAAGTTCCGGAGCGGAGAACAACAAGTCGCCTTTTGAGAGAAGGTTCTCTGCACCCGTTTCGCCCGATCCCATAATGATTTGGCTTTCGGTAATCGTCCTTACCGTAAATGCCATATATGAAGGAATATTCGATTTGATAAGTCCCGTAATAATGTCTGCCGACGGTCTTTGGGTGGCGATTACCAAGTGAATTCCGCATGCTCTGCCTACTGCCGCTATTCTCGAAATGTTGGTTTCGATTGCACTTCTTGCGTGTAGCATCAAGTCTGCCATTTCGTCTATGACAAGGACTATTCTGGGAAGTTTTGGTTCGGTCTCTTTATTACGTCTTATTTCGTTGTAATCGTCTATATTTTGGACAAGTTTACTTTGTAGGAAAGTATATCTTCTGTCCATTTCTTCGACTAGCCATTTGATTGCGCTGACGGCTTTGTCAACTTCGGAAATGGTGTTGGGGATAAGCATGTGAGGGAGTCCGCAATATGAGATTAGTTCGACTTTCTTGGGATCGATTAGGATAAGTCTTAAATCTTCGGGAGAATATTTGTAGAGCCAACTTACCAACATTGAGTTGATGCCGCAACTCTTACCGCTACCGGTGGTACCTGCTACCAAAAGGTGGGGAGTTTTGGCTAAATCGTAAAAGTAAGGGTTGTTGTCAACGGTGGTTCCGATTGCAAACGAGAGGCGACCTTTGTCCATATAGAAACTTTGGGAGCCTATTATTTCTCTGAGGCCTACCATACGTCTGTCGATGTTGGGGATTTCGATACCGACGGCATCTCTACCTCTTATAGGGGCAAGTATTCTTAACGATTGGACTTGCAAACGCATGGTCAAGTTGTCTTTTAGTTTTTCGATACTGCTGACTTTGACTTTGTCGCCAATCTTGATTTCGTATCTCGTAACGGTGGGGCCTTTGATGGCCGAAACGACTTCGGCATCTATTCCGAACGAGTAGAAAACTCCGTCTATTACTTTCTTTCTTGCGGGGAAGTCTTCAATTTCTCCGTTGCCGGCTCCGGACTCTCTTAGTAAGTAAAGCGGAGGTGCGGTGTAAACGTAAGGATGATAGACTTTGGGAGGCTCGGGGGCAGGAGTTTCTTCCTCTTCCGGCTCTTCTATCTCTTCTTCTTCGACGGGTTCGGCTGTTTCTTCTTCGACATATTCGTCGGTTTCCGTTTCGTCTTCTACTTCTTCGTCTTGGGAAGGCTCGTTTTCTACAAACTCGGATTCTTCAAACATGTAAGAATTGTCTTCCGTATTGTCGGCATCTTTTTGGGTGTCGATTTCTTCTTTTTGCTCGGATTTTTCGACAAATTCTATACCGCTTGAAATGGTGCTGCCGAAAAGATTGGGAACAATTACGTCGATAGGGGTGTCATCGGCGGTGTCGGTCTTGTCCTCTTCGACTTCGGGTGTCCTATTATAGAAATCGTGGTAATCGTCCAAATCGTCCTTTTCTTGAGAAGGAGTTTCGGGTTGTTCTATGGTCGAATTTTCTTGTGTATAAGAGGGGGTTTGAGTTTCTTTATAGTCGGAAGTTGTTTCCTCCGTATATACTTTTACTTCATCGTCCTTTTTCTCTAAGGTAGTACTTGCGACAGGGGTTTCTTGGTCGTTTTTAATAATTCCGGACGGTCTGTCGGTGTCGGTGTACATATAGATATCTTCAATAGAAAATTCTTGTTTGGGCTCTACTACGGGCTTAGTTGTACCGACTTGGTCAATTTCTTCTAGCCCTGTGATGTCTTGCATATCGCTATATCTGTTGTAGTAGGTGCTTTTGTCGTCAAAGAAAGATTTTTCGTATTCGGTGAGAGGTTGGGCAAGTTTGGGAATTTCCTCTTTTTTCGGCTCCTCTTTTTTGGTAACGGCAGAGAATATGTCTTCTTTTTCGGGTAAACGTTCGATAACATCGGAAGTGTCTTCGGAAAAGTCTTCTTCGACAATTAAATTGGGGTTTGAGGATTGAATTTGATCGTCTTTTTCGACTTCTTCAATATGCTTCGATCTAAATAATTTTTTCTTTTGGGTTTTGTCCGTATAGACAAGTAGTGGCCAAATTGCCATCAATCCGAGTGCCGCAGTCACTGCATAAAATATTATGAGGGATGCGATATATCCCATAGGTACGCAATAGAACGTGAGTAGTGAAACAAGCACTCCGCCTACCGTAGAGGGATTGGAAAAAGGTCCCCATAGATAAGCATCGAAACTACGCTCGGTCAATGCCGATTTGTTGGTAGCGACGTGGAGCGTCAACATGAAGAAAGTTATCAGTGCTATGTATAATGCCTTTCTGTTGGTAGGAATTGTGATTTCTTTTTTCGTTGCATACAAAACTACCATAAAAATTATGGCAGCCATATACACGAAAACGGCATAACCGAAAACTCCTACCAGAAAATCTCTTGTGGGAGTTATGCACAAAAGTATTGCCATTACGCCTATAAAACAAAATGCAAGAATAATTCTCAGTTTGTCTTTGTCAATGTTTTTCATACCGAAAATCTATTGCTCCTTTTTGCCCTTTAAGAATTCTTCGAGAGAATAGCCTTCTTTTAGAGATATTCCGTGTTGTCTTTTGAAGTTTTCTTCGTTTTTGTTGATGTAGCGCTCATACATTTCGTCTGCATCCATGCCGACTTTTAGGCTGGTAGATGCAATAAAATGCACAATATCGACGATCTCGTCTTTGACATTGTCGTAATTGATTTCTTTGGGGTTTTTCCACCATTTGAAGTTGACTTCCGCCAAAAGTTCGGCAAGTTCCGAGAGCATGGCGAGAACTTCTTTTTGTACCCATTCGTCCTTGGAGATGCCGTCAAGACCTCTCGTTTCGACAATTTCGGTGTCTAATTTCTTTTGTAAGCCGAATATAACGTCTAATTTGTCCATTTATTTGCCCTCCTTCATAAGTCTAAGTACGTCAACATCGGTTTTTACTCCGACGTAAGCGGTGCTTATGGTATCAAAATCAAATACATATTTTATTGCTGCGTTGACGTCGTCAACGGTCACTGCTTGAATCTTTTTGAGTTTTTCGTCCATATCGAATTTTTCACCGGCAAGGATCATGTTTCTGGTCATTATTTTCATGATGGCGGAACTTGTTTCCGTACCGATGGCAAGTTCTGATTTAGCAAGTTCTTTGCACTTGGACAATTCTTTTTCGGTGATGCCGTCACGAACAAAATCGAGAATTGTCTCTCTAATCGTAAGTACCGCTTCTTTTACGCACTTGGGGTTGGTCGCAAAATGAAGGTGAAACATGCCGTTGTTTTGGAAAGTCGTGTTGTCGCCGTAAATCGAATAGACAAGGCCCTTTTCTTCTCGTACCTTTTGGAAGAGTCTTGACGACATACCGCCCGACAAAATCTCGATAAGGGCGCTCATTTCTTCGGTTTTTTTGCCATAGGGGAAACTTCTAAACGAAATGCCGACGTTGGCTTGCTCGAACTTGTTTTTTTGTATAGAGATGCTTTGGCACTTCGGGGAAATTTCGGGAAGAGTTGTCTTTTCGAATTTTCTATATTCCGTAAATTTGCTTTCGAAATACTTTTCGACAATGTCTATTCCTTGTTGGTCGGTGATACCGCCTGCAATACATATTACGGTATTGTCGGGGGTATAGACTCTATTCATGTAGGCTTGGATATTTTCTTTTGTAAAAGAATTGACGGACTCTCTCGTGCCGAGAATCGGACGCTCCAAAATAGATCCGCCGTAGTGGGCTTTGTTGAGAGCCTCGTGACAAACGTCGTCGGCATCGTCTTCGTACATCGAGATTTCTTCGATAACTACCGATTTTTCCTTTTTAAGACAATCTTTTTCGAAGGTTGAATTAAAAAACATATCAGAAAGCATATCGGCAGATTTGTCGATATTTCCTGACGTAGAGAGTGCGTAAAACACTGTCATTCTTTTGGTTGTGTAAGCGTTGAGTTGGATACCATTGCACTCGGCTTCGTCCGCAATGTCAAATGCGGTCCTTTTTTGAGTGCCTTTGAAAAGCATATGTTCGATGAAGTGCGAAAGTCCGCCTTCTGTATCTTTTTCTGTTATAGTGCCAGCCCCTACGGCTATCCCCATCGCCATTGAACGGAGATACGGCATAGGAACAATCAGTATTCTCAATCCGCTTTTTAATGTCAAAATATTATCCATAATAGCGTGGTTTCATTATACAGCAACGAAAAATTTTTTTCAATAGATAATTTAATATTTCTAAATATTTTTATTTATATTAAAAGATTTTTTTGTTTTCGGTAAAAAGTGTCAATGTATTGTTGACGAAAATCGGGTTTGAATTTATTATGTTTATGTTGATTTTTCAACAATTTTAATTTAGAGGTTATAAAAATGGCTGATCTTACAATGGACAAACTCGTCGCTCTTTGTAAAGGTAGAGGTTTTATCTTCCCCGGAAGTGAAATCTACGGCGGGCTTGCAAACACTTGGGACTACGGTCCTCTCGGTGTCGAACTCAAAAACAACATTAAAAAGGCTTGGTGGCAAAAATTCGTCACCGAAAATGATCTAAACGTAGGTATCGACTGCGCTATTTTGATGAATCCCCAAACTTGGGAAGCAAGCGGTCATATCGGAGGATTTTCGGATCCCCTTATGGACTGTAAAGAGTGTAAATCTCGTCATCGTGCCGACGATCTTATTGAGGCTTATCTCGAAAAGAAAGGCGAACAAATGTCGATTGCCGGTTGGTCAAACGAACAAATGGAAAAATTTGTTATCGACAACCAAATCAAATGTCCCGTATGCGGTAAAAGTAATTTTACGGGGGTAAGAAAATTTAACTTGATGTTCAAAACTTTCCAAGGCGTAACCGAGGACTCTTTGAACACCGTCTATCTCCGTCCGGAAACCGCACAAGGAATATTCGTAAACTTCTTGAACGTACAACGTTCTGCCAGAATGAAGGTGCCTTTTGGTATCGGTCAAATCGGTAAATCTTTCCGTAACGAAATAACTCCCGGAAACTTTATTTTTAGAGTTAGAGAATTCGAACAAATGGAACTTGAATTTTTCTGTAAACCGGGGACCGATCTCGAATGGTTCTCCTACTGGAAAGATTTTTGCCATAAGTGGCTCCTTTCTCTCGGCATAAAAGACGAAAATCTAAAATTGCGTGATCACGATCCCGACGAACTTTGTTTTTATAGTCGTGCGACAACCGACTTCGAATTCAAGTTCCCGTTCGGCTGGGGTGAACTTTGGGGTGTTGCGGACAGAACCGATTACGACTTAAACTGCCATATTAAAAAGAGCGGTAAGAATCTCGAATATCTCGATCCCGTCACTAACGAAAGATATGTCCCTTATGTCGTCGAGCCTTCTCTCGGTGTCGAAAGAACGGTGCTTGCCGTACTGTGCAACGCCTATGACGAGGAAGAAGTTGACGGAGAGACACGTGTCGTTTTGAGACTTCATCCTGTTCTTGCTCCTTATAAAGTCGCCGTAATGCCTCTACAAAAGAAGCAACTTGGTGACAAGGCAACGGAAGTTTTGCATCTCCTTAACAAAAAATTCTCGGCAACTTATGACGATGCGGGAAGTATCGGTAGAAGATATCGCCGTCAAGACGAAATCGGAACACCTTTCTGCGTGACGGTAGATTTCGACACATTGGAAGATAACTCCGTAACCGTAAGAGATAGGGACACGATGGAACAAGTCAGAGTCAATCTAAACGACCTTGTAGAATATATAAATTCCAAAATTGTGTTCTAATTGGTAGCAGTAGCAACAAAAAAGGCTGGTATTTGCATACTAGCCTTTTTTATTAGAACAATGAAAAATAAAACAGATTTTACTTTTTGTCACTAAAAATTTGTTCGACGTCGTCTTCACCGAATGAATATACGGAAGAACAAAATTCGCATTTGGCTTCTATTGCTCCGCTTTCTTTGACGACGCTAGTCGCTTCTTTTTTGCCCATGCCTTTTATAAAACTTGCCACTCTTTCTCTTGAACAAGTGCATTGCCAACAAATTTCGTCTTCGGCTAGGATCTCGGAATCAAGATGTGAAAAATAAAAATCAAAAATTTCTTGAGCGCCTTTTTCTTTTATAAGGGAAGATACCTGTGTCATGTTGGACATGACGTCTTCTATTATGACAAGGACGTTTTCACCGGCATCGGGTAAGGCTTCGGCTATGACACCGCCCGATGATAGCACTCCTGTTTTGTCGCACAAAACTCC
This sequence comes from bacterium, assembly GCA_963644945.1. Taxonomy (GTDB): domain Bacteria; phylum Bacillota; class Clostridia; order Christensenellales; family DTU072; genus CAVIQK01. Next base: position 83,306 of record CAVIQK010000002.1, on the reverse strand, counting down.
TAGCGCTACGATGCTACGGACTCCTTCGCTTTTATAAAGATACATTGCGAAGTCTTCGGCTATTTCGCCGGAGACAAGTTCCGTCCTACCGATGTAAGGCTCTTTGAGCCCCAAGTCTTTGACTACGATAATTTCGCCTTCGGTGCCGACACCTGCTCTTACGTCTATTTTGCCGTCGGTTTCTCTATGAGGGACATAGAACGAGGGATTGTCGACAAAACCTCTTAGATGACCTTTGGAGTCCCCTGCAACGACAATTCTTCCGAGAGGTCCTTTGCCGCCTATCGACAAGGAAAATTTGGCATCGTCGGATTTTAGATTGGATCCAAGGTATGCACCGGCTGTCAAAGTCCTACCGAGAGCCGCTGCCGCAAGCGGAGAAAGACCGTGTTTTTCCACGGCTTTTTTGAGGGTTTCGGTAGTATCTATTACTGCCACTCTTGCTTGTTTTTCTAGAAGAACGGCTCTTATGATTTTATCCATTATTTCTTCTTTTTCCTTTCACTACGTTTCTTGACGGTTTCCATTCTTTCGTAAAGAGGAGTGATTATATTTTGGGCGTTGTATTGTGATAGGTTGTCAAGCATCAACACAAGCATTTCGAGCATAAAGACTGCGATGAACAAGACAAACAAGGTCATCCAGAGTCCGCCTCTTGTGGTGAGGTAAGAAAGAAGTCCCAAAATTATTGCAATAAATAAGACGGGCAAGAATTGTTTGATCATAAATATTGCGGAATTCTTTAATTTTATCGACATTTTGCAATCGTATTGGGAAATTGTGGGTAGTAATACGAAAGCATACATGAAGGCTAAAAGCGTGATTAGGCATGCGAATATGGCAAGAACGTATTGTCCGCCGTTGGCAGTACCTTGTTTTACGGATAGCGCTAGCCAAAATACCGATGCCGACGTGCCTGCGAAAAGGGCGCCTAAAATGAAGGTGACTACGGTCGTGGGGAACCAATATTTTTTGATACCGATGAGATATTCTTTGAATATTTTAGGAATATATGTACCGGTCTTTTTGTTGAGTTTGTATTGCGAGAAAGGTTCTCTCCACAGCATGACGTTGGCTACATAAAAGAGTCCCGAAAGTCCTATGCCGGTAAAGGTGAGTCCTGCTCCGATCACGACAAATTCTATGAGTCTTGCGTAAATTACGTAAGATTCGCCGACAACCGAACTGGTGCCTTCTGCAAGTCCCGATCCGATTCCGCCCATAAAATAGGGGATATCTGTGACGTTTTTAAGTAGATAAGCAAAATTTTCGAGTCCGTAATAATTGACGAAGCAAACGAAAGCGATCAGGGGCAAAAAGAAGATAAATGTGAAAAGGTTGAGTCCCATAAGTTGTGACGAATAGGCTTTGTGGACCGATCCGAAATATTTGAAACGGCCGATTTTAGGGAACTCTGTCCCTTCTCTATTTTCTTTTACCGGTGTCAAGTGGAAATATAATGATTTTTTTTCTTTGTTGTTTTGATAAGTTTGAGCCATGTTGAAACTCCTTGATAATATGTGTTTATAATACACTAAAGAAGTTAAAAACGCAAATACATTTTAATAATATATACTATATTTAATTATAAATAATTGACAAATTAAAATTACATTGCTAACATTTTATCAATTATCGAATGTATTTTTGGAGGAAAATCGTGAAAAAATATAATATTGCAGTTGTCGGCGCCACAGGAATGGTCGGCAATATGTTTTTGAAAGTTCTTGAAGAAAGAAATTTGCCCGTAGAAAATTATTATCTTTACGCATCGCAAAAATCTGCGGGAAAAACCGTAGATTTTATGGGAAAGTCTTATACTGTTATTGAGTTAAAACCCGAAAACGTACTAGACAAAAAATTAGATTTTGCACTGTTTTCCGCAGGCGGATCGGTAAGTAAGGAGTATGCTCCTATTTTTGCTTCGATCGGTTGTACCGTAGTAGATAACAGCAGTCAATGGAGAATGGACGAAAACGTGCCTCTCGTCGTACCCGAAGTTAACCCCGAAAAGGCTCTCGAAAATAAGGGAATTATTGCAAATCCGAACTGTTCGACAATTCAGGCAATGCTTCCTTTGAAGGCTCTTGACGATAAATACGGCATCAAACGTGTGGTTTATTCTACTTATCAAGCAGTATCGGGTGCTGGCGTGCAAGGATATAAGGACCTTGAAGACGGAATTAAAGGGGAGCCTACAAAGAAGTTCCCTCATCCTATTTTTGGCAATGTTCTTCCTCATATTGACGTGTTTTTGGACAACGGCTACACCAAGGAAGAAGAAAAAATGATTAAGGAAACCAAGAAAATTCTTGGAAATCAAAATATAAAGGTCACTGCTACTACCGTTAGAGTGCCTGTTTTCCACGGTCATAGCGAGTCTATCAACATTGAATTCAATAAACCTTGTACTCTTGACGGTATTATTGAGGCTTTGAAGGGTATGCAAAATCTTGTTGTTTTGGAAAAGAGCGAAGATTACCCCATGCCTATATACGCAGAAGGTCATGACGAGGTTTATGTCGGTAGAATCAGACTTGACGACACTGTGGAAAGCGGTTGTAATATCTGGGTAGTTGCCGACAACATTAGAAAAGGTGCGGCGACAAACGCTGTGCAAATCGTAGAATATCTTATCGCAAACGACAATAAATAGTGAGGTTAATATGAGTATTTTTGAGGGCGTTGCCACTGCTTTGGTCACACCGTTTAAGTACGGAGAAGTCGATTTTGTCGCTCTTGACAAACTGCTTTCTATTCAACTTGACAACGGAGTGGATGCTTTGGTCGTCAACGGGACCACAGGGGAACCGTCAACGATGAGCCATGCCGAAAGAACACAAGTTATAAAATTCGTAATTTCTAGAGTCGGGCATCAAATTCCCGTAATCGTGGGGGCAGGAATCAACAACACTCACACTGCTATTTCTTATGCAAAAGAGGCCGAATCTCTTGGCGCCGATGCAATTTTGACGGTGACTCCTTACTATAATAAATGCACACAAAAAGGGCTTATAGAACACTTCAAAACACAAGCCGACAACATAAATATCCCTGTTATACTATATAATGTTCCGGGGAGAACGGGTGTAAATATTTTGCCCGAAACGGCTGCTCAAATGGCGGGATATGAAAATATCGTCGCTATAAAAGAGGCTAGCGGAAATGTCGAGCAAGCAATGGAAACGGCAAGGCTTACAAAAGGCAAAATGGATGTTTATTCCGGTGATGACGGACTGACTCTTCCTATTATCGCAGGCGCCGGCGGAAAAGGCGTAATAAGTGTCGCATCCAACGTTGTTCCTAGGGAAATGGTGGCACTTACTAAGGCTGCTCTACACGGTGAAATCGAAAAGGCTCGTAAAATTCAATTCGAACTTGCTCCTCTTATTAAAGCACTGTTCGCCGAAGTAAATCCTATTCCCGTAAAATATGCACTTTCGCTTCTTGGTGTTTGCAAAAACGAGTTGAGACTTCCACTTCTTCCTATGGAAAAAACCGACCTCATCAAAAATGCTTTGAGAGGGCTTGGGTACGAGGTATAAAATGAAAATTGCTATTGTTGGAATATGCGGTGTCGTGGGCGGATATGTCTATGAATCGGCTAAAAAACAAAATATCGATGTTGTTTTCGGAGTGGATATAAACGAGTCCGATAAATTTTCTTGTCCTATATATAAAGACTTCGACAAGGTCACCGAAAAGGTCGATGCGATAATTGATTTTTCGTATCACGGAGCCGTAAAAAACATACTTGAATATGCCGTAAAGACTTCTACTCCCGTAGTTTTGGCAACAACCGGATACAACGATGAGGAATTGAAACTTATCGAGGACGCTACCAAAAAAATTGCCATATTCCGCTCGGGAAATATGTCGCTTGGAGTAAATCTTCTTCTTAAACTCGTAAAGGAAGGGGCGAAGGCTCTGGGGCTAGAAAGTGATATTGAGATTGTCGAAATGCATCACAACAGAAAACTTGACGCACCGTCCGGAACGGCTCTTATGATTGCCGATGCAATCAAGTCGGAAAGGGGTGAACTTAAAGAAAAATTCGGTAGATGCGGTCAAGACAAGAGAAAACCCGAAGATCTAACGATTCATTCGCTACGTGGAGGTACGGTCGTAGGGGTGCATGAAGTTGTGTTCGCAATGGACAATGAGGTTATTACCGTAAAGCACACCGCCGAAAATCGCAAAATATTTGCGGACGGAGCGATAAACGCAGCGAAATTTATTCTTTCTAAACAAGCGGGATTATATAATATGCAAGACATGATGGATTGACCGTCATGTTTTTTTTAGCCCATCAAATCGATTACTCTCAAAATAGCATCGACTATCATTGTGACGTTGTTGTCTTGTGATGCCGATTTATATTTTTCTAAACTAAATTCTTCTTCGTAATTTTCGGAACCGTAAAAGCCTTTGTTATTGAAAATATCACCGTCAAAATTATCTTTTTTGAGTCCGTAGAAACTCAAACTTGCGGTAACTTCTTTGCCTGAAAATGCCGATTTTGTACTCTTGGGGGAATAAAAATCAAGATAAAACGATTTAATTGTAGTGAGGGGATATTCGCCTTCCATGATATATGAGGCGGATGCCTTGACCTTTTGGTCAAACTGCTCGCCGAACTGTCCTGCGGTAATGTCTAGGTTGGTCAGGCTCGTATTAAAATAGGTGTTGGACATATCCATAATAAATGTGCCTATTTCTTCTACTGCCTTTTTGTCTTCGACGTCTTTTATTTCCGGATCCCCGGTGCTTTTGAATTTATGCAATGTGTTTTCGAGTCTGACACCTGCTATATATTCGGAAATTTTGTCTTTTCTTGCATACTGAACTTTCTCGTCAAGGCTTAGGAGTGTGCGCACAATGAAGGACGAACTACTTTGCGTTGCTAGGGGCAATTTTTGTTCGATGCTACTGACGGAGGGGCTAGATTTGATGATAAAATGGGATCTTTGACCGTTTTTGGACACGTCAAAATAGATGTTGCCTTGTTGGATACCCATGAGATATGTGGAATCGCCTTGCTTGATTTTGGCTACTCCGGACAATTTCTTTACGCCTGTTTTGGCTGTGTAAGACAAGTCATATTCAATTTTGTAGGTTTTGTCGTTGATGGTTAGATCGGAAAAAATGGTGATGGAACCTGACTCTTTTGCTGCCCATGAAATCAAATTTTCGGTAACATAAAGGTCAAGTCCGTCTTCCCAAAAATCGCTGCTGTCTTTGCCGGCGGCATCGACAATCAAATCTTTTGTCCTAAAAGGATAAACGTAACCACTCTCACTGCTCGGTTTCTTTTGTGGGGTGATCGGTTCTTTGTCGCATGCAACAAATAAAAGAGATGATATTATTGCAACTATTAGCAATAAAATTATTAACGAGATTCTTTTATTAATTTTTCAAGTTCTCCGGTAATATTTTCGAGTTTTATCATTTGTCTTTCGCCTGTCGCCCTTAGTTGCATTTCTACTTCGCCGTTTTCTAGGCTTCTGGGACTGACAACCACTCTTACGGGGATGCCCATAAGGTCACAGTCGGCGAATTTCACACCGGCAGAAACTGTGGCTCTGTCGTCAAATAAAACTTCTATTCCCTTTTCTGTCCATTCTTTGTACAGCGTATTGGCTACGCTTGCAACGTTTTCGTTGTCGATACGTAAAGGACACAAATCTACGTGGAACGGTGCTATTTGCATCGGCCATACGAGTCCTTTTTCGTCGGAAAGTTCTTCGGCTACAGAGGCTATGGCTCTGCCTACTCCTATTCCGTAACAACCCATGATAGGATTGACTTTTTTGCCGTCTTTATCTAGGACGGTCATGTTCATAGATTTAGTGTATTTGGTGCCGAGTTGGAAAATATTGCCTATTTCGATACCGTTTTCTATGGTCAATGGTTTTCCGCAAACGGGGCATCTCTCGCCTACGTTGACTTTGGTTATGTCGGCAAAATTGAAGCCTTTTAGATCTCTGTCTACGTCAACTCCTACTATGTGATATTCTGCCTTGTTGGCACCCATACACATGTTGTTGAGTCCCTTTAGTCCTTCGTCCAAAATGAGTGTGGCATCTTTTAGGGGGAAGTTCAAAACTCCGATGTTGCCACCGGTCACACTTTGGAAATATTGTAAGTCGGCAGGGACTATTTCCGATTTTACGACCTTTTTGAGTTTGGCTTCGTTGATGTCGTGATCGCCTCTACAAAATGCGACGATGAGTTTTAGGGTGTCGGGAATCATGTAGCAAACGGCTTTGATGGTCTTTTTGACGTCAAGTTTTAGATAATTGCAAACCGCATCTATCTCTTTGGCTTCTGCCGTAAAGACTTCTTGCATGTCTTCGGATACTTCGTCACGTAAACTTTCTTTTTGGGAAGTTGCGACTTCCATGTTCGCCATGTAACCGCACTCGGGACATATAACGATGGTGTCTTCGCCGATGGGTGTCAAAAGCATATATTCGTGGGAAATGTTGCCACCCATCATGCCGGAATCGGATTTGACTGCTACAAAACGTTTTAGTCCGATTCTACGGAAAATGTTGTTGTAGGCTTCGTACATTTTGGCATAATACGATTCCAAATCTTCTTGTGTCATGTGGAAAGAGTATGCGTCTTTCATGGTGAACTCTCTTACCCTTATTAAGCCTCCACGACTACGTGCTTCGTCACGGAATTTGGTTTGGATTTGGTAGATCATGAAGGGGAGTTGTTGATAACTTGTGACGGCATCTCTTGCAAAATGAACGGCGGCTTCTTCATGAGTCATGCCGAGTAGCATATCATGGTTGTTGCGGTCCTTGAAACGGAGCATTTCGGAGCCTATTGACTCGTATCTTCCCGATTCGTCCCACATTTCTCTGGGCATGACTACGGGGAACATACATTCTTGTCCGTCAAGTTTATTCATCTCGTCACGGATGATGTTTTCTATTTTTTGAGCAATACGTTTTGCAGGCATGGCAAACGAAAAAATGCCGTTGGCTACGTTTTTGATAAAGCCTGCTCTTACTAAAAGTTGGTGGCTTTTGACGACCGCATCACCGGGGTTATCCTTGGTGCGCTCGCCAACCAATTTTGACATTAACATTTTTACGCCTCTTTTTCGCTTACGACTATGGTGACTTTGTAGGTATCTTGACAGAATGTAAATTCAAGTTCGTATGATCCTGCTTTGGTGAAAAGTAGGCTGTCTTGGTCGTCTTCGTCTGCTACGAGATCAAATGTGGTTTTATAGTCGGTTTTGATGACTACGGCACTGTTGGTAAGAAGGGTTAGATCTTTGGTCGTGCCGTCCGACAAGGTGCAAGTGACTACGGGGGCAAATTCGTCGCCGACGGTCGCTTCGATGGTCTTGTTGTAATCTTTGAGGGTAACAACGGTGTCGTCTTCGTCGTCACATGCTACCATAAAAACGGCGACAGATGCGACTACTACGATTATTAACATAAGCAATGCGAATTTCTTGAAATTTTTCATTTGTACTCCTTGATTGCGTTTTTGTGCATAAATTATACTATACATTATAAATGTATAACTCTCCATAGTCAAGAATTAAAGTAATAATTGTGAACAAACTATTGCAGAAAAAAATTGTTTCGTATATAATATCTGTTGCACTAGACGGGGAGCTAGCGGTGCCCTGTAACCTGCAATCCGCTATAGCAGGGTTGAACATCCACCGAGGCATGGAGTATGGAAAGCCGATGCTTGTACGGAGTGATGATCGTAAGGTCTTGTGCAACTTCCCGTTGTGAACCGTGTCAGGGCTTGACCGCAGCAGCACTAAGCAATTTGGGGAGTGTGCCACAAGGATGCTTTGCGGGAGCCACCGGCAAGTATGCCGATTCGGTATTTTATGTCGGAGTGGACGTGTATTTTTTTTGTAAAAATATTCCCGCCTATTTAGACGGGAATTTTTTTAACCTTTTTAGAATTTGTCTTGATTTTAATCGTCGCTACGGGTTTTTCCGTCGGGAAAATCAAATACATCGCTATAATCGGACACGATGTCGGCAATAGAAATTGTCGGCTCGTCGTTTTCTTCTTCTAGTGTTTCGTCCTTTTCTTCTTCCACTTTTGCATCGAAAAAGTAGGTTTCGGTGTCGTCCTCCGCTTGTTGGTTGAAAATCTCATTCACATCTGTTTCGTGCGGTTTTTCCACGAGATTTTCTTCGGTGGTAGCGACGGGATTTTCAAAAATAACTTCATATTCGGGGACGGTTTCGGTAGGCTTTTCTTCCTCTTGTATGACATTGCCGATTTCGACTTTTTTGGGTTGGACGTACCTCTTTTGATACATGCTCCAAAGTTTATACATCATGCTCTTTTTTTGACGTTCGATGTCTTGTTTGCGATGTTTTAGAAGAGTCTCGGAGTCTTTGATGTCTTCTTTGAGTTCGGCATGCAATCTTTTCATTGCTTGGCGTTCTTCTTCTTTTTCCTTGTAGCGAACCATTTTTAGTCTAAAATAGTAGATTTGGAGGAAGATGCTTATTATAGAATGCCCGACCATTACGGCGGCTACGACGTAGGACCATTTTTCGTCTAGTCCTATTTTGGTCACCCAGCCGTCAAGGAGGAGAACAAATGTAAGTATTACGTAAAATACCGACATTAAACTTTTGGTTATGTTGACAATGTTCCTAAAATATCCTACGTTTCTAATTGCTTTGTCGTCGTCCTTTTCTTTGTGCGAATAAAGCAACACGAATATGTAAAATAGGGTGTATAATGCGGTCAATCCTATCAAAATATAAATTATCCACATGAATTTTGTGGTGAATTTTAGGTAGGCATAGTAAAGTCCGGAAGTTACCGAAATCATCATCGCTATTACGATAATGTTGTAAATATTATTCCAAACAATCCAAAGTGTCGATAACTTTTTGTTGTCAACCGTCTTGTATGTCTTTTGGACTGTGCCTTCGAATCTTGATTGATTTTTTTCCATATCGCTATTATACTACACAAAATGTTATATTTCAAGGTATATGGTGTTTATGTTTTGGGCATTGACAAAAAAATTTTACAAATATTATAAAAGTGCTTGATTTTTTTTGTGCCATATAATATTATATTAAAGCAGTCGAGCGGCCGTGGCGGAATGGCAGACGCGCTAGACTTAGGATCTAGTGGGAGACCGTATGGGTTCAAGTCCCTTCGGCCGCACCAGTAAAATTAAATGCGGAAGTAGCTCAGTGGTAGAGTGTCGCCTTGCCAAGGCGAATGTCGCGGGTCCGAATCCCGTCTTCCGCTCCAGATGAGCGAAAACTTTGTTTTCGCTCATAAACTAAATGGACGATTAGCTCAGTTGGTAGAGCAACTGACTCTTAATCAGTGGGTCCAGGGTTCGAGTCCCTGATCGTCCACCAAAAAAATAACACGAACTCTAATTTTTAAGGGTTCGTGTTTTTTTTGTAATTAGTCGTTTGAAATATAAAAAAGTTGTTTCTTTTTTAGTGTAATTTGTCGATTTTTCTTTTTCTTTATTTAATTGAGTTTGTCATATTCCTCGTCGGATACGGTTTCGCACCATTCGGTTTTCGTGTTTTCACCGGGGCATTCCACTGCAATGTGAGAAAACCAACTATCTTTCGCTGCACCGTGCCAATGTTTGACGTTTGCAGGAATCGTGACGACGTCACCGGGGTGGAGTTCTCTAGGCTCCTTCCCTTCTTCTACGTACCAACCTCTGCCGTCGGTACACAAAAGTATTTGTCCGCCGCCGTAGGTTGCATGGTGAATATGCCAATTATTGCGACATTTCGGTTCAAAGGTTACGTTTGCCATAAAGACGGTTTTTTCGGGGTTGGTTAGCGGATTGAGGTAAGAGTTGCCCGAAAAATACTTTGCGTAAGCGGTGTTGGGGTTTCCAAGTCCGAACGTTCCGCCAAACTTGCCGTCATCGTCCGCATAAACTTCTAAAGCCTTTCTAAATGCCGCCCAAGCATTCGGCCAACCGGCATAAAATGCGACGTGAGTTATTACTGATGCTATCTCTTGTTTTGTGACACCGTTTTCCTTTGCAAATCTTAAATGGTGTTCAAAAGACGAGTCTATAAGTCCTTTGGAGATGAGCGTCGTAACGGTAAGCATAGAGCGAATTTTGGGACTTAATCCGTCATTCGACCATACTTCGCCAAACAATATATCATCGTTGATAGCCGCAAATTCGGGGGCAAAATCGCCTAAGGTTTTTCTTCCTGCCGTTTGTTTGATTTTCATAACGATACCTCCGTTTAATTTTTATTTAGTATAAATTGAACTGCTTTTGTGATCTAAAACTCAACTTAAATTCGGGTTAGATCTTGCGAGTAGATTTTTTGAGGTAGGCAAGGTCTTCGCCTTTTAGGTAGGGTTTTAGGGTGTTATAGACGGTTTTGTGGTAGGTGTTGAGCCATGATTTTTCTTCCTTGGTGAGAAGCGTGGCATCGACTGCATCGAGGTCGAAGGGGACCATGGTGATGGTTTCGAAGGCACAAAAATCACCGCTGTCCGTCCTATCGTAATCTACACACAAAACAAGGTTTTCGTGTCGTATGCCGAAGGCATTTTCTTTGTAATAACCCGGTTCATTTGAGGTTATCATGCCGGATGTCAAGGCAAATTTCGGGGCTACGGCTCTCGGGGAGATATTTTGCGGTCCTTCGTGGACGTTGAGAAGATAACCGACTCCGTGTCCGGTGCCATGTTTGAAGTCCATGCCTTCTTTATACATGGGGGCTCGACAAATTGCATCTAGTCGGGATCCGACAGTGCCGTCGGGGAAAACTGCCGTTGCCAAGGCAATATGTGATTTTAGGACTATGGTGAAAGCCTTTTTCTCTTCGTCGGTGACGGGACCTAGCGCAAATGTCCTTGTGATGTCGGTGGTGCCGTAACGATATTGTGCGCCCGAATCGACAAGGAGAAGTCCTCTTTTTGCTACTTTTTTGGCACTTTCTTTGGTCGCCGAATAGTGGACTATTGCTCCGTTTTCTTCGTATCCGCATATTGTATCGAAACTGAGATCTAGAAAATTGCGACTCTCTCGGCGATAGTTTTCTAGTCTGTCTGCAAGTGTTATTTCGTCTTCGCCTTCTTCGAGATGCTCTTTTAGGTAGTGCATGAATTTTACCATTGCGACACCGTCTTCGATGTGGGCTTTTTTCATGTTCTCTATTTCTACCGCTGTTTTGATCGCTTTCATTCTGGTGGTCGGGAAAGGATCGGCGACTTTTGCCGTCTTTATACGTGAGTAAAGGGCATAATTGGTTTTGTCTTGGTCAATAAGGGTGGTGCCTTGGAGACTGCCTACAAAATCATAAATTTCGTCATAAGAATAAATGTCTATGGCGTTTTCTTTGAGAATATTTCTAGTTTTTTCGTCTAATTTTTGGCTGTCGATAAAGAGGGAAACGGTTTCGTAGGTAAGCACTGCATAGGCATAGTTGACGGGGTTGAACATGATGTCGTTTCCTCGCATATTGAAAAGCCATGCTATGTCGTCAAGTGAACTTATCAGCATGTTGTCGCAAGACTCGTCGGCAAGCGCTAATCTACTGTATCGAATTTTCTCTTGAATGGATGCGCCGGCTACATCGTCAGACAAAATGTAGGCCCTGGTGGAGATCTTTTTAGGTCTATTCTCCCAAATTCTATCGATAATGTCGGCATCGTCTATAAGTTCGATGCCTTTGACTTTTTGTTTTAGCCATTTTACAAAATCGACGGTAGCCGTTTTGAAGTCAAACGCTACTCTTTCTATTTGGTTCGATTTTATAAACGTGAAAATGTCGGGGACACCCTTTTCGCCCGATTTCATGAGGATGGTGCCTGATTCCTTCAACTGTTCGGCGGCTTGGATAAAATATCTGCCGTCTGTCCAAAGAAAAGACTTGGTTTTGGTAATAAGCAACGTGCCGGCACTTCCGGTGAAACCCGAAAGATAGGCTCTCGTTTTGTAATAATCTATGACATATTCGCTACCATGGTCGTCGTTGGTGAACACTATATAGGCATCTATATCGTTGTCTTGCAAGTATTGGTTGAAGTTTTGAATATCCTTTTTCATGATTTTCCTCTTTTTTGTTTGTTGGTTTTAGTATATCACTTTACATATTCTTATGCAAACGCATAAGGGGAATTGGTTTCTAGGCTAATCCTAACAATTCAAAATCCCTTGTAAAACTCTCGACTTAGTATTATAATGTAATAATTAAATGTTTTAATACAATATATTTAGGAGTTGTAATGAACATAATAATTGTAGGACTCGGCAATGTCGGTAAGGCACTTGTCGCGGATCTATCCAAAGAAGAACATGATATTTTTGTTGTGGACAAGCATCAGTCCGTCGTCGAAAATGTCGTAAACACTTATGATGTAAGCGGTGTCGTGGGCAACGGTGCATCCAAAGATACTTTGAAAGAGGCTAGAATTTCTAGTTGTGATTTGTTTATTTCTTGCACTTCGTCGGACGAAACAAATATTTTGTGCGCAATCGTTGCGAAAAAACTCGGTGCTACCGATACTATCGCAAGGGTGCGTACTCCGGAATATTTTAAGATTTTCAAAGGTCAAGATTTGTCGCTGTCGATGATGATAAATCCCGAATATGAGACGGCTCTTTCTATTGCCAGAGTTTTACGATTCAATTCGGCTATAAAAATCGAACCGTTTGCCGACAACAAAGTGGATATTGTATGTCTAAAAGTCACCAAAGAAACGGGACTTATTAACCTCGAACTTAAAAATCTCGGGGGAAAATTTGGCAAAAAAGTCCTTGTTTGTGTGGTTGAGAGGAACGGACAAGTCTTTATCCCCGACGGCAACTTTATTTTGAAGGAAAACGACAATATTTATGTTACCGCATCGACAAAGAATTTGACTTCTTTCTTCAAGGCGGTTTCGGGTGAAAAGAGATCTAAATCCGTCATGATTATCGGCGGAAATCAAATTGCTTTTTATCTGGCAAAAGAACTTGAAAAACGTAATATTGCCGTTAAAATCATTGAATCCGACAAAAAACGGTGCAAAGAACTTGCCGAAATGCTGAAAGAAGCCGTCATAATTCATGGGGAAGGGACCGACCAAGAACTGCTTGAAACCGAAGGTCTAAAACATACCGATGCGGTGGTTGCTCTTCTTGATCTAGACGAACAAAATATAATAGTGTCGATGTTCGCAAAATCTTTAGGCGTACCAAAAGTAGTTACAAGAGTAGATAAAGAGGCTTATTATAGCATTTTGAAGGAGTCTAGTATTGACACTTTCGTGTCGGCAAAAACCGTCACTGCCGATCAAATTGTAAGATATACAAGGGCAAAAAGTGCTTCGAAAAAGGAAAGCGAAATCAACAAACTTTATCATGTTGTGAACGACACAACCGAGGTTGTAGAGTTTACCGTAGCAGATAGTTTTATGGGAAGAGGCGTGCCTCTTAAAGACCTAAAACTTGAAAAGAACGTGTTGATTGCAACCATTGTAAGAGATGACGAGGTTATCATTCCGTCCGGTGGAGATTCCATTGAAAGCGGTGATATTGTCTTGGTTGTGACCACTAACGACGATGTTGAAAATCTCAACGATATACTTGCATAATGAATTATAAAACTCTTATTTATTTAATCGGACAAGTGGCTCTTGCATCGGCAACATTGATGCTGCTGCCGTTCATTCTCACTTTTGTCCACAATGAGGAAAAGACTCCTCTTGCTTTCGGGGTGACTATTGCCTTTCTTTTGATAGTCGTAATTGTCGCTTTTATTTTGAGACCTAAAAAGACTGATTTGACGGGACGGAGCGGATTCGTTTGCGTGGCTCTCGGATGGATATTTTTGTCTATAACCGGTAGTCTTCCTTTTGCTCTTTCGGGAGTTGCAACCAATTATATTGATGCTCTGTTTGAAACGGTGTCGGGTTTTACGACAACAGGTGCTTCGATTTTTGAAAATACCGAAATGCTACCTAAAAGTCTTCTTATGTGGCGTGCTATGGCTCAATGGCTGGGCGGTATGGGCGTACTAGTCTTTATCGTCGCTATAATTCCCGAAGGAAGTGCCGATGCAATACACCTTATGAAAGCCGAAACTCCGGGACCGCAATTCGGTAAACTCGTATCTAAACTTAGATTTTCGGCAAGAATTCTTTATGCAATTTACATTGTTATGACAATTGTCGAGGGTGTAATGCTACTGTGTGGCGGTATGGATCTTTTCGATGCTACACTGCATGCCTTTTCCACCGCAGGAACGGGGGGATTTTCGTCAAGAAATCTTAGTATCGGGGCATATAACAATCTATATTTTGAGATTGTAATCACCGTATTTATGCTACTTTTTGCGATAAACTTTAATGTTTTCTATTTCATTTTGATAGGTAAAGTTTCGTCGGCTTTGAGATCTGAAGAACTTAGAACTTTTGTTATCATTGTGGCGGTATCTATTCTTTCGATTTCTATTTCTCTTACCGTCGAAAACGTGTACGAAAGTTTTCAGGAATCTTTGAGATATTCGTCTTTCCAAGTGGCATCGGTGGTTAGTACGACGGGATTTTCGCTAACCGACTTTTCTTCGTGGCCGGTTTTCACGCATATCATCCTTCTTATGCTATCTTTTGTGGGCGGATGCGCCGGAAGTACGGCGGGCGGATTCAAGGTGTCTAGACTTACTATTCTATTCAAAAACGGTCTTAGATATATTAAGAAAACTTTGTCCCCGAGAGCCGTTGTCAACGTCAAACTTGACGGGCATGCACTGAGCGAAAATGTGGTGGACAGCGTAAACTCTTACCTTATGATGTATGTGCTGACGTTTTTCACGTCGCTTGTCCTTTTGACGATAGGACTAAATACAGATTTTTCTACGGCTTTTTCATCGGTCACCTCATGCTTTAACAATGTAGGTGTCAGTTATTTGGGGACGGCTATTCCTTATAACACTTTTACTCCTTTTGCAAAAATCGTGCTTATTTTTGATATGCTACTAGGTCGTCTTGAAATACTACCTCTATTACTCCTATTTTATCCGAAAACGTGGAGTAGAATTTAGTATGAAAAAAGTCTTGTTTATAAAAGGCGGTAGTCAATTTTCGCTTGAAAATAAAGTAAACGACAATTTTAATAACCTTTTTGGATCTATAAATTTTGAATCGGTGTCTTACGAAAAAGACTGCGCCGAAGCACTTAAAAATGCCGATTTTGTTGTATTAGATTTTTGTTTGGCAAATTGTGTAGATTTGATACAAAAGGCGGTTTCGGCTCTCAATCTTTATGCAAAAGTAACCGTAAATAATGATTTTGAGAATAGTCCTATTGTGGTCGAGGGGGTGTCCAGACAGATATTCTCGACGGCTTCTTCGGGGAAAAACGGAAGGGATGTAATTGACGAAGAAAGAATATCTTTCGTCGAGATAGAAAAGATTTTGAGGACGGGTTTTAATCTTGCCGAAAAATGTTCTCGTAACGTCCTAGATAAAGTAAACCGCTCTAATCTTTTTGATTTTAAGTTGGTGGTCGATCAAAAATACGGAATCGACAAGGCATATATTAGCGTACTTAGTGAGATTGTTGCCGAATATAAAGACATAAAAGTTGACACTCTTACTTTTGATAAATATCTACAAGGGAATAGATCCGGAATTGTTGTTTCGCCAAAATTTTCTACTACTATTTGGGAACTCGAGGACGGGGACGATTATCAAGTGGAATGCTACTTGGGACGAGATAATAGGTGCTTGATCGTGCCGAAAACTTATCCACCGTACTTCTTCGAAGATCTCGAAAAATACCAAAAATGTATTGATGTGGCTACGGAATTTTTAAGAGAAAATTTCTAAAATAAAAACGGCATTGAGCCGTTTTTGTTTTATCCGAGTAAGTCTTTGAAATATTTTTTGTAGGTTTCGGAATAATTTTCGGTGCCGGAATTTTCTTGGGTGCATCCCGTTTCTAGATAATAAAATGCGGTGGTTGCGGACTCCGTCCTAGCATATTTTTGATCTTTGCCTTTTTTGTCAAGATCCGATCCGAAACTGTTGAGTTTTTTTACGTCGCTAAAATAGTAAATATGCAATTCGTTGTTGATGGTTGCGACTCCTATTACTCCCGATTTTTTGAGTTGGCTATATTCTTCGGTAGTGGTTTCTTTATATTCAAATTGCACACCGTTTTCGGTAAAATACTCTTCTAGTGCCTTGTAGTCGTAAATTTGCTCGGCATCAAGTGAGGTCGGCACGAATCTTGCTAAAACCGAGGACAACGTAACCAAAACGGCAACCAAAACAATGGTAATTATCGTGGTGATAATTATCTCTTTTTTGGTGTGTTTTTTGACAGTTTTTGATGTCTTTTCTAATTCTTTATCACGTTTTTTTTGTTCGGCTTTTTGTTGTTTTTCAACAAGTTTTTCCTTTTTCAACGCTTCTTTTTCGGCTTTGTTCATGCTTACCTCAAAAATTATTGTACCATATAGAACTTTTTTGTCAATATCATTTAGTTGCGATCGATATTATATAGTCGCCGCAAGATAGTCTATAAATATTACCTTTTCGCAGTTTGAACGGAATTATCCCTTCTCCTTCGAGTTTTGCGAGTGCTTCTTGCTCCGTCCAAGCGGTGTAGAAGGCTGTGAGTGAGTCAAATTCTCTGTTGAAGTATTTTAGAGAAATGCCTTTTATGTCCCTTGGGGATAGTCTTTCTGCATCGATACCTACGGGGGTAAACCCTAGTGCCAAGAATTTGTAGTCGTCTTTGTCCGAATAGGAAACAAAACATTTACCGTCTTGAAAATAGGGGGCGCCCTTATTCGTTTTGAGTATTTTGGTATCGTCTTCTACTTGTAGGAAGTCTTTTCGGGCGGTCAAGAAAAATGATTCTTTGTCGCCTTTACCTATATATACGGCAATATTTCCTATTGAGAATTTTATCATATTTGGTCTTCGAAGCGCTCTTTTCTTACGGCTCCGCCAAGTCCTACCAAGTCGCTAAAATAACTGAAATAATAGTAATTGGTTGCGTCTTCGGTGCCACCTTTGACTTCGGTGGTGATAAATTCGTCACTGACTTCTAGGGTGTCGCATAGGGCTACGGATATTTGATAGAGGTTGGCGGTGCAGTTTTCGAATATGACTCCTGCCATTGTGTGGCGATTGAGGAACAATTTGTCGCAAATATCTACCGTACTTGACGTGATTTCTTGGCCGTTGGTGTCTTTCCAATAGGCAAGGGAATTGTAGTACGGGAAGTAGTAATTTTCGGTTTCTCCGGTAACTGCCGATTTTATGAGTTGGCCGTCTATTGCTACTTGGATGTGTAAGACGGTGACATCTGCCGAAGTTAGAGTGCCGGACAATGTTTCCTTGGTGCGGAATATGTTGGCTGTGATTGTGTGGATTTTGCCGTCAGACAAGATTCTACTGTCGGTGCGATCGGTGGTTCTATATACCGATTGTTTATATACTCTTGTCGAATCTGCCGTCATGAAGTAGAAGGCAAGTTCTGCGGTAATGCCGTTGTCGGTATATACAAGGGCTATTCCTCTTGTGGATGTGAAGTTGTTGTCTTTCATGTACGACGTGTACATTGTTTCGACGTCGGTTGAGAGATTTTCGGCAATTATGAATCTTGCGGTTGCGGTACCTGTCGATCTTGTAAGGCTGAATGCCGATACATAAGAATTATATTCGGTCGCATACGGACGAGAATTGCCGTCGCCTATCATTACTGCTTGGTATTGTCCGAGTGTGGTGGCTATCGTGGTGGGTTTTATGCGAGAATTGAAGGCTGTGTCGGTGGTCGTCGATATTGTACCCGTAGTGTTGACACCTGTTACGGAATAGATATTTTCTCTAACATTAAGGTCTGTAAATGTTTCTAGGGACGAAATTGAGATTTCGGTGTCTTTTACTCTTATGCCGACAACACCGACAGATTCGATGAAGTCTAGGATGTCGCCACTCTTTTCGGTGTAGCCCTCGATGTTCCTTTCGTTGTCAATGTCGAATCCCGTAGTGCTATATGAAAGAGAATCTTTTTGCATCGTGAAGGTGTAAAGCAAGGTGTCGCCACTATATATTGATACGGTGATTATGTGGTTGTAATCGTCCATATAAGAGATAATCGTATATTCGCCGACCTTTTTCCAATCGATTTGGTCGGTAGATAAGGTGTAGGATCTGCCGTTTGAAGATAAGACGAGCGTTGTGGTGTCAATTACGTCGCCAAACGTTGCGACAAGCGTCAATGCGTAATAACCGACTTTCACTGTGTCTAGAGCGGTAGAGCCTTTTTCGGAAGTTTTGATGTTTACTAACAAGTTGGCTGTGTCTCCCGAATAGGTAGCCTTATTGGTCAATGTGAAGGTTGACTTGAAGAAATTGTAGTGTTTGGCGGTCTTGCCGTCGTGAAGTGCGGTGTCTGTTATCGTATAAGGCATAGACGGAGAAATATCGGTGCCGTCAAGTTTTTCCTTTTCGATTTCTTTCTTGACATAGAGGTCGTAATATGACTCGGCAATGACAAGGTCTTGATAGTAAAGTTTTGCGGAAAGCGTATAAAGACCTTCTTGGAGCCATAAGTGTAATGCGTAGTTTTCGACTTCGACACCGTTGATGAAGTATTTTATCGTAGTGCCGTCGGTGTAGTTGGCTACCGCTACGAAATATTTGGCTATGTCTATCCAAACAAGAGGGGTTTCTTCGGTCACGTATTCGGTGCCTTGACCTTCTCCCGACGGAATCAAAATGGCGGTCATTTCATTGGAAAATCCGAGTTTTTCAAGGCTTATTGCCGATACGGTAAACGAAAGATTTTTGACTGTGAAATAGACTGTCGAATCTACTCTTGTCGTGGTGAATATTTGGTCGCCGTCTTGCCACTCGGTATAATCTTCGAGTAGGAATCTTATGTCGCTCAATGTGCTACCGTCGGACAAGGTGATGCCTTCATCTTTTAGTAGCGAGTGGGATGCTTTGATTTTGTCGTCAACGATGACGGTCATGACTCCCGACAAACGATTGAGATAGACGTCAAAATAGTGAACGTTGCCGTCAAAGAAATCTACGTAAGTGGCATAACCGATGCTTGTTGCATCTTTATAAGCCGAATAGGACGAAACACTCTCTTTGCCGTTGACACTTTCTACGACATAGAACGTCAAGCGAGAAGATGTGGTCATACGAACGGAGAGTTCGTATAGATTGCCGAGGGTGTCTTTTCTGGAAAATACTACGAAGTTGAAGACTCCGTCCTTGCCTTGAACGGGGAGAGCCGAATATTCTAGGCGTATTCTGTCATATTCGCCGTCTGCGGAAATGTTGGTGTAGGCATAAGTTTTGTCGTCGTTTACGGTCTTTTTGGTGCCGAACGAGTATTGTCCTTGACCTGCTACGATATAGTTGTTGTCAATGGCTTTGAACATGGATGTGACGGTAATTTTGTCACCGGACACTACAAATTCAAGTCCCGAGAACACGTCAACGGCATCTATCGAGTAGTTGTTTTCATCGGAATTTTCATCGACATAGACAAGCGAATATGTGGCGAAGGAATCTTTGGATATATAGATTATACGTGATTTGGATGCGCCGATCGTGAAGAACAATAATTTGTAGCCGTTGAACAACGTGATGGCACCATCGACATATTCGGTTATGCTTTCGGGGACGGTGTTGAGTTGGACGGCTTTATATGTTAGGTCGGTTTCGACTTTTGACAAGACGATTTGGGAATATTGTTCGTCGGAAGGACTGAGTGCGACGGTGTCGAAAGAGAATTCGTTGGTAAATTCAAATGAATCGGTTTCGTCGGTCGTGATTTCGTGGGTGGTAAAGGTCGTGCCGTCGCTTACGAGGACTTTTCTTGTCATGTTGAAACTGCCGACTCTACCGGTGTAGGTGTATTGTCCTACGGTGCCTGTACGGTTGGAGTAAATATAAGTCGTGCCGTCCACGTCTTGCATGTAATATGTGGTGTTGTTGGCGGTAAGGGTGCCATTCGTTTCGTCAACGACTGCGGTATATTCTACACCGTTGATAACTACGGAATTTGAACGAATTGCGACAAATAAGAAGTATAAATCGCTTGCATCGTCTCCTGTGTAGTCAAGGGATATTGTACCCGAATAGTCTTTGATATTGGCTACTGTAAAGGTGTAAGAATCGGAGAACACGTAATATCTAAACTTCTTGTATCCGTCTTGGGCGCTCGTGGTGTCTTCTTGGACGGTGGTCGAAGTGGGATATTTTCGGAGTGTAATGTAAACCGAGGAAGTATCTGTTCCGCCTTGTACACCGTTGTTGGTTTCGGAATATGTTATCTTTATTATTTGATTGCCGTTGACTGTTTTGTCATAGGTGAAGTTGCCTTGTCCGTCGCCTACCGTAATCGAGGTGGGGTTGGTCGATCTTCCGTCAAGATAGAATTTGATAATCTCGCTTTCTTTGCCGTCAAGATAAAATACTCTTATCGGTATATAGGAGTCGTCGGAGAGTATTGCCGAATAGAGCGTGCCTCCGCCAACTTTGACGGTGTCGATTTTGTTGTAAATCTTGATTTCGATATTGGTAGAGGATCTAAACTCTAATGAGTAATTGTCGGTAAGGTCCATAAATTTGGAGGAACTTTGATCCCCGAGGGTTAGATAGACGGGATCGCCTATTCTTGTGCCGTCGTTGTTCATATTGACTTTGACGGAGTAAACCAACCAGTCGAAATCGGCATCCTTTTTGGAATAGAAAAGGGTATTTTCGTTGTCAACAAGGTAAGTGATGCCGTCTATTGTAATCTCGGTGACTATTCCGGAAATCGCTATACTATAATCGGTATTTCTTGTGAGTGTCGTGGAATATATAACTTCGAAGGAGTCGCCTTTTAGGGAATTGAGGGTAAGTGTCAAGGGCTTTTGGGTGACTTCGAATATAAACGATTGCGGACTTGTAATGTAATAGTTTTGAGATTCGATTTGATCTTCTACCGCTATTTTGTTGCGTCCTACGGGGTAAAGTTCTACGTAGGCGGAGCCGTTGTCGGTGTAGGTAGAAACGTAGAATTTCGGAAGGGCGGAAGGCTTGGTTATAATTTGATTTAGAAGGGTGATTTCTTCTGCGGTCGCCTTGGACATAGTATTGGTTTGACCTAAGGTGTAATCGTAAATGACGTACCATTCCGTACCGAAATAAACGGCTGCTTCAAATTGCGATTGGGTGAATTCGGTCTCCGAAAATCCCGTATAAAGTATGCCTAACTCGGTAGTTTCGGGTAAAGTGCCATATTCTTTTTGGATAGACGACATGACTTTGTCGCCGTCGATTTTGACAACGGATGCGGTCAAACTTCTCTTGACGATGTTGATTGTCGCTTGTCCCGAAATACTAAATTTGTAATTTTGGTTGGCGGTGTCTAGGTCTATAAACGAGGATGCGTCGATGGTATAAGATTTGCCTACGACGTCGGTCGTTTTTATGGAGTTGAAAATCTCTTGGAGGCTAGACGATATTGTGGGATAGTTTATTCCTGTCATATCTAACACGTTGCCGTCCAAAGCAAAACTCATGATGCTGTCTAGGTTGTCACGAGAGAAATCTCCGCCTTCTACGGCGCTTTGTCTATATATCCAATCGATGCTTCCTGAAAGTGTTACGTCGATTCGGGCTTTTTCGATGGTCAAGGTGCAAGTGTTGCTCTTGAAAATATAGTTTCCCGTATATCTCGTGCCGTCAATATAATTTTCGACGATGCCGTCAAACACTACTCTAAACGTATATTCGCCTACGGGGGTGGTTTCGGTCATGACGACGACGTTGCCGTCTTTGTCGTAATATTCGAATTTGACAAGGGACAAGTTGTAGGCTATCGATTGAGTGCCGTCCGGATAAACATAGACGGTGTCGCCTATTGTAAACTCTCTACCGGTTTCGTCAATGGTGCCTGATGCGGTGGTGAGTTTATATACGGCACCTTTACTTATATAGTATGTTTGTTCGCCAAACGTGACGGTTTTTTGGTCGGAGGACATCGTGCCGACTACTACTTCGGTATCCATATAAATATGGCCGTCTTTGGAGATATGATAGCCGTAGTCTGCGGTCTTAATGTATGTCGATGTAATTGTACCCGATGTAAGATAAATCGAGGTGTCGTCTACTATATAGGTCTTTTCTTGAAGGGTGATAATGTCTCCGGATTTCGTGCCGACTTTTGCAAATGTATAGGGGGAAGAACTGTTGGTCGCTTTCCTTATATACATATTGTCGCCATAGACGTATGTTGACGAGTCGCTACCTATCTTGATGGTTTTGGCGGTGGTGTCCATGGTATATGTCAGTCCTGCCGTCTTGTTGTACTCTTTGCCGTTGAGGGTAAATGCTTGATCCGATTCGCTACGGACGGTGCCTAAAATTTCATAGACGGAGCCGTCGGTGTCTTGATAATACGACTTGGAATCAACGGTAAACGAGGAAGTGTCAACACTGCCTTTTTGGTCGCCTGTGCGATAGATATAGCCGTCTTTGACAATATAGGGAACATTATCTATAATTGCCAAAGTATCGGTCTTTTCGCCTACTATTTCATAGACGGTAGTACCCACGTAAATGTATGAATTGGTGCCTATTGTTAGGGTGTTTTCGGTCGTGTTTATTCTTCCGTCTGTGCGATAGATATAACCGAAAGTATCGTTTATGGAATAGTTGATTCCGTCAAGATACAAGGCTTTTTCGGTGGTATAGACGGAGCCTGACGAGGTGGATGACAAGACATTGGTGCCGTCAACGGTAAATGTTCCGACTCCTGTCAAACGTAGCGATGCGGTGTCGGGGTAGTAGAAACCTGCTTGACGGGTAGAAAGATAAATCGTGTAGTAAGTTCTTCCTGTGGAATCGGTTTTGGCGGTAGCATCTACGGTGTAGGTATTGGTGCGAACAGTAAGTGTCGAGTCTTGCAAGGTGCCTTCGGTCTTGTATAGACTGCCGTCTTTTGCTATATAAGTTATGTCGCCTATCGTGAACGTGGTAAGGGTGGCATTTGCCGAGCCGTAGATACGGAATACGGAACCGTTGTCAAAATAGTAGGCTGTATCATATATATTTATAAGGTAGGTCGATTTATCGATATTGCCGGAATATACGACTCCGTCCGGTAAAGTATAGTTGACTGCACCGTTGATGAGTAAATATTTTTCGATGTCTTGGGTGCCTTGTCCGTACACTGTCGTATTTTTGCCCGTATTATCTACGGAAACATTGATTACGGCGGGTTTTACCACAAATTTTTCGGAGATTTGGGGTAGGGTGAAGTTGCTATACAGTGTGGTGAAACTTTCTCGTAAGTTGAAATCTAGGCTACTAGAATAGGTCATCGCTACGGCATTGGCGGTAAGCGTGCTTATAAGTTTTAGGTCGGGGAAATCGTCTTTTGTGAGAAGGGTCTCGACTCCGTCTTTGTAAACTTTGCTTTCTATCGTGAAGGACGTAGCAAGATCTATTACTTGGTCGTCAATATAATATGTGGTGTCCTTGTAGTAGCGATACATTGAGGAGGGAACGGATATTTTTAGTTGTAAAGGTCTTATCTCAAAATCAACTTTGCCGTTTTCGTCACTGCCACTTAATATAAATGTTCTGTTGGGATCGGTGTCGGTTATGCCGAATTTGTAGGTGCCGACGTCTTTTGCATCGCTATTGTCGAACACGAATTCGACTCCGGACAAGTCTATTATTTGAGATGAAGTTAGCGTGGTGGACGGGAGGTAACCTGACACTAATATTTCTCTGTTGATGTAGTCTATACTTTGGGTAGATACAATGTCGCTATGGGTGAGCGGTAAGCCGTTGTATCTCCTATATATAGTGGTGGCATCGCCTTGTTTGAAGGAAACGGTGACGGTGCGTAGTTCTATCGTATAGGTATAGTCGCTGTCGAGTACGCAATAGTAGTTGGCGGCATCGCCGTCTAAGACTTTGTTGTCTATGCCTACTCTAAATGTGCCTATGTCGGACTTAGCATAAGTCGATTCTCCTACCGGTGTTCCGTCGGGGCCTGTCAATCTTTCGAACGTGAGAGCCGATTTTACTTTGTTTTGGATATTGCCGTCAACGGACACGTTGGAAACGGTAGGTGCTATTTCGTCATAGACCTTTCTTAGTTGGGATACGGCAATAGATACGGAGGTCGTTTTCTTGTTGACAAACATTATAAGAACAGAGCCTTTCATGCCGCCGTTGCCTTGTATATAATTGCCGTCTGCATCAAATGATGACGATGTGAACTGATCGGCGCACCACGGTGTGAGAGTGTAATTTTTGAGATATTCGCTAGGTGCGTTTACTTTGATTTCGTAGCCTTCCGTAGCAAAGGAATAGCCTTGTCCCGTAAGGGAAATGCCTTTCATTAGGTAAGATGATTCTGTATCGGGAAGGGATGTACCCGAAATGTCTTTTGCCAAAGTATAGGCATTTTGGATAGAGGATACGGAATTGAACGTGGATGTCAAAGCATCTTTTGTCAAGATGACGAAAACTTCTTTTTTGACGACTTGGAAGGATACTTTGAACTCTTGACGGAAAGCATAGTTGCCACTACCCGTAAACGATACGGCGGTGACTACGTAATCTTTGACGTCGCTAACTTCCGTAAGGTCGGTTAAAATCCCTATGGTTTCGCCAGCGACAAAATCGTCGCTTATTGCTCTAATTTTTCTTGTAACCAAATAGTCGTAAGTGATTTGATCGCCGTCACTCAAAGGTACATAAGTGTCTTGTCCCGATTCGATTTCAAAACGGACGTTGACTTTCTTTTCTGTAATGGTATAGGAATAGTCTTGCGAAAGTGTGATTTCGTGGTTTTTCTCGGTGGAATTTAGCGTCATTTTGTATGAGCCTATTCCTACTCTTGCATTTTCAAAATCGATGGTTAGTTTTGTAAGGTCAATTTTCGATTTGTCCCAAACCGCATTGTCTTGGTCGTAGAAAGTGCCGACTAAACTCAGGGACAAGGACGGCAAAACTCCGTCATATTCTTTACGGATTTCGCTTGATGTAAATGTGAGATTTATCGATTTTTTGTTGACGGTAAATGAATTGGTCGTGTCAAGAGTAAATGTATAATTGGCAAAATTGTCGGTAGTGAAATCGCCTAATTTGTAGGAATATATGCCGACGTCTTCGCCTTGCTCTCTTACTATGCCTTTTTGGTAAAGTTGCTCGTAGTCAATGGACTCTAAACCTTGCAACATGTAACCGAATTTTTCGGGATCGGTCAAAACGTCGCCGGAATAAGTTTTGCTCATGGCGTCCGGTGTCACTACGATGTTCTTCTTGGTGACTTCGTATGTCGAAGATTGTACTTCGCCTATGTAATAGTTTTGGGATGTTAGGCTTGCTTTGATTCCGTTTAGCGTAAAAATACCGACATTTTCGGGAGCAGTATCGGATCCGCTAAAATCAAGAGTCATTTGGAGTCCGAGTCCCGATGTGTTTTCGGAAACCGTTCCGCCACCGAGTAAGAGTGTAATATCTACATTGTTGTAGGTTTTGTCAAGAAGTTCGAGTCCGCTATATTGGATAGTATATTCGACGGCTGACTTTTCGGTATAGTAATAGGTCTTTTCCGCAAACTTGACAGATTTCGCCGATTGGTCAACTGTCGCTACTATTCTATATATAAGTCCGTCTTGATAATAGTAGTTGACTCCTCTTAGTTTTATTTCTGTGGTCTTGGTGCTTACGGATGAATTGGCTACTTGGCTTCCGTTGTATCTTACAGTCGATCCCGTATAGGTATAACTTTGAGTGCCTATCGTAAATGTTTGGGCGTCAAGGTCGATGGTGCCTACCGAATCTTTTTCGATGATTCTTGTTTCTCTTATATAGTAAAGGGTTTTGCCGACAACAAGTCTTGCGGAGTTGAAATTGATGCTTCCTACCGCCATTTTGCCGTCAGACAAGGTAAAGTCGCTTCCGTAGGTGGTCGTGACTGCGCCTAACGTCACTGTGATAGATTTGGGCTCGATTACATAATAAACGTCGGTGAAGTCGCCTTCTACTTGGTAGTTTTTGTGATTGAGGGTGCCGAGTGTTATCGGATAGTAACCTACTTGGTCGTCTAATACTTCTACCTTGTTTTCCGCCTCTATATCATAGATACCTTGTTGGTCACGCAAGAGTTCGCCGTCCAGTTGGTCGGTGCCTATTAGTCCGTCAACCGTATAATATGCGGATGTGAGTGTTAGGTTGGTGCCGTATGTGGTATAGACTCTCTTGGTGTTGCCATGAGAATCGGAGCCGTTGTTTTGGAAGGTGACGGTGGCAACTTTCTTTTCTACGGTGTAGCGAGTGCCTATCGTGGTCAAGTCGTAACTGTCCAAGAAAGATTTTTGTCCGTCAATAGACAGCGAGATCGTAAAACTACCTGCATCGAGAATATCTGTTATGTCGTCGTTTTCATCCTTTATTATATATGATACCGAGAGGGATGTTTTGTCTTCGCCGTCGGCAAATCCTTCGAAAATTAGGCTATTATATAGGGTGGTCGTTTCGACTTTGGTTCCGTCGTATGTTTTGGAATATTCGGTGTTTTCGAATCTAACCGAAAGTGCCTTCTTGGATACGTTGATTTTTTTGGATCTGTCTTCGAATTGGTTGATGCCTTGCGTGGTTGCGGTGTGAAGGACTTCGTCACTCGACAAAACTACCGTATAGGTGCCTACGGGCAAATATAAAACATAGTCGGTAGTGCCTACAATGTTGTATTTCGCAAGGGCTTCGTCGTAAACATAGGTGTTGAGAGTGCCTTCGTAGGAGGTTTTGATGTCGAGAGTGCTGTTTAACTCTCCGTCTAAATACGAGGTAAAGGCTACACTCGGTCTTACTCCGTATGTATATTCATATTTATTGGTAGCGTCAAACTCTACGGAGATATTCGCTCTGTCTTTGAGCGTGACGGTGAGTTGCATCGAGTAAGAGTCTTTGACTATTTTTAGGACGGTGATGGTTTCTTTGGTAAGTTCTTGTTGGTTGAAAGTAGTTAGAGATTCTAAACCGAAGTTTTCGATCATGGAGACGGTTATTTCTCCGCCGTCCACTCTGTCGCCGTTGTCATAAACTAGGGAATATTTGGCATTTTTGCCGTCGGCTGTCAAAAGCACTCCGGAAAGTGATTGTTCGGATACCGACATTTTTTCCTTTTCAAAATATTCGTCTTTGGGGGAAAGTCCTGTGGTCGCTTCGATACCTATAAGCGAACGCATTTTGACGGTAAGGGGTACGGTGGCGGTTTTTTCTTGGTATGTAATCGTCAATGTGATCGTTTCGTCTTGGCTTATTCTATTATTTACATCGTAACCGCTGATCGCAATAAGCGAGGAATTGACGCCTACCGGAAGTCTTGAAGTGGTGCCGTCAACGTAAGTGAGGACCAAAGAGAGATTTTTGAAATTGTCGTCACTTAGCGTGCATCCTTCTATTATCGGTAAAGTCGCACCGTCAATCGAGATAGAATCTAAGACTTTTGCGGTGACTGTGACAATGAACTTATACGATATTGAGGGGTTTTGATTATATGATATTGTTGCCGTCGTGTTGCCGACCGATGAGAAATTGGCATCTATTACGGTGAAGGTCGCAGATGTCACGGGAATTTCGATGACAGTGGTGGGATCTCCTTGGAAAGTTACTCCTAATGTCCAACCTGTGAAGGGGGATTGAGTGAGATCTAGGGTACTGCCGACAGTAGTCGATACGGCGGAGTCGCCTTGTTTTAATGTGACGGTGTTGACTTGGTCATATACAACGGTAAGTAATAGTTTGCCGTCCTTAAAATCGAGAATATTTTTGTCGGTAGGGGTATATTCTACTTGGACTTCGGTCGAATTGACGGATACTTGTATTTCATAACAATGTGAAACCGTTTCGGTAACTTCGTCATAATTCGTGGGCAAAACAAATTGATAGTCGATGTTTTGGGATGTGTTGTTGTCAAAAAATTCCGTCAAGTTGAATTTAGAGATATCTAACGGTGAATTTTTGGTGACGACGGTTAGCGTTTCGGTAGATTTTAGGCTCAAAACGTATTTGTCGTGAGATTTTTGTTGGACGGTAAGTGTGGCTTCGGTGGTGACAACTTCTCCGCCTGTGTAGGCACTATCTATTGTGATGGTAACCTTGCGATCTCCTATGGTCAAATCAGATTTGGCGTAGTCGGTAACCAACGATTTGTCGGCAATCGAGATGTTTTGGCTCGTGCCGTCTTCGTAAGTCGCAGTGACAAAATATTGGGTGCCGTCAAGGTCCATGCCTTCTACTGTCGTGAAAGTGTCGCTTTCAAATGCAATATCGGTCACGTAGTTGTGGACGGTAATGTCAAAACTGCCGTCAACCGTTATGCCCATATATTCGGCGGTGACGGTGTAATTTTGGGAATAACCGCTAGACAAGGGATATCCGGAATAGGCTTCTCCGTCAAGTAGGAAAACCCACGAGGAGTCGGTAAAATCGGTAACAGTATCTATCGGGCGGGTGGGATCTTTGTAACTTATTTCGGCAGAAATGCCTTGGAAGTTTTTGGAAATTTCTCCGCCTTTTATGTAGTCGGTCTTGGTCGGAGTGCCGATAAATGTGACGGAAGACACTTCGGAAAGAACGGTTATGTCAAATGTTCTGGTGGCTTCGAGATATGTGACGGTAAGGGTTTTGGTGCCGTATGAGGTCAAATCAAAACCGGTGATGTAGGGGCGTATTTCTTCGCCTGTAAAGGTGATTTTTTTGACGGGGGTGTGGGTAACCTGATCTTCATAATATATGTCGAGAACGGCGCCCGTAAGGTCTAGAGATGTCGAACTGTTTTGTTCGTACTCTTTCCTTGTAGGAGGTGTCAAAACCATGCTTTCGTCGTGGGCAATATCAAAGACGGCAACCGACGAGGTCGTTTTGATTTCTTCTGCAAAATTCCTTTCCAAAGAGTCGGTGTAGGAAAGGGATATGTAAGAGTCTCCGTCTCCGGTAATCGAGATTATATTAGCCGATTTCGCTAGCCCTGCTCCTACCGTTACGGTAAAGTCGGAACTCGTCAAAGTGACTTCTTTTCCGCTGTTGTATGTGACGGTATAATCGTAGTCGTCAAGGTCGATTTTGTCGGTTACGTAACCCGAAAAAGTTTGGGATGCGGTATCGATATATCTTGTGTAATCGGCTTTTACCAACGAAGATTTTTCGGTTATGACAATGTCTTGTATTATTTCTCTTATGGCGGTAACTTTTATGATGCAAGGGGAATATTCCGAGCCGTCGTCTTTTAGAAAATGAATATATAAGTCATATTCACCGATTTTTTCGGCATTGTAGCCCTCGATATAAAAACCGTCGCCTTCGTAACGAGCGGAAGAATCGCTGTATGTGACCGACAAAGACAAGTCTTTTATGGATGTTTGGTCGTTGAAATCTACGGAAATTTTGGCACCGTCTAGGTACAAGCCTCTAACGTCTCTTTGGACAAGTTTTTCTAGATCCGTCACTTTCAAGGTGGCAGGTTTTATGTCCTTCTCGACAACGGATACGGCAAACATGGAGGATGTTTTGAGAGGTTCGGTCGAGGAGTTTTCTTGGAAGTATAAATATAGGTATGCCGTCTTTTTGGTGTCCGATGAGAATTCTTTTCCGTCGGTGTCAAGGGCATAAATTTTGGAGTCGGGATAATCTGCAATATAGAAAGTGCCGTCTTCTCTTTTCGCAACCGTCGAGAGAATTTCGGTGGTGCCGTCGGTCTTGTAGATGCGGACTTTGAGTCCTGTAAGGTCTAATACGGAGCCTATTGCGTAAAGATTTTTGTCGGGAGTCGTAGATGCCAAGGCTATAGAATCGACGTCGGCATCTTTCACTTCTACCGCATATTCGCAATAGACGTCGCCATAGAGATTGAAGCGAAGGGTTTGGGTGCCGACTTTTTGTTTGTCGTACTTATAATCGGCTTCTTTTTGATTGACTTGGTTGGTGGAATTTAGGGAAAATACTTCCTCGTACGGAGTGCCGAGTGAATTGGTCTTTTTGTATGTGACGGTGGCAGTGGCTCCCGAAAAGTCGAGATCTTCGCCTACCGTATAATTTACTTTTTGGGTGGTGGATACGGCAATCGAGTCAATGTCTTTTGGTCTATAAACGTTGACGGTCAAGGAAACAGATTTTTCGATGATGCCGTTTTCGTAACTGATGGTGATGATTTGTGTGCCGAGGCGGTCTTTATCAAAACCCGAAAGGGTGCATTTTTCTAAAATGTCAACAAGTTCGGTGGCACCGTTGGAATATTTGACTTCGAGGGCTACTCCCGAAAAATCTAAATTGTCGCCTTGCTCGATTCCGTCCGTCACAAATGACGGTTGGTTGGTAAGGGCAATCGATTCTATATCGTAGGTTTCGTTGCACGAAAACAGCATCGCCGTTGACAATGCGACTAAAATGACTAGGGAAATTATTAAGAATAGTTTTTTGTTATTTATGGTCATACTCTTATATATTATATATATAAAAGCGATGCTCGTCAATAAAGAACTTACTTTTTAACCTTATTTTCACAAAATAAAAAAATCTCGCCGATATTTGGGAGATTTTTGGTGTTTTTTGTAATGTTTTTTAATTTTCGTACTTTGAAAAATATTTTTTGTATGCCTTGTTGCAGAACTTGGGGATGTCCGAAGAAGAAAATTCTTCGGTAAATTTATATTTTCCGTTGACGTGTAGTGGCTCTAACATACCTATTTTGAAGGCGTCTGCGGGGCAATTGAAGGAGCATCTTACACAACCTACGCAATTTTTGTGAAAGATAAATTTGCCGTCTTTATATTCGATGTTTTGGGTGGGGCAATTCTTGACACAAGCCATACATTTGATGCATTTTTTGGGGTTTACCTTGAAAAAGTGGCGAGTGTTGAAACGATAAAACGGGTATTGTATGCGACAAACAAAAGATAAAAATTTGGCAAAAAGGGAGACTTTTAGGGGGGACTCTTGCAAATCGCAAATTTCTTTTGATATTTCTTCGGCTCTTGTTTTCAAAACGGCGAAAAAGCGTGATGCCATGCGATCGGTGTGTCTAAAAATCATGTTGTAAGGCATGACAATGTGGTAGTCTTTTTTGAAAATATAGCCCTTTTTCCTGAGTATTTTGGATATTTTATAACTTGATGCGTTGTTGAGTTTTAGCGGTTCTCCCGACGTCTTGACAACATATACGGGGCGACCGTTGCCGTCCGGTAAATTTTTTACAAATGTCAAAAAATTGTAGGGGCAATTGAAGCCGTAGATGGGGTAAGAAAGCACTAAAACGTCGAAATCGTCATCTATTGAAGATGGGGACGAAATGTCAAAAAGTAAGGTTTCTACACCTTTTGATTTTAGGCACTCTTCTACTTCTTGTACGGCTTTTTTCGTGTTGCCGGTACCTGAAAAATAGGCAAATTTTACTTTCATTTATTCCATCCTTACGTTGCCGTCGCCGTCCATGGTGTAAGTGGTGTCTTCGTCTTTGTCGTGAGAATCGTACCAAACTGCGTAAAACGGGGCGATTTTTGCCATTTTGTCATAGTTCCAAGTGCCGAATTTTTGGCATTCGGGACACCAAAAACCTCCTCTTATTACGGTGTAAGGGGTGGTGGAAAATTTGTGACCTTCGGCACATTCAAAATCGTGTTTTTCATGAAGCCCCAACCATTTTTCGGAAAGGCATCTACCGCCTCTATCTTCGGCAAATTTTTTGAGATCGTCTAAATTGTAGTCGGCAAGGTCCTTTTTAGGGACAATAGGTTTTATCGTAAGTCCTCTCTCTTCTGCCCTAGATTCGTCAAGTAAATCTTGGTAGGTGTAACCTTGTTCGGTGACGTAGTCTTTACTAATAATAGGCTGGTTTTCCCAGTGAATTTTCTCTTCGTACTCTTTGTAACCTTTTCTAAAATTGGCAAAAACCAACGGATCTTTGTGGTGTTTTACCCAATACTCGGGGGAGTTGGAATTGTATAAAAGGGGTTTTATTACTAGATTTTTTATAAGGCTTGACGGTAAAATTGCGGCAATCTTGTAGTAGGGCAATTTCTTTTTGACTTGTGCCCAAAATTCTTCAAAAGAAGTCGATTGAAAATGATATAAATCGTCAAGTTCTTTGCCGTCATAAAACCAAATGCAGTGGAAATTGCGGTCTTTGTTGTAGTACGGCTCGAAGAATTTTTCGGTAGATCCGCCGATAAGTTTGAAGCCTGCATCGAAGGTTTCGTAACCTGTGGTACGCATAGGGGCGCCGCCACCGATGTTGTAGGTGTTGTACCAACCGCCTTTCTTGCCGTCCAAGTCGTAGTCAACGATGTTTTTCATTAGGGTGCCACTGTCTCGATCGGTCACCCATTCTATGGGGGTGTTCCAACCGGTGTGGAACATGAGTCCGTCCGAAATGTTGTCGTTGAGTAGGCTGTAATATAGGATACCGGACTGTCTTAGGACCATCCAGCGTTTGAGTCCCGATTCGTATAAGTAGCGTTCGCTTTCGGCTTTGGACTGTGCGTAAACGTCAAATACACTGGGGATGATCGGATCGCCTACTTGTCCCCACGGGTGGGCAAGATTCCTTTCGCCATAGACGGCTACACTTGAAATATATACAAAACTTATGGTTTTGCCGTCCTTCTCTTGCTCTTTGACGGCATTTATAAGGTTTTTGGTGCCACCATAGTTGACTTCGACGGCTTTGTGATGCTTGTGGTCGGCAACCGGAGGAATGATGGCGGCAAGATGTAAAACGTAAGATGAATCTTTTATGAATTTTGGGGAAATTTTAGGATCTAGAATGTCGCCAAAAATCACTTTTAGTCTTTTGCCGTATTTGATTTTGTTTTTGAGAGCGAAGAAAAAGTCTGAAATTCTCCTTTGAACCAAAATCTTTACGACATAATTTTTGGTCGATGACATGAGAGATTTTAGGGTTTCTTTGCCCATGTGTCCGGAAGCGCCTGTCAATGCTATTACTGTTGATTTCTTTTCCATCTGTGTTGTCTCGATTATTTGCGATATGATTTAGATTCCGTCATCATTTTGAAAACGGTTTCGAATTTTTTGAGTGTCTTTTCTACTCTTTCTTCCGTAAAAGAAGATGTCATGTAGAAGGTCATGCCGTCAACCGACAAAACTCCGAAAGAGGTGAGTGCCGATTCGGTGTAGCGTAGGTGGGTAAGCCTATTTTTGTTGCGAGATGAGTTTATTTTGTTTATAAGGGCGGTTTTCATGCGACTTGACGATAGAAAATCGCTCGCTACCACTCCCGTATAGTCTATGTGAACTACTGTGCCTTGACGATAAATTGCGAAGGGGAGATCGTATTTTTTGGTGATCTTTTCTAGTCCCAATGCAAAGGACTCGGATAGTGCTACGGTCTTTTCGAAAATGTCGTCCGTCAACTCTTCTATTATCATGTATGCGGTAACCGTAGATAAGAGCGAAACGGGGGCGGTGGGGATGGTCTTTTTTACGTTGAAAACTTCTTGTTTGCCACCAAGTGCAGAAAATTGCGTGTCGCCAAGGGATAAAGAATTGCCGAAAATCACAAGGTCCGGATAGAAATCTCGGGACTCTTTTATGTTGATGTCATAGTCCGAAAATATGTCGCCTACGGCTGAATCTAGACTATTCCTAAATGCTGTCGAGGACTCGTCCAAAATGAACAAGGCTCCGTATTTTTTGGCAAGTTGTCTTACTTCTAAAACAAAATCTTTGGAATAAGGTCGGAGTCCTCCTCCTATTCCGTAAGGCTCCATGATAATGCAGGCGGTACCTCCGAAACATTTGTTGAGTTTTAGGGCTTTTTCGATTTTTTCAGAGTCGGTAGGTAAAAAGACGATATCGCCTTTTTCGGGATAGTCGCTTATACGTGAATATACGGAAAAATTGTCGGTGCCTATCTTCAATATTTTGGTCTTTTTCGTGTAGGACTTCGCTAGGCTAAAAGCAAGATCGTAGGTTTCTTTACTCGACGAACAAGTCTTGAAAACGTCGATTGAGGGCATGTGTCTGTTGACGGCTTTGAGAAGTAGTAAATCGTATTTATTGGTCGCTCCCAAAATGCTGCCACAATCTTTCATGACGGAAGCAATTTTTTCTTTTACTAAGGTGTTGCCTACACCTAAAACCGAACAGCCTTCGCCGTTGTAAAAATCTATATATTCGTTGTCGTCCATGTCTAGCATTATGCCGTCTTTTGCGGACGAAAAACATAGGGAAAACGGGGCGGAAAACTTGAAAAAGTCCTTAGATTCCGGCAGATATCTACAAGATTCGCTGAAAATCGATTTTGATTTCGGGCATTTTTTTACAAAATATTCGTCGGCTATTCTTTCGTAATTTTCTTTGCCGACGGACCACGGTGCCACTGATTTTAGATTGTTTAGTTTTTCGGTTATGTCTTGCTGGTTCATATTCATTCGGTCGGTAAATCTACTCTTAGGAAGACGGGGGCGGTGGTGGAATATTTTTCTTCTTCGCCGTAAACATATTTGAAATAGATATATACAAATTCCGTTGTGTCCATTATGTCTTTGGTGACAGAGGAATTTTCGGTGACTTTTTGGAAATTAGATTCGTCCGCATAGCCTACTGCCCAATAAATGTGGTCGATATCAGTAAGTCCCGTAAGATCGACAGAGATGTTGTATCTGTTGGCGGTGTCTTTCGTGACGGTGACCATTGAGGTGTTGACTTCTAAGACTCTTATTGCCTTTTTGACTTCGACTTCTAAGGTGAAGTTGTCGGCAGAGCCGTTGAGTAGGTATGAGGAATTGCCGTTGCTCCCTTTGACGGAATCGACTTTGAGGGTGTAGGTGCCTATTTCGGCAAGCGATAAGGTTTCGACGGTAAAGTAGTCGGTGAGTTCGGTTATAGTGCCTTCTTTTAGGGTGGTGCCGTTGTAGGACACAGAAAGTTTTATTTTGGAATAGAGGTCGGCTCCGCCGTCATAGCGAAGTTCGTCGGCATTTTCTAGCGTGACGGTGAGGCTCTTGGGATTGATTACAAACGTGCCGTTTTCTGCCGTTATGTTGAAATAGGGATGAGTTAGAGTGCCTATTCCTATTGCATCGGAATATGTGCCTACGTCTTCGATTTCGCTAGTTAGGGCAGGGGCGCCTACATATTCTACACCGAGTGTATTGACGACGTAATCCCATTGTTTTTGGTCGGACGGGGTGAAAGTAAATTCACCGTTTTCTTCGCCGTATAGTTTTGATTTGCTGTTGATCCTTATCGTGGTGGTCGTCGGGACGATTTCGTATGTCGAGTATTGTATGTCGCTGTCGTAAAAATCGGTAGCGGAAAAGACGACTTTCATTCTATATGTGCCGACGTGGTGAGGATAGAGATCTCTCGTGTAATATTCTCTCCGCATGCCGTCTACGACATATTCGTAATAAGAGCCGTTGGAAGCAATGTCTATCCAATTGCCGGTAGCATCTTGGAATTCGAAATAAATCTTGTATTCGGGATCCTCAAACGCATCTGTCGGGCGATTAAACGTGAAAGTTTTGTTGTCGCTAAATGTGGTATCGACAGACTGACGAGTGTTGATAAACGTGATAGACGGCTTTTGTTTGTTCCATATAGTGACGTTGAAAGTTGCGGTGCATCCGGCATATTCGACGGTGATTGTACGGACTAGATTGAGAGAGCCTTCGGTGAAGGTAATGTCGGAATCAAAACCGGTGAGTTTTCCGTAAGAAAGATTTATTCTGTCTTGGGCAAGTCCCGATGACGACTGATAATATCTGATTATGTAACCGTTGGCATAGTCGAGTGGTTCGCCTACCGTATAGTCGAGTGTCATTAGGGAGGTGTCAACGTCTATGTGGTCAAGGGATGCGGTCACGACTTCTAATGTCGCTGTCGTGGTAAGTCCCGAATAAGTAATAGTCACGACTCTTCCTTTTTCTACGGTTTCGTCTTGGTAGTCATAGTCTATCATGTTTTGGGTTAGGTCTATGTAGGAAGTTTCGGAAATTGTGCTGAAACTGTATGTAAGTTTTAGTTTGTAGTCTTGAAGGTTGACGGAAAGTCCTGCGGCTACCTTGCCGAGTGTCGTGGTTTTTTCGGTGCCTTTATATAATTCGATGCTCGTAAGAATGCGATTTTCTTTGTGATAATTTATCTTCCACGTGGTCGAAACGATTTGGCTGTTGTAGCGATAGTATAGCGATACGGTTTTTTCGCCGTCGGTGGTCGTGGAATCGGAGAACGTGTAGTAGAAACCTGTGGTGAGAATGTCGGCTTTGGACTCTACTCTCGTAAAGTGAGGGGTATAAGATGCCCTAGATTTGTTGTTGAATATGACGTCAATTTGTATGCCGTCGGGGGACGAAAAGTCTTCGCCCGCTTCGTAATCGACTTTGGCGGAGCCACTAGAAACCACTTCGATAGCGGAAACTTGCAAGGGGGTGACGATGAGAGATTGTGAGGACGTCGCTCCGAAGAAATTGTATTGAACGTCACCGCTCTTTTCGGCTGTGATTTTGTCGAGATAGACGGACTTTTTGAGGGTGACTTCTACCGTGTCGTATTGGAAAGTGACGGTGTCGTCGGTGTCGCTTTCTTTCGTGACTTTAAGTGTCTTGGTTTCACCGTTTAATACAACCGAAAATTCTTGACCTTTTACGGATATTCTGTCGCCTTTTATATAGGAGGAAGCAGGTCTTGTAATCGTGGTGAAGTCGCTTGCCGTAACTGTGGTAAATGCGACGTCGTATGAGGTTGTTTTTCCTTGGTAGGTGTATGTGCCGTCAACGATTTTGCCGTAAGTGAGAGTGAGTTTATAAAGTTTTGCAACGGGATTTCCGTCTAATGTGCCTACCGTCGCATGCTCGGTGTCGGTCATTTGGACGTATTGGGAGGGATCGGTCGAACCGTCTATAAATGTAGCGGTGACTCCTGTGGCATCGATGTCTTCTTCGTATCCGCTGTTGTAAACGGCTCTAAAAGTCATGCCTGTAAGGGATCTTATTGAAGTGGAAAGAGCATCAAGGAAAATGTTGTCGGGAGGGGTTAGGACGGTAAGAGTCGTGACTTTTTGCTCGTAAACTTTGACGGTAACGGAGTCGGTAAGTTCGCTCTTTGCATCTTTTACGGTGATGACTTTTTCTTTGTAACGGTCTTCGCCTTCTACTATAAACTCTCCGTCAACCGTCTTGGTCGAAAAATCGCTGTTTTCGAGCATGGTTTTTTCTACCGATACGGGATCGCTTTCGGTGCCGTTGTTGTAGATTATGACGTATTTGAGGTCGTTGTAGTTGACTTCTTTGTCTAGTCCTAAATAATATTTTGCCGACAAGAGTTTTTCGGTGTTGACAAGTTTTATTGACTCGGCAGTCTTTTCGATGACTTCTATATTCATTTCGACATACCAACCACGTGAGTCGTTGTTTTGGTAGGAGAAACGAATTTTGTAGGTCCCTGCCTTTTCGACTCCTTCGACAAGTGTGCCTTCTTTGTCGTATATTTTTTTGACAAGTACGGGGCTAGACATCGGGAAGTCTTGGGTGGTGTTGTCTTGGTAGGTGATGCGAATAAGTCCGCCTGTGTAGTCGATGACTCCGCCTTCTACCAACTTGCGATCGACTATTTGGGTGGGTTGGTCTATGATTTTAAGTCCGTTTTGACCGAGCGGAATTTTGCTCGATACTACGCAATATACGGTCATTTCGTATTCGGTTTTGTCCGACGAAGTGTCTATATATGTGATTTTTACGGGGGAGTTTTGGGAAGATTCTACGAAGGAATAAGTTATTTTATATTCGGACGGTGAAAGATCGGATAAGGCTCTTTCTTCTTGGGAGCCGTTGCTATACGTGAAAATAAGGGTGAGTCCCGATGACTGGAACTCGTCGCCTACGATATATTCGGTTTTGGAGGGCTTGGTGCCTACTTTGACGGTCTTTAAGGTCTTGGCTTTGACGGTAATTTCGAAGGTCGTGGAAAGTCCCGAATAGGTGACTGTGATGGTTTGTTTTCCGATAAGGTCGGATCTAAATCCCGACACGAAACTTTGTCCTACTTCTATATCTACGGTGTTGCCGGACGTTAGTGTCATCCTTGCGGTGCATCCGGTGATGCTGAAATCGTCGCCTTCGGTATATTCGAGTTTAGCGGGAAGCGTCAAAAGTTCTAGTTTTGAAATGGGGGGCGCTACGATGGTGACGGTGTAGTCGGTGGATGCTTGGCCGTACCTTACGGTGAAGGTCATCTCGCCTACGTAGTAAGGATTGAAACCTTCTACTTTGACATAAGGATCGGTCATGGGGATCTCTTTGGTCGTGCCGTCTCGCAAAATGACTTTGACGGTGTACTCGGTAAGATCCAACTTCTCGCCTAGATTGTAGGTGAGTTTTAGTCCGGTGACGGCTATTCTAGATACGTTTTCGATGGTGGAACTTTCTTGACTGCCGGATGACGATCCGGATTCGGTGTCCGCTTTGTTGTCGCACGCAAAAAGCATGCTAATAATTAGCGAACAGACGAGAACGATTAGGACTGTCAAAAATAGTTTTTTGCGCATAGTTATAATAAATATAACTAATTATATAGCATAGTAAACGAAATTGCAAGAGGGAATATAAATGTAGTAAGCGTCAACTTAAAAATTTTCTTTTTTTATTAAAAAGAAAGAGCCAAAAGGTTATGTTGAATACGGCAGGTAAAATAAACAACACGAAAACTCCGTAAAATCTACGGGAAAAGTGTATTAAATCGTATAAAAACGTGCTAGACGAATAGTATTGTCCTTGGACCTTTTCTTGGTCTAAAACGGTGGTTTCGGATGCTAGATTTTCGATGCCTACATAAAAATTGTTTTGGGATACATAAAGAATTCTTTTGATTTGTACGGTGTTTTCTTCTCTTATTAGAAGAACGTCGTTGACTCCGTATGAAGATCCTTCGTCGCTAAATGTGGCAAAATCGCCCTTTTTTAGGACGGGGGCTCGATCGCTTGAAAGTAAGTCGTCTTCGATAAGTACACCTTGAAGGTCGAAAAAATTATATACTCCGTCGGTGCCGGTAAGTAAAAAAACGGCTAAAAATAGGGACAATAAAAGATATATCGTAAGGACGATGCCTAGCGGTATAATTATTTTATTTGACATCGAGTTTTGCTCCGGTAAAACTTGCGAAGGCTACTTCGCCGCCGTTTTCGTCGTAGATGTCAACCGCATAAACACAAGTGCGACGGGTGAAACCTTTGAGAGTGGCAACTGCCGTAAGGAAGGCACCACGTGCGGGGTGAATATAGTCGATGCTCCCCGAAGCCGTAACCGTAGGACAGTGGACTGCATTGGCGTGGACCGAAAAAGCATAGTCCGCAAGAGTATATAAGGCTCCGCCTTGCACGACGTCGTTGGCGTTGAGAATGCCGTCTGTAATGGGAAGTTTTAGGGTGGCTTGGTCTTCTTTTATTTCTACAATTTCTACACCGACATTTTTGATGAAACGGTCTTTTGCAAATACTTGTTCTACTTCTTTAATTGTTTTCATTTTTCTTGTTTTCGAGTGCCTCTAAATTTTTGTCATAATCGTAGTTTGGGTTGCTTGAACCGAATATTGCGTGCCCCAAAAGTTTATATTTGCCTTTAGGGTTGGCAACTGACGGCTCTGCGTACATGATGCCGTATTTATCTAAAATGCCATTCATTCCATGATAAAAACGGTGGTAAAAACTTAAATAATTTTTGTTGTCGTCATCTGTCCATGCGACTTCGGAAAAAGCGGGAAGTCTTGGATAAAGTTTTAGATTCCTTATATCTCTTGTCCATAAAAATTCTGACCATAAAGTCGCTTCTAAACCTAAAATAGAATCGCCGCTTATGCCGTATTTTTCGGGGGTGTAGTCATAGACTTTTTTCAAATTGACATACGAATAACACATGTCAAAATAGAAAACGTTGTTGCGACTGACTATGACGTCGCCACCGTTTTTCATAAACTTTTCGGCTCGGGTGTCTCTTGCTACCGTCCAATATTGGACAATGGCATCGCTTCTTAGGTTGTCGGCTTTCAAAATCTCGTTCCAACCTATGATGCGTTTTCCTTTTTTGGCAAGGTGGTCGGCTAGGCAATTGATGAGATAACCTTGTAAGTCTTCTTCGTTTTTTAGTCCCTCTTCTTTCATTTTTCTTTGGCAGTCGGGGCATTTTTTCCAATTGGCTTTGGGGGCTTCGTCACCGCCTATATGAACGTAAGGGGCAGGGAATAAGGTGCAAATTTCGTCAAGAACGTCATATAAAAAGTCGTAAGACTCTTGTTTTCCTGCGCACATAATAAGGTTCCAATCGGGGAAACTCTTGCCACCCATAGAGGCAGGAACTTCGACCTTCTTTCCTGTACAAGAAAGATTGGGGTAAGCGGAAAGTACCGAATAAAAATGGGCGGGGGAATCTATCTCCGGAACGACGGTGATTCCTAGCATGCTTGCATAACTTACGATGTCTTTGATTTCTTCTTGGGTGTAATATCCGCTGTGGGGGGTGCCTGCAAGTTTTAGATCGTCGTCCCATGAATTGAGGGCGGTATCCTTTCTTTTGCTACCTATTTCGGTAAGTAAGGGATACTTTTTGATCTCTATTCTAAAACCTTGGTTGTCGTTGAGGTGGAAGTGCATGACGTTGAGTTTTAGAAGTGCCATCATGTCGAGATGCTCTTTGACTTCTTTTACGGAGAT
This sequence comes from bacterium, assembly GCA_963644945.1. GTDB lineage: Bacteria > Bacillota > Clostridia > Christensenellales > DTU072 > CAVIQK01. The sequence continues at coordinate 42,598 of CAVIQK010000002.1, read as the reverse complement.
GAAGTGTCTGGACGGATCTAAAAGTAGTCCTCTCCACTTCATTTTCGGGCGATCTTCTATTCTTACAAGTCCTACTTTTACGAGGTCGCCGTTTTCGATAGTGTCTAGTAAAAGTATTTGTCTTAGGGTAGAAAAGCCGTAAAGAGCGCCGGTGCTAGACGAAGAAATTATTTCGATTTTTTCTTCGGTCATGTCGATGATGTACTGCTCGTCTAATAAAAACTCACCTTTTCTAAAAACTATTTCGGTGGGGTTTTTATATTCTTTTAGTAGTTTTTTGGCTTTGTCAAAATAGGTTTTGACATATTTTTCGATAGTGAAAAAGTCCGAAAAATTTATTTCGGTGTTTTTGGAAAAGACAAAATTTCCTTTCTTCTTCTCGACAAAATTCGGGTACGGAATAACGCTCAGTCGGTCGGTCATAGTGTGTATAAAATCTCTCCTTGTTTTAGGTTGAAACATATCATTCTCTTGTTGTTGTCGTCGTCTAGATACTCTATTCTTATGTGGTTTTTGAGAGGGAACACAACTCTTATGATGCGCTCTTTGGAAGTACCTTCGGAAATCGAACTGAACATGTCGATAATTTTGTCGGTGTACTGCCTTAGGTCGTCGGACACGATAACCGAACCTTCAAAGAATTTGTTGACTAGGAAAAGTATGATTTTTTGTTGTTCGGTAAGACGGGTTTTTGTTTCGTCAAAATAGAGTTTTGTGGTGTAATTTCTAAATACTCTGCCGTCTAGGTGCCGTCTTGATATTGCATTGAGAACGAGGTTTCTGGCGCTATGTCTTCGGTTGAATATTCGGCTGGAATATGTGCCTTTCCAACGTCTTACGACATTACCGGTGACACGACAATAATCGGCTATGCCTGCTGCGACCATTACGGGGGCGTCAAGGGTGATAAGGGTGCAATCTTCGCCTACGCATTCCCTCAGAAAATGCATGATTTTGAAGGCTTTGACGGAGGAATTTTTGGTATATAAAAGATCTCCTATGCCTTCTACTTTGAAGACGGTAAAGCCGTATTTTTTGAGTTTTGCGAACATGTTTTTGATGTACTCTTTGGCTTCTTCGTTGTCAATATCGTAGTGGAAAACACCTTTTTTCTTTATTATCATGCCAAAATCGTCTTTTTCAAAGAGATATTTGTTGATTTGGGCAAGTTCGCTTTTCGGGGATACCGCAAACGGTGCAAGTCTGATGCCTGCTTCCATGTTGACGTTCTTTATAAAATTGGCTATGTCATCAAGTTTTTCGGTAAATCTTTCACCGTCGGCATGTAGCCATTCGCCTGTGTGTTTTGCATAACTTTCTAGGCAAAAGACGTCGAATTTGGAGGGGAAATCTCTTGCATAAGTGAGTTTTTCATGGAGAGATTTAGAGTTGAGATGAAAATCTCCCTCGTCGCAAGCATCGTATTCTTTGAGAATTTTCTTGGGTTTATAGTCCTTGAACATGGTGGAGAAATAGTCGTCAAAGACGCTGTCGTAGGAGCCTTGGTCAAAATAGAGGTCGAAAACTCGATATTCTTCGCCTATTTGGAGTCCGTCGAAGGTCCTTTTGAAAGTCATTTTCCTGAGTTCCGGACGGTGATTTATCTCGGTAAAAGAAGATTCTTCTTCAAGAGATCCTACAAGGGTGTAATTTTCTCTGTCTCTTACGTAGGTGTATCCGTAACTTTTGAGATTTTTTAGTTTAATTTTGACGGGAGTCGAGGAATTTATGTACTTAAAAAACTTCATTTTGTTGCTGGTGGATACCGATTTTTCCATTGAAAATCCGTAAGACAGCGCTCCGCAATAAACGTTGTAGTGGGGGACATAATAATAATCGGTGGTCAAAAATGCCTCGTCAATGGTTATCGTGCCATCGGTCAATAGGTCAATTTTTAGTCTGTTGGCCTCTTTGGTGATGGCAAAACCTATGTCGCTGTTGCCTCCGTCTTTTAGGTTGACGGTTCTTTTTTTGTTGTTGACTCTGTAAACTATATTTACCGTGATTTTTTCAAACATTAGTCATCGACCTTCACTATTATTTCAGTAGGTATTACCGCAAAAGAAAATTCGTAACTCTTATTTGCGGGGAATTGATATTGTTTTTCGGGTTTTGGACCGCAACTGTTGCTCCCGACTCCCATATTAAACGCCGAAATCGTAACAAACTCGGTGGAAAGCGACACCATGTCTTCTATGTGCTTCATATTCATAAGTCGGTGGTCGGATACCGGTTTTACGGAAAATTCGAACGGGCGGTTGATGGCTTGGAACAAGAGTCCTTTGCCGTCGTCAGATTTTAGCGATAAAAATCTTGCATCCATGTGGTTGCCGTACTCTTGGGGGCGAACGTAAGGCTCGATTTGGTCTTTTACCGTCGAATTTTTTAAGCCTATCGGCGAATAGTTTTTGATGTCGGGATAGGTTTCGTCCTTTCTTGCATAAAATGTTAGATTCTTGTATTTGGCGGGCATTTCGAATACTTTACCGAATCTCGGAAGTACCGGTTGGCGATTGAGACGGGGCTCGATTCTTGACGTAATCAAAACTTTGCCGTTGGAATAGACCATGTAATTGTCTTCGACCAAAAACATTTCGTCGGTTTTGGACATCAAGGCTACTTCGAATCGCACTTTTACAAAATCTTTTTCTTCTTCTATGCTATAAGACAATGTTTTGGTCGTGTAGTCAAAATAAGAGGCTTTTTCCCAGTCTTTTTTGATATACATGTCGTTGTCGATAGGGGCTCTGAATATAGATGTATAGAGGCGATTGTAAACTTCTTTTTCTCTGCCTCCGCCTAGTCTTTCTTCGCCGTTGAAATAAAACGAGGTCATTGTGCCGAGGGACTTGGAGAATGTTACCAAACCACCGTTGACAAGCACTCTGATGTTGGCAGAATCTTCTTCTACAACGCACTTTTTGTGTATTTGTTTTGTTACGACTGCCGACATGTCTTCGGAAATTATTAGTTGTTCTTCGCCTACGACTTCGCCTGTTTCTCGCATTATATAGGTGATCCCTATAAATTTATCTCCTCTTTGGTCGCCTATATCCCATTCGACGACATCTCTGCCGTATGGGGGTATTTTGGTGCGACCTACGAAAGATTTTTCGATTTTGCCGTACTTATAGACGTTGCATTTTATGTCGTAAACCGAGGAATCTAGGAAGGCATTGGTGTTGACAAAACGGATTTTTTCGTCGCCCAGATACTCGGCTTTGAGTGGTCTATAACAGTAGCGCATTTGTTTTGCACCGCTTGACGGGGTTCTGTCGGGGAAAAATAGTCCGTCGCAACAGAAATTGCCGTCGTGGATATACTCGCCGTTGTCGCCACCGTAGGTGTATTTGTAAGTCGCTCCTTCTCTTTCCGCAACGTGGTCAACAAATTCCCAAATGCAACCGCCCATAAGGGAGGGGTAGGAATAAAATGTATCGACGTACTCGTCTAGTCCGCCGGGGCCTACACCCATTGCATGGGCATATTCGCATAGGAAGAACGGGGCGGACAATATTTTGCCCGAGCCTTTGCCTTTATAGGACTTTTCGCCTATTTCTTTTACGTGGGATAGTGTAGGATACATTTCGGAATAGACGTCGTATCTAACTACCGGTGTGCGACAAACTCCTTCGTAATGAATAGGAATATTTGTTAGGGCTTTGAGATTTTTGTAGCAATAGTCTTGGCATTTGTGTCCGCCGGCTTCGTTGCCGAGTGACCACATTATAATTGACGGACAAGTTTTGTCACGTTGGAACATTCTGAGTACTCTGTCCCAAAAATGGTTTTTCCATTTGGTGTCATTTGAGATGGTGTCGGGGCGATAAAAATACGAGTGACAACATCCATGCGCTTCGGCATCGGCTTCTTCTATCACGTATAGTCCGTATATGTCGCATAATTCTATAAACAGGGGATCGGGCGGATAGTGGGAAGTGCGGACGGCATTGGCATTGTATTGTTTGATGAGTTTGACGTCCCTTTCTATCTCGGAAGGCGTCATTGTGTAGCCGTTTTTCGGGTGGGTGTCGTGGTGGTTGACACCTTTTATTTTTATGGGGGCGCCGTTTAGTTTGAAAACGTCATAGTCTATGGTGACGGTTTTGAAACCGACTCTCTTTTTGACACATTCTATTATTTCTTTGCCCCTTACCAACTCGTAATATACTGTGTAAAGCGTGGGGACTTCGGCATTCCATTCTTTGACGGAAAGTGCCGTCCAGTCAACCGAGGCGGAACCTAATTTTACTTTCCTTACGGTGCTGGCTATTACCGATTTTCCGTCCGTCAAGGTGAAACGGACAAAAAGATCTTTGTCTTCTTCGGTGTAAACTAGGGCTTCTAGTGTCGCATCATAGTTGCCGTCTTCGTCCTTTTTGGTAGTAAATGTTATGTCGTTGATGAAACTTTTGTCTAAGGCATAAAGTAGAACGTCACGGAAAATTCCGTTGTAGCGGAACATGTCTTGGTCTTCTAGATAACTGGAATTGGACCACTTTCTTACTACGACAAGTAGTTCGTTGACTCCGTCGTCTATGAAGGGTGTAATGTCAAATTCTGCCGTATTGTGGGATGTTTCGGAGTAGCCGACAAAAGAGCCGTTGACGAAAATGTCGGTGCCTCCTGCTACTCCCAAGAAAGACAAAATGTATTTTTTGTCAATGTCTTTTACCGTAAACAGTCTTCTGTATATGCCGACCGAATTGAATTCGCCACTTGCATCGTAATAGTGATATTTGTTGTCGCCTGCGTCAAATCCGCCTCTTGCACCGAAAGTTCCTACGGATACCGTCGGAATTTTGGGGGGATTGTTTTTGAAGGGGTAACGGGAATTGACGTACATTGTAAGTCCGAATCCTCTTGTTTGCCAACATGACGGCACGTCGATTTTGGTGAAATTCACTTTGTCGGTGTTGAGAATATTGGGAAGGGCTTTAGGGTTGTCAAAATAGGCAAAATCCCATTCGCCGTTGAGAACTGCGACTTTATCGGACGAATATCTAAATTCTTTGATATCTTTGACTTGATCGGCTTTCTTCTTGGAAGAATAGGGGATGAAGTATGTTCGAGAAGGAAGTTTGTTTTTCTCAAACACTGAAAAGTCCGAATAATTTTTAGTGTGAATTCCGTATAACATTGTCTTTTCCTTTATAGTGCGTTTTCGGTCGAATCTAGTACCGTTTCGTTGACTGATATTGTGATGCCTAGGACGTCTTTGTTGTCTGCTATTCTGGTAATTGTCGAAGTGCCTACTGCTCCGTATAGCGCTTTGACGGTGGCTTTTCCTGCTATTCTTGACGAGTAAACCGTTAGATCGCCATAGGAAGAGTTGTTTTTGAGAGTGCCTGCGGTGGAATTACCTACAATTCCGCCAATGGTGACTTGGTAAGATTTGACTGTGCCGTTGATCGTCACGCTAGATTCTGCTATGGTGCCACTGTTTTCGCCTGCGAGCGCTCCGAAAGTGAGAGTCTTGGAGCCTTTTACCGTAAGATAGACGGTGGTGGCTACTTCTATTTTTTCGATGGTGCCTTGGTTTACATTTGCTACAATGCCGTAAACAGAGTCACCGTCCAAAACTTCGTCTATGTATCCTACAAGTTTGAAGTTGGAGATAGTACCCATATTTTTGTCAACAAACGTGCCGTTGATACCGGAGAGCGTGATCGTGTGCGGATAGCCGTATGTGTCGTAATAGGATGTGCCGGTTATGCTACCGGTGAAGTTCATGCCTACACCTATTGTCGTCCATTCGCCGTCGGCAAATTCTATCGATTCTTTGCCACCGAGATCTATCTTGTAGTGAGCGTACATATATCTCGAAATCTTGGCAAAATCTTCTTTCTTCGATAGAACGAACGGATCGTCTATTGTGCCGATACCGCTTTCGAATTCGCCTTCGAACATGGCTTCGAGTGCATCGCTTACAAAGACGTCATAGCCTGTGTAAACGTCTTCGCCGTTCATTATTATATAACCGCTGACTTTGTCCATCAATTTTGTAATTGTGGTATATTCGTAGGTCGTGTCGGTATCCGACATGTTGCCGACAAATTTGTTGACTGTCGCACCGTTTTGGTAAGCATTGCCGTCAAACGCATAACCCTTGTTGAAGACGGTGTTTTCGGCTCTTCCTATTATGGAGCCTATTTGGGCATTGCCGATAGAATTGACGGTAGATACCGCATATAAGCCGTCTGTTGTGGAATTGATGGCTTCGCCTACGACTGCACCTATTATGATGCCGTCGCCCTCTACTTTTACGTATGCGGTGGTGACGACGTTTCTAATCGTACCGCCGTTAGAGATGCCGACAAGTGCCGATACTCTTATTCCGGATACACCGTCAAGGGTGGAAACTTGGATGCTACCGCCTGAAACGATGCTTTCAACCGTACCGCCTTCTAGTTCTCTTACAAGGCTTGCTACGGTCTTGTCGGAGGATGTGAGGTGAGCATTGATCTCGATATTTTGGAGATAGACGTTCTTGATCGTACCGCTTACTTTGTCAAACAAGGCATAATCGTCGTCAAGGGAATCTATCGAATAGGTTATCTTTCTTCCGCCACCGTCATAAGTACCTCTAAATAGTCCGCCTTTTGCAACGGAGGTCTTTTCGGTAATGGTCAAGTCGGCTGTTTGGATGTAGTCTGCCCACAAGAATTTGTCAATGTTGCGGAAGTCTTGTTCTGTTTTGATTTCAAAACGGATGTTGCCGTCAACATAGTCGTAACTGTTTTGTCCGAATGTGTCGAAACGGTCTTTTACCAAGTCTTTGACCGAGGTCATGTCGGCTGAATTTTGGTCACTTGACAATGTTATCTTGAAGTTGCCGTAAGTGTCGGTAAGTGCCGTATATAACTCGTAATAGGTGACGTTGCCTTTCTCCCCTTGATATTCGCCGCCAAGGTAAATGTTGCCGTCAACAACTTTGTTTTCGGTAAGGCGATTGGTAGATGTAATCGGGGATAAGGTTATGCCGTCGGAAATCATGTAGGCTTTTGCCGTACTTGATCCGAACAATGTGGCTATCGAGAAGGACGAGGATATTTGTGTATCGGTGTTCTTACCCGCTATACCGCCTATATTTACCGAACCTTTTAGGGCTTTGGCATCGATATATGCATCGGTAAATACGGTGTCTATTATGGCGCCCGATTCGGTCGTAGCGACAAGTCCGCCGATGAAAGTGTCTTGCGACAAAGTTTCTTCTGCAAATGTTATGTCGGTGACTACGAAGGAGTTTTTGACAGTGCCTTTTAGTACGTTTGTGAGTACACCGAACATTGTGGCTCCGTCCATAGTCATGGTGACACTACCCGTCTTGATGCCTAGATTCTTGATAGTGCCTTCTACTATAGCAAATATCGGACGTGCTACCACTTGATTGGTGGTGTAGAGAGCCGAATAAGATATGGTATAGTTGCGACCGTCAAGGTTGGATTTCATGGTAAGGTCGGATGTCGTAATTGCATCTAGCACTATGTCGCTTGCAAGTACAAAATATTTTTCGGCTAGGTTGTATATGCTTGCACTCATGTAGGATAGGTCTTGGGCGGTATATATTCTATAAGGATCGTCTTCGGTGCCTTGAGTGTCGAAGTAGAGAATTTCGACTTCTTGGGTGAAGGGCGAGAGAATATAGTTGCTTGTGTCGATGACTTGTAGTGTCAAGGTGTATTTGCCTAGCGGTAAAAGTTCGGTCGTGCCTATTTCTTCGATGTCACTTGTGGTATTGCCTGTGGCTACCGAAGTATATGTAGGTACGAAGTTGACCGCTACTTTGTTGGAGTCGGTGATCTTGACGGGATCGACGGGGGTGGAACCTTTTATGTATTGCGTAATCTTGTCGGTCAAACTCTCGGCATAGACTGTTTCTTTGAAGAATATTTCGATATTGAGGTCTTTGCCCTCGGTAAGGCTACCTACGGTGACGGTAAATGTTTTGTCGATTTCGTCGGGTTTTAGGTCAATTCTTTCACCGTTGACTATGCGATAATTGTAGGTGTAACCGCTGTTTTCGAGATAGCCAAGAGTGATTTGTTGCATACGTGTAAATACTGTCGATTTCGTGGATAGAACTTCGACTAAGGCATAAGATCCTACATGACTTCCGACATATTGTTTTATGGTCATTGTATATTCACGCATGTCAAGTTTTAGATTGACGGTGACTATTTCTGATTTTAGACCTGCTCCCGATACTGCTACGAAGGAAATGTGATCTTCGTATGTAATCTTCTCTTTTAAGGTCAAAATTCCCGATTTGTCCACAACGTACCATGTGGCTCCGTCTTCGTTGGACGAGTCGTAATTGAAGGAATATTTGACGGTCATTCCGCTGGTGCCGTAAGTCGTGTTGAAGAAATCAAACGTGAGAGGTGCGGTTGCCCAAGAAGTGGGAATCGAGGTGAACGAGTAGCCTTTGCCGTCGTCATACGAGCCGTTGACTGCGACTTTGAGGTCGGGTTTTATCGAATCTACACCTATTTTTATTGTGCGAGAGGTCGTTCTTCCCGAATTGTCGAGGGCAATGATTTGGTAAGCGTTGGAATCGGTGACGAAGAACCAATATGTAGTGCCGTCTTGATTTAGGTCAACGGGGGTTCCGTCTTTTGTGACGGTCACAGAACTTATACCGGACAATACTCCGCCATAGGAAACATCTTGGGCGGTGAATGAGACTTTGACTTTTTCGTCGGCTATAGTGCCTACGATTTCGGGGTTGTAAGTGTCGGTATAGTTGTTTAGTGCATCGGCTCTTAGATATGTTATTGTCGAGATCGAAGGATCGATACGGTCGTAGCGAACTCCTTTTGTTATTATGTCGGTTTCGGTGCCTGCTCCGGACTCGGCTTTGAAGGATATTGTTCCGTCTAGGTCGGTAGATACCGTATAAACGTAAGTGACGGTGAATTTGTTGTAATATGTGCCGTCTATCTCAACAAGGTCTTCTTGGACGGTGCCTTTTCTTACGATAGAATCGGTGTTGAAGGTGGTGCCGTCAAGGGAATAACGGAGGGTGGCGCCGGACTGATAATAAGTGACGGAGAAGGTGAATTCTATTTGTCGCATGGACCACTCGTTTTCGGTGTAATCGGTGTCAAGTCCCGATTTCTTCATAGACACTAGGGAAACGGTGGGGGTGAATTTATCTATAAGGACGCTGTTTTCTTCTTCGTAGGAGGCATTTCTGTCGAATCTGCCGTTGCCGACAACCACTCTCGATACAAACGAGGTCATGACTACGGGCTTGGTCGATGCATCGGCTTTGATCGTATATTTGAAGGTCAAGAAGCCGTCCGCATAATTTAGGTCGGTTATGCTAGTGTCAACATTCATAAACGTGGCACTCATATCGGTGTAGAACAAGCATTTTTCTTCTTCACCGAACATTTTTACGAAGTAACTCATCTTTTGGTAAGAGTCGCCTACCGATATTTTGACGTCAAATGTGACATCGGTGTTGGTCCATGTGCCGACTGCGTAGGTCGTGGCATAACTGATGGTGGGATAGGTCGTGTCGAAACGGACGACTTTTTCGTAAGCATCGGACTCGATGTTTTGGTTGTTTTTGACTACGAATTTGTAGGTGCCTTTTTCGGTGGTGGCTATTTCGTAATTGAAGGTGTATGTTTTGGCATTGTCGGGGCAAGTTTCGGTATGGACAAGTACTCCGTCCTTGTAGATAAGTACGGATGCTCCGCTTACGCCGTATTGGGCGGTGACGGTGGCTGTAACCATGTCGGTTGCCCACGGGACTAAATCGAAATCGTGGTCAAATTCGACGGTAGCCGACGGGATGATGGCATCGACTTTGATTTGATATTCTTCGGAAACGGCACTCATCTTGCCTGCAAGGCTGTGGGCTCTAAATTTGTATGTGCCGATACTGTCGGTAAATGTATATACATATTTATATTTGCCGTCTGCGGTTTTTTCTACTGCCGTATCCGTCAATACTTGCCATTGTCCGCCGTCTTTTTGATATTCTATCGTGCCGACGAGATCGGGATTAGATACAGCAAACGTTGCATAGAATGTGGCGATGACGCTTTGTGTTGACCATGATCCTAATGTGTAAGAGGTGCCGTCCGAGAAGGTAAATTCGGGAGCGGTCAGTTCGGGATCTTTGGCATCTACCAAAAATTCGTAGGTGTAAACTTGGGTGTTGCCTGCACGGTCGGTAATTCTTACTCTATAAGGAGTAGTGTCTTTGATGTCGGTAATATAATATTTGCCTTGTGTCGGGGTGAGTTTTTGATATTCGCCCGTACCTATTGCGAGTTCGACTTTGTCTTGATCTACACCTGTGCCTAGGTCGGATACGGTGAAGGATACGTCAACCGCTTCGGTCGTCCAAACTGTGAGAGCATCGTCGGTGATGTCTTTGGTGCCGGCTTTGTAGGTGACAATGTCTTCTACGATAGGAGCAATTTTATCTAGTTTTACAAGATATTCAGGGGATACAAGTTCTATTCCCGCACCCGATACGGCTTTGACTCTATATTTGGAGCCGTCGGTAAATTCGGTGATTTCAAATGTGGGATCTATTGCTAGTCCGTCGTAAGTCTTGACGTCTACATATTCGGCGGTGTCTTCGTCGTAAAGTTGGACGTAGATTGTGCCACCCGAATTGCCAAACGTGGCATCTATATCGAAGATGACGTCTGCCGTTGCGTAAGTGCCGTCGGTATAGGTAGCGCCACCCGACGTGACTGTCACTGTGAGGGTGGGAACGGTGAGATCGACTTTGATGTCTTGTCCGCCTGCTTGTGTCAATGTTTGAGTATAGACATTGCCGACTTTGTCGATTGCGGTGATTACGTAAGAAGATGTTTCTTTGACTGTAAATTCATAGTAGCCGTCCGTCAATGTCAAAATTGTTTCGGTGCCGTTTTTGTCGGTGACATAGACTTTTTCGACTCCGGAAGTGAGATTTATACCGGATTTTAGGTCACTTACGGTGAATCTTATCTTCATGCCGTCGGTGCCGTTTTTGTACGTCCACCAATCGGTTTTGCCTTGCAAGTTGGATTGCCAATTTTGTCCGTCGTTGTACTCCACTCCTGTGACTTCAGGTCTGGTGCGGTCAATATTCACGCTGAAATTATATTCTTTGCCTGCTATTGCGGTGGTCGAACTCTTTTCGCTACGGTGATATGTGTAGTTGTAATAGACTATTATGTTGGAAACCGAACGATAGAAGAACGTGAAGTCTTGTTGACCTTCCGTAGATGCTTCGAAATAGATTTTTTGGTTGGAGAGATCTTTGTATGTGAGGTCGGGATCGAAGGACTGTACTCTTTCTATTACTTTCCATCCGGATGTCACGTTGGTTGTGCCGTTGGAGTAGTACAATATACCGCCGGAGGCTCCTACCGTCCATTCGGCTACGATGAAGCGAACGGTCTTGGTGGAGAACACGTTGTTTTCGGCAAGATACTCGGGATCTACACCATGTCCGCGTCCTTGTGTCCTCGTAAAGACTTCGATTCTTGCATCGTGCGGATAGAAGTCAATGCTCGTGATTTCGCCAAAATGAGCCGATGTCGGAGAGTAAGTGAAGGATGATTTGTCCGCAGTCACTTTGTCGGTATAGGTGCTTTGTTCGACGGTGCTACCGTCTGTCACGTAATATTTGTAGTCGGTAGATGTTTTGACAAGTAAGACGTAATACGAAGGTGTGGTAGAATCACCGTTCATATAGACCTTGATACCTTTTGCGATGATATCGGCGGTGGTGTAAGACGAGTCTTCGTTGTAGGCAAAATCTACCGATTCGTAATCGTCATAGGCTATGGCTACTACCGATAAGGTCGGCATGTAGGTATCGACTTTAGGGGTGTAGGTGGCTTCTGCGGTATTGCCCACGTTGTCTTCTACATAAAGTGCGTATTTATATTCGCCAAACTTGAAGTAATAACTGCCACCCGAAACGGTCACTGTCCTTGTCGAGCCTATTGTGAGTGAGGTAAATACGGGGGTGCCGTCTTTTTCTTCTACTCTATATAGAGTTTTTTCGACGAAATCGCCCGAATTGGTGCCTGTATAGTAGTAATATTTGCCTATGTTTTCGCTTGTCAAGAGGCTATTCAAGGTCGTGGCATTGTCAACCGTAGTAACGGTTAGTTCGGAAGCAGTGCCGTTGTCTACCTTGTAGTATTTATTTTTGGTAAATGCGCCTTGCGTGTCTCCCGTATATTGGAAAACTCTGCCGTTGTATGCGGTATTTTCTATCGTGGTCATTACGGAGTAGTCGGCAATTGTCAAAATGTCGTACATTATGTCAAGGTACGGAGTGGTGCCTCTGTCGCTATATTTGCCTTGATAGGCGCCTTTTTCGGTAAAGTAGGCTATGGCTTCGCCCGTTGACTTGTCGATTTCTTCGACGACTACGGAGCCGATTCCCGATTCGTTTTCTTGAATATTGATAAGAGCATCTTGAGCCGAGGACTGCCATGACACACTGTCGGCTTTGACGATAGGCGAAACGTTGTCTATCGAAAGATTGAAGTTTTCGGTACCGTTGGAGAATACCGCATAGACGGTTTTGCCGTTGTCGGAGCGGAATCTTATGGCGTAGTTAGATTTGATATAACTTTGGGTACTGACTCTTATTTCTGCCGTATAAAGTCTTGTCGCTTTGTCGTAATTGTAGGTGAAGGTTGCCGGTTGTGATGCCGAACCGTAGTTGTACCAAGTGGTGGAATCCTTGCCACCCGTAGTATATTCCAAAACTCCGCCGGAGATACCGGCAAGTCCCGTAATATAGAAGGAAACGTCGCCTTTCGTCCATTTTCCTGAAAGGACTAATTCGTCGGTCGAGGGGGATGCGACGGTTACACCGATTTCGGGTTCTTGTTTGTCGATTTTGACAAGTCCCAAGTTCTTGTATATTACGTTGCCTGCGCCCGTCAAGTAGCGGAACACGAGATAGGTTTCGCTTGAATCGGTGAGGGTGAGTTTTGAATTGTAGCCGTATTTTTCGTCATAGGTGAGCGTCATACTTCTCCATTTGTCGGTGTATGCCGAGGAGGAATATGTGCCGTCGGAATAGACGTCGGAGGCTGTTGCGAGATACTGAATCTTGCCGATAGAAAGGTCTATATTGTTGTCAAAATCTATGTTGACGGTGGCAATTATTTCGACGTTGTCGCTGTACCATGTGTCGGTTTTGACGGCTCCGTCCGGATCTATCGTCAAGGTTAAGTTGGCTTCGGTCGTGGGATCGTAGTGGAAATAGAACGTATAGACTACGATGTTGCCTTGTTTGTCTTGTGCTTCGATGTAGTAGTATCCGCAAGTGTCCAAAACTGCGGTTGTACGCATGTTGATGGCGGTGACTATTCCGGAGGAGGTTTCGGTATCGACTTTTTGGGAAGAGATATAGGTCTTTACTCCGCTTGCATTGAAGTAATAGACTTTGATGTCGTTTTCGTCTAGACCGGAGAATCCGCTCGTGGTGTCTTCTTGCACTTTGAAGGCTAGATATTGAGGTGATTTATACCACTTGTCAAATTCAAAATCGGTGTAACCCGATGCACTCGACGTGGATACTTGTAAAGCATTGTCGGTGGCGCCCGTCAAATTGTTGTCAAGAAGGACGGCACTTCCGCTAATCGAGGATGTGGTGCCTGCATAGTTTTGGATAGAGTATGCGGTCATAGACACGACGTCATCGGGGAGAAGTCGGGTTTCGAACGTAATCTTGTTGTATAGGGACGATATATCCGTAACGTAGATTTCGCCTGTCTTGACGGACCATGTTTCGACACCCGACAATCTTCTTACTTTGATCGAGAAAGTTGACGGATTGATGCCGACTGCCGATTCGCTACCCACTACAAATCGCCAACTCCTTGCGCTCGCATTATATACGGTACGCATTGTGACTTGTATTAGGTTGGCGGTTTCGTTGACAGACCAGCCTTCGACGGCTTTTTGTTTGGCGGCATCGTAATATACGGTGGAGCCGTTGTAGTAGTAAGTCGTACCCGACAAGACGAAGAATTTGGATGTCGTGTTGAGGACGGTCGATGAGGCTGTCGACTTGTTGAAACTGATGGTGTTTTGCGATTCGGAAGTGGTCGATTTGTCAAGAGTGGCTTGCGAATATGTGGATGCGGTGGTGTCCAAAACTTCGGCACTGATTTGTAGTCCGCTATATTCATAGTCAAGCCAACCACGTTTTGACCAAACGAGTGCATACGTGTACGGTGTGCAGTAGTCTTCTGCTTGTGCCCAACCTAGGAAGTAAATTCTGTATGAGGACTGCGAAGGTGTCCACGAAAGTGAGAAGTTTTGGGTGACGGTGTTGCCCGTTGACGGTGCAACTACGGTAGAACTGCCGTAGGTGTTGGAAAGTCCCGATACGGTGCCGAACACGTTGTTTTTGGTGATACTAGTACTTGACGGATCGATGGAACTTTCGCCACTTGCCGAGCCGAAGGAGTAGTTTTGTGCATCGCCTATTCCTCTTACTACGACGCCTAGTCCGTCGGTGTTGTTGTAGTAGTATGCAGTACCATATTCACGATAGGTTTTGCCTGCACCGCTTACTGTCAAGCGGAGTTTGCCTTGAAGGGCTAGCATGTAATATTCGTCGGAAAGTTCGATGTTGATGTAGAAAAGCGACCACTCGGGTGAATAGCCTTCGGAACTGTTAGATTTTAGCATCGAGCCTGTCGAACCGTTGGGATCTTTGTGAATGGTGCCGTTGCTACCGTGTCCTGCAATGTAACCTGCGTTGGTGGACAAGTTGCTTAGGGATACGGAGGACTTAGATATGGTGTAATATCCGCCTGCCTTTTTGCCTGTACTGCTCCAATAGGTCACGTTGTTTTCGGATGAGGTGACTTTGAACATGACTCTTTCGGTAAGTCCGTAGTAGTTGACACTCTCCGGCACGATAACTTTGACTTCGTAGGTGCCGTTTAGGGCAGTCGAAGGAAGAACGTTTGCAGAACTGCCGCCGTAAGTGTTGTATGTAATAGAGGCGCTACCCGTTTCGCTAGACACGACAAATTGCCATGTGGAGAAGTCGGATGCGAGATAGGAATTGACGGTGCCACCGCTGTAATTTTTGAGTAGTAGATAGTCGGTCGCTTCTTTTAGTATTGAGGATAGCGAATAAGATCCGACAAATCTCTTGTAGTTGTTGGTGGTGTTTTTGGAGGTGTCGTTTCGAGAATTCCAATATTTCTCGCCAAATGCTTCGAGATACAAGGACTGCTTGTCGATATTCACATAGAAATATTCGTCGTCGGTGTCTAATTTGAAGTTTTCTACTCTATAATCGAGATATTCGGTTGTCGGGAGGTAGGCTCTTATGTAGTAACCGCCGGCATTTTTGATTTCGGTGACTCTATTGCCGCTTGCATCGTAAAACTCGAAGGACAATCT
Organism: bacterium; assembly: GCA_963644945.1. Classification (GTDB taxonomy): domain Bacteria; phylum Bacillota; class Clostridia; order Christensenellales; family DTU072; genus CAVIQK01. The sequence continues at coordinate 27,190 of CAVIQK010000002.1, read as the reverse complement.
GCCGTCAACGAGGTTGTTGTCGGCTTTGACACTCGAAGTGAAGTAATCGTTGAAGGATGATCCTGTATAGACTTGGGAGTTGACTGCGTTCCAAGTGAGGTTGACGGTGGCTTTTTCGACGGTAAGGGAGCCGTAAACATAGACTATTTCGTAGGTGAGTCCCTTGCTACTTGTATAACTTAAACCGCCTACCGTAATTTGTCCGACGTGTTTTCCGTAGCCATAACTACCGATTTCGCTAATTGTCGAAATGTTGAGTCCGCTGACGGTGACGGTGTCGCCTGTATCGACTCCTTCTAATGTATAATTGACGTTTTCTTTGGGGATAGAGTCAATTTTTTGTTTGTAAACAACGATTTGGTCGGATGCGACAACGTAGAGTTTTAGTCCTGTAATGGATGCCGTATAGTCGGCTGTCGCATTGGTGTAGTTTTTGGAGAAGTTTTCGTCCGTCGAACTTGCGACTACTCTATATGCATAGGAGCCTTGTTTTACCCATTCGATTTTGTGGGTGGCTACGGCTTCGTTTTCGCTCGTCGTGAGTTTGCCTTTGAAGTAGCCGTTTTCCACTCCTGACATGGCATCGGTGGCTGTAGCGTTGAGTCCAATGTAATTGTCGCCTTCTTTCCTTATATATATAGGATTGTTGCCCGAGGTGTAGCCTAGTAGGTAATAGATGACGGCGGTCACGTTGTCGTCACGTTTTGCATTGACGACTTTGACGGTGAAGGTGCCGAAATAATCTTTGGTGGTGCCGTAGTACATATTTTTGTCACCGGACACGAAATATTCTAATGTTAGGGCTTCGACACTCAAAACACCGTTTTGGACTGTCACGATATAGTTGTCGTTTTGGACTGTTCCGGACAACACGTAGTGAGTGCCGACTTGGTCGGTGCCTGTCGAGGACTGCTCTCTCGTGATGTTGGTCGTAAAGTCGGTCATGCCGTCGGTATAACCGAAACTTCCGCTTGTGAGTTCCCAATCATAGACTGCGGGATCTTCTTGGTTGTAATATTTGACTTTGTCTATAATCTTGACTGTTATGCTACGTTTTTCTATGGTTAGGTCGCCTGCTCTGTCTATTAGGATATTGTAGTTTTGAGAGGAACCACCCGACAATATGATGCCGTCTGTCCCTACATATTCGCCTGCATTTCTTCTCGTGGTGGTAGATATGGGGGCAGTCGAAATGACACCTTCTCTAAACTCAAATGTGGAGATGGTGACGGTTGTAGAGGTCGAGGACACTACCGAATAAGACTTCTCGTAAGTGGTGCCTTCGAAGAGTTTTACGACGTTTTCGCTACTTACGAATCTACCTACTTTGACGTGAGCGCCCGTAGATGCTATGTAGTAAACTTCGCCTGTTGTGGAATTGAGGCTATATTCTTTATTGATCTTAACTTTGTCACGAGGACTGACGTTTTGCCAATCGACGTCGTAACCTAAAGAGTCTATCGCATCGCCGTAGGTCGTTGTTTCGGAGTACGGGGAAACGGTGAAACTTGAAGGGGTTATTTTGACGGTAAATTGTTTTGATCCTCTATAAGTGTATTGTGAAGGCTCTACTCCGTCTATTTTGGACTTGAACTGCACTGTTACGTTGTAGGTGCCTGTGTCTACTATGTCGCTAGATACGACGGCGCCCGATTTGATGACGGTGTATTTGAGATCGGAAAACATTGAGTGACCGTATTTGGCGGTATATTCGTCATAAACCGAAGTGTTGCCCGAATAGACGAGATCGCCCGCTTTATACATTTCATCTAGAATTGTAGATATTGACCAACCATATTTATATGAGGAATCGTAAACACTGTCCGCTGCTCCCCATTGTCCGCCGTAAGTCGTGGTGCCGTAGGTAAGGGAAACGGTGTCTTTTTCGCCAAGCGAGAAGGAAACTTCTTCGTCGGTAGCGGTTATTACGTTGACGGTAAAGACAGAGGATGTCGAGCCGATTGTGTAGTAATTGTCGAATCCTAAATCATTGCGAACCGAGAAGGTGATTGTGTAGGAGCCTTTTTCGCTCTTTTTGATGACTGAAACGTCGTTGCCGTCTTCGTCTTTTACTTCCATATTTATATAGTTGGTAAAGTTGGACGGTGTGACGACGGCACTGTTTGAAGTCGATCCCGATACTGTACGGGAAATAGATTTTACGATGCCGTTTGTAGAAATGTCGCTACCACTTATTTCGGTTTCGATTACGGAGTCAAGAGATATTTGTATGTCAAGGGCTACCGTATAGAAGAATATGGCTTTGACTTCTACCATGGTTTTTGAAGGAGCCGACATATCGACACTGCCGTAAGTATTGCCGTCTAGGGTGATTGTTTGGTTAGATTTGACGGCTATTTCCAGACTTTCGTCGGCAAGATCCAAGTCTTTGATCGTGGACTTGGTGTAATAGTCAACGTCCATACCGAAACCTAGGTATGTAAGTCCGGATCTCGATGCGACGTTTTGGACGGAGAAGGAATCGAAACGGTGGAGTGTCCAATAACCTTTGCTGTCCGATTGCAAAATTGCCGAACCGCCTGTGCCGTAATTTACGGATATTACGGGGCTTGCCGTAAGCGATATGTTTTCTTTGGTGATAAGGGACTCGCCGTAGTAAACTCGATATTCTCTTGTATCGATCAGTACTCCGTCTTCTTCGTAGGTGGTCGCATTGTTGCATTCGTCTTTTACTGTCACTCTTATGCGGGCGTTTTTAGAATAAACGTCTTTTAGGGGGAGAGTGATAGCGAGGTCGTCACCTAGATTTTGTCCGTTTGTAGTGGACGATGCGATGACTGTCGATGTGGTGAGGTCGTAAACTTCCCAAGTGAGCGACGATTTGAGTGCCGATTGACCTGTCAAGTTGTCGGTTATGCTTGATATATAAATCTTGTGGCTTGGGTTGTTGATGAATTTTTGGGTGTCGTAAGTCGAGATTTGGGCATTGACTATGAGGCTGGGTGCCACTATGTCTATTGCAAATTTTGCAGTCGTTGTACGGTCTAGTCCGTCGGTCGCTCTAAACGTAATGTTGGCGGAATCTCGTAAGATGATTTCGTAGAGTATGCCGTATTTATCTTCTGTATAACTTACCGATAGATTGGCGGCAGCCGTCAAGGGGGATGTGCTTATCGTGTAACCCGATGTGTCGGAAACGCCCATTTCGGCTTCGGTCATCGAAACGTCTTTTACGTATAGATTGATTTTGCCGTAGTCTATAACTCCGTCGCCGTCGTCGTCAACATAGGTGACGTCGTCTGCCGTAATGTCGGTACGGACGGAGCCGTCACTATTCAATATACCTATTATAGGTGCTTTGGTGTCGATCATGGTTTTGACGGACACTCTACCCGTAACGGTGATGTAGTCGCCTGCAGAATTTTGTTTTTGTCCTTCGACGTAGTAGGTCGTGCCACCACGTAAATCTTCGGTGTTGAAGGTATAGGTTATACCGCCTGCCGATTCGGATCCTGCGGACGAATAGGAATTGGTTTCGTAATATTTGGTAGCGAGAAGTTGTTTTCCGCCTGTCGCCGATGACCAGAATTTGAGGGCGTTGATGGCATCGTCTTCGCCTAGAGGGATAAAGAAGGAAACGGTGGACTCTTCGCTAAACGTCGTGGAATATGCGGGGGTGGCGATCAATCCTACCGATTTGATTCTTTGTGAATAACTGTTGAGAGTGGTGTCGGCTGTTTTGGCAAGGACGAGTGCATCTTGATTGTAGAGATAGTACGAGGTGCTTCCTACTGTTTTTGCCGAGGGGGACGACAAGGTATAGGCGGTGTCGGAGGGGAATATGTCGGTGAGGGTGATGCCTTTTTCTAGTTCGGAATAATCGTTGTTCACTGCCCATGACGAATAGGTGAGCGGTGTCGTGCCTGAAAGATCGAATATTTGATATGAATATTGATATTTATTTTGTAGGAATATTTCCTTTTCGAGGTCGGTCATGTAGGAGACTTGCTCAGAGGTAATTAGTCCTATATTTATGGCTTCTTCGATAGTGTCAAATGAGGCATAGGCTTTGTTGGTGCCGTCGTAGTAGCGAGATTCTAACATTCTTATGCTAGATCCGTCCACTATGTGTCCTTGTCCGTCAACTATCATTAGGCGGGTTTTGGTGCCGACTTTTAGGGCATTGTGGAGATTGTGGTCGGCGGTGTTTATGGTAAAGAGTCCCGAGGAAAGTTCTTGGGTTACATATTCGGTTTCGCCCATCGCCCAGAAGAAATTGCCACGATGCTTGTTGCGGACGGCATAATATTCTCGTGCTTTGAAGTCGCTGTTGTTGATGCCTGCATACCAGTCAACGTACATGGATGCGGACGATCCGGAGAACGTGCTTGCATCAAGACCTGTCGATACGGTAGCCGTTGCGGTCAAGTCGGTGGTCAGCAAATTGGAGTAGTATAAAGGTGTCCATGAGCCACCAAACGAGGATGTGTCTTGGTTGGAAGTGCCGAAATAGTAAAGTCCCGACGAAGAGCCACCGCATGTAAGTCCGGTGCCGTCGTTGGTGACTTGCTCTGCGATAGTCCTTGTATAGGAACAACCGTTGAGGAATATATTTTTGATGGTGCCACCTGTCACTTTACCGACAAGGGCGCATGCAGTAGAGCCGTAACAGTTTGATGCCGAAATAGTACCGGTACCGGTCAAAATGATTTCGGAAAGGGTACCGCCTGTCATATAACCGACAAGTCCGCCGGCATAGCCGTCCGGTTTGTAGTCTTTACTAGTGTGGTAACCGTTGAGTCGTACTGTACCGCCATTCATATTGAGTTTGACTTTGGAAATGGTACCGCCACCGAAGAAACCGACAAGAGAACCTGCGGAAAGTCTGCCGTAGTCGGTGGCTCTGTTTCCGGCGGTGTTGCCTTGGAGACATCCTATTGTACCGCTGTTGGTGACAGTACAGTTGGTGATTGTAGTACCCGATACCATGGATCCTATAAGACCTGTATATCTATGTTGGTTTTCAGAGGCTTTGTCTAAGTTGCCGGTACGTTGTTTTGTTTGGTAATAACTACCGGATATTACTATATTTAAGTCTTGAATAAGTCCGCCCGACGTGAAATTGGTTATTAACCAACCTTGAGTAACGTTGGCGTTACCACCGTCACCGACTCCGCTTGAACCGCAAGAATTGGAGAGTTCTTTATATTTTTCACCTGAAACTTGTAGAGTCAAGGTGTAACCGTTGCCGTAAATCTTGCCGCTAAACGAAGCATTATAACGATCGTCTTTGAAATAACTATCAAGGCTTACCGTTGTGTTGCCTGTAAGGTAGTATGTGTCACTACCCGAAAGCGGGAAATATGTGGATGAGGTAATTGCCGTACCGGAAGTCACCGTAGTAGTGGCTTTGCCGTAGTCATAGAAGCCTTTGGCAGCGCTTATTCCCGATGATGTTTTGAGTGTCGGGGTGATGGTTTCTGCCAAAAACGACGACGATTGAGAGGAGATTACCGATGAGGGGAAATAGACTCTATATTCGTCCGATTTATAGGACACTCCGGACACTCCGCTAACGGTGACCGAGTTTAGAAGTGCGGGAGATGAAAATTCGACGGCAAAACCGTTGTTGTTGCTATCTTTTCTGGTCCAATAGTCAAAATAACCGTTGTATGCCATTGCGGTGAAGTGTTTTATGGCTACTCCTGAAAATACGCATGAGGCTACGGTGCAATCTATTCCGCCAAACGGGGTGAGGGTTTTGCCCGATATATTAGAATAGGTATATGAGCCGACCGAGGTGCCTTTCTTCGCCCATTGGTAAGTGGTGCCGTCTTCTATAAACATTACTCCTTTTATTAGGGGGTTGGAAGAGGCATTCATACCGCCTGTGTAGGTGACACGTCCTGCTATCAAACCAAATTGGATGCTGTCGGTCGATCCGCTACCTTTGTCGGTCAAATATGTGCCGGTGAAACCGTTGTAGAAATATTGAAGTTTTGTGCGAGTCGATTCGATATTTTGTAAGGTATAGACGGCAGTAGTCGTGGTGTTGTTGCCTGCTCCTAAAATTCCGCCCATATAGTAGGCATTGTGGAAATCGCTTGTTGAGGCATTGGACATTCTCAAATCGTTGAGTTTTACGGTGCCTGTGCCGTCAAATTTTAGATATTCGAGGGTGCCGCCCGATGAGAATCCTACGACTCCGCCAAACATTGCGGCGCCACCTCTCGGGGAGTGGTTGAAGGTGCCGTTGACTGTGGTGGACGCATAGGAAATCGTGCCACCGTAGTTGTAGCCGGTGACTCCGCCCATGAGATAGGTGCGGGAGTGGGTTCCGTTGCTGTTGGTGTGTAGTCTGACGTCACCGCCTATGATGACGGAAACGTTCTCGATGGTACCTTTGTTGATACCGCAAACAAATCCATGTATCCAGTTGATGCCGGTTGCTCCGACCGAAGAAGTGCCTATTTGGGCATCGTTGGTGAATTGGTTGATGCCGGAGGGGACTTTGTAGATAACGTTCTTGATAGTGCCTTTGTTGACTGCCATAAGTCCGCTCGTGATGGCAACGGGTTGGGAAGTGCTACTTGCAAGTTTTGCGAGTCCGTATTCGGCAAGAAGGTCGGTTTCGCCCGTACCTATTATGTATGCCGATTTATTGTTGGTACCTGACCATGAATCGTCGTTTTTGGTCGAGGAAATGGTGTGTCCTGCGCCGTCTAGCGTTCTGTCTTCGGCAAGGACGCCTTGGGTGTTGAAAAATACGGTGTCATCTATGCTGATATCTGCGGAGAGATAGGCATATTCGTATTGGTCTTTGGTGTATGAGGTGGAGCCGTTTTGGTATAAGACGTTGCCGTCAACTTCGGTTTTGGTGATGCCTAACCACGTGTTGAGCGAGGTTTTGTTTTCGATTTTGAATGCGGTGGATACGATGCCGTAGCCGGCTATTATTCTGCCGTAGTCGGTCATGTAACCGTCGGTATAGGTGGGGACGGTGAGCGTCATGTAATCGCTACCATAGACAACCGTTTCGTTGAGGATGGTGTTGCCGTCATAGGAATCTACCCATTTCCATGAAATGGCTTCGCTGCCTGTCGATTGACTGATGATTACGGCACCGAGGTTTTTGTCGTAAGTCGCATAATGCTCGTTTTTGATGCCGTAGAAGGGTTTTGTCGAGGTGGCTATAACTTGGTAGGTCGAGTCGGTTGTGCCTGAAACACTTAAAATGACGTCGGACACTGCCGAGGAATCTACTCGGTTGTGGTCGACTCTACTGTCGTCGGTGGTGTTGCCTATAAAATTGGTGATTTTACCGCTGTTGTAGTAATAGACGGAAACACTTGCATCGGTGCCGTCGAGATTACCTATAATTTGTCCTTGTTTTGCAGATGATCCCGCATCAAATATCGGTTGGGTACCGGTGTAGGTGTATAGGACGGAGGGGGCAAATGTTGAGGATCCGCTTGCATAACCGAAGGCGGAGCCGACTGCCATGCCCGACAAGTTGTTGCCGTTGATAGCGATTTGTCCGCTACCTTCTATTGTGTTGTATTTTGCCGTTGCGTTTGAAATATAACCTATCAAACCGCCTTCGTTGACGGTGGTTGCATTGAGGGACGTGGTGGACGAATTGGCATTGAGAGTGCCGTTGATTGTTGAGGTATTGCCTGAAACAGTACCCGAATCGGTCGAGCCTACTATTCCGCCAAAATTAAGTGTAGAGGTGCCGTCCGCATACAAGGTGCTACCGCTTGACACTGTGAGGGTGGAGTTGGTAACAGACGAGGTCGAACCGCTGTTTTGTCCTACGAGTCCGCCTGCGTTTAGAGTGGTGCCTTGAAGTTTTGCAGTCCCCGAAACTGTGACGGAAGAGAGATTGACGGAACCTGTGTTTTTACCGACTACAAGTCCTATGTTGGTTGCATCGGACATGATGACGGAGCCTTTGACGGTGACGGAAACTCGTGATATCGTGCCTTGGTTTTCGGCAGTGACAAGTCCCAAAGAGTCGGATCCCGACAAGGTCAAGTTGCCTTCTACTACTATATTTATGTTTTGGAGAGTGCCGTTGTTGACTGCTCCGAATATGCCTGTATCGGTAAGAGTGAGGTCACCTTTTATCGTGACGGTCATGCCTGCTCCGTCTATACCCGAACCTGCTTGGACGGTTTTGGCGCCTATAGAGAAAGTCGAGTCGATTGCTACGTCTTCGCCTAGGGCTTTCATGCCGCCTGCAACCGTACCGGAGTCTTGTAGATAAGATTTGAAGGATGTGGAATCTAGGGTTTCGAGCCAGTTGAGTTGGTAGGTGCCGAAAGTACTTGACGAGAAATAGACACGTTTTCCGTCATAAGTTTTGGCATCGTAAGAGAAACTCTCGTCGCTAAACGAGGCTTTGACTACACCCGAACTTGTGTAGGTAATATACACTTGGGCAGTGGTCGAAGTCGTTTCGTCGGTGGGCGTGGTGCCGTCCCAAGTGGTGTCCATGACGACGTGTGCGGTGTCGGTGTCTATGAACATTTTGGTGGGGGCGGAGCCGTAAGACAAATTGTAGAGAGTGTATAACGTGATGTTGTATGAGCCTGTACCTGTACCTATCAAGGTGGCGGATGCAGATGTTTGTCCGTAGGTAAATGTGCCTTTGAAGGCGTCTATGAAGGCTAAAACCTTGGTGGCGGTGGCTGTTATGCCGTCAACTCCGTTTTGGTTGATAGCGATGATTTTGCCTAACCATGTGTCGGTGGTGCATTCGCTTGTGAGCGTTCCGTTGCCTTTCAACGTGGCAAGGTTTATTATACCGCCTGACGAATAGCCGACGATTCCGCCGAGATTTTTTAGGGTGCAAGTCACTCCCGATGTGGTGAGTTTTAAGGTGCCGTCAATTTCGGCTTTGACATAGTTGATCGTGCCACCGTCTAGGAATCCTACGATACCGCCTACAAGTCCGCCGGGGACGGTCGTGGTGCCGTTGTAAAACACTGAAACGTTTTCGATAGTACCGGAGTTTTTAGCGACTACACCGCCAAAAACATTGTTGCCGGAGGCTACCGTTATGTCGCTTCCTAATGCAATTTTTAGGTTGCGAATAGTGCCTTGGTTGATACCGGCTACACCACCGTATAATGTGTAGGATGTGTTGCCGATAGTGGTGGTCGAGGTTTTTGACCACGAGGTGCCTTTGAGAGTGACTGTGTGGCCTTGTCCGTCAAGGTATCCTGTGAAAGTGACGTCGGAGCCTTGGAAATCGGTGATTTCGAGATCTGCCGTCAGTCTGTAATATTTGGAGGTGCCGTTGCCGTTGATGAAGACATTTTTCCATTGTTCTACGGTGCTTATGTCTTGAACGTAGGCACTCTTGTCTGCGGAGTAACCCGTATATACGGAGCCTGCTTCTTCGACGGTTTTGCCTGCATCCCATGAATATTCATATTCGTAAATCGTCCACGTGAACGCCGAGTCGGCATTTTCTTGAAGGGCTACATAGTCGCCGTCTTGGATGTAAGATGCACCCGATGCGGCACTTATGCCTACTACCGCAAGATCGCCTATGTAGGTCGCTACAAGACCTTCGGAAAAGCCTAGCGACGGACTAAACTTGCCGTTGAAAACTGCGTCGGTCGCATCGATTGTGTGATTGGAGGAAACGGTGACTGTGCCGTATCCCGATGTATGTGTAAAGTCGGAAGATCCTGCCGTATAGGTGGTTTCTGCCGATGTTTGTCCTTTGGTGGACGATGTCAAAGAATAAGACGAATAAACCGTAGGAACGGTGACTCCGCTTAGACCGTTGCCGTCACCTAAGATTATACCAATACGGAGTTCGGAAGGGGCGCCGTTGGTCGCTCCGAGGGTACCTGTATAGCCGATAAATTGAGATCCGCTAAATTCGGCAGTGCCGATGTTGAAGGTAAAACTGTTTTTGCCGGATGCCGTCGATGTCCTCATGAAGCCGATAAATCCGCCTACACCCGTCCAGCATGACGAGGCACTTTGTAGGTCGATTTTACCTTTGCCGAAGAGTCCGCAACCGTCAAACGTGGTTTTGTCCGATTTGCCGACAAATCCACCGAGTCCTATGTGGTCTGCGGTAGAGTCGTCGCATGAGGCATGTTGTAAGATAAGGGAACCGTTGAGGACGATTTGGACGTTTTTCATAACAAGCGACGTGCTGTCGTCATATTCGCCGCCTATACCTGCGACAAGACCGAGAGCGGTTTCACCTGCTGCCGTTTGAGTTTCTACCGCTTTGAAAGTGGCACCCTCTTCTACTACGATTTGGACGTTTTGTATTGTGACGTTTTCTGCCCAACCGAAGAGAAGTCCGGCTGCAAACATGGATGTTGCCGTACTTGTTGCGGTGATACTAGTACCGCTTTTGATTACTATTTTTAGGTTTTTGACTGTGCCACCTGTGGCTCGTCCGCCTAAAAGTCCTGCATGCGTAAGCGCTCCGCCACTGTAATCGGTGGTTTGGGAGGCGCTAAATGTTTGGCTTATTGAGGAAACATAGACGGTGTGGCCTTGTCCGTCAAAGGTACCGGAGAAGTTGCCCGTTTTGAAGGAATCGGCGGTGACGTCGGTAGATAAGCGAATATTGCCTGTGGGGGAATAACTGCTCCACGAGGATATTTCGGTGCCGGATCCTACGTAGGACGACGAAACTTCACCTACTCTTACTTGGTCTGCGACATCGGTGACAAATGAAAAACTTGCGTTTTCGGTAGATAGGGTGGCATAACCGTTGCCACTCCATGCTGCACCGCTTGCGGATGCCAAACCTTTAATCGTGGCGGTATTGGATCCGGTGTAATAGATTGCCGGAGAGCCGAGAGTCGAGGAACTTGCGGTGTAGAGGGGATTCATTAAAAATTCGCCTGTCGTAAGCGATGTAAAGTTGAGTTGTGGGGCGACGGTGTAATTAGATGAAACGGTGACTGTGCAACCGTAGCCGGATGTATGTGTAAAGTCGGAAGATCCTGCCGTATAGGTGGTTTCTGCCGATGTTTGTCCTTTGGTGGACGATGTCAAAGAATAAGACGAATAAACCGTAGGAACGGTGACTCCGCTTAGACCGTTGCCGTCACCTAAGATTATACCAATACGGAGTTCGGAAGGGGCGCCGTTGGTCGCTCCGAGGGTACCTGTATAGCCGATAAATTGAGATCCGCTAAATTCGGCAGTGCCGGAGTTGAATATAAATTGGCTGTTGCCCTTTGCCGACGAAGCTCTCATAAAGCCGATAAATCCGCCTACACCCGTCCAGCACGATGTGGCGCTTTGGAGGTCTATTTTGCCTTTGCCGAAGAGTCCGCAACCGTTGAATGTGGTTTTGTCCGATTTGCCGATAAGTCCGCCTAGTGCTACGTGGTCTTGGTTGGACGTACTGCAAGAGGCGTGTTGTAAGATAAGGGAGCCGTCTATTACGGCTTGGCAGTTGTTGAGAGTAAGTGTCGATGCCGACGAATATGAGGAACTACCGTAACCGACGTGGCCACCGATACCCGAAAAGAGTCCGAGAGCGGTTTCGCCTGCATCGGTAAGGGTTTCGACGGCTTTGAAGGTAGCGCCTTCTTTTATGACGATTTTGACGTTTTCTATGGTCGCATTTCTGCCCCAACCAAAAATTAGACCTGAGGCAAATAGAGATGCGGTGTTGGATGTAAGAGTGACGGAGCCGTCAACTACTATTGTCACGTTTTTGACGGTGGCACCGTTGCCCATTCCGCCGAAAAGTCCTACATAGGTGATCGCTTTTTCGGTATATTGTGCGGAATAGTGGCTGCCGGATGCGTATGATCTCGCAATATCTCCCGACAATGTAATCGTATGTCCTTGTCCGTCAAAGGTGCCGGAGTTGGTTACAATACCGAAAAGGGAACTTTGGTTGGTTGAAGTAAGGGTTATGTCGGTGGTGAGTTTTGCACTACCCGAAAAGTTCGCATTGGAAATTGTGCTTGCAAAATCGGCGGCTGTCGAAATGGAGGTCTCCGCAGACGAGGAATAGCCAACGCCTACTTTGCCTACAATGTAGTTCATGCTACCATGCACGCCTGCATCCGTCCTTGTCGGCACGACGGTATCGGTGCGACCTTCTTGGTCATTTGCCTTTTGTACGGCAAAGACTACACCTGCTATCACTATGGCGAACACAACAAGCAATGTGATTGTCGTAAGAACAAATTTTTTGGAAAGTAAATTTTTTAGCATCGATACTCCTTATTACGCACATACACACGTAATTCTTATATATTATATAAGGGATAATTGTTGATGTCAATATACCTATTGTTAAAATTTTGTTAAACTTTTTTCGGGGAGAAAATTTTTTCGGAGTTTTGTTGTCAAAATCACAGGGAAAAACCGCTTGGTTTTGGGGAAATACAAAAATTTTCAGGTGATCCCTTCTATAAGAAAAATTAGGGGAGATTTTTGAAAATCGAAAATGTTGAAAATTGCTTAAAATTGGGTATTGACTTTTATTGTCTTGTTATCGTAAAATAATATTATATATTAAACTAGCGAGGTATGATTTAATGAGTAAACTAGTAAAAGTTCTTAAACTGCTTTTCGTACTCGTACTCACCGCAGGCGTTGTCTGTGGTATTTTGTTCGGTGTTCTTACCATAAAGCCGGAAGCCGAAGCCGCTTTGGAAGTCCCTTATGACTCTCTCGGTAAAATACCGTTTTCAAGTTACGATAGTACAAATCTCGAAAATAACACGTTTACAATGGCCAATGCAACGGGGACTTTTGAATATTCTCCCGAATTTTCGCTTTATGACTTTTTGCATGATACCGAAATGGCTTGGCAAAGATCCGACTATAAAAACTCCGTCAGTGGCAAAAACGTAGCCGAAGCCGACGGAAACAACTACCTACTCGGTACTTGGGACGACACGACGGGTTATACCGGCGACGATTCCGATCCTACCGTTGCTATCGGTGATGCAATCAACCTCATCAAACTTGCATCTTACAACGAGAAAACCGTTCCTTATTTTAGAACATATACCGACGCAGGCGGAATGGCTGTTATCGGTGGTGGAGCGATTACCGGTGGTCTAATGGTCCAAGGTCAAGAAATTTACAACAACCTTAGCGATTACCAAATTTATTGGAAAGAACAAATCAACGCTATCGCTAACGCAAAGGCTCCCGGAATGGAATCTCTTATTCCTGCCGTCGAACAAATTCTTAACAAGGCTATAAGAGAAGGTACTTATAACAACCATTATTGGTTCCACAAAGGATCCGGTCCTATCTATACCGCAGTAGGCAACCTTGACGATATTGATATCCCTGCTCTTGACGAGGGTATTTGTTCGGCAAACTGGTCGGCAACCGGAAATGACTCCAACAACGATCAAATCAGATGGTCAACTCTAAGCCAAGAAGCCGGTGCAAAGTGGCGTAAAAACTACAATGACGACGGAACCGAAAAGAGCGACAAAGTTTGGCAAGAAATGTATTCTGTCAAGTATATAATCGATCTCACTCGTGACGAAGCATTTACAGGAAACTGGTTTAAAGATGCAACTATCACAAAAGTTTATGTCGATGCCGACGGAAAAGATTCTACCACTCCTACCGATCACTGGTATCTAAATGTCGAACTCAATGCAAATCTTCCTAGTATGGACGAATTGGCTCCTAACTTCAACGATTTGAGCAAGTCCGAACAAAGAGAGATTATCAATAAAAATTACATGACTCAACCGCTCAATATGTATGGTTGGGACGGCACAGGCAATCCTACTTTTGCCGATTGTACTTGGTCCGGAAAATGGAAGGGATATTCCAACATCTTCAAACTTTTGGAATATACCGGTGCATCACCTGTTTGCTACACACAACTTACTTATGAAGTAGAAATTTGGGATACAGGTCTTCTTAAAAAGTGGAACACCGTAGAAGGTTGGTATGGTGAACTCGTCGGTATGCAAGCCAACGTCAAACCTTACTCTCCTGTCGTCTATTCGTACGATTACAATGTATGTACCGAAGATATTATTAAAGAATATTTGGTAAAATACACCAACGCAACAATCGCCGAATAACATTAGAAACAATATAAAAAGAGTGTCGAAAGGCACTCTTTTTTTTGGTTTGATTTTTTAAAAATTTTGTTTTTGGTTGGATTTATTTGTAATTTATTTCAAAGATTTTGACTTCAGATTTTTCTAGTTCGACGGTTAAGTCGCCTTCTCTTTCTCCTTGGTCTTTGGGGACGGGGTAGATCTCTTGTAGGTGATATTTTTTATTTATAAAAGTGTAGTTTTCTAGGGGTAAAGTGAAGGTTTTTGGGGAGGTGGGGGATGCATTGCGAAAAGAGATTATCGCTCGGCTTTTGTCTACTCCTATGTAGCCGTAAACCTCGCCTTTTTCGGGGGATGAGCCGAAGTAAACCGAATCGGAAATAACCGAAAAATTGGCTTCTGCCCATGACAAAACTTTGGCATTTATCGAATATTTCTTTTCGGTCATAAGCGACGGTGAGTAATATAACTCAACAAAACCGCTACCACGCATGAGGCATGAGTATAAATATTTTTCAAATTCTTCGTCGGTGTAAATCACTGTGCGATGGGTTTTGTCGGGAAGGGGCGGATTGTAATTCTTTTTGCCGTAGTTGGGTTCGTGATTGTAGATGTATTGCGACGGAAGTTGGACTTGACGGCAATTTTGAAGGTCAAAATATCTGCTGTCACGATAGTTGAGACATTGGTCTAGGTCGGAGCCTTCGCCGATATAATTCATGTCGCCGGCATTGTTCATCCATATTGCCGAAACATATTCAAGGAAAAAGGGCGAACAGTGGGCGTATGAGGTCAAATTGATGAAAATGTTGGGGTTGACTTCTTTTAGTTTGCGAAAAACTCGGAGCCACTCTTCCCACAAGTATGTATAAAAATAGATGCCGTCTTCTCCTCCTACGGGGTGGCCATGGCGTCGGGAGGGGCAGGGGCAAAGGGCAAAACCGTCCAATTTGAAATATTCGACGTTGGAATTTTTCATGAGTTCTATGAGTCTATTCCCTAAATCGTGGATATATTTGGGATCGCCCGTACAGATATCTTTAGAGGCTCTATTGAAGGAATAACCTAGTTTTTTTAGTCGTCTTGCATATTTGACGGTTTCGTTGGTATAACCGCCCCTAGGGCCTAGCCACAAGCCGAATTTGGAATTGAAAGACTTGGTAAGAGCGCTTTCGTCCTTGAAATCTTTGTCAAATTTGGTTTGATCAACCGACCAAAATTTGGTTGCTTTGTAATCTGTCCATCCGTCGTCTAAAACATAACAGTCGATGTCTCTAAGGTTGGACTTTCGGAAGCCGTCGTGAATCTCGGTAAACGATGATTTTATCTTGGCGGAATCGACGTCCAACATGTTGTCATACCATGAATTGAAGGTTATGTACATGGAGGGTTTTCGGGAAAAAGTGTGAACGTATTTGAAAAAGGCGGAACGTGCCGAAATCATGTCGGGGCGGGGGTATGCGCCTACTATCGTCGGGGGGAGGCTTATTTCTTGCGAAAAGTCCTTTATGTAGCGTCCTAGATGGTAGCGAAGAACGGTTTTGCCGTCACGAGTAAAGGTGTCGGCAACGGGTGATTTTAGGGCAAGAAAGACGGTGCCGTTGTAGATGGGTTGGCCTAGCGATAGAATCTTAGGGGAAATCGTGATTTTTTCTTGGGAAATTGGAATTGACCACGAAAATTCCTTGGAAATCGTGTATTTTTCGCTGTCGATAGCATCTATAAAAATGTTTTTTGATGTGGTAAGCGAGAAAGTGTGGGACAAAACTCCGTCTTTATCTAAAAATTCTTGAATAACGGTAAAATCTATTCCGTCAATGTGGGCAGTAAAAGTAAGGGTTTGCCCTACTTCTTTTACCGAAAATTGAGATGAATTGATAGTTTTGGGGTGTTTTTTGAATGGACCTAGTGCTGCAAATTGGTTATCGTAATAAGAAATTGTAAATTGGTCTTCTCGATCCAGCAAAAATTCTTCTTGGGACAAGAGATTTTTTAAGGAGTTTTTGGTGATTTTGCCGTCAAAAATCTCGATAGTTCGGCATAAATTTTCGGTTTTTATTATCATTTTAGAGATTTGAGCGCTTCGTCAAAAACCGATACGGTCATGTCTATGTCGTAGTCCGATAAAGATGCGGGGATGAAATTGGCACCCGATGAGAAAAGCACTCCGTGGGATGCACAAAAAGATAGTATTTGAGCCGTTTTTTCACGAGAATTTTCGTCGTCAAGGCTAAATGAAAATACCGAATCGATGCCCGAAAAAGTCAGGGTTTTGTTGTATTTGGAAGCGGTTTCTTTTAGTCTTTGTTTTAGGGTTTTGCCGAGAGTGGCTACATAAGTATCAAATTCCATGCCGATTGCCGTTTTTAGAGTGGCAAGGGCGGCTGCCATCGAAATGGACGATGCGAAAAAGTTTTCGGTATATTCGAGTTCGGCAAATTCGGTTTTGAAAGAATTTTTGCCTACGACGGCTCCGAAAGAGTAGCCGTTGGAAACAGAACTGCCGACAACTAGTAAATCGGCTTCGGTTTTATATAGGAAATCTCCGCCTTTTAGGTGGGATCTGAGGGCGGTAAGAATATCGTCAAAAATCAAAATAATGCCGTTTTCCTTGGTAAATTTGCGAAGTTCGGTGACAAAATCTTGGGATGGGGAAGTTAGTCCCGATTCGGTCAAAAGAAGTGTCGGGAAAACTACCGATGCTACGTCGTAAGTCGTGCAAGCATTTTTGACAGATTCGATGTCGCCGTATTTGGCGGTGACTACACTGTCTTTCATGGTGATGGAGCGATAACCTTCGAATATGAGGGTTTTGGTCTTTGAGGTATAACTTCTTGCGCCTTTTATGGCAAGACGTAAGGCTTCTTGAGGGGTTTTGGAGAAGGCTACCCATTCTGCCGTCCAAATATTGGACACAATAAATTCGGCAAGTTCGACGGTGATGCGGGACGCTAGCGTCACGTTGTCGCATTTGGTCATTTGAATTCTGACCGCTTCTTCTACTTTTTCTTCTCTATATCCTAGACTTATTTCGCCTTGGGAACATCTATAATCTATAAAATCGTTGCCGTCAACGTCCAAAATGTGGTTTCCTTTGGCTTTTTCGACAAAAAACGGGTAAGAATCTATGGGGAAAAGTTTTGACGTCATCGGGTTTTGTAAACCGTAAATACCGCCGGGGATGAGTTCGGTGGCTTTGGCAAACAATTCGTGAGATCTTTTGTAATCGTTGGGTTTTGACAGCATAATTATAAGAAAAATTTTATCCTTCTATCTATTCGCATGACGGGATCGACTGCGGTAAGTAGTCCCGATATGGTGACTTCGCCTAAGCCGACAAGTTCTCTTAGGCTCTTTTGCTCCCTACAAAATTCTAGATAGGCTTCTCCCGTCAAGAAATAAATGCATGATACAGGTCTATCGGCGGAGCGTTTTTCGGTTTCAATGTTGTAGTCTTTGACAATAATCGTCCACGGATCGCTTTTGCCGACTTTGAGTTCTATTTCGCCGTTTTGGAGTTTTCTTGTGGTGTTGTGTGCCTTTTCGTCGGCAGAGGTCAAGACGGGAAGTCCTACCATACGTAAGTTTAGTTCGGTTTCCCACGTGACTCGGTCGCTTGACGATCTATCGTCTAATATCGTCGCCACTCTCCTTATGATAGGGAAGAGGGTGTTTTTACAAAATTTGCGATTTTTCAAATTGAAATAGGGGTTTTTGCCTTCTATAATTTTGTCAAAAGTTGAACCGGTGGGGATGACAAAATCGACGTTTTTGTTGGTAAAAGTGCCGTCTTTTAGGTAGCATTTGCCCTCTTTGAATTGCAAGACAAACGAGGTATCGAGAAGTCTTACTCCTACCGTCGTGGGGTTTTCGATGGCTTCGGCTATGTTTTTGCCGTCTTCGTCAAACTCGACGATTAGGGGAATCGAGGACATGATGCCTATAAAGCGAATATATTTTTTGACTTCTTCTATCTTCATCTTGGTGCTCCGTAAATTTATAGCCGTCCGCCTATCTTTCTTTTTACGAAAGTTTCTATCGCACTTTGGAGTAGGTCAACACTTATGAGGTAGGGGGATAGCGAAAACTTCATCGTGCTACGCTCGCACGGGTAAAGCATGCCGTCTTCGGTCACTTTGATTTGGTTGCAATATTGACAAAATCCGTCTAAATCGGGGCAAACCGTCCAAATAGTGACACCTTTGTAGGTGTATGCTTTGTTGGCTCCCGAATCAAATATTTCGGATCTTTTGAGTCCTTTTTCGGTAATAAATCTAGAAAGGGGGGCATAATTGTTGGCATAAAATGTGGGGGAAACTTCGGTGTCGGAAAGTTCTACAAGTTTTAAGCCGGCTTTGAGGTCGGATGCAAAATCTACAAACGTGGAAAATTCTTTGTCTTTGAAGTGTTTTGTAAAGTAGGTGTTGATTTTGAAAACGTCGAAAGACTGGGATCTCGTTTCCATGACGGCATTGATCATTGCGTTGAGATCTCCGCCACCGGTCAAACTCTCGTAACGGGAGCCGTTGAGTGAGTCCATATTGATATTGACTCCATATACTCCTAATCTTTTGAGATCTTTGGCATATTCACCGATTTTGGGGGATGACGTCGTCAAAAATAGTTTTGCTCCGAGTTTTGAAAGACTGCCTAAAATTTCAAAAATATCTTCTCTTTCGAAAGGCTCTCCTACTATGCGGATTTTTTCAATGCCTTTTGCTATACAAGCAGAAGCGATTTTTAGATATTCTTCGGGAAGTAAAAGTTCTTCGATCTCTTTTGGACGAGAGGGAATTGCATAACTAAAATTGTAAGCCGTTTTGTCGGTTACAGATAATTTTAGATATTTAACTTCTCGATTAAAACTGTCTTTCATTAATTTTTATGGAATAGTTTTTTTCCTGAATATTTGGGATCCGAGGTCAAGTTGACTCCGAGACGGCGGAAGGTTTGCTCGTCAACGGGGGACAAAATGACGGTGGAGTGAACGTCACAACCTTGGAGTTTATTAAGGCATGACAAGGCTTTTTTCGCAAGCGAATCGGTGGCTGCGCATATCGACAAGGCAATAAGCACTTCGTCGGTGTGTAGTCTTGGGTTGACCGATCCTAGACGTTTGGTTTTGAGTTCTTGGATAGGTCCGATGATGACGGGGGATATTAGGTCGAGATCGTCGTCTATCTTGGCAAGAGTTTTCAAGGCATTGAGTAGCATTGCCGAGGAACAACCGAGTAAATCGGTGGTTTTGCCGGTGACGATTCTTCCGTCGGGGAGTTCGATGGCTGCACAGGGGACTCCTGTGGCGGTCGCTTTCTCGTTGGCCGCAACGGCTACTTTGCGATCTTCCGGAGTAAGGTCAAGGTTGTTCATCAAGACTTCTATCTTGTTGACGGTTTCGATGGCGCCTATTCCTCTTCTTTCGTCAACGAGGGCTTTGTAGTATCTACGAATAACCTCTTGTTTTGAGGCTTCTCTACAAACTTCGTCGTCTAAAATCGCATAACCTATCATGTTGACTCCCATGTCGGTGGGCGATTTGTAGGGGGAATAGCCGTAAATGTTTTTGAAAATGCGGTTGAGAACGGGGAATATTTCGACGTCACGATTGTAGTTGACGGTCGAGATTCCGTAGGCTGCCAAATGATAGGGATCTATCATGTTGACGTCGTTGAGGTCGGCAGTCGCCGCTTCGTAGGCTATGTTTATGGGGTGGTTGAGGGGGATGTTCCAAATAGGGAAGGTTTCGTATTTTGCGTAACCGGCTTTCACTCCTCTTTTTTGTTCGTGGTAAAGTTGGGATAAGCATGTCGCCATTTTGCCCGATCCCGGTCCCGGGGCTGTCACGACGACTAGGGGACGAGTGGTTTCGATGAACTCGTTTTTGCCGTAACCTTCGTCGGAGACGATGACGTCAACGTTGGCGGGATATCCTGCTATCGGGTAGTGTTTATATACTTTGATGCCCATTTTTTCTAGTTTGTGTTTGAAAACGAGGGCTTGCTTGTAGGTGTCCGAAAATCTCGACATGACGACGCTTCCGACGTAGAAGCCTCTTGCTCTAAAAATGTCGATAAGACGTAAAACGTCCGCATCGTAGGTGATGCCGAGGTCTGCACGAAGTTTGTTGGTTTCTATGTCGATGCTGTTGATGGCAATGACTATTTCGGCTTGATCTTTTAGCCCTTCGAGCATGGTTATTTTATTGTCGGGTTTGAAGCCGGGGAGTACTCTCGATGCATGGAAGTCGTCAAATAATTTGCCACCGAATTCCAAGTAGAGTTTGCCACCGAATTCTTTTATTCTTTCGCTGATTCTGGTTGTTTGTAAATCTAGATATTTTTCACTGTCGAAACCTTGTTTCATATTCATACTCCTTTTTACTTGGTAATATTATATATAATATGTAGGAACATTTCAAGAATAATTTTGTTGAAAAAAAGTAAAATTATCGGGGAGTTTTTTGGGGGGAATAAAAAATATTGTTGCATTTTTTCGGGGGTTAGAGTAAAATGTCCGTATCGGAGAAAAAAATGATTAAGCATATTGTTGTTTTTAAGTTGGCACATCCTACAAACGAACTCCTTAGTGAAACAAAAAATATTTTGCTTTCGATGAAAGGGGTTGTTCCGCAAATAAAAGATATTGAAGTTGGCGTTGACTTCTTGCATAGTCAAAGAAGTTATGATATAATATTGTCCGTTGTTTTGGAAAACGCCGATGCACTCGATGCTTATCAAAACGATCCTTACCATGTGAATGTCGTCAAAAAACACATGCATGCGGTACAAGAAAAAAGCGTAGCAATCGACTACGATTTAGACTGACGGGGCGTAGCGCAGTTTGGTAGCGCGTACGGTTCGGGACCGTAAGGTCGCAAGTTCAAATCTTGTCGCCCCGACCAGAAAATTCGAGAGAAATCTCGAATTTTTTTATGCAAAAATATTCAAATTAAACCTAAACGAGTGCAATTAAAATGGGATTTGTTTGGTGGGGTTTTGGTTTTGGGATAAACTACTCAAATGAGATCAAAACCAGTTCCGGCGGGTTGAATATGCGAGGGACGGGGACGGAGGTGCCGAGTCCTCTTGACACTATCATTGTGGTGGCGCCGTCGTGGTAGATGCCGTCGGTGTATTTGGGGAAAAGTCCTTGATTGACGGTGTAGATGCCATGTCCGAAAATTCGCCATTGTCCGCCATGGGCATGTCCTGAAAAGACGTAGCGGAAATTGTTGTCTTTGTAGATGTCGAAAAGTTCCGGACGGTGGGAAATTACCAAAGAATTTTCGATGTCGGAGAACTTTTTGGCGGTGTCTTGAAAGTCTTGTTTTGAGGCATCGGGATAAAATTTGAGATCGGTTAGTCCTAAAATCGAGAGCGGTTTTCCTTGAAAATTCTCTTCGTGGACTTCATTTTCTAAAATTATAATGCCCTCTCTTTTTAGGTCTTCTTTTATGGCGGTGAATTGGGAGGTGGGAATGACTAAATCGTGGTTTCCCCATATCAAAAATACCTTTTCGTTTTTGAGGTTTTTTAGAAGCGACATAGCATTTTGGTAGCCGTTTTCGTCAAAAGTGTCGCCTGTGAAAAAGATATAGTCGGGGGAGATTTTTTTGAGTTCCGAAAGGAGATTTTTGTTGTCAACGCCAAAAGAATGGTTGTGTAGGTCGGATACCATGGCGATTTTTAGACCGCTATATTTCTCGTCTTTGACGGTATATTCGGTCACTTGAAAGGTGGTGTTTTCCCATGTTAAGTAGGATGCACAAATCAAAATGAGCGATATTAAAAGGATAATTGCGACAAACATTATTACTCTCTCGGTTTTTCTTTATTGTAGCATTTAGGGGCTAGGGTGTCAAACGAGAGTAAATGCATAAAAAAACCGCCGATTGATACCGACGGTTTTGTTTTGATTTTTCTAGCACTTCTTTTGTGCTTTTTCGTACTATTTTAGTAGTTGTTTTAGGTCTTCTTCCGGAGTGGTTATCGGGGCGATGCCAAAATTTTCTACAAGATAATTAAGCACGTTTTTCGAGATGAAGGCGGGGAGTGTCGGGCCTAGGCGAATATTTTTGATGCCGAGATATAGAAGCGTCAACAGGATGCAGACGGCTTTTTGCTCGTACCAAGACAGTACCATTGACAAGGGTAAATCGTTGACTCCGCATCCGAAAGCGCCTGCTAGGGCTACGGCAATTTGTATTGCGCTATATGCGTCGTTGCATTGTCCTACGTCCATGATTCGGGGGAGTCCGCCGATGGTGCCGAGGTCTAGGTCATTGAAACGGAATTTGCCACAAGCCAAGGTCAAAACTACGGTGTCGGATGGGGTGTTTTTTACAAACTCCGTATAATAATTTCTGCCGACTCTCGCACCGTCGCAACCGCCTACCAAGAAGAAGTGTTTGATGTCTCCGCTCTTCACTAAATCGATGACTTTTTCGGCATTGGATAGGACTGCATTGCGAGCAAATCCGGTCATTACGGTGGATCCTCCGTTGATGCCCGTAAAGGCTTGATCCTCTTTGTAGCCACCTAATTCTAAGGCTTTGTTGATGATAGGTGAAAAGTCCTTTTCGGCTCCTATATGTTTGATTTCGGGATACGAAACTACTGCTGTCGTGAAAACTCTGTCCGCATAACTCGGCTTAGGAGGCATGAGGCAATTGGTGGTGAATAGGATGGGGGCAGGGATGTCTAGAAACTCTCTTTGTTGGTTTTGCCAAGCCGTACCGAAGTTGCCTTTTAGGTGGGGATATTTTTTGAGTTCGGGGTAGCCGTGGGCGGGCAACATTTCGCCATGTGTGTAGATGTTGATGCCCTTGCCTTCGGTTTGGTCAAGAAGGAGTTTTAGGTCGTGGAGGTCGTGGCCGGAGATGACGATGAAGGGACCTTTTTCTACTGTAAGAGGCACTGTGGTGGGGACGGGATTGCCATAAGTTTTGGTGTTGGCTTGGTCGAGAAGTGCCATGCATTTTAGATTCTTTTCGCCGACTTCCATTACGACGGGAAGGAGGTCTTCCATCGTAAGATCTTCGCCTATCGTGAACAAGGCTTTGATGAAAAAGCGGTTGACTTCGTCGTCGCTAAAACCTAGCGCCATAGCGTGGTGGGCATACGCCGACATGCCACGAATGCCGAATAAAATGAGTGATTTTAGACTGCGAATATCCTCTTGTGCCGTCCAAACGAGATTCATATCATAATCGTCCGTTCTGCCACATTTTTCTACACATGTGTTACAATTGGGGACGAGTTCGTTCTTCAAAAAGTGGACTTTGTCAATAAGGGCTTGGATGGTTTTTTCGTTGAAGTTGACGTTGGTTATTGTGGTGAATAAGCCGTCGATGACTGTCGGGAAAATGTCGCTTTTGGGGACTCCTTCGTCGACTGCCCTTGAAAGTCCTATAAGCGCTCCGGTGAGTTCATCTTGGAGTCTTGCAACGTCCGACGTCTTGCCACAGACTCCGGCTCTTCCTTGGCAAGCAACACAGCCTGCGGTTTGTTCACATTGAAAACAAAACATTTTATTATCCATTTCGTATCTCCTTTCGTGATATTTAGATTTGTACCTTAATAATAAGCCTTGCGAACGAAAAAGTATGTTGTAAAAACAACAGAATTGAAAAAATTTTTATTGTTTTAAAATTTATGCAAAATAAAACCGCCGATTGACTTCGACGGTTTTGGGTGTTTTGTGGGTTAGAATTTTCGCCATACCATTTTGTTGACTACTCCGGTATATGACTGAATTATTTTGACGACTTTGGTGGAGACGTTTTCTTCGATATAATCGGGGACGGGGATGCCGTGGTCACCGTCGGCATTCATTTCTATTGCCGTGCTGACGGCTTGGAGAAGAGATGTTTCGTCGATGCCTGCCAAAATAAAGCATGCTTTGTCGAGGGCTTCGGGGCGCTCGGTGGAGGTCCTTATGCATACCGCCGGGAAGGGGCGACCGATACTTGAATAGAAACTGCTTTCTTCGGGGAGCGTGCCACTGTCGGAAACAACTGCTAGGGCATTCATTTGCAAATTGTTGTAATCATGGAAACCTAGAGGCTCGTGGCAAATTACTCTTTTGTCGAGTTTGAAACCACTAACTTCTAGACGTTTTTTGGAACGGGGGTGGCATGAATATAGGATGGGAACGTTGTATTTTTCGGCAAGTTTATTGATGGCACCAAATAGCGAATTGAAGTTCTTTTCGGTGTCGATGTTTTCTTCTCTATGAGCCGAAAGTAAAATATATTTCTTGGGTTGCAAATTTAGTTTTGACAAAATGTCGGACTTTTCGATGTCCGCTAAATTCTCTCGCAAGACTTCTGCCATCGGGCTACCGGTGACGTAGGTGCGTTCTTTGGGGAGTCCGCAGTCGGCAAGATAGCGACGGGCATGTTCGGAATATGCCAAATTGACGTCAGATATTATATCGACGATACGGCGATTGGTTTCTTCGGGGAGGCATTCGTCTTTGCAACGGTTGCCTGCTTCCATGTGGAAAATCGGAATATGTAGGCGTTTTGCAGAGATTGCCGAAAGGCAGGAATTGGTGTCGCCTAGAATTAGCAATGCATCGGGTTTTACGGCATTCATCAATTTGTAACTGCAATTGATGATATTGCCGACGGTGGCTCCGAGGTCGTCGCCTACTGCATCCATATAGACTTCGGGATCGGCAAGTTTTAGGTCCTTGAAAAAGATGCCGTTGAGATTGTAATCATAGTTTTGTCCGGTGTGCGCCAAAATGCAATCAAAATACTTCCTACATTTGTTGATGACTGCTGCAAGCCTTATGATTTCGGGGCGAGTGCCGACTATGATTAGGAGTTTTAATCTTCCGTCGTTTTTGAATTTTATGTTGGAGTAATCGGTTTTTATTTCCATATTATATATCCTCAGTTTTTTACTACTTCTTCGTAATAGGTGTCGGGGTGAGAGGGATCAAATTTTTCGTTCGCCCACATCACTGTGACTAGATTTTCGGTGTCACTCAAATTGATGATGTTGTGAGTGTAACCGGGGAGCATGTGTACGGCTTGGATGTTGTCGCCGTCAACTTCAAATTTTAGCACTTCGTCGGTGCCGATTTTGCGTTCTTCGATAAGTCCGTGTCCCGACACGACGATGAAAAACTCCCATTTGCTATTGTGCCAATGTTGTCCTTTGGTGATCCCCGGTTTTGAGATATTAACCGAGAATTGGCCGCAGTTGTCGGTACGTAGCAACTCTGTAAAACTGCCTCTTGCATCAGTGTTCATTTTTAGGGGAAATGCAACTTTCTCCTTGGGGAGATAAGATAGGTAAGTCGAATAGAGTTTTTTAGAAAATGAGCCGGCAGGGATTTCGGGCATTGTGAGGCTAGTAGGCTCTGCTTTGAAGGTTGTGAGAAGGTCAACTATTTCGCCGAGTGTGACGTGGTGAGTCGTGGGAACGTAACAAAATCTGCCGTTTTTGGTGGCTATGGCAACGGTTTTGTCAAATTCACAATGATGTTCTTTACCTTCGAGAGCATCGAGCATTTCGGCTACTAAGTCGTCTATATATAAAAGTTCTAGTTCCGTAGAGCGGTCGTTGACGGTGATCGGTAAATCGTGGGCTATGTTGTTGCAAAAGGTCGCAACCGCACTGTTGTAATTCGGGCGACACCACTTGCCGAAAAGATTGGGGAATCTATATACAAGGACTTTGGCACCGGTTTTTGCGGAATAATCGAAAAACAGTTCTTCGCCTGCCTTTTTGCTTCTGCCGTATTCGCCGTCATATCTACCGATGAGTGTCGCTTGGATCGACGAGGACAGCATTACGGGACATTTGTTGTCGTGTTTTTTGAGCGAGTCGAGAAGGGTGGACGCAAAACCGAAATTGCCTTTTTGGAATTCTTCGGGATCTTTCGGGCGGTTGACACCTGCCAAATTAAAAACAAAATCGGCAGTCGAGCAGAATTTGTCCAAGTCTTCGGGCGTGTTGTCTAGGTCGTACTCATAAATCTCGCCTATGGCTATCGCCGGACGAGTTTTGTCTTTGCCGTCTCTGATGTTTTTGAGTGCAGATACGAGGTTTTTGCCTACAAAACCTTGCGCACCCGTAACTAGAATATTCATAAGCAAATTCTATATTTTTAGTGAAAGTTTGTCAAGTTCGTCCTTGACATAGTCAAGGGCTGCGATTTTTTCTTTGACTTGTTCGACATCTAGAAGTTCGGTGTTGTTGGAATTGAATTCGGTGAGAACGTTACGTTTTTCGTCGCCTTCTTTGAAATATTTGTCGTAGTTTAAGCCACGATTGTCGGCAGGGACACGATAGAAATTGCCCATATCGACGGCTTTGGCACATTCTTCGTTGGTGAGCAAGGTTTCGTACATCTTCTCGCCATGGCGGATACCTATTATTCTAATGTCTTTTTTGCTGCCGCCAAACAATTCGCAAACGGCTTCTGCTTGGGTTTTGATGGTGCAAGCGGGGGCTTTTTGGATGAGTAAATCACCGTTTTCGCCATGTTCGAAGGCAAATAAAACGAGATCGACGGCTTCGTCAAGGGACATGATAAATCTTGTCATGGTCGGCTCGGTTATAGTGATCGGCTGACCGCTCTTGATTTGGTCTATCCAAAGGGGAATGACGCTGCCACGTGAACACATGACATTTCCGTAGCGTGTGCAACAGATTTTGGTCTTTCCGCTGTTTCTCGACCTTGCGACTGCGACTTTTTCTTCGATGGCTTTGGTGATGCCCATTGCATTGATGGGGTATGCGGCTTTGTCCGTTGACAAGCAAATTACACTTTCGACACCCTCGTCAATTGCTGCGGTGAGAACGTTGTCGGTGCCGATTACGTTGGTCCTTACGGCTTCCATCGGGAAGAATTCGCAAGACGGGACTTGTTTTAGGGCGGCTGCATGGAAAATATAATTCACTCCGTGCATGGCATTTTTGACCGATTGAAGATCTCTTACGTCACCGATATAGAATTTGATTTTGTCGGCGACTTCGGGCATCTTGGCTTGGAACTCGTGGCGCATATCGTCTTGTTTTTTCTCGTCACGTGAGAAAATACGGATTTCGCCGATGTCTGTTTTCAAAAAGCGATTGAGGACGGCATTGCCGAAACTTCCGGTACCTCCTGTTATCATCAATGTTTTATTGCAAAATAAACTCATTTATCTGTCTCCTGTTTAT
>CAVIQK010000001.1:0-206709 GCA_963644945.1 bacterium | reverse complement strand
TCGTACTCTAGCAGTGAGTAGCGGAGTTTTGCGAAGTAGGTGTGCCGATATACGCTAAAATTATACTAGTTCGAGGATGCAGAGAGATGCATCATCCCCACGTCTGTTGCCGGTTTTGAGGATTCTGGTATATCCGCCGCCTTGACCTTTTTCTTCGGCTCTGGCTCTGTATTTAGGACCATATTCGCCGAAAAGTTTTTCGATGAGAGGATGGTTGACATCCTTTGTACGTGCTGCATAGTCAGATTTGGATTCTTTTTCTGCTTTTTCTTCTTGAATATCATCCAAAACAGCCATCATTTTTCTTCTTGCAGCGAGTTTTTTAGGACCGTCGTTAGTGAATTTCTTGGTAGTTTTGTTACCGTTCTTTCCGACAACTTCCTTTTCCACTTCTACTGTATCATCATAAGTACGGACTGCAAGTGTAATAAGTTTTTCAGCAACTTTTCTAACCTCTTTTGCTCTTTCTACGGTTGTGTTGATTTTGCCGTACCAAAGAAGTTGAGTTGCTTGGCTTTCAATAAGTTGCACTCTTATGTCAGTGCGTTTTCCAAGTTTGCGCTGTCCTGCCATTGTTTACTCCTTACTCATCCTTTGAACAAAGGTTGAGATTCATACTTTCTAGTTTTTTAATAATTTCGTCCAAAGACTTCTTGCCGAGGTTGCGGACTTTGAGAAGTTCGTCGTAAGTTTTGCCTACGAGATCGCCGACTGTATAGATTCCGGCTCTCTTCAAGCAGTTGAGAGGTCTTACGGACAATTCCAATTCTTCAATCAACATTTTAAGAACATCTTTGCCTTGGTCATCGACAGGTTGTTGGAACACTGTGTCGGCAAACACATTCTCTGCAAGGTCAATGAATAGTGAAAGATGATCATTCATGATCTTTGCGGCTAGGGAAACGACCTCTTTGGGTGTGCTAGCGGCGTTGGTTTCTACTCTAAGAGTCAATTTATCATAATCGATAGATTGCTCGACACGAGTGCTTTCTACTGTGTAACTGACTGCTACGACAGGGGAGAACAATGCGTCAATAGGAATATAACCGATAGGTGCTTTGGGTTTGAGTTCTTTTGTTTCTTTCGAAGATTGGTATCCTTTGCCGACACCGATAGTCAATGTCATGTTGAGGGATGCGCCTTCTTCCAACGAACAAATATATTGATCACCGTTCATTATTTCTACATCGGAAGGAACAGCAATGTCGGATGCACATACTGCACCGGCAGTGTTCTTTTTGAGGGTGACTGTTGTTTGATATTCTTTGTCATCGGAATGAACTTTTACTGCGACACCTTTAAGATTTAGGATGATTTCGCTGACATCTTCTCTAACACCGGGAATTGTAGAAAATTCATGAGCAACCCCGTCTATTTCGATGCCAATAATCGCTGCTCCGGGAAGAGCAGTGCAAAGCATACGTCTCAAACTGTTGCCGATAGTCGTGCCATAGCCTCTCCAAAGAGGTTCGACGACAAACAAGAGTTCTTGATCAGCGCTTTTTTCTGTATTGACAACAGAAATTCTCGGTTGGTCCATTTGCAATTTGAACATATCAATTTCCCTCCTAATTACTTAGAGTACAATTCGACGATCATGTGTTCTTGTACGTTCAAGTCGATATCACTGCGTTCGGGTAGTCTGACAACCGTTCCGGTCAAAGTTGCGGGATCGAATGTAAGCCATTCGGGAGTGGTAACTTTACCTTCTTTAAGTGCGACGAACGGTGCTTTGTCTTTCTTATTTTCTTTAATTGCGATAACATCGTTAGCCTTGGTTTGGTAAGAAGCGATATTTACACGCTTACCGTTGACTGTGATGAGACCGTGGTTGACGAATTGTCTTGCTTGGGCTCTGGAAACTGCGATTCCCATACGATAGACAACATTGTCAAGTCTTCTTTCGATCAAAGAGAGCATGTTGTCACCGGTGACTCCACGCATTTTATCGGCCATGTCATAATACATATGGAATTGTTTTTCCAAAAGGCCGTAAGCTCTTTTTGCTTTTTGTTTTTCACGAAGCTGAACCGAATATCCGGTCGCTTTCTTTCTTGCTGCGCCATGTTGTCCGGGAGGTGCAAAACGTTTGTTGAGTGCGCACTTTTCGGACATGCAACGGTCGCCTTTTAAGAATAATTTTGTGCCTTCACGTCTGCAAAGTTTACAGACGGCACCAGTATATCTTGCCATGTTAATTGCCTCCTAAAATTACAGTCTTCTTCTTTTCGGGGGACGGCATCCGTTGTGGGGGATAGGAGAGACATCTTGAATTTTGGTTGCTTCCATTTCAACGAGAGCGAGCGCTCTGATTGCGGATTCTCTTCCTTGACCGGGTCCCTTGATATAGACTTCGACTTGTCTAAGTCCGTGTACCTTTGCTTGTTTTGCAGCATCTTCTGCGACGAGTTGTGCGACATAAGCGGTCGATTTACGGCTGCCTTTGTAGCCGAGTTTTCCTGCGGAAGACCAACTTACTGTGTTGCCTTGCATATCGGTAAAGGTAACGATTGTGTTGTTAAAGGATGCATGAACGTGCATTTGACCTTTGTCAATACGTTTGATATCTTTTCTTTTCTTAATAGTAGATTTTCTGACTGCCATTTTTACATACTCCTCTTAATTACTTCTTGGAGCGCCCAACAGTACGTTTGGGTCCCTTACGAGTACGAGCGTTTTGCTTTGTACTTTGTCCTCTAACCGGCAATCCTTTACGATGACGGACTCCACGGTAGCAGCCTATTTCTTGTAATCTCTTAATGTTCATTCCGACTTCACGCTTCAAATCACCTTCTACGGTCAAGTGAGATTCGATATAATCTCTGATTTTAGCGACTTCGTCTTCGGAAAGGTCTTTTACTCTGGTGTCGGGATTGATACCGGTCGCTGCCAAAAGGTTTTGCGACGTGGTAAGACCGATGCCGTATATGTATGTAAGACCAATTTCTACTCTCTTTTCACGGGGTAAATCTACACCTGCTATACGAGCCATTCTAACCTCCAAATAATTTGTGTTTTTCTTATCTATATATATCTTTCGACGGGGTAAAAGATTGTGGAGAATCTTTCAGCCGCCCCCGTACATATTCAATATTACGGACAAAACTACCTAAAGAGCATAAAATCTCCTTAAGCAGTCCTTTGACTTTTTATGTTAGCAATCTATTATAACAAAATAATTTTTTGTTTGCAACAGTTTTTTAGCCTTGTCTTTGTTTATGATTAGGATATTTTGAACAAATAACCATAACTTTGCCGTTACGTTTGATTATTTTGCATTTATCGCACATTTTTTTAACTGACGGTCTAACTTTCATTACTGTATCCTCCTAGTTTTTGTTGCGGGAGACTATTCTTCCTTTTGTAAGATCATAGGGACTAATTGCAACCCTGACTGTATCGCCTACGCACACTTTGATGTAATGCACTCTCATCTTGCCGCCGAGATAAGCGATTATCGATGAGCCGTTGGGCAATTTGACTCTAAATGTTGTTGACGGCAACACTTCGGTTACAACGCCTTCTACTTCTATAACATCGTCTTTCGACATAGAACCTCCCTCTTCTATTTTAATGTTTTTAGTGCCTTTCTTATTTCTGCATCTAAAATATTTTTAGAGCGAATTTTTTTTGCTATATCGTCGAATAAAACTTCGGTTGTTTTGAGATGTTTGACTTTTTTCTTCTTAGAATTATCTATTATTCTTGTCTTTCCGTCAACTATTAGAACGAAATTTTCGTCTAAAACTTCCAAAACAATAAATTTTTCACCTTTATCGTGTCCCGCTGTCGAAACGACGACACGACCGACTTCAATATTATTCATTTTCAACTACAATGTCAATATTTCGACGCCATCTTCACGAATTACTACGGTATTTTCGTAATGTGCGGACGGTTTTCTGTCTCTTGTAATTATTCTTTCGTCGGGAGTAAAAACCACGTCTTTGACTCCGATATTGATCATCGGCTCTACCGCAATGACCATATTTTTTACAAGTCGCATGCCACGTCCGGCAATCCCGTAGTTGGGGACATTGGGATCTTCGTGGAGTGCCGTTCCTATTCCGTGTCCGACAAGACTCCTGACGACCGAAAAACCTTGACTTTCTACATAACTTTGGATTGCGTATCCGAGATCACCTAGTCTTATTCCGTCTTTTAGGACTGCCATGCCTCTAAAGAAACTTTCTTTGCAGACATCCATCAAACGACGTTTTTCTTCCGTCACTTCGCCGATCGCAATCGTCCTTGCCGCATCGCTGTGGTAGCCTTTATACATGCAACCGCAATCGATTTTTAGTAGCATTCCTTCTTCGAGGACTCTCCCGGAAGGAACTCCGTGGACGACTTCTTCGTCTATTGAAGTGCAGATACTTGCAGGGAACCCGCCTTCGCCAAGGAAATTAGGTTCGGCATTGTTTTTGATTATAAAGTCATAAGCAAGTGAATTTAGATATCTTGTCGTAACACCGGGTTTGGCTTTTTCTTCCAGCATCAAGAGCATATCTCTTGTAATACTGCCCGCTTTACGCATAAGATCTATTTCATGCTCGGTTTTTATGGTAATCACACCAATTTTTCCTCTATTTGTTTTTGAGTTTCAGCCACCGACGTACCGGCATCCAAAACTACCAAAAGACCTCTTTTCTCGTAGAACTCTTTAAGAGGAGCCGTTTCCTTTTCGTAAACTTCTATTCTCTTAAGGATGGTTTCTTCTTTGTCGTCGTCTCTAATATAGAGTGTTCCGCCACATTTGTCGCACACGTTTCCTTCGTGCGTGGAAATATGATATACGGCTCCGCATTTACACGAACGTCTTCCTGTGAGTCTTTTTAGAAGAATTGACGTATCAACTTCGAAATCAAGCACACAGTCAACATCGGTGATTTGTTCGAGAGCCTCGGCTTGCGCTATAGTGCGAGGAAATCCGTCTAGGATAAATCCGTTTTTACAATCGTCTTTTTCGATGCGTTCTTTTACAATTCGAACAACGACTTCGTCGGGGACCAATTGTCCTTTTTCGATATAACTTTTTGCAATCATGCCAACAGGAGTGCCTTCTCTCATGTTTTCTCTAAAAGCATCTCCTGTGGAAATTTGCGGTACATTATATTTTTTTGTCAAGAACGGTGCTTGGGAACCTTTGCCGGCTCCCGGTGCACCTAAAAGAATAATCTTCATTATTTCAAGAATCCTTTGTTGTTCTTAACCAAAATTTGAGATTCGAGTTGTTTTTGGAATTCAATTGCTACGCTGACTACGATGAGGAGTCCGGTTGCAGAGAATGCACTGTTGAATCCGAGTGTTCTGAATCCGGGGACCAATATCAACACATAACTCGGTACGAGAGCGATGAACGCAAGGAACAATGCGCCGAACAATACCAATCTGTTGTTGATTTTCTTAAGGTAATCTGCGGTTGCGGGACCGGGACGAATACCGGGGATAAATCCGCCGTTTTGTTTGAGCATCTTGGAAATGTCCACAGGATTAAATTGAATTTGTGCATAGAAATATGCAAAGAATATAATCAAGATGAACATTAGAAGAGGATAAAGGTATCCGTTGCTTCCGAGCCAAGTTGTCCAGAATTGACCGAATCCGCTTGAACTGCCGTTGGGGATAAAGCTTATGATCATTTCGGGGAACATCAATAGTGATGATGCGAAAATGATAGGCATAACTCCGCCGGAGTTGACTTTGATCGGGATGTAAGTGTTTTGACCACCATACATCTTGTTGCCTTTAATTTGTTTTGCATAACTTACGGGTATCTTTCTGTCTGCCATATCGACGAAAACGATGAGGAAGAAGAGAAGGAACACGATAAGGAGGAACAAGAACAAGTACCAAATCAATGTAGCATCGTTAGATTCGGGGATTACTTCGAAAATTGCTTTTTCGACGGTAAGACCTAATTGAGAAACGATACCGATGAAGATGATAAGGGATGTTCCGTTGCCTATGCCGTACTCGGTGATTTTTTCGCCGAGCCACATAACCATACAGCTGCCGCCTACCAAGATGATAACAACGAAAATCATTGTGAACACAAGGCTTGCGGTAGAATCGCCGAAGACGGGATCAATACCGTCGGACGAGTTCCATGAGAAGATGATACCTACGGCTTGGATTATAGCGAGCAAAACAGAAAGATATCTCGTATATTGAGTAATTTTCTTTCTTCCTGCTTCGCCGTCTTTTGCAAGTTCTGCAAGTCTAGGAATAATCAAAGTCAAGAGTTCGATAATAATGAACGAGTTGATGAACGGAAGAATACCAAGCGCAAACAAAGTCCCGTATTGCATCGAACCACCGGTAAAGGAATACATCATTGTGATGAATCCTGAATTGGAGGTCGCACTTTGAATAGCAGATATGTCCAATCCGGGGATCGGAACATAGCAACCGATACGATATACGAGCAAGAGTGCAAACGTGATGAGCATCTTCTTGCGTATATCAGGTGATTTGAAAGCGTTTTTTATGGTTTCAAACATCAGAGCACCTCTACTTTTCCGCCTGCTTTTTCAATTTTTTCTTGAGCAGTTGCCGTAAACTTCTTGGCTTGGACGGTTAGATTCTTACTAAGATCGCCGTTGCCGAGAACTTTTACACCGTATTCGGCGACATCGTTGATAACACCTTTTTCGAGAAGAGTTTGAGCGTTGACAACGTCACCGTCGTTGAATACATTGAGCATATCGACATTAACAATGGTATATTCTTTTTTGAATTCATTGTTAAATCCACGTTTAGGTAAACGTCTTGTGATAGGCATTTGACCGCCTTCGAAGCCGGGACGAACACCGCCGCCGGATCTGGCCCATTGTCCTTTGTGACCTTTACAAGAAGTTTTACCGTGACCGGAACCGATTCCTCTACCTAGTCTTTTTACGTTTTTTGTTGCACCTTCGGGTGAAGACATATTATGTAATTTCATTTCGGTTCTCCTTATACTTCTTCGACTTTGACAAGGTGCTTAACCTTGAAAATCATACCTCTAACAGTAGGAGTATCTTCTTGAACGACAGATTGTCCTACTTTGTGAAGTCCGAGGGCTTCGACATTTGCTTTGTGGTTTTTAAGGGACGCAATCGTAGATTTTACGAGCGTTATTTTCAATTTCATTGTAAATCCCTCCTATAAAATCTAGTTGGCTTTAAGTTCATCAACAGAGATTCCTCTGAGTGCTGCGATTTCTTCGGCAGTACGGAGGCTCTTGAGTCCGTTGATTGTCGCTTTTACTGCGTTGATGGGGTTGTTGGAACCTAAAGACTTTGTACGAATATCTTTTATTCCGGATACTTCGAGAACAGTTCTTACTGCACCGCCTGCGATAACACCGGTACCTTCTACTGCGGGGAGCATAACTACGTTGCCTCTGCCGAATTTACCGACTGTTGCGTGGGGGATGGTTGTACCCGATGTAGAAACAACGAACATTGACTTTTCGGCTGCTTTGGTTGCCTTTTCGATTGCTTCCGGAACTTCGGCTGCTTTGCCCATTCCTGCACCGATTCTTCCTTGTCCGTCACCTACAACGACAAGGGCTGAAAATCTCATTGTTCTACCGCCTTTTACGACCTTCGTAACACGGTTGACCGCAACGGTCTTCTTCATGAGTTCGTCTTTTTGTTCCTTATGGAATCTTTCATTTCTTGCCATGATCGGTACCTCCTAGAATTTAAGTCCGGCTTCTCTTGCCGCATCGGCAAGGGCTTCGACTCTTCCGATATAAGCGTAACCGCCTCTATCATAAACCACTTCCGTAAGGCCCAAAGCGAGTGCCTTGTCGGCGACTGCTTTGCCTACGATCTTGGCTTGTTCAACTTTAGTTTTGCCTGCGCATTCTGCTGCGATGGCTTTTTCTACAGTTGATGCTGCACATACTGTCACACCGTTGACGTCGTCGATAACTTGTGCATAAATGTGGTTAAGCGAGCGATATACGGCAAGTCTCGGACAAGTGGGGGTGCCACTAACCTTTTGACGAAGACGAATGTGTCTTTTTTCTCTTGATGCGTTTTTATCAATTTTACTAAACATGCTTTCGTCCTCCTATTATTTACCGGCAGTTTTACCGACTTTACGAAGAATTGTTTCATCGGCATATCTGATACCGTATCCATGATAAGGTTCCGGTTTTCTGATTGCTTTTAGATCTGCTGCTACTTGACCGACTTTTTCTTTGTCGATACCTTTGACTTTCATCTCGGTTGCACTTGTAACATCAATGGTGATTCCTTCGGGTTCAACAAATTCTACGGGGTGAGAATATCCGACGTTGAGAATGACTTTGTTGCCTTGTTTTGCGAGTTTGTAACCTACACCGGAGATTACTAGACCTTTTTCATATCCTTTGGTTACGCCTGTGACCATGTTGAATATGATGGCTCTGTAAAGACCGTGAGCGGCTTTGGTTTCTTTAAGTTCGTTTGATCTCTTGACATGGACGAGATTGCCTTCGACTTCACAAGTGATGCCGGCAACTTCCAATTTCTGAGAAAGCGATCCCTTGGGTCCCGATACGGTAACAACATTGCCGTTGACATTGACTGTTACGCCTTGGGGGATTTCAATAGGGAGTCTACCTATTCTAGACATAATAACTACCTCCTAAAATTACCAGACAAAGCACAGAACTTCGCCGCCTGTTGCATTTTGTCTTGCTTCTTTGTCGGTCATAAGTCCTTTACTGGTAGAAATGATTGCGATACCCATTCCGTTGAGGACTTGGGGGATTTCATCGCTCTTTGCGTAAACTCTCAGACCGGGTTTGCTGATTCTTTTTAGTCCGGTGATTACTTTTTCCTTGTTGGGACCATATTTAAGTTCAATGTGAATATTTCCTTGAACATCGTCCTCGCCCTTAGTGAACTCAGCGGACTTGATATAACCTTCTTTTACTAGGATATCTGCGATACCCATTTTGATTTTTGAGGACGATACATCGACACTGTCGTGTCCTGCGATTAGACCGTTTCTAATGCGTGTGAGCATATCTGCGATAGGATCTGTAATAGCCATTTTTATACCCTCCTTTTACCAGCTTGCTTTCTTGACACCGGGGATTTCTCCCTTGTATGCAAGTTCTCTGAAACAAATTCTGCAGATACCGAATTTTTGCAAAACTGCGTGAGGTCTGCCGCAAATCGAGCATCTGGTATATTCTCTTGTGGAATATTTTTGTTTTCTTTGTTGTTTATTGATCATTGCTTTTTTAGCCATTTGATTTTACCCTCCTACTTCGCAAAAGGAAGTCCGATTAGACGAAGAAGTTCTTTGGCTTCTTCATCGGTGTTTGCAGATGTAACGATGCAAACGTCGAATCCACGAGTCGATTCGATTTCGTCATAGTTGATTTCAGGGAACAAAAGTTGTTCTTTGATACCGAAGGCATAGTTTCCTCTGCCGTCAAAACTATCTTTCGAAATACCTTTGAAGTCACGGACTCTGGGGAGTGCGATAGAGATGAGTTTGTCAAGGAAGTACCACATTTTGTCTCCACGAAGGGTGATTTTGCAACCTACGTTTTGACCTTCTCTTACCTTGAAGTTTGCGACGGACTTTCTGGCTTTGGTGATGACAGCCTTTTGTCCTGCAATCTTTTCCATCTCTTGGACGGCTAATTGCATGCTCTTGGAATTGTCTTTAATATCGCCGAAACCTTGGTTCAAAACGATCTTTTCGAGTTTCGGGATTTGCATAACATTCTTGTAGCCAAACGTCTTTTGAAGGGTGGGGGCTACTTCGTTTTTATATAAAACTTGAAGTCTGTTTGCCATTATTCATTTCCTCCTTCAGTTGCTTTTTGAGATTTTCTTCTGACGGTTGTTTTCTTTGCAGTTTCGCCTTCTTGAACGTTCTCTTGAACTTTTGTTTTTGCGACTTTCTTTGCTTTCTTTTCGGCTTTCTTGGTTTCAAGAATTGCACCGCAAGCGACACAAACTTTTACCTTTTTGCCGTCAACTTCTTTGTGAGCAACACGTGTTGCTTTTCCGCAAGCGGCACAAATAGGCATAACGTTGGATATTGCGACGGTGCCGGGTTGTGTTACGATACCGCCTTTGTCGTTTGCTTGTCTTGCTTTGACTGCTTTATGAATGTCGCTCTTCAAGCCTTTACCTTCGACCAAAACTCTTTGTTTGTCTTTGGTGATGCCGGTAACGGTTGCGATTTTGCCTTTGTCTTGACCCGCGATAATAAGAACGCTGTCTCCGACTTTTACATTTTGTTTACTCATTGTTGCGTCCTCCTTAGATTACTTCGGGAGCAAGAGAGACGATTTTGAGGAAGTTTTTGTCTTCTCTCAATTCTCTTGCAACAGGCCCGAATATACGGGTTCCTTTAGGTTGTTTTTGGTTGTCGATAATGACTGCCGCATTGTCGTCGAACTTGATGTGAGAGCCGTCTGCTCTGCCCATGCCTTTGGTTGTTCTGACGATGACCGCTCTTACGACGTCGCCTTTTTTGACGATACCGCCGGGGGTTGCGGTTTTTACGCTAGCGACGATAACATCACCGATGTTGCCTGTCTTGACTAGCGAGCCACCAAGGACTCTTATGCACATAATTTCTTTTGCGCCGGAATTGTCGGCGACTTTGAGTCTAGATTGTTGTTGAATCATAAGTACGCCTCCTATTATTTAGCCTTTTCGATGATCTCTTTAACCATCCATCTCTTTTCTTTGGAGATAGGTTTGGTTTCCACTATTTCGACTGTATCGCCTATTCCGCATTCATTGTTCTCATCATGAACTTTGAACTTTTTGGATTTGGAAACATATTTCTTATAAAGAGGATCTTTAACTTTTCTCGTAACGGTAACAACGACCGTCTTGTCCATTTTATCGCTTGTAACGATACCGACTCTTGTTTTTCTGAGATTTCTTTCCATGACTGCCTCCTAATTACGCACGAGCCTTTTTGCTCTTACCGGCTTTGGGCTCTTCATCAAGTCCCAATTCTCTTTTACGAAGGACGGTTTTCGCACGTGCGATATTCCTTTTAACTTCGGTCATTTCGAGAGGATTCGAAAGTTGTCTGGCGGCATGTTTGAAACGAAGGTTAAAAAGTTCTTCCTTCATTTCATTGATCTTGATGTTGAGTTCATCATTTGATAACTCAGAGAAATTAATTTTCTTTGCCATGATTCACTCCTCCTACTTCTCTACGACTTCTTCGACGTTCTTCATTACAAACTTTGATTTGATAGGAAGTTTGTGTGAAGCAAGACGAAGTGCTTCTCTTGCGATGTCTTCTGTGACACCGGCCATTTCAAACATAACTCTGTCGGGTTTTACGACACATACCCAGAATTCGGGGCTACCTTTACCACTACCCATACGAGTTTCGGCAGGTTTCTTTGTTACGGGTTTGTCAGGGAAGATATTTACCCAAACTTGACCACCACGTTTAATGTATCTTGTCATAGCGACACGAGCTGCTTCGATTTGGTTGGACGTTACCCAGCCGGGTTCCAAAGCGACGAGTGCATAATCGCCGTAACAAATTCTGTTACCACGTCCTGCACGTCCGGTCATTCTACCACGTTGGACTCTACGTCTTTTTACTCTCTTAGGCATTAACATTAGTCTTGCCCTCCTTTGTTGTCGGTGATCTTAGCATTGAAGACTTCACCTTTATAAATCCATACCTTGACACCGATGACACCGTAAGTGGTGTGGGCGTTGGCGGTACCGTAATCTATATTTGCTCTCAATGTTTGAAGCGGAATAGAACCTTCATGGTAATGTTCGCATCTAGCAATTTCTGCTCCGTCAAGACGGCCGGAAACCATGGTTTTGACTCCTCTTGCACCTGACTTCATTGCTCTTGTCATTGCTTGTTTCATAGCACGTCTGAATTGAATTCTTCTTTCAAGTTGGTGTGCGATGTTTTCTGCGACAAGTGTTGCGTCAATATCGACTCTCTTCACTTCGTGAACATTTACGTTGATAACTTTTGCGACTTCGTTTGAATGTCTTTGGGGTTTGCCATTGACGATCAAAGCGATTTCTTTCTTCATCTTTTCGACGTTTTCGGCGGCTTTTCCGATTGCTACACCGGGACGGCCACAATACATATCAACGGTAAGCACATTAGCTGCTCTCTCGATGGAAATCTTGGAGATTGCAGAATCTGCATAATTTTTTGTAAGATGTTTTCTTATATCGTTGTCTTCTTTAAGGTTTTTACCAAAGTTTGCTTTATTTGCATACCATTGAGAATTCCAACCTTGGATAACGCCGACTCTTAAACCGTGCGGATTAACTTTCTGTCCCATGATATACCTCCTATTTTGCTGCGTCGAGAATGACTGTGATGTGGCTGGTGCGTTTTAGTAAAGACGCTGCTCTGCCGTGTGCTTTGGGCATATATCTCTTGAGAGTTGTGCCTTGATCTGCAAAGCACTCTGCCACGTAAAGTTCGTCACGATTCATTCCAAGATTGTTTTCTGCGTTGGCGGCAGCCGATTTGACTACTTTCAAAACAGGATCACAGCTTGATTTATTGAGAGCCTTCAAAATTGCTTCGGCTTCAACAAGCTTTTTGCCTCTGATGACATCTAGGACGGCTCTTACCTTGTAAGGTGAGATACGGACGTTCTTAGCGACTGCGTAAGGACGTTTATCGGCCGTTTCTTGTCTTTGTAATGCTTTTTCTCTAATTCTTGTTGCCATTGTAAAGCCTCCTGTTACTTGCCACCGGTTGATTTTCCACCGGCATGTCCCTTAAATGTTCTTGTGGGAGCGAATTCACCGAGTTTCAAACCGACCATATCTTCCGTAATATATACGGGGACATGTTTCTTTCCGTCATGGACTGCGATGGTGTGACCGACAAATTCAGGGAATATTGTCGAACTTCTTGACCAAGTCTTGACGGGGCGTTTTTCACCGCTTTCATTCATAGCGACAATTCTTTTATATAGGCTTTCTTCTACGAAAGGTCCTTTCTTAATAGATCTACTCATATCTTTATCTCCTAATTGATGCGCTTAATGATGAACTTGTTTGTTCTGTTCTTTTTCTTTCTGGTCTTGTAACCGAGTGCAGGTTTACCCCAAGGAGTTACAGGAGAAGGCATACCGATAGGGGATTTACCTTCACCACCACCATGCGGGTGATCGCAAGGGTTCATAACGACACCACGTACTGTCGGTTTGACGCCCATGTGACGTTTTCTTCCGGCTTTACCTAAAGAAACGTTGGCGTGTTCTTCGTTGCCGACAACACCGATCGTTGCTTTGCATTGAGCGAGAACATATCTCATTTCACCGCTAGGCATACGAAGTGTGGCCATTTTGCCCTCTTTTGCCATAAGTTGTGCAAAGACACCTGCGCTTCTGGCAACTTTTCCGCCTGCTCCGGGGAGCATTTCGATATTGTGTACGGTTGTACCGACAGGAATATCACAGAGTTTCAATGCGTTGCCTACTTTGATATCGGCACCTTCACCGGACAAAACCTTGTCGCCTACGCAAAGTCCGTTAGGAGCAAGGATGTATCTCTTTTCGCCGTCTGCATATACGAGAAGTGCAATGTTTGCGCTACGATTGGGATCGTATTCGATAGTCTTGACGACTGCGGGGATACCGTCTTTGTTACGTTTGAAGTCAATTATACGATATTTGACTCTGTTGCCTCCGCCGATGTGGCGAACAGTGATTCTACCGTTGGCATTTCTACCGCCGGATTTATTTTTGCTTACAAGTAAACTTCTTTCGGGAGTAGTTGTAGTGATTTCGCTATAAGTCGAAACCGACATAAAACGACGTCCCGGCGAAGTAGGTTTATAAACTTTGACTGCCATTTCTCTCTACCTCCTTATGCAAGGCTATCGAAGAATTCGATAGACTTAGAGTCTGCCGTCAAAACCACGACTGCCTTCTTATATGCGGCGGTCTTGCCTTCGTGGCGACCGAGTCTTTTAACTTTTCCGTCGTAATTGGTGGTGTTGACTTTGTCAACTTTTACACCGAATATTTCTTCAACTGCCATTTTAACTTGGGTTTTTGTTGAATCTTTGGCGACTTCGAAAGTGTAAGTTTTTGAGGGGATTCCCGCAAAAGTTTTTTCTGAAAGAATAGGTCTAATGATAATATCATGTGCTTTCATTATTATAGTACCTCCGTAAGAGCTTTTTCGAGCGCTTTGACCGATTCTTCAGTAGCAACCAATTTGTGGCATCTTACTACGTCGTAAACGTTGACGAGTTTGACATCCACGGTTTCTACACAGGGAATGTTGGAAGTTGCTCTGACAACGTTGACGTTTTCTGCATCAAGAACAACGAGTGCGTTGTCGGCGCCGAGTGCTTTCAAAACTTGAACCATAAGTTTTGTTTTGCAATCGTCGAGTTGGATTTTATCTACTACGACGAACTCACCGCTTCTAACTTTTTCCGAAAGAGCGGAGCAAAGGGCTGCTCTGTTCATCTTCTTATTGATTTTCTTGGAAAAATCTCTGGGCTTCGGAGCAAAGACGACACCACCTTTGATGAATTGAGGTGCTCTAATGCTTCCTTGACGTGCTCTACCGGTGCCTTTTTGTCTGAAAGGTTTGATACCGCCACCCGAAACTTCTGTACGGGTAAGAGCAGATTTCGTGCCTTGACGTTTGTTGGCTAGTTGAGCGACGACTACCTGATGGATAAGCGCTTCGTTATATTCGGCGCCAAAGACTTTGTCTTCTACCGTCAGGGTTTTGACTTCTTGACCTTGTTGGTTTAATACTTTTAGTTCTGCCATGAGTCTATCCTCCCTTACGCTTTGACGCTATCTTTAATGATAACAAGTCCACCCTTAGGTCCGGGTACGCCACCCTTGATTAAAATAAGGTTGCGTGCTTCGTCAACTTTGACGATTGTAAGACCTTGAACAGTAACTTGTTCGTGTCCCCATTGTCCTGCCATCTTCTTGTTTTTGAAGACTCTGCTAGGATCGGAACATGCTGCCATAGAACCGGGGGAACGGTGAATAGGACCGGTACCGTGAGTCATGGATCCAACTCTTTGTTGATTCCATCTCTTGATAACGCCTGTGTATCCGTGACCTTTGCTTGTGCCTACGACGTCAACTTTGTCGCTAGAAGCAAATTCGGTGCAGTTGATAACTTGACCGACTTCCATTGCATCGGCATTGTCAAGACGGAATTCACGAAGATATTTCTTTGCCTCGACGCCGGCTTTTTGGAATTGACCTTTTCTGCACTTGTTCACGTTGTTTTCTTTAACTTTTCCAAATGCGACTTGCACTGCGGAATAACCGTCTTTTTCGACAGTCTTCTTTTGTGTTACCACGCAAGGACCTGCCTCGATTACGGTTACCGGCACAACAGTACCGTCTTCTGTAAAGATTTGACTCATTCCGAGTTTCGTACCTAAGATTGCTTTCTTCATAATACGCCCCTCCTTACAGTTTGATTTGGATGTCGACACCTGCCGGTAAATCGAGTTTCATAAGAGACTCTACCGTCTTTGCCGTGCTGTTGTAAATGTCGATGAGACGCTTGTGCGTCCTCAATTCGAACTGCTCTCTGCTGTCTTTGTACTTGTGTGGAGAACGGAGAATGGTTACGACTTCCTTATCAGTAGGGAGCGGAATCGGACCTGAAACATTGGCGCCTGTGCGCTTTGCAGTTTCAACAATCTTTTCTGCTGAATTGTCAATAAGGTTATGATCGTAAGCTTTCAGCTTAATCCTAATTTTTTGACCTGCCATTTATTTAACCTCCTAAAATGGATATTTGCTTGTTTTCTTTACTTGCACACTCATCCGTGTGTATCATGCAGACTTCACATGCTCTCTTAGTTTAACCGTAAAGCAAGCCTCTGTCAACTCTTTTCAATTTATTTTTTTGATTTTT
This sequence comes from bacterium, assembly GCA_963644945.1. Lineage (GTDB taxonomy): Bacteria > Bacillota > Clostridia > Christensenellales > DTU072 > CAVIQK01. Next base: position 190,834 of record CAVIQK010000001.1, on the reverse strand, counting down.
TTAAGACTTTTTCAAATGCCCAAAATACTTGCACTCCCAAAATCATAGTGATATTATTTTGCTTGTATTGAAGAATTTAGGCTAAAAAATGAAACAATCGTTGACCCCCGAAGAGGAAGCCCGTTTTTTCGGAGCGGGCAGTATTTGGAAAGTTTTACTTAGGACGGCACCGCCCGTCATGTTGTCCCAACTCGTCCTATCCTTATATAATATAGTGGACAGTCTTTTTGTCGGCAGGTTTTCGCTTGACGGTCTAACCGCACTTTCGGTAATTTATCCCATCCAACTTATCATAACGGCATTTTCGGTAGGAACCGGTGTAGGCGTAGATACCTACATGGCAAAACTTTATGCTACGGGAGAATCAAAAAGAGCAAAATCGGTTGCGGGAACGGGCATGGTGCTTGCCGTTTTTACTTGGATAATTTTTGCATCTTGTTCGGCACTCACAATGCGTCCGTACGTAAATCTTATGATAAATTCCGAAATAGGTAGAGATTATGCCTACCAATACGGCATGATCGTCTGTATAGGAAGTCTCGGGACCTTCCTCGAAGGGACATGGACCAAAATTCACCAATCTCACGGCAACATGGTAATTCCGATGATCGCCCAACTCGCCGGTGCCATAACCAACATTGTCCTCGATTGGATTTTCATTTTTGGACTTGGTTCCCTCGAACCCATGGGTGTTATGGGAGCAGCCATTGCCACCGTAATCGGTCAATTCGTATCGGCAATAATCGTAGGCATCCACGGTTTCCACCTACCGCCCAAATTCAAAGAACTCATACAAAATGTCGGTAGTATATATAGGTACGGAATATCGTCCATAATAATGCAACTTATGTACACTATATATATTGTTGCGCTCAATGCCATTTTGTCGGGTTTTTGCGACGAAGCGGTCACCGTACTCGGTCTTTACTACAAACTCCAAAGTTTCTTCTTTATTCCGCTTTTTGGTTTGCAAACCGCAATTATTCCCGTTTTAAGTTATAACTATACCCAAAAACTCTACAAAAGAACAAAACGCATCCTGTGGGATGCGCTCATAATATCTGCCTCGTTTATGGCAATAGGAATTATTTGTTTTGAATTTTTCCCAAAGACTTTCATCGGCATCTTCTCTAAGGATGCGACCGTCTTGTCGATTGGTGAAATTGCATTTAGAATAATCGGAGCAAGTTTTTTCCCTGCGGCATTTTCTTTACTTCTTCCGGTATTTTTCCAAGCGATCGGCAAAAACACCGAAAGCATTATTTTGTCGATAGTAAGACAAATTGTCTGTTTGATCCCCATCTTTTACGGTTTTTCGTTTTTGGGGCTCAACTATACATGGATATCATTCCCCATATCCGAAACCGTCACCACGATAATCGGTCTAATACTGGTTTTCAAACAATTCTCTTTATGGAAAAAAGAAGAACTAAATCTCCAAAACTAAACTAATTTGTTTATTTCCTCGATAGCATTATTATATAATTCTTCTAGCGAGGGGTAGGCCTCTCTTGCTTCTTCGAGATTCCCTGCTCTCAACATTTCGGTCACGTCGTAAGCCTTTTTGTAAAGGTTTTCAAGTCCCAAATTCGCACATACGCCTTTCAATGTATGTACGGCACGAAAAGCGACGGGGGTATCTCCTTCGTCAAGAGCCTTTTTGAATCCTTCGAAAGTCTTGTCGTCTTTGAATTTAGACAAAAAAAGTTTTACGGTTTCGGCATCTCCGCCGAGTCTGTTGACGACTTCTTTTGCGGTTGTTCCCATATTTACATAAAATTGTTCGATACTTTTCATTTTCATTCTCCTTTAGCCTGTCTATTTAGTTTGTTTATTTATCGGTGTAAAGTGTCCTAGGACGCTTATATATTCGTTGCCTATTTCCGGCCACACTGCCATCGCTTTGGCGTGATACGGGACCAAAACTCCGTCAAGTAGCAATTCGAGATCGGTTTCTACAATAGGATTTTCTTTGGTAGTTTTCACAAGGCAAGATCTCAATTTGTCCCAATATTTCGGAATCAAAATATTGCCTTCGCTGTCTCTTGTCGTAAACATGACTTTGTGACTTCCTTCGCTACCGACTTTTAGATTTACGAATATTGTTTTGTGTAGGAGTTTGTCATATTCGAATTGTATGCCGTCGGCACAGTCCATGAAAAACTCTTTCTTCTTTTTCTCGTTGTTTAGGAGTCTTCGCAAAGTGTTTTCTTGCGGAAGTTTCGACTCTCCCAAAATCTCGTCGGTCATGAGCGCAACATCTCTTTTTTCATCGATGGTAAAGCCGTTTTCTATTGATTTTTTAATATCTCCCAGCACATCGGACACTTCTTCCAAACATTTTAGCAGTAAGGGATTGAACGCTCCGCATTCTCCGCCAAGGATCATTCTTATTGCCTCGTCATGCGAAAAAGCCTTCTTATAACACCTTTCGCTTGTGAGTGCGTCATAGACATCTGCAAGCGATACGACTTGCGCCTCTATCGGTATATTGTCGCCGACCAGTCCGTCGGGATACCCTTTGCCGTCATATTTTTCGTGATGCCATCTACAAATATTCCTTGCGGTACGGGCGAACTTGCTGTTTTGGTCAAGGTCGGATGCCTTCAAAATCTTTTCCCCTTCGGTCGTGTGAGTTTTCATCAATTCCCACTCATCGGGGGTAAGTTTCCCGGGCTTGTTGAGAACGCTTTCGGGAATTTTTATTTTGCCTATATCGTGGAGTGCAGAAAGCGACGATATTAGAGCAATATCCGAACTGCTTATATTATATCTGCCGGTCATCTCTACCAGTTTATGGAGAAGTAGTCCGGTAATCTTTTGGACGTTGAGGGTATGACTGCCCGACTCATGATTTCTCAGTTCGATGATATTGCTGAAAATATTTATCATCGAATTGCTTACCTTTTCTCTATCCCATATTTGATTTTCGACGACTTTGATCAATTTCTTTTGGTTGGCGTACATTGACAAAGTGTTTTCTACACGACGTTGAACGATTATCGTGCGGAACGGACGACTCAAAAAGTCCGAAACACCCAATTGGTAAGCCTTAGTTATATATTCCGTACTGTCCTCTGCCGATATGATAATTACGGGGAATTCGTCTATCCAGTGCCTTTCGTTCATTATACGTAAGACTTCGAATCCGTCCATATCGGGCATGTTGACGTCAAGTAGTATTAGGTCGATGCTTTTATCTCCGCCCAAAATCTCGATTGCCTCTATTCCGTTTTTGGCATAAAGGAAATCATACTTGTTGCCAAGCATTAGGGCAAGCATCTCTCTGTTGAGTTCGACGTCATCGACTATCAAAATCCTGTTTTTCATTTTCCCCTCATTCCGTTAGTCGTTTTATTTATTTTTGCGAGTACACTCTGCCAAAACATTGTCGAGTTTTTCAAAATCGATAGGCTTTGACAAATGATAATTCATGCCGGCATCCAAAGTCTTTTTACGTTCTTCGTCGAAAGCGTCTGCGGTCATTGCGATAATCGGCACTGTTTTTGCATCGGCTCTATCGAATTCTCTAATCTTTTTGGTCGCTTCGATACCGTCCATTACCGGCATACGTACATCCATCAATATTGCATCGAAATGATTTTCTTCCGACAAAATAAACTTATCTACGGCAATTTGTCCGTTTTCGGCGACTTCGACGTTACATTTCTTTCTTTCTAGTATGGTCTTTGCCACATAAGTATTGAGTTCGTTGTCTTCGACAAGCAGTATATTGAGTCCGGAAATATCTTTGTCTTCGATCTCGTCTTTGTCCACCCATTTTCCGCTTTCGTCTCTTGACAAAATATCGACTGAGAGAAGTACGGTGACTTCGGTGCCTTCGCCGAGTTTACTCTTTATCGAAATGCTACCGTCCATCGCTTCTACCAGGCTCTTTACGATAGGTAGTCCGAGTCCTGTCCCTTGAATACCTTTGGTAAGTTCGTTTCTTTCTCTTGAAAACGGCTCAAAGACATGCTTTTGGAATTCTTCGCTCATACCGATACCCGTATCTCTTACGATAAATCTAATTAATAATTTATCGTTGTTGGTCTCCATGTTATCGACAATGAACCAAACATCTCCCCCTTCCGGAGTGAATTTTGACGCATTTGACAACAAATTGAAGAATATTTGATTAAATCTCAATTTATCTACACCTATCGTAAATTCTCCCGGGCGTAGTTCTTGGTGGAAGTTGAGTTTTTTGCTTTCCATTATAGGCGCAATAACGGTATCGACCGTCTTGATAAATTCAGATCTCGTGAGGGCGTCTTTATTGAGAATCATCTCACCGCTTTCTATCTTACTCATATCCAAAATATCGTTGATAAGTCCGAGTAGGAATTTTTCGGATATCTCCATTTTATTGAGATATTCTTTCATATTATTCACATCGTTTTCTTCCATTGCGATTTTGGTAAGGTTGAGAATAGCATTCATCGGGGTGCGAATATCATGGCTGACGTTAGACAAAAACGTCGTCTTGACTCTGTTGGCTTCTTCGGCTTTTTGAGTAGCGACTTTGGCTTTTTCAAGTGCCACTTGTAGGGCTTTTTGGTGTTCTGTTTGCAAAATTTCTTGCTCCGCAGATCCCATGAAGAAGAAGGCGAGTAACACCATGGCAACCGAACAGAACGGTTGGAAAGGATATATCATATATATAGGAAGAACGAAGTTGTTGATGACGGCGCCAATGAGAGGTATTGTCGAAATAAGCACCGATTTGAACATATACGGCTCGTTCTTTTGTTCCTTTTTGCAAAGTATCACGACCATATCTATAAGAGGCTCGATGTAATAGAAGAAGTTTAACCATGTGTAAAAAGTAAACCACTGTCCTCTTATGTAAGTACCTTCCTCGCTAAAAGACCACAACGCTCCCGTAAAAGGCGAAGATATAACAAGTATAAGTAGTACCACAAGGGGGATTGTTTCTATAATCTTTGTAGCCTTTCTAAACGTAAGACCTACGAAGTTTCTTGAAAATGTGTGCCATGCATAAGGAAGTATTACGTATGCAATGTAAAAAAGGAAAACCGATACTTCGAATGCTTCGTGAGGGACATTTTTACTAAGCGACGTAGAGACAAACATTCCGTCCAGTAGCACGTAAGCCATGGTTGCGCCCAAAAGGAAAAGGCAACGTCTTCTACTGCTTTTTTGTTTTATTACGAAAAATGTACGCATGACTAGAATAGCAAGCGTCAACAACATAAAGAACGTACTTGTACAATATGTTCCTATTTGACCATTCATATAACACACCTTTTGAGATAGTTTTATCTCATTTTTATTTCATCTTTTTATTTATGCGGTAGGGAGATATTTTGCGAACAAATCTTTTACCGACCATGCTCTTCCTAGAAGTAATACGGCTCCGTCTCTTCTTACTACGGCGGCGTATTTTTCATCGGTGTTGTTCATTCCGTTGACATAGACATAACTGTTTTCGGTTTCGACAGATCTTTTATCTACGAATTTCACCGCCAAAATATCATTTGACAAATCTTCATAAAGTTTATCTAGATATTCGGTATCGCTAGAATAGAACACAATCGCATCGATTATGCCGTTCTTCTTATATTCGGAGCGGATTACGGTCAATGTCTTTTCGGATGCGGTCGTATAAACGTTTTCGGTCAAGGTATATTCCGATTCGGAATAATTTTCTTTGAACTTGTCCGCATTGTTGTAGTTGTAGCCACTCATACGGGTAAGTTTTTTGATAACTTCGGTCTTTCTCGTGCTAGGGGTTTTCATGCGGAAAGCGACCACAGAATCTTCCACACACATCATAATTTCGCCGTTGACATAGTCGTCGTTGCCGTCACGATATTCTCTATACAGACAAAGTTTTCCGTCAAGGCTTGTTTCGATTTGGGTTTCGTCCGTATCTACCGTAATGCTCGACAACTTTTCCATTGCGGCTGATGAATCTGCACATTTCGTGATTTCTATTTCCGCAGTGGAAGATCCCAGATATTCACTCAAAAATTCCTGCATACCGCTACTTAACGTCGATGCATCGAACTTTCCGCCGTTTTTCGCCTTGACATATACACCGTCTTGGAGTGCATAACCGTTGTCCAAAGCATAATTTTCGATGCTTGCCACCGTCTTATAAGTATTGTTGAGCAGAATTCCGCCCATTTCGAGCCATGAGAAATATTCGTTGATCGTCTTGTTGAGCGTAGTTTCTTCTTCTACGAAGACGATTTTGTCTTTATTTATAATGCATCCGCAACCATCTAGCGAGATATACAATTCTTTGTTGCTACCGATTTGTCCGATAACTTGGACGTCGGGGTATTTGGACAATTTGTAAGATGCCTTTTCTTTTTTCTGTGCATCGAACTTTTCTTGACTCCAACCGTCATAGACTTTGACTTGCGACACGAGGGACATATACTCGCCGTATTCTTTTTGGTACAAAAGATATTCGCTTTCGGTACTTTTCAAAACATATCCGTTGCGGAGAAGAAAAGCCGTAATTTCGTCATAACTCATAGATTTTCCGATGTTGCGCAAAGTCGAAACCGATGAGTCTTTTACATAGAAAAATGTGGAATAAACAGAATTGCCTCTTTTCAAGAAAGCACCGCTTGTCTTTACGCCTGTCGATTGGTCTTCATATACAAAACTACCGTTTTTATCATATTTCGGGTTAGATTTTGACGAAGTCAATGTTTCAAAAACCTTATTCGCTTCTTCTTCGGTTTCATATTCGACAATGTTTATAACCGAAACCTTTTCGTCGCCTACCGCTTTTCTAAAATATTCGGCAGCCGTTTCGGTAGATTTTTCCGATTTTGTGAATCCGCTTTTTCTAAGATAGGCTTCCACCGTCTCTTTGTCGCCGGTGGGGATATCCTTGAAACCTTGTTTTTCAAGATAATTGGCTAAAATCTCTTGATCTCTTACGGAAGACTGCTCGCTATCGTTCTTTTTATCGACGACAATTGCGATAACTACGTTGAGTATGATTACGACAATCAACACAACAACAAGAGATATTTCCAAAACGTGTTTCTTTTCCATATTGCTCCAAATCGTACAATTCTAGTTATACAAAAATATTATATTATTAAAATATACTTTCGTCAATACACAAAAATTTTGCACAAAAAAAGTGCATGATTTCTCATGCACTTTTCATCAGAATTCTTTGTATTACGCTTGTTTGTAGTAGATACGGATTCCGGGGCCCATCGTTGCAGCCATGGTGATACCTTTTAGGTATGTACCTTTTGATGCCGCAGGTTTTGCCTTTACGATAGCATCCATCAAAACATCGAAGTTCTCTTTGAGTTTTTCGTATCCGAAAGATTTCTTTCCGATGATAACGTGGCAGATATTGGTTTTGTCTACTCTGTATTCGACTTTACCTGCTTTGATATCTTTGATGGCTTTGGCTATATCCATAGCGACTGTACCGGATTTGGGGTTAGGCATAAGTCCTTTAGGTCCCAAAACTTTACCGAGTCTTCCTACAAGGCCCATCATATCGGGGGTTGTAACGATTACGTCATAATCGAACCATGCTTCGTTTTGAATTTTGGCGACGAGTTCTTCGGCACCTACGAAATCTGCACCGGCGGCTTGCGCTTGATCGGCTTTTTCACCTTTACAAAGAGCAAGAACTCTCAAAGTTTTACCTGTTCCGTGAGGAAGTACGACGACTCCACGGACTTGTTGGTCGGCGTGACGGCTGTCAACACCTAATTTGATGTGAAGTTCGATTGTTTCGTCGAATTTTGCTTTGGATGTTTCGATAGCGAGTTTGATAGCCTCTTCGGGTTCGTAAGTACGGGCTTCAATGGCTTTCTTAGAATCTACATATTTCTTTCCGTGTTGCATTTGTAGCGCCTCCTTATTCTTCTACCGTGATACCCATCGAACGAGCGGTACCGGCGATCATGCTCATAGCAGATTCTACGCTTGCGGCGTTGAGATCGGCCATCTTGGTTTTTGCGATTTCTTCGAGTTGTGCTTTGGTGAGTTTGGCGACCTTGTTGGTATTAGGTCTATCCGATGCTCTGTCAATTCCGACTGCTTTCTTGATAAGAACGGCTGCCGGAGGTGTCTTCATGATAAATGTGAACGAACGGTCCGCATAAATCGTCATGACAACAGGAATAACCATTCCCGCTTGTGATGCGGTCTTTTCATTGAATTCTTTTGTGAATGCGGGGATATTGATTCCGTGAGGTCCCAAGGTCGAGCCTACAGGAGGTCCGGGAGTTGCCTTACCCGCGGGGAGTTGCAGTTTTACGACTGCTGTTACTTTTTTTGCCATAGTGGTTTCCTCCAACTATTTGGTACTATCGAATACGCATGTAAAGATTTACGTACTCTCCCATTTTACGACCGAAGTCGATTTTTACTATTATAAAACCTTTTCGATTTGGTTGAAATCAAGGTCAACAGGTGTTTGTCTGCCGAACAATTGTACGATGACTTTGACCTTTTCTTTTTCTCTGTCGACTGCTTCGACAACACCGACAAAGGATTCGAGCGCTCCGGAAATAACTCTTACGGAGTCTCCTTCGTTTACATCGAAGTCTTCGACTGCGACTTTTTCAAGTCCCATACGTTTTACTTCGTCATCGGTCAAGGGAAGAGCCTTGCCTTCGGGACCGACAAAACCGGTGACACTCTTCGTGTTGGTAATCATATACCAAAGTTCGTTGTCGAACTTCATCTTAATAAAAACGTAACTCGGGAATTTTTTTCTCTCGATGACTTTACGTTTTCCGTTTCTATCGACAATATCTTCTTCTACGGGGATGGTGATCTCCGTAATACGATCTTGAAGATTATTGTTCTCAATCATCTTCTCAAGGTTGGTTTTTACCGCATTTTCAAATGTAGCATAGGTATGAATAACATACCACTCAAGCTTGTTTTCTTTTTCCATAATCTACACCTAATTCATTGCAAGTTTGAGAAGCTCGGTAAGTCCCAAGTCAACGCATGTCACGATGACGACGAAGATGAAGACGAAAAGCAAAACCATTCCTGTTTGTTTCAAAACACCGCTTTCGTTCTTTTTAGAAAGCATTGACGGCCATTCGACCTTCTTCAACTCGGACCAAACCTCTTTGAAGAAACGAGCCACTCTGTTGGGGCCTTTCTTCTCGTTCTTTTTTGCTTTTGCCTTGTTCTTTTTGCGTTCTTCCTTTACTTCTTGGTCGGTAGGTTGATCGGGTAAAGTCTCAAGGTCGAGCATTTCCTTGTCTTTTGCCATTGGGAATCTCCTTATTTTGTTTCCTTATGAACCGTAGTCTTCTTGCAGAATTTACAATACTTTTTGATCTCGATTCTATCGGGAGTATTCTTTTTATTCTTGGTGGTGTCGTAATTTCTTTGCTTACATTCGGTACAAGCAAGCGTAATTTTGACGCGCATGGTTGTTTACCTCCATAAAAAAATTGACCTCGTTTGAGGTATAGCCTATGTAATATAACATAGCAAAAATTCTTTGTCAACGAATTTTTAGAAAATTGCACTCAAATCTTATTTTTGAGTAAAAAGGCGAACATGCCGTTCGCCATTGATTTCTTAAAGGAGCGGAATCGTGCCGAGATAAATTATATCGTCACGTTTTGCGGCATCGCCTTCTGCCAAAACAAATGCCTTTTTTACTATCGTGCCACCCGCAAGACGAACAAGTTGTTCGAGTCCTTCGAGGCTGTTGCCGGTAGATACGACGTCGTCCACGATACCTACTCTTTTGCCTTTTAGTAGATCTACGTCGAATCTGGAAAGATAGAGTTTTTGAACTTGTCCTGTTGTGATACTTGACTTTATTTCGGTTTCGATACCGTCTTGCATGTAGAGTTTTTTAGATTTTCTGGCAACCGCATAATAGTGGTGTCCGAGTTCTCTTGCCATAACATGAGTAAGTTGGAGTCCCTTGGATTCTGCGGTAATGAGAACATCTACTCCGTCCATCATTTTTGCAAGTTCCTTTCCGCAATGTTCGGTCATTTCTGCATTGCCGTGAAGATTAAAAAATGCGATATTTACTCCGCTCGGCAAAGGTAAAATGGGAAGTTCTGCTTTGTAACCTTTCAAATCAACTTCAAAATAATTCATACTCATGCTCCGTCAATATAATTTTAACTGCCATATAATTCTATCACTAACCGCCGAATTGTCAAGTCTTTTTGTTTTATGTCGGCATTGTATTGCTTTGAACCAAAAAAGAGTGGCAACCCTCACTGTGCAAAAATACACTTGAAGAATTAACCACTCTATTTTTTGAATTATGTTACCGCAGTTCGGTCTTTAATTTTTGGGTAGATTGGTGCAATCGGAAGCAAAGACGAGAAGCGCATCCCCGACGTGTACAAGGGTACTCTAGGGGGAGCATCGCAGTCTTGCGCACCGAGTGTGCCGATATACCCTAAAATTTTGGGTAGATTGGTGCATTCGGAAGCAAAAAACGAGAAGCGCATCCCCGACGTGTACGAAAGTACTCTAGGGGGAGCATCGCAGTTTTGCGCACCGAGTGTGCCGATATACCCTAAAATCGGGTTATGCTTTGTGGGCGCAACCTAACACATCCACCAATTTATGCTTGACAACTTCTTTGACAGCATTTCTGGCGGGTCCTAAATATTGTCTAGGATCGAAGTGAGAAGGATTCTCTTGGAAATATTTTCTGACGGTTGCGGTCACTGCCATACGAAGGTCGGAGTCGATGTTTATCTTACAAACAGCCATTGTTGCTGCTTTTCTAAGCATTTCTTCCGGTACACCTTTTGCTCCGGGCATTTGTCCGCCGTACTCGTTGATTTGTTCGACAAGGTATTGAGGGACGCTTGATGCTCCGTGAAGGACGATCGGGAAGTTGGGAAGTCTGCGACCGACTTCTTCCAAAATATCAAAACGAAGTCTGGGTTCGGTTTTGAATTTATATGCGCCGTGGCTGGTTCCTATTGCGATAGCGAGAGAATCGACACCCGTTCTTCCTACGAATTCTTGGACTTCGTTGGGATCGGTGTACATTGCATCGTCATCTTTGACGTTGACGGCATCTTCGATACCTGCAAGACGGCCGAGTTCTGCTTCGACTACTACGCCGTTGTCATGGGCATATTCGACAACCGAACGTGTAAGTTTGACGTTTTCTTCGAAAGGAAGGTGAGATCCGTCGATCATAACGGAAGTAAAACCTTTTTCGATACAGTCTTTACAAAGTTCGAATGTATCGCCGTGATCGAGGTGCAAACAAATCGGAAGGCCGGAATCTTCGACTGCGGCATCTACCAATTTTTTAAGATAAGTAGGATTGGCATACTTTCTTGCACCCGAGGAAACTTGAAGAATAAGAGGAGCTTGTTCTTCTTTTGCGGCTTCTACGATACCTTGAATGGTTTCCATGTTGTTGACGTTGAATGCGCCGATAGCGTAACCGCCCTTGTAAGCGTCTTCAAACATTTTTTTAGTTGTTACTAATGGCATATTAAACCTCCATATACGCCTTTCGGCGTTAATTTTCATTTGCAATTATAATTTTTGTCTATTTTATTGTCAAGCGGTTGAGGGTACTTCGACAACTATTCCAAACCGTGAGCGATTCTATACAACTCCTCGACATACAAAGTAATCTTTGTAGAATATTTGTTCTCGTCGAGTTTTAAGCGATAAAGAGTATCTCCGTGCGGGAAGTTGACGGCTTCCGTCCGTTTTGTAGAAATAGAATTCATCTCTTTTATAGGTATTACTTCTTTTACTTCTTCGCCGTCCAAAGTGCCTACATAAGATATAGACTCGGTTGTTAGCAAGAAAGTCCCTTGACCTCTTACAACGTGTTTGTTTTCGTCCTCGTCGAATATCGACAGCGTAACCGGAGCAGAAAACGAAAATCCGCTTCCGCTTTCGATGAGTTCTTTTCTGACTTCGGCTCTCTCGTAGGCATACCACGTGTCTATCCTATTATATACAACTTGATCGGTGTCTCCCACTTTTTCGAATTGTCCGTACTCGGTAAGGCGAACCTTGTTTCCGCAATTATGGCATTCGAGTATATCTTTGTAGCCTTTCATCTGGTACTCGGCTCCGCATATCGGACACTTATACAATATAAAATTAAAATTGTCCGCAGGCTTTTTGCTCTTGAATTTTATTTTATTGTCGATTTGATAATCGTTGTCGTTAAACTTAATCGCCTCTACTATTTTGCTGTGGACTTCATCGGGAGTTGCCTTCTTCAATTCATCTACACCGAAAAGTTTTTCAACTCGCACGAAAATCTTGCCACGTGCGAATCCTTTTTGAAAACGATGTTTTGTGCAGTACGAACCTTGCACGTTTACGGCAATTACGGTGGCGCCCAGCATCTTGATGAATTTTCCGATAGGGGGCAAATAGTGTATGTTGGTGCCGTCTTGAGATGCCTTTCCTTCCGGATACAAAGCAAGGTTGGCGCCTATCTTTACGGTTTCGGTCATCTTCCTTAGCGATGCAATGTCAAGCCCGAACGGACTCTTGCCGATAACACCCATTGATTTCATAAACGGTCTTAGCACCTTAAACGAAAACAAATCTTTGCCTGCGACGATATTTATTCTGCGAGGGAAAAGCGCCGATGCCATCAACACGACGTCAAGAGTAGATGCGTGGTTTCCGACAATTACAAAAGGTCCTTTCAAACCCTTGATTTGCGACTTGTCGATCTTCACTCTAAAGAAAATTTTAGCAAGAAGTTTTACGACCGCTACTATCGGATAATAAACAAAAGGATTAGGTTTTTTGACTGACGCTTTTTTCTTTTTGTCCATTTGTATTTTTAACCTATTTTAGGTTTTCGGGATTCAAACATTCGAGTTCAGGGAGCACAAACCTGCCATTTTCTCTAATAAGCACATCGTCGAACCAAATCTTTCCGCCACCGTATTCGGGGGTATGAATTTGGACAAGATCCCAGTGTACCGCAGACTGATTTCCGTTGCCTACATCTTCATAAGCGCACCCCGGTGTGAAGTGAATAGAGCCTGCAATTTTCTCGTCGAACAGTATGTCGCCGATAGGGTTGTTTATATACGGGTTGACGCCTATTGCGAATTCGCCCACGTATCTCGCACCTTCGTCGGTATCGAAAATTTCATTGGCTTTCTTGGTTTCGTTGGCGGTCGCTTCGATAATTTTTCCGTCCTTAAATGTTAGGCGGACATCTCTAAACTCGGTGCCGTTTTCTATGGACGGAGCATTGTAATGAATATATCCGTTGACCGAATCTACAACGGGGGAAGAATAAACTTCACCGTCGGGGATATTGCATTCGCCTGCACATTTCATTGCGCCGATGCCCTTTATCGAAAAAGTCAAATCGGTATCGACTGCCTCAATATGAACTTTGTCGGTTCTTTCCATAAGAGCCTTCAAACTGTCCATTGCCTTATTCATTTTCGCATAGTCCATATTGCAAACGTCGAAGAAAAATTCTTCGTATTTTTCGGTGGACATTTTGGCTTGTTGTGCCATCCCTTCGGTCGGGTATCTCAAAATTACCCATTTGGTGTTGTTGACTCTTTCGTCAATTACAGGGCGCATAATCTTATTGTATCTTCCGAGAACTTCGGCAGGAACGTCTGCCATTTCAAAACTGTTGTTTCCGCCTCTTACGGCAATGTAGGCATCCATTTGCTTCATAAAAGCAAGGTCGAGATCTCTTCTGATTTCGGCATATTTTTCATCGGAGCCAAGCACTATTTCGCTATTGACTCTTGACGAAGTACGGTCAATGAACGGATATCCGCCTCTTTTATAAACTTCTCTTACGAGAGCGATCGCAAGATCGTCGGGAGCGCCGTTCACCGATATATAAACTTTTTCGCCTTTTTGGACGTTGCAAGAATACCCTACTAGATTTTCGGCAAGTTTTTCAATTCTTTTATCCATATTTTTCTCCTTTTAATAAATTAGGCAGTTGATACTGCCTAACTATAATTTAACATTCAATAATTTTAATGTGGACTTTTCTGCTTCTCGGGGGATCGAATTCGGCAAAATAGATATCTTGCCATACTCCGAGGACGAGTTTTCCGTCTTCTATAATAACCGTTTCGGATGCGCCCATCACCGAACATTTGATATGGCAAGCGGAGTTGCCTTCATCGTGTTTGAATTCAGGTCTTATCGGGAACGCTTCTCTTACTCCTAGCAATATATCTTGCGGTACGAATTCGTCGGCGTTTTCGTTGATAGTAATGGATGCCGTGGTATGAGGGCAAAAAATAAGAGCAATTCCGTTTTTAACTCCGCTCTTTTCTACTGCGTCTCTTACCTTGTCGGTAATGTAATAAAATGCTTCTTGATCTGTTTTTAATTCGTAAGTGTACATCATAATGAAATAATTATACAAACACTACCCCTAATTGTCAACAAAAAAAAGTAAAACAACTATCCGCTCTATTCTTATGACACCACCTTTTCCATAGTTCCAAATCAATTGAATGCAAAATAATACCAACAATGACAACTAGCCTACTTGCATTTTGTTTTGCTTCGATTTATTATTAAAGGTAAGCAAATATATATTATAAGGATAAAGAAATATGGATCTCAAAACATTTCTAAGGACCTCTTACACTTCCTACCACACTGTAAAAAACTGCATTGATATTTTAGAACAAAACGGTTTTTCAAGACTTCAACTTCAAGACGGATGGACCTTAAAACAAGGTGGCAAATATTATGTCACCCAAAATTCTTCCAGCATTTTCGCTTTCACGATAGGCGACAATTTCGCTTTCAATATTGCGGCAAGCCACACCGATTCGCCTTCTCTCAAAATAAAGGGACATTCTCTAATCGACTCCCCCGAAGGCAAAAGAATCAACGTCGAAAAATACGGCGGACCGATTCTTTACTCTTTCCTTGACACTCCTCTTGTGATTGCAGGTAGAGTAATCGTAGAAAAAGACGGAGCACTTTCCGAAGAACTTATAAAAAGTGACTATAACGTAGTCGTTCCGTCCATTGCCATCCACCACAATCCCGATGTCAACAACGGGACACCCCTAAACGTCCAAAGCGATCTTCTCCCCCTTGTAGGAGATTTGGACGATCTATATTCCTCGCTAACTACCGAAAAAGTCGTTGATTCGGATCTTTTCGTCGTCCCCGACGTCGAAGGTTTTTATAGCGGAAAAAACAATGAATTTTTCTCGTCCCCCCGCATCGACAATCTCACCAGCGTGTATTCTTCCGTCATGGCGCTAGTTTCGTCCCGCCCCCAATCGATAGGAATAATCGCATGTTTTGACAACGAAGAAGTCGGCAGTCAAACAAAACAAGGAGCCAATTCGGTTCTTCTTACAATCATTCTCAAAAAAATCACAAGGGGACTTGGAAAATCCGAAGACGATTTCATCTCCGCATGCGAAAAAGGCATGATTTTGTCAATTGACAACGCCCACGCCATCCACCCTGCACACCCCGAAAAGTTCGATCCCAAAGAAAAAGTTGTACTCAACGGAGGCATTGTCATAAAACACCACGTGAATTACTCCACCGACGGCATGTCGTCCGCAAAAATCAAAAAGATTCTTACGGACGCAGGCATACAATACCAAGACTATTTCAACCGATCGGATCTCAGATGCGGTAGCACCATAGGACTTATGGCGAGCGCCAATCTTGCAATGTCCGCATGCGACGTAGGTCTTGCCCAACTTGCCATGCACTCCGCAGTCGAAACGGTAGGAAACAACGATCTTACAAAGATGACCGATTTTGTCAAAGCCTTCCTAACCGCAACTCTCTAAACGTTCTAAACTAAAAGGCATCTCAACCGAGATGCCTTTTTTATACAAATTTTATTTACTTTCGATCAAATGATTTTTGAGTAGTTTTTTCCGTTCCTTGTAGTCCGGCAAAACTTTCTCGACCTCTTTATAAAAATTTGCCGAGTGATTATGCTCGATAAAGTGGCAAAACTCATGCACGACCACGTACTCTATCGCCTCGATCTCCGCATTTATCAACATATATGAAAACGTTAAAACATTTTTTACGTAATTGCAGGTCCCGTATCTCGATTTCATATTGCTGAATCTAATTTTCGGGTAGGCGACAACTTTCGAAAAATAAGGATAAAACTTTTTGCACTCATTGAGAATTTCGATCTCGAGTTTCTTATTCAAATAGCCGTAAAGCACTCTCTTTATTTCCACGTCATCGCATTTTTGGACATTTACGGTCAAAGAGTTTTCGCTCTCGATTACACCTTTAGAACTATTTTCGACTACAACGAGTTTTTTCTTTTTGCCGAACACGATAACTTCGTCGGGGCGTACCGTTCTTTTCGCAATCTTGCTGAGGTTTTTTCTAATAAAATTGATATGCGAACATACGAATTTTTGGATGGTTTCTTCGGGAGTCAAGAAAGGAACCGACACCGAAAGATTTCCGTTTTCGTCTATTTTGAGAGTCTGACGCTTTACCCTTTTCCTTTCGATTTTACATGGAAGTTTTTTGCCGTCAACATCTACCAATATTTCGCTTTTTTGCATTTTAGGTCACCTTAGTATATATTTTTAGGAGCCTTAACTTCGATTTGTTTCCGTCTTTCGTTTTCCAAAAATCGAAAATTACATTTTCTTCGGGCAAGATATTCCGAGTAGTTTAAGTCCGTCTTCAAGCACTCTATGGACAGCCATTGTAAGCATAAGGCGGGTTTCTCTTGCGCCGTCTTCTGCGGTAATTATTTTGTGTTCGAAATAGAATTTGTTGTAAGTTTGGGCAAGATTCATAATGTATCTTGTAAGCACCGACGGCTCATAATCGACCAACACTTCTTTGAGGACAGAAGGATATCTTTCTATAAGTCTTACGACCTCGATGCCCTCTTTGTTTACAACACCTTTTTCGAAGTCCTCGGCGGTCGGGACATATTCGCCCGCAACAATTCTCTTCCAATATTCGTGTCCTTTCTTCAACACGCTGTTGCATCTTGCATTTGTATATTGCACATAAGGACCGGTCTCACCGTCAAAGTTGAGAATCTTGTCATAAGAGAAGACAATATCTTTTATTCTTGTGTTGTAAAGAGCCGAGAAAATGACTGCTCCGACACCGACTTGTTCGGCAATTTCGCCTGCATCTTTAAGGTCGGGTGATTTCTCTTTGATGACTTTCAAAGATCTTTCCACAGCCTTGTTTATAACGTCTTCGAGCAAGATAACTTTACCTTTTCTTGTGGACATTGCCACTCCGCCTTCCATCGAAACCATACCGAATTTGACGTGGACCATATCTTTTGACCAGTCTTTGCCGAGAAGTTCAAGCACCTTGAAAACTTGTCTAAAATGCAAATCTTGTTGGTATGCGACGACGTACAAACATTTATAAAAGTCGTATCTCTTTTTGCGATAATATGCAGCAGCAAGATCTCTTGTTGCATATAGTGTGGCACCGTCGGCTTTTGCGACAAGGCAAGGGGGCATATTATAATCGGAAAGATCGACGATTTTGGCTCCGTCGGACTCTTTAAGTAGGCCTTTTTCTTGAAGTTCGTCAAGGACTACGCCCATTTTGTCATTATAAAATGCTTCGCCGTTGTAACTGTCGAAGGAAACTTTAAGTCTTTTATATACGTCTTTTACGGATGCAAGAGTTATGTCCTTAAACATTGTCCAAAGTCTAACCGCTTCCGGATCGCCGTCCTCGATTTTCTTAAACCACAGTCTTGCTTCGAATTCGAGCATTTCGTCTTTTTCGGCTTCTTCGTGGAACTTAACATACAATTGATTAAGGTAAGGCATACCTTTCTTTTCGAGAGTTTTTTCGTTGCCCCATTTCTTAAATGCGACAATTAGTTTCCCGAACTGCGTTCCCCAGTCACCCAAATGGTTGATTCCTACGGTTTTATAACCAAGTTTTTTGTGTATGCGATATAGGGCTGCGCCTATTACGGTTGTTGACAAATGTCCCATGTGGAAAGGCTTTGCAATGTTTATTGACGAATAGTCTATAAGGACGGTTTTGCCCTCTCCTTCACAAGACGAGCCGTAATTTTTGCCTTCAACTAAGACCTTTTCTATAACCTCTTTTGCAAAATCGGTCTTATTCAAAAAGAAATTGACATAGCCGTTGACCGCTTCTACTTTGGATACGACTTTGCCGTTTTCGAAAGTGGATGCGATTTCTTTTGCGATCTCAACGGGGTTTTTATGTAGAACTTTTGCGAGTTTAAAAGTAGGCAAACAGTAGTCGCCCATATCGGTATCTTGCGGTACGGTAATAAGATCGATTATAGTGTCACGATCTATCCCGTCAATTTTTACGGACTCCGCAATAAGTCTAATCTTTTCGTTTACTTCTTTCATTATTTTGTTTCCTTTATTTTTCCGTCTTTCACAACGTATCTTGTATATTCTTTGGCATATCTCTTGTCGAACGACGTGCATGTTATAAAAGTTTGCACCTTGTCTATCGTCGAAAACAATGCTTTCTTTCTCTTCAAATCGAGTTCCGACAGCACATCGTCAAGGAGAAGTACGGGATATTCGCCCGTTTCTGCCTTAAACAATTCGGTTTCCGCAAGTTTTAGAGAAAGAACCGACGTTCTTTGTTGCCCTTGCGAGCCGAATTTCCTAAGATCTACTCCGTTGGATGCAATTTTCAAATCGTCCCTATGTACTCCAACCGAAGTAAATTCCAGTCTTATATCTTTGGATATAGTTTCGTTCAATAGGTCTAGATAGTTTTCTTTGGATGCTCCTTCCTTTCCGAAGTCCCCCAAGTACGAAACCGCAAGTTTTTCGGCTCCGTCGGTCAAAAACGCATGTTTTTCGCTGGCAAACTCCGAAAGTTTTTCTACGAACTCATACCTCATAGACGCAATAATTGCCGAATATTCCGCAAGGTAAGGGTTCAAAACTTGCACCATGTCAATCTTGCTTTTTTCGTCAACCATGTCTTTTAGGACTTTGTTGCGCTGGGCAAGATACTTGTTGTACTTTATCAGTGCATAGAAGTATTTTTTTGACTGTTGCGAAAGCGATATATCCAAAAATCTTCTTCTATATTCGGGACTTTCTTTGATGAGTTTCATTTCGTCCGGCGAAAAGAACACCACATTAAGAACACCCATTATTTCACCGAGTTTTGCTATCGGTAGTCCGTCGATCTCGATGAGTTTACCTTGTTTTGAAAAAGTCGTTTCTACCGTGTGATGCGAAAATTCCTTTTTAATAAAGATTTTCACATAAGCCTTGTCGGCATCTTTCGTATTCCAATTTATGAGTTCCTTGTCTTTGAGTCCTTTTGCAGACCTTCCGACCGCTCCGAGATACATCGCATCGACAAGGTTGGTCTTGCCTACGGCATTTTTGCCTTCTATCACGTTGAGTCCCGAATGAAACTCCGCATCTAGACTTTGATAACTCAAAAAATTGTTCAGAACGACTCTTTCTATTTCCATATTATTTCTCGAATTTATACGGAGTAACCTGATATACGTAGTAGTTCAACCAGTTGTAAAAGAGCAAATTCGCAGTGCTGTTCCATTTGAAATCGATTTTTCCGTTTTCGTCGTAATAGTTTTGAGGTTTTTCTATCTCTAAACCCTTTTCGGCATCTCTTTTATATTCACGTTCCAGTGTATCTCTATCGTACTCCGAGTGACCGAAAAAGAAAAATTTATGGTTGTCTTTTGACTTGACCACCGACAGACCGCACTCCTTTCCGCTTGCAAGCACTTCAAGTTTTGTGTTTTGGCGGACCAAAGTTTCATCTACTGTGGTGAATCTGGAATGAGGCATCGAAAATCTATCGTTAAGCCCCTTCAAAAGCATCTCGTTTTCTTTCTCTTTTTGGTTTTCAAAGACTCCGAAAAGTTTTTTATCGAGAGTTTTCTTCTCTATTCCGTAATAATATTTCATTGCGGCTTGCGCACCCCAACAAATATATATTGTCGAAGTGACATACTCCTCCGCAAAGGCGAACACTTCAAGAAGTTCGTCCCAATAATTGACGTCTTCCCAGTCCATTTTTTCGACGGGAGCCCCCGTCACGATCATGCCGTCAAAGTGCTTATGTTTTATATCGCTAAACACTTTATAAAACTTGTCGAGATAACTTTCTTCGGTGTTTTTGGTCGCATGCGACTCCATCCTTACGAGAGTCACGTTGACCTGCAAAGGCGTATTTGACAACAATCTCATAAGTTGAGTTTCCGTTGTTTCTTTTGTAGGCATCAAATTGACCACCGCAATTTCAAGCGGTCTTATGTCTTGGGACATTGCCCTTGACGACGTCATACAAAAAATATTTTCCGACGAAAGCGTTTTATATGCCGGTATGTCTTTGGATATTACTATCGGCATTATTTTGTCGCCTTTTCGAGAGCATTCCTTAGATCTTCGATAAGATCGTCTTTGTCTTCGATTCCTACCGAAATTCTCACCATGTTGGGAGCAATTCCGCAGTCAAGAAGATCTTTTTCGGAAAGTTGGCGGTGAGTGGTCGTCGCAGGATGCAAAACACAACTTCTGACGTCTGCAACGTGCGTGACTATTGCGAACACTTTGAGCGCCTTTTGGAATTTTAAGCACGCTTCGAGACCGCCTTTTATTCCTACCGACATCATACCGGACGACATGCCTTTCTCGAAATATTTGTTTACGAGTCCGTTGTATTTACTAGACTTTAATCCGGGGTATTTTACCCACTCGATAAGAGGATGATTTTCCAAAAATTCGGCAACGGCAAGCGCATTTTCCGATGTTCTTTCCATACGCAAACTGAGGGTTTCCGTCCCTAGATTGGTCAAAAATGCGTTCATAGGCGACATTTGTGCGCCAAAATCTCTCATTGCGACTGTTCTTGCTCTTGTTATAAACGGTGCAGGCACATCGGCAAAAACCAGTCCGTGATAAGTGACGTCAGGCACGTTGAAGTCTTGATAACGGCTGTTTCCTTTGAAGTTAAAGGTCCCCGTTTCGACAATGACTCCGCCTACCGACGTAGCATGTCCGTCAAGATATTTGGTCGACGAATGGACGATTATATCGACACCGTATTTTTTCGGTTGGCAAATTACAGGACTTGCCAAAGTGTTGTCGCACACTACCACGATGCCGTATTTCTTGCCGATTTCGGCGAATTTATCAAAATCTGCTACAACACAAGCAGGGTTTGCGATGGTTTCTATAAAAATGAATTTTGTCTTGTCGTCAACGAGCGACTCTATTTCTTCTTTTTTAGCATCGCTAGAAAAGAATCTACCTTCTATCCCTAGTTTTTTTAGCGAATGGGCGAACAAATTGTAAGTCCCTCCGTAGATTTCGGATGCAGTCAAAAAGTTGTCGCCTGCATGGCAAAGTGTAAGCGCAGTCAAGAAGGTCGCACTCATTCCGCTAGACGTTGCGAGCGCTCCGATGCCGTCCTCTAAACTTGCCACCTTTTTCTCTAAGGCATCGTTGGTGGGGTTGCCTAGTCTTGTGTAGAAAAATCCCTCTTTTTTCAAGTCAAAGAGATCTCCCATCTCTTCGGGCGTTTCATAAAGAAAAGTCGTGCTTTGCGAAATCGGCACAACTCTTTCTTCTCCGTTCTTCGGGCGATAACCCGCTTGGACGCATTTTGTATTCAATTTCATAATTTTCTCCTTTTACCTATCGAAAATCTCGGCAAAGAAGTTTTAGCGATTTTCTTTTAGGTATCTTTCAATTTCTCTCTTTTGGTCTTTTTCTTTGAGGGCGTCCCTCTTATCGTGTCCCTCTTTACCTTTACAAAGTGCAATTTCCGCCTTTATCAGTCCGCCTTTTAGGTAGATTTTCGTAAGAGTCAACGTATAACCCTTTTCATCTACTTTTTGTCTTAACTTTCTGATTTCGGCTTTGTGCATTAAAAGACGGCGATTTCTTTTGGCTTCCGGATTGTAATAACTTCCTTTGTTGTAAGGTGAAACATGCATTCCGACAACAAAAAGTTCGCCGTCACGGATATAACAAAAATTGTCTTTTAGATTGATATTGCCTAGCCTTATACTCTTGACTTCGGATCCGACGAGTTCGATGCCCGTCTCGTAAGTGCTTTCGACGAAATAATCGTGATATGCCTTTTTGTTATTGGCGATTATTTTTACGTTCATAAGGTAGGCGTATATTTACTAACCTAGATTTTTAAGCAAAATGTAGAAGACAAAGAAAAGAATTGCGCAGACCATAAGTCCCGCAGCAATGACGATTGTTGCGATTTTAAGTTTGCCGTCAAGTGTTCTTGTCTTGTTTTTTCCGAAGAAACTGTCTCCGCCACCGCTAATTGCACCGAGGTTGTTGCTTGTACCTTGTTGTAACAAAACGATAACGATCATGCCGATAGACAAAAGGACCATAAATCCAATGAAAATATAGGTCATAATCGAATAAAATGTCGCAAGGTCAAATGTTGATTGTGCTGCTAAAATTGTGAACATATTTTTCTCCTCACACAGTTTTTAGTTTGTGTTTATATTTATATAATAGCTTTAGTATTCTATATTAAGAAGTCGCCGTTGTCAAGCAATTTTTAATTATGCCGTTTATGGCCTCTAACCGAAAAACTCATCATAAATCGATCGGACGGCTTTTTTGTAATCTTCGTCCTCTACGCCGATGATGATATTCATTTCGGAAGAACCTTGGTCGATCATTCTAATGTTTACCCCCGCCCTTGACAATGCCGTAAAGATTCTTGCCGCACATCCTATGGCTCTGGTCATTCCTTTGCCGACGACCGCAATAAGAGTTAGGTTTTTAATAACCGACACTTTGTCGGGGTTTATTCTAACTTTGATCGCCTCGACTATCTCGTCAATATCGGTGTTTTGAAGATTTGCGTCCGACACAACCAGCGACATCGTATCTATTCCGGTAGGCAAATGTTCGAACGAAATGCCGTTTTCTTCAAGAACCGACAAAATCTTTCTAACCGTACCGACTTCGTTGTTGAGCATGGCTTTTTCCACAACGATAGTCGTGTTGTGCTTGTGTCCGGCAATACCCGTAATGATGGTTTTGGCATCGCCTTCGTAGTTTTTGACGATCATCGTGCCGGCATCTTCCGGGCGAAAAGTGTTTTTAATGTTTATGGGAATACCAAGATTTTTCAAAGGGAAAATGCTGTCGGGATGCAAAACACCCGCACCCATATAAGCAAGTTCTCGAAGTTCCTCGTAATTCAAAACTTCCATGGTTTTGGCATTTTCTACAATGGAGGGATCTGCCACCATGAAGCCCGACACATCGGTAAAGTTTTCATAAAGTTCGGCATCCGAAAACGCTGCAAGAATTGCTCCGGTCACATCGCTTCCGCCTCTCGAAAAGGTCCTAATATTTCCGTTTTCGTCCTCACCGTAAAACCCTGGGACCACAATTTTTTCGTCCTTTTCTAGTATCGATTTTGCTTTTTTACCGGTCTTTACTCCGTCATAATTTTCTCCGTCAAATGCTATCAAATCTTTCGCATCGACAAACTTAAATCCTATGACTTTAGAAAAAAGTAAAGCCGACAAATATTCACCTCTCGAAGCGGTGTAGTCGGGAGTTTTCGACTCATTTATTTCGGTTTTAATTTTATCAAATATCTCGTCCCAAGACAATTTGACAGACAGTTCTTCGGAAAGTGTTTCAAACCTTTCTTTTACTTCGTCAAGAGCCGTCAAATCGCATTTTTCTCTGCTTTGAGCGTATGCTTTATATAGCAAATCGGTAACTTTTACGTCTCCCTTAAATCTCTTTCCGGGAGCCGAAACTACCACTATTGTCCTCTTTTTGTCGGCAAGCACAATATCTCTTACTTTTCTTATCGACTCCGCCGAAGCCATGGACGTTCCGCCGAATTTAACAACCTTTTTATTCATAATTTTCACCTATCACTCGAATTTATTTCAAAGTCTTTTTGCTTCTTGCGGTTGGACTTATTTTGTATAATTCAGACAAAATATCGGATAGTCTTTCGGGGGTAATGTAACGTTTTAATTGACCTTTTTCCGCCACCGAAATAATACCTGTTTCTTCCGACAAAATAATGCACAGCATGTCGGTTTGTTCGGTTATGCCGATACCCGCTCTATGACGTGTGCCGATATTTTTATTGATGCTGTTTATTTGTGATAAAGGCAAGAAGCATCCTGCCGCAAGCACCTTGTTTCCTTTGACGATTACCGCTCCGTCGTGCATCGGTCCTTTCGTGATAAATATGCTTTCAAGAAGAGGCGATGTCACCATGGCGCCGAGTTCCGTACCCGTTTCAAGTAGGTGCGAAGAAATGTTCCCGGGAGCGATAACTATCAATGCGCCCGTCCTTAGTTTTGACATATTCGTACAAGCCTTGACTATCTCGTCAATTGCTACTCTCAATTCCTCGTCACTTGCATTGATATCTTCTTTTTTGAACTTTTGTCCGATTCTCGACAATTTGAAGAATGCGGTTTTCACATCGTTCAAATACACGAATGCAAATATAATGATAGCGGAGAGCAAAACAATTTGCATTACACTCTTTATCGCCACCATGCCGTAGGCTATTTCAAGAACGACAGATGCAAGATATAACAATGTAATTATGGTATAGAAAAGACCTATTTTCAGTCCGCATTTTCTATATATTGCGACGGGCAGAATTGCCGTTATCAATGCCGCCATCACAATGTCAATAATGTTTACAACGCTAAGAACCATAATTCCTCCTTATAATCCCAAATCTTTGAATATATCGTCGCCTTTTTCTTCGGACTTATCTTTATCCATTGTGTTGTTTAGAGCATCTTCATCGACCGAAACGACGACCGTTTCGTCATAATTCACATCACACTTTTTCAAATTGAAATACGGAATAATCGAAAGCCCTGCAAGTATTAGGACATTGACTGCCGACACGATACTTCCTATTGAAATTCCGATCTTTATCTCGAGAAGGAGCGATCCCACATAAACCACGAAAAGGTATATAAAACAAATCATCCATGCAAGCAAATAGGACTTTGCATAGCGTCTAGGGAAATACCACTCTTTTGCGGAGAAGTAAAAGCACACGACAAGGAAAGCGACTTCGATCGCCATTTGAATTGCGGAATAAATATAAGCCACATATTCTTCGGGAATAGCAAAACATATTCCGCCGAATATCCCGGAAACAAGACTTGCACAAATCACAAAGAAAGCGATTCTTGCTTTGAATTCTTTTCTCGTCGCCCTAATGCATCCACGTCTAAGCATTATTTTATGCACCAAAAACACGACGATTTCAAAGACGACAAGGGACACAAGCAATGTCACCACGATACTTGTAATATTGAGTGTCGTAGCGGTGACACTCCCTTCTACTCCGAGTTCTTCGTATTGTTTGTTGAAAATTTCGGCATCGGCATCCGTATAAGCACTTACGACAAACTTATAGATATCTCTTATCCCGAATGCGATCACCACAAACAATGACCAAACGGCACTAGGTATTTTGTTGAGTTTTTGCATCATATTGAACCTCTATAATATTAATTTATTTTTGTGAAAACATTACATTTTGAGCCATAGAAAAGCCCGTTTCGACGGACAAATCGCCACATCTAATCTTATATTCAAGATCGATTAGCGAGTTGAGTGTCTTTCTGAGTTCGATCGGTTTATGCTTCTTGGCGGTTTCTCTAAGTTTCATGGCGGCATACTCTTTTATGCCGAGCATATCCCCTACTTTTGCATCGCTTTCTTTTGAACACATTGCATAGAAAAGCCTTCTGTACTGCGAAATAAGCGAACTCAAAATATATGTCTTGTCTTCCCCTTGTTTTATAAGTCTATCAAGCAGTCTTTTTGCTTCCAAAATGTTTAGGTTGAGGGCTGCATTGGTGAATTCATAGATTCTATGTTCGTCATCCGGCACGACCAACAAGTCCACATCGTCCTCGTTTATCATCCTGTCGGGCGCAAAACACAAAAGTTTGTTTGCCTCCATCTCAATTCGTCCCATGTCGCAGTTGGTGTAATACGACAATTTTTCTACGGCGCTTTGTGTTATGCCTTTTGGCATAAACATAGACTTTATTTCTTCCCTAATCTCGTTTTTGTTGAGTTTCTCGGCAGAAACGGTTAGCATCGACAAACTGTCGTTTGCGGACAACGTCCCCGAATTGACACCTACTACCTTGCACCACTTGGGAGCATTTAGAACTATGGACGAAATCTCGTTTTTGTCGAATTCTTTTTTCTTTTCTTTGTCCCTTAATATGACTACCGTAACATCCGAAAAAGACGGGTATCTGCCAATGGCACTAGAAAGTTGTTCAAGAGTCGTCAAATTGTCTATTACCGACAAATTGAACTCTTTGAAATCGTCTTCGATTAGCGACGTGAACATTTTTACCGCCTTATCGATAAAATAATAGTCATCGCCCACAATTGAAAACAAATTGTTAGATTCTATCATTTCCTTCGTCAGGTTCTTTACATGTAGTTTTTGCATAATAATATATTTTATTATAAAATTATTACAATATGCAACTGTTTTTTGCATTGATTGCTTTTCATAGTTTTTTTATCTCCGTTTTGCTTATTTGCTTGACTAACCGCACATTTTGATTAAAATCAAAAAATGTACGTATCGGAGGGGCTTATGACTCTAAATTATTATCACGTTCTGTTAGCACTGGCTATCATCCTTATTCTATCGAAGTTTTTGACGGCGATTTGCAAAAAAATCGGTCTTCCTCAAGTTGTCGGCATGCTTGTCGCAGGTTTGCTCGTAGGTCTTATCAAACTTATCCCCAACCAAATCATACTAGACGCATCATCTCTATCCGGACTCGGCTTTATTGCAAAAATCGGTGTAATTTTAATTATGTTTTCGGCAGGGCTAGAAACCAACGTCAACCAAATAAAAGCGGTCGGCATCCCTGCGGTAATCATAACCATGTTCGGTGTTATCGTCCCTATGGCGCTCGGTTTTGTCGTGGCGACACTGTTCAACGGCGGATTTGAAAACATCGCTCAAAACGTCTATTCCAATCTGTTTTACGGTGTTATCTTGACCGCAACATCCGTTTCCGTAACCGTTTCTACCTTGAAAGAACTCGGAAAACTCTCGGGAAAAGTGGGCTCAACCATTGTTTCCGCAGCAATTTTGGACGACATCATCGGCATTATAGTTTTGTCCCTCGTTCTTTCCTTGTCGTCGTCGGGATCGGCAAGCGATGCAGTCTTCGTCCTAGTCAAAACCGTTTTATTCTTCATAGCGGCATTTACAATCGGCACACTCATCAAAAAGATATTCGATCTTCTCGACAAAAAATATTTCCATCATAGGCGCATACCTATTTGGAGTATAGCCGTATGTTTCTTCTTCTCTTATGCCGCCGAAAAGTTTTTCGGAGTTGCCGATATTACGGGAGCATTTGTCGCAGGACTTACCCTTGCCAAAAACAAAGATGCCGAATATATTGATCGCAAATCGGACATCTTATCCTATATGATATTCACCCCTGTATTTTTCGCCAACATCGGCATCAATACATCGTTTTCCGGAATAAACTCGACTTTCGTTTGGTTCGGTCTTGCATACGTTCTCACCGCTCTTGTTTCCAAAGTCATCGGTTGCGGTGGATCCGCCCTTCTTTTCCGCTACTCCCTAAAAGACTCGTTTAGAGTGGGACTCGGTATGATGGCAAGAGCCGAAGTAATGCTCGTATGCGCCCAAAAAGGTGTAGAGCATGGTCTGATTCACACCGAAATAATGCCCTTTGTAGTGCTAATAATTATCGTGTCGTCCTTCGTCACCCCCATCCTTCTAAAATTAAGTTATCGTGGCGAACTGTCCCTCCCGACCACAGCAGAAGCCTAAAAACAAAAAAATCAATACGGCATCCAAACTTAATGTTTGGGTGCCTTTTTTATTTATTTAAGGATACTAATATCCCTTGATTTTCCCGTTTATCGTTCTCTTTTTACGTGCAAAACAGGCTCAGAAAAAATTAGATATTGCATTATTTATTTTTATAATTTATAATATATATTAATGTGTAAACATTATATTAAACACAAAGGATGGTAATCAAATGAAACGTTCCATACGCACAATCGTTCTTCTCTTGATTGTTTCGTTGTTGGTTGCGACAAGTGTCGGTGTTCTTTCGGCTTGTACCGGAAATTATGACGTCATACTTGTCACCGACAAGCAAAACATAGAAGACGGTTCTTATACCCAAGCGCTATACAATGCGACCGAAAAGTATTGTAAAGAACACGGCCTCACTTTCTGTGGCATGGTCCCCACAAGTAAAGAAAGCAAAGAGTACAAAAAGACTCTCAAAAAAGCACTTGAAAATTACAATGCAAAATATGTAATCACCCCTTCTACCGCCTATGCGGAAGTTCTTACCGAAGAATTCACCAAGCCTTATGTGGCAAACGGTCAAAGATTTATATTCGTATCCGGAGTCAATCACTATTCGGAATATCCCGAATATACCGTTCCGGAAGGCGTAGCCTATATCAACATTTCCGAAGCAGAACTCGGTTATCTTACCGGATACCTTGCCGCCAAGGTTTACGACAACATCGGTTTTTATGCAGGCAACATTTCGGCAGAAAACGACACATACAAATTGTATGATTCCGTACAAAACTATTATGACGGTTTTGTTCAAGGTGTTTCCGCAGTCGGATCTAAAACTTTGTATGTTTCTACCGTTAGAACAAAAGACGACAACATCGACAAAAACAAGAACCAAATCCAAACCGATATTCTCAAAAAAGCCGATTTCGTCTTTTCTGTAGCAGGCGACGAAAACAAGAGTGTTCAAGCCAAAGCAGTCGTAGAAAAGAAAGTCGCTATCAACCCCGACAACAACTATGCATCCAGTGAAGATTACTCCCATAGCATCGGTTATGTCGGCATCGATTTTGACGGACTTATCTCTTATGTTCTAAACAAAGACAACTCGGAAGCACTATTCGGCAAGAGTGTAAAACTCGGTGCAAAAGAAAATGCCATAAAAGTCTATTTTGACAAAAAGGAAGTCGAAGCATCTTCTGGCAATGCAACCGACAATGTAAGAGCAGAGTTTGCCAAGTACTACGAAGAGGCATTCAATGCTACCAAATTATATAGCACCACCGCATCAACCGACAATGTCACCATCATCACAGTGACCGAAACGGTTGAAGGTTAATAGGAGGTTTCACCATGGCAGAAGCTAAAGCAAAATTTAATTTGAAACAAACCGTTCAAAAAGCCACCGGCTATGTAAAAGAATATTGGAACAAACCTCCAAAAAATAAATTCCTTTCCATAAAAGAGTGGGTTGCATTCTGTGTAGGCGGAATGGGTGCATCTACCGCTTTGTCGGCACCTACTACCTACATGGTCCTTACCGCAGGCATTTACATGGCGGCGGCACTCAACATCAACGTTTGGCACATTACCATCATCGGTATTATCTCAAATATCATCAATATTTTACGTTCCCCGCTAATTGCAAGCGTAGTTGACAACGTCCAAACAAAACGTTTTGGCAAGTTTAGAATATATCTTGTCGCATTGGCTCTTCCCTTGTTCCTTTTGGTCGTAGGTACGGCGTGGGTACCGTCGCTTATTGCCTTCAATAGGCCGATAACCGATCCGTCCGCCACCTATATGGGAGTGCTTATTTCGTTCACCGTCCTATACAACTTGATGCAAATCGTCTTGCAATTCTACACGATCGGATTCAACTCTTTGATGCAAGTTATTTCCCCTAGCCCCGAAGAACGTACCAACATTATGTCTTTCGGTACATTCGTCTATTCCTTGGGACCGTCCATCGTCAACATTTTGATTCCGGCTCTTGCCAACCTCTTGTTCTCTTACGGCGGACAATCGGGCAACGGTATCAACAACATCAAAACCTTCCTTTACATAATACCTATCTTTATGGGCATCTGCTTGGCTCTCGGTCTTCTTGTCGCATTCGGCACCGAAGAAAGAGTCCACCTTCCGAAGAACGTCAAACAAAAAATCGGTCTTGTCAAAGGTATCAAACTTTTGTCCCACAACAAATATTTCTGGCTTAGATTGTCGTCCGACCTACTCGGTATCTTCCGTCTATTGGGTACGACTTTCACAGCATGGATTTGCACCTACATGATCAACAATGCCTTTGCTTACTCTTTGGCAGTCACCCTTATCGGTCTTGCATACAACCCCGGACTTCTTCTTTCTCCGTGGCTCATCAACAAACTCGGCAAGAAAAAACTCACCATCATATCATACTTGTTCACAGGCGTCGCAACAGTACCTATGGCAATTCTCGCCTTTACAGCAACCGAAGCCAATGCAGTATGGCTTGGTGTAATACTCCTTATCATCAACTTCCTAATCATAGTAATGTACGGTTTCACCACCGTTTTGACACCGGCAATGCAAGCACAAATCTACGACTATTCGCAATATAAAGACGGCGTAAGAATCGAAGGTTTTGCATCACAATTCATCTTGATGATATCGTCGGCAGTCGGTATCGGCACCGCATTGGTTGCCCCTGCCGTCTATGCCAAATTCGGCTACGAAACCGACGCAAGCGTGCTTTACAACATGGATGTCCTAGGCAAGATTATAGGTGTCATGTGTATCATCGGCACAGTATCTGCAGTACTTTCCGCCATCCCCTACTTCTTCTGGGATCTTGACGAAAAGAAACACCGCAAGATAATGGATGTCCTCGAAGTCCGCAACAAGTTCACCGAAGGCGAAATCGACGAAGCCACCAAAAACGATTTGGAAGCAAGAATTGAAGCCGGCGAACAAAATGTCCTAGACATCTTCAAACCCGCAGAAGTTGAAGAAACAGAGGCAGAAGTTGGCGAAACAGCCGAAGTCGTAGCAGAATCCACAGCAACGGTTGAAACTACCGAGGCAGTCGAAACAGCCGAAGTTAACGAAACGGCAACGGAAACCGTCGAAACAGTCGAAACTACCGAA
Organism: bacterium; assembly: GCA_963644945.1. Lineage (GTDB taxonomy): Bacteria > Bacillota > Clostridia > Christensenellales > DTU072 > CAVIQK01. Next base: position 159,889 of record CAVIQK010000001.1, on the reverse strand, counting down.
GTTAGCGAAACTGCCGAAGCAGACACGACCGAACAAAACTAACCATCCACTTTTATTAAGACTTTAAGCCATGGACACCACGTCCGTGGCTTAAAAAATATTTTGATTATGAAATGTAAAATTTGTCCACGAAATTGCGGATTTGACCGCACCAACAACATAGGTGCATGCGGAGCGACCGACAAAGCAGTCGTTGCCAAAACCATGCTCCATTACTGGGAAGAGCCTATCATCTCCGGAAACAGCGGAGAAGGTAGCGGAGCGATATTCTTTTCGGGCTGTTCCCTAAGGTGCATATACTGCCAAAACTACAAGATTTCTAGGTACGTGACAGGTCAAACCCTCACCCCCGAAATGCTTGCCCAGCGCATGCGAGTGCTAGTCGAAAAAGGTGCAATCAACATAAATCTCGTCACCCCCACCCACTACACGAAAGAGATTCTAGAAGCCCTCAAAATCTATCGTCCGCCGGTGCCGATTGTTTGGAACACCTCCGGCTACGAAAAGCCCGAGACTATCAAAGCCCTCAAAAATGCGGTTGACATTTATCTTACCGATTTCAAGTACTATTCGTCTATCCTTTCCGACGAATATTCGTCCGCTCCGGACTATTTTGAATATGCATCCAAGTCCCTTGTCGAGATGCGCAAAAACCAGCCCGAAGACATCATCGAAGACGGCAAGATGAAGAAAGGTATCATCGTAAGACACTTGGTTCTCCCCAAGTCCTACCACGACAGCATAATGATACTTGACTACATAAAGGACACTCTTGGGACAGACACCTACATTTCTTTGATGAACCAATACACACCGACCGAACTTGTAGAAAATCATCCCATCCTAAAAAACAAAGTCCACCCTCTCGAATACAAAATTGTAGTCGAACATGCACGCAACATTGGGTTCCACAACGGTTTTATTCAGGATCCTGCAAGCCAGACTTTGGACTATACACCGGATTTTGACGACTAAATCGAATCCCCAAAAATTCTTTCGGTTTTCTTCGATTTTTATGTTATTTTCAATATAGCACCATTATACTCAATAATATGGAAATCAATAAAAATCCCAGCCTAAAATCGCCTATAATCGTTGCCACAATCTTTATTTTGCTGACACTCGTTTTGACATTTATAAAAACAATCGAAGCGGTTGCGGAATGGTGGTCACGCTATATTTCAAGATTTTATCGCACCGTCATCGGGAAAGTTTCCTCTTCCGTTTCTTTTCCCCTTACCGAATTATTTATCATTTTGGCAGTCATTTTGGGACTTGTTTTTCTCGTTTTGATAATATCTAACCTTATAAAAAAACACCCGAAAAAATCTCTTCAACTTTTACTTAAAGCAGTAGCCATAATTTCTATTTTCGTGTTCATTTATACGGCGACAGCCTCCATGGAATATTATCGCTCACCTCTCCCCTCGGCAGATTACGACTCGGCGACCGTCACCAAAGAAGAATTTTTGACCGCATCCCGATTTTATCAATCTCGCTACAACGAACTTGCCACTATTCTCCCTCGTGATAAAGACGGCTACCTAGAAGAAACCTATTCTTTCGAAGAAACCGTCAAGGCGGTAACCGATGCATATCACTCTTTGATAGACGACGATTATTTCGGCGAAGTTTTGTCTGCAAAAAGTCTGCTTGCAACCAAAGAAATGTTCGCAAGTTTTGGCATAAGCGGTATTTATTTTTCAATTACATCGGAATCTAACGTCAACCTAGCCAACACTTACTATTCGGAGATTCCTTTGACCGTTGCCCACGAAATCGCCCACTCCATGGGTGTTATGAGGGAAAACGAAGCCAATGTTTTGGCGTTTTACGTTTGTCTTAATTCGGGAAACGATTATCTTGAATATTCTGCCCTTGAATATGGCATCGGGTTTTTACAAAACGGAGTAAAAGAAATCTATTCTCAGTCTTCCGACGAATACAAATCATTCATCAAAGGCTACTCCGCCCTTATCATGAAAGACTACGACAAGGAATATGAATTATACCAAAAATACAAAAATCCTTTTAGAGAAATCGCCACGTTTTTCAACGACATTTATCTAAAACTTTCGGGCATGAGCGAAGGGACGGACTCTTACACCAAAGACAACAGTGCCGTAGAGAAGGAAGAATCACACGACACCGAAGGAAACCCCACCATAATAATCAAATCTATCAAGTACGGTGACATCCAAAAAATATTCATATCGAGGTTTTTGCGACTCAGCCCTTCCTCCACCTAAAAATTTATAGTATTTTTTCTAAATATATGTTATAATAATATCTACACTGAATTTCGATTCAAAGGAGTGTTTATGGAAAAGACCAGATGGTACAAAAATGCGGTAATCTACCAAATTTACCCTAGAAGTTTTTATGATTCCAACGGTGACGGTATAGGAGATCTCCAAGGCATCATCCAAAAACTCGATTACATCGCATCTCTCGGTGTCAACGCAATATGGCTTTCGCCTATCTACAAATCTCCTTGCGACGACAACGGATACGACATTTCGGATTATAGAGATATTCTTCCCGAATTCGGCACTCTCGACGACTTCAAACAAATGATTGCGGAAATGCACAAACGTGGCATCCGTCTAATAATGGACCTTGTCGCCAACCACACGTCCGACGAACACGAATGGTTCCAAAAAGCCCTAGAAGATCCCACTTCTCCTTATAGAGATTATTATATATTCAAAAAAGGTCGTGCCGGCGGAAAACGTCCCCCCAACAATTGGACTTCGAGATTCGGCGGAACGGCTTGGGAAAAAGATCCTAAAAGCGGAGAATATTATCTCCATTTGTTTTCCAAAAAACAACCTGATCTCAATTGGAACAATCCTAAGGTAAGACAAGAAATTGCCGACATCGTCAAGTATTGGATAGACCTAGGAGTTGACGGATTCCGTTGCGACGTAATCACGTATATTTCCAAAGATTCTCGCTTCAAAAACGGCAAATTCAGTTTGGTTTCAAGAGGCGACGAGTATTTTACACACGGTCCTAAAATTCACGAATATTTGCACGATCTCAACAAAAATGCTTTTTCTACGGGCGACACCATGACAGTCGGCGAAGCCGCAGGAGTCACCATCGAACAAGGCATATTGTATTGTGACGAAACCAGAGAAGAACTTGACACCGTATTTACCTTCGAACATTTGTCCGCAGATACCGTTGCCCAAGTTTTCCCTGTAAAATTCAATCTCAAAAAGTTCAAAAAGATATTCCGCAAATGGCAACACGGCATGAGAGGCAGAGGCTGGAATGCCCTATATCTCGAAAACCACGACCAACCGAGATCGCTTTCTAGGTACGTCGGCAATTTCAAAGAATATCGTATCGAAGCCGGCAAGATGCTTTGTATCGCTCTACAAATGCTCCAAGGCACGCCTTACATTTATCAAGGGCAAGAAATCGGCATGCTCAACTGCAAATTCGATTCCATTGACGAATATGAAGACGTCTTTGTCAAAAACATAAGGAAGTCTTTTGGTATTTTCGAGCCGTTGTTCCGTCCGCTCATCAAACATTGTTACGACAAAATCGGTCGTGACCAAGCACGTACCCCTATGCAATGGACACCGGACGAAAACGCAGGTTTTACGACAGGCACGCCATGGTTTAAGGTCAACCCCAACCACTGCACAATCAACGTGCAAGATGCCGAAACCGATCCCGACTCAATTCTCAATTTTTACAAGGAAGTCATTGCATTTAGAAAGTCATCCGACATTGTCAAATACGGCATTTACAAAGAGAATTTCACCGGTGACAAGAATGTTTGGTGCTACGAAAGAATGTGGCATGGCGAAAGACTTTTCGTCATCTGCAACTTCACAAATAAGGAAGTTCCCTTCAACCTCCCGAAAGATGCCGCATGGGAAAAATGCGACCTTATACTTCACAACTACGAACACGAAAGATACCTTTCCAACATGGTCTTGTCGCCATACGAAGCAATGGTGTTCTACCTATTATAAGGAGTTATTATGCCAAATTTAATAACACATTATTTTCTAGCAGAAGAAGTCTTAGATAAACTCCCCGACGATATAAAATCGCTTATCGATCGCAACAGAAGTGCCTACAATCTAGGTTCCATCGGTCCGGACTTTCTTTACACATTGCGAGAAATCGGCGACGTCTCCGCAAGATACTCCAACCGCATGCACTTCAACCATGTATATGAAACTTTTGAAAAGTCGGTGATACACCTAAACAGAACAAGGAACGAAACTCAAACGGCATACATGCTAGGGCTACTCACCCACTATGTTGCGGACCATACTCTTCACCCGCTTGTTTACTTTTTGTCCGAAGAAGGACTTACCAGAGATTATGCCGCAGAATATCAAATGAATATTCACAACATTATCGAATCTACCCTTGACGAATGGGTGCTGAAAGACAGAAAAGGACTCGATGCTAGGGACTTTTCTTCCCTCTCTTGTGGCAAAGCGCCTCACAAAGTCAAAAAAGAAATCGGCATGTTATATAGAGAAGTAATCAACAAAGTTTACCGCTACGACGTGCCTATCAGTAAGATCGAATTTTCTTTCGCAATATCCAACTTTTTCGGCATATTGTGGAAAGATAAATACGGTATCAAAAAACGTTTTTTCAGTTGGGTAGAAAATGCCTTTGATCTAAAAAAGAGTGTATCTTCCCTCCTTCGTCCCCCTGTGGGATACGGACAAGTGGATCTATTCAACGAAGACAGACGTCCCTTTAATGTCGTAAGAAACGAAGAAGAACTTTCCGACAAAAACATGATCGAACTCTACGAAATCGCCATAGACAAGTCTGTCGATTATATACTCAAATTCACACAAGCCATCGAAACGAGAGGTGTTTTAGACAAAAAAGATTTCTCCGTCAACTACGAAGGACTACGTACATATTAAGGAGTTTCGGTCGCTAAATTGCCACTTTTGGCACCCCAAACAACGAGGATACAACAATGAAAAAAATTAAAAATCCCTATATCTTAATATCTACCGCTTTTCTTTTTTGCTTTAATCTTCTCCTTATCCTTCTTATGATAGTGGATACTTCTAAGAGTGGACTACAAGGCTCCGAAATAGGTTTTTCCTCGCTCAACAATGCCGTAAAATCGGCAATATCTCCAAACCACGCATTTTACGTTATCACCGAAATATTAGGTTATATCGCTATTGCGCTAATGGGAGTTTTTGCTGTCGTAGGAATTATTCAACTACTCAAAAGAAAACACCTTCACCTTGTCGATAAACGTATTTTAGGACTTGCAGGTGTCTATATTTTGGTAGCATTTTGTTATGTTTTATTTGAGATTTTTCCTGTAAATTATAGACCTATCGGCGACACGCTGGAAGCATCTTTTCCGTCATCGCACACTTTCCTTTTCTTGACGGTTTTGTCAACATCGCTTATGGCAATATGGAAAGATCTAAACAACAAAAAAATTAGAATCGCATTAGCCATAATTTCTTCCGTATTGATGGTAATAATGGTCGTATTTAGACTGCTGTCCGGAGTCCATTGGTTTACGGACATTATCGGCGGTATTTTATTGTCGGGAGTAATAAGTTTTGGCTATCTTGCTTTCCTACATTCCGCTTGCGTCCAAAAATCATAACCTAACGATTTACAAAGTGACTAAAACAAAAGGCGAATCAAATCGCCTTTTTTATTTTCTTTATTTATGATATTCTGCGTACAACAAGTTCTTTGACACACCGTACTTGTCGGCAACAGATTTAAGAGCATCTTTTTTGGTCGTTCCCTTTTTTACAAGAATATTGACTTCTTCAATGAGTTCCGCAATATCTTTTTTGTCCGTCTCGGTATTTTCATCTACAATGACCACGAATTCGCCTTTTTCGCTTTCTATCTCTATTTCGCCAAGGGTTCCGCTATATACGGTCTCGTGTATTTTGGTGAGTTCCTTGCAAGCATATACAGGTCTATCGCCGAGTTTTTCGTGCAAATAACTTAGAGTTTCGCTCAAATCGTGAGGAGCCACATAAAAGACAATGGGCATTCCCGACACTTTTACACTGTCCAAAATCTCGTCTTTATCTTTCTTCTTTTCGGGTAAAAATCCTACGAATATGAAGCCTCTTCCTTTTAGACCGGCAAGCGCCACTGCCGAACAAACCGCAGTCGGTCCGGGGACTACTTCTATATCGAGTCCTTTGCTTCTTGCCTTTCTCACGAGAATTGCCCCCGGGTCGCTTATCGCAGGCATGCCCGCATCGGTCACGAGAGCAACGTTTTTCCCTTCGCTTATCATGTCGCAAATCTTGTCTGCCATTTCGTTTTCTTTTTGCTTATAGTACGACACGAGAGGCTTTTTTATATCGTATTTTTGTAAAAGTATGCTTGTATGTCTAGTGTCTTCCGATGCGACAATATCGACCTCTTTTAGCGTTTTCAATGCCCTCAAAGTTATATCTTCCAAGTTGCCTATCGGTGTACCTACAATGTAAAGTTTACTCATTTTCCGTACATTCTCCTTGCTTCGTCGGTAAGTTCTCCGTCACTGTTTCTCACGACAAGATCGCCAATCACCTTGAACCCTTCTTGACCGTTTTTTCGCCCTTCGACAATGAAGGTATCGGCAGTTCTTCCCGGCTTTGGCACGACCATCCGTAAAGTCTTGGGCTCGATTTTATACTTGCGCATATAAAAGAGTGCATCGACCAGTCTTTCGGTTTTGGAAATCATATAAAATCTTCCGCCGAATTTCAATATGTCGCTAGCGACTTTGACGATCTCTTCAAGTGTAATCGCAATCTCGGACCTTGCAATATTCTTTTCGTTGACTTCTGCTCCGTCCCACTTAAAATATGGGGGATTGACAACCACGACATCCACTCCTACACCCTTAAAAAGGTCGGGGGCTTTACGCATATCCATATTTTTAATCTTGACCACGTCTTCAAGACCGTTGTAAATCACACTTCTTTTGGCTCGGTCGGCAAGAGACTCTTGAATCTCGATGCCATACACGACTTTTGCTTTGGTTTTGGCGGCGACAATGGTAGCAATTACACCCGATCCCGTCCCTAAATCGACAACGGTTTCACCGCTTGTGGCTTTTACCGAATTTGCCAAAAGTACGGCATCACCGGTAAAGGCATAACCGCCTTTTTTTTGTATGATAAAAAGAGATTTACACTCCAAATCATCCAGTCTTTCGTCAGATTTTATCAAACTTTTGTCGTGCATATTGAAAATCAAAATCTTTTATAAGTTGGGTTCTGCATCTAGATCAAGGTCGGATGGGAGCGATCCCGAGAGTATCATCGACCTTGCTTTTGATGCTATCATGACGGCATTGTCCGTACAAAATCTTTTTTCGGGAAGATAGAGTTTTATGCCGTTTTTCGTCGTTTCTTCCGAGAGTTTTTCTCTCAAATATCCGTTGGCACATACTCCGCCACCGGCAGACAAGACCATGATTTTGGTATCTAGACATGCCCTTATCGCATTTTCTACAAGCATCTCGACCGCTACACGTTGAAAACTCGACGCCACTTCTTCTCTGTCGATAGTTTCGCCTCTTGCCTCACGGTTTCGCACATAATTTATAACTTGTGTTTTGAGTCCCGAATAGGAAAAATCATAGCCTGCTTGCCCCTTGAGAGGTTTAGAAAACTCGATGCTCCCCACTCTTCCTTTGGATGCTTTTTCTATCTCCGGTCCCCCGGGATAAGAGAGTCCTATGACTCTTGCCACTTTGTCAAAAGCCTCTCCTACGGCATCGTCTTGGGTTCTGCCGAGAAGGGTTTCACCCGACTCTTCAACCTTAGTAATTTCCGTATGTCCACCGCTACAAAGCAAAGAAATGAACGGCGGTTTTAGATCCTTGTTGACAATTTTATTGGCCTCTATATGCCCTTTAACATGGTTGACGGCGACAAGCGGTTTGTCGGTCGCAAAAGCGAGTGCCTTTGCATACGTGACTCCTACAAGCAAAGCCCCGAGAAGCCCCGCTCCGTAAGTCACCGCTATTACATCCACCTTGTCAAGAGTAATCTCTGCCTTAGTAAGCGCCTCTTCTACAAGATTGTCAATGGCTTCGGTGTGTTTTCTCGATGCAATTTCGGGGACAACGCCTCCGAATCTTTTATGAATCTCTATTTGTGACGAAATTATATCGGCTTTGACCTCGTCCCCCACCAAAATGGCAACGGCAGTCTCGTCGCAACTCGATTCTATTGACAAAATCGTCAAATCTTTTTTATTCCTAACCCCGTCAAGTTTTTCGACGGCTCTTTCATAATAACCCACGACAACCTCAACTCATTTTAAGATATTCGACAATAAATCCTTCAATATCTCCGTCCATAACGGCATACACATCGCCCACTTCATAATCGGTACGATGATCTTTCACCATGGTGTACGGACAAAAAACATACGACCTAATTTGGCTACCCCACTCGATTTTCTTGATAGCCCCTTTGATCTCCGCATCACGTTCTTCACGTTCTCTTTCTTGCAACTCGATAAGTTTAGACGTGAGCATCTTCATTGCCATTTCCTTGTTTTGCAACTGACTTCTCTCGTTTTGGCACTGCACGACAATGTTTGTAGGGATATGCGTAATACGAATAGCAGACGAAACCTTGTTGACGTTTTGTCCGCCCTTTCCGCCACTTCTATAAGTGTCGATTCTCAAATCGTCGGGGTTGATAACCACTCCGCCGTCGTCATCGATAACAGGCATAACCTCGACCGAAGCGAAAGACGTGTGTCTTCTTTTGTTGGCATCAAAAGGAGATATTCTTACGAGTCTGTGTACCCCTTTTTCGGCTTTTAGGTACCCATACACGTTCTCTCCGGAAATTTCCATCGTCACCGATTTGATTCCGGCATCTTCCATTTCAAGTATATCAAGGACCTTTACTTTATAGCCTTCCCTTTCCGAAAACCTCGTGTACATTCTAAACAACATGTCCGCCCAGTCCTGAGCCTCGGTGCCACCGGCGCCCGCATGTATCGTCAAAATCGCATCGTTGCCGTCATACTTTCCTCTAAAAAGTGCCGTAATGGACAATTCTTTAATACGCTTTTCAAGGTCTTTTAGTTTTTCTTTAACTTCGTTTTCTTCCTCGTCACCGCCGAGTTCTATCGCCATATCGACAAGTTCCGAAAAGCCTTCGATTTCCTTTTTGAGGGCATCGACTTTGTTTACTACTCTACCTAGCGCCGACGCTTCCTTTGACAAAGCATTGGCTTTTTCTACATCCAACCAAAAATCGGGCTCCTTTTGGAGAGCCTCAATTTCTTTCAACCTAACTCTTTTTTCTTCCACCTTCAAAGCATCGTTGCTTACTCTGACGGAATCGTTGAGTTCTTGAATTTTTTGATTTGTTTGATACTTGTCTATCATGATTACTTCCCACAACAGTTTTTATATTTCTTACCGGATCCGCAAGGACAAGGCGAATTGGGACCGATTTTTCTTCCGCTTTGGTCGGTTGCCTTTTGACTGGTTACGGGTTTGCGAGATCTCTTCGCAAGATCGATTTTGTATGCATCAAGAATCTCGACATCCTTTTCGACATCCCATCTCGTCACGGTATAGACAGTCATTCTCTTGATCTCATCGACCATTCTGTCGAACATATCCATACCTTCTCTTCTATATTCCATGATAGGATCGAGTTGGGCATAACTCCTAAGTCCTATTCCCGAGCGGAGAGCATCCATTTGGTCAATGTGATCAACCCAGTTTTTATCGACTGCGTTAAGTAGAATTCTCCTTTCGGTTTCCTTTATATCAATGCCGTGTTCCGAGCCGAAAGCGCATTTTCTTTCATACTCGTCAATGGCCGCCTTAAACAATTTTTCTCTAATTTCTTTCTTGTCGAGTTCCACGCAGTCGTCCATCGTCAACGGATCGGTATTAGGCAAAAAGAGTGCATCTTCCAAATTTCTATTGAACGCTTTGAGAGATTCTTCACCTTCTTCTTCCTCGGAAAAATCACGATACCCTTCCATAACTCCGTCCAAAACACTCTCGAAAAATCCTTCTATTTGTTCGTGGACATCGACGCCGTCCAAAACCTCGTCACGTTGAGAATAGATAAGTTCTCTTTGCTTGTTCATAACATCGTCGTAGTTTAAGGTATAACGACGAATAGAATAGTTTTGTTCCTCACAACGTTTTTGTGCGGACTCAATTTGTCTGGCAAGAAGGGGCATTTGAATGACCATATCGTCGGCAACACCTAGCGACTCGACAAGGCTCTTCATTCTGTCTCCGCCGAATCTCTTGACAAGACTATCTTCAAAGGACAAATAGAAACAACTCGATCCGGGATCTCCTTGTCTTCCCGCACGACCTCTCAACTGGTTGTCGATACGTCTTGACTCGTGTCTTGTAACACCTATTACACGTAGTCCGCCAAGTGCTACGACTTGCTCTTTTTCTTTTTCGGTTTCCTTTGAAAACTCCTCTTTTAGACTTTCAAATCTCGCTCTTGCGGCTATTTCGGTTTCGTCCGTCAAAGTATTGTGCGCAGACGCTATTTCGATTATAGCGGGATCAAACCCTTCCTTTTCCATTTGTTCTTTGGTAAGTGCTTCGGGGTTTCCGCCGAGCAAAATATCCGTTCCTCTTCCTGCCATGTTGGTGGCAATGGTGACGGCACCGAATTTACCTGCTTGGGCAATAATATGCGCCTCGTTTTCGTTGTTCTTGGCATTGAGAACATTGTGTTTTATATTGATTTTACTCAGTCGTCTGGATATATCTTCCGATACATCGACATCGACGGTACCTACAAGGATAGGTTGGTTCTTGGCGTGAGTCGCCTTGATGTCCTCGATGACGGCTTGATATTTCGCCTCCATGCTAGGATAAATCTTGTCCGGCTCATCTACTCTTATCATGTCTTTATTCGTAGGAATTTCGACAACGTCCAATTCATAAATGCCCTTGAATTCGGCTTCTTCGGTCATAGCGGTACCCGTCATACCCGAAATTTTGTTGTATAGACGGAACAAATTTTGGAAAGTTATCGTCGCAACGGTGCGGTTTTCGTTCCTAACAGGCACACCTTCTTTTGCTTCAATGGACTGGTGAAGACCGTTGGAATATCTTCTCGATGCCATGACTCTTCCCGTAAACTCATCGACAATAAGCACTTGACCTTTGTCGATTATGTAATCTTTATCTCTTTGCATCAACTTATGCGCTCTAAGTCCCATTTGTATTTTTTGGTTTAGATCGCCGTTTTCAAGATCCCCGAGATTTTCGATATTAAAATATTCTTCGGCTTTCTCGATACCGCTTTCCGAAAGAGAAATTTGATTTTCTTTGAGTTCTATTTCGTAATCGTCCTCGTCAAGTCGTCTTATGAATGTCGAAACTTTTTTGTAAAGTTCACTGTTTTCGCTCGATTGACCGGAAATTATTAGAGGGGTACGTGCTTCATCTATCAAAATCGAGTCGATTTCGTCGATGATAACATAATTAAGTCCTCTCAAACACTTGTCATTTTTGCTACGCACCATATTGTCACGTAGATAATCGAATCCCAATTCGTTGTTGGTACAATATGTAATGTCTGCTGCATAAGCGGCTTTTTTCTCTTCTTTGGACATATTGTTGAGCGAAACGCCTACCGTAAGTCCCAAAAATACGAACACTTTGCCCATCCACTCGGCATCACGTTTCGCAAGATAATCGTTGACTGTGACGATATGGACGCCTTTTCCCGTAAGTGCATTCAAATATGCAGGCAAGGTTTCAACCAAAGTTTTTCCTTCACCGGTTTTCATTTCGGCAATTCTACCTTGATGCAACACGATTCCACCGATAAGTTGGACATAGAAATGTCGCATATTAAGCACTCTTGCCGATGCCTCTCTTACCACCGCATAAGCCTCGGGAAGTATGTCGTCAAGGCTCTCGCCGGACGCAAGTCTTTCCTTAAATACGGCTGTTTCGGATCTAAGTTGCTCATCCGAAAAACTTGCATACTTTTCTGCAAGTGCTTCGATTTGGTCGGCAATTACCGAAACTTTTTTAATTTGTCTTGCTTTTTCTCTTTTGAATATAAAATCAAAAATACCCATTATGACTCCTTTTTATATACGCAAAACGTGAATTATAGGCATATTAAAACTACCTTATGGTAGTATAACACAAATCACCTTAAAAATACAATAAATATAAACTTATAAATTATATATAATAAAAAACCGCAATATTGCGGTATTTTCTAATCGTCTTATCTTCTGACGGTAGGATACATTTTGATTTTCTTGCGAAGTTTGAAAGTCGTTTCCGGAAAAACCTCGTGCAAGAATTTTACGAAGTTCTCGAAGGTGTCGCCCTCTAAGGAATCTCTTTCGACATAATACACAATGCCGGTTGCGGGATAAATATAGACCACATTTTTTAGCACTGCGATTTTATTTATTTTAGTCACCAAAAACTCCTCGTCATAGAGTTTTTCGCATCCCTTTTTATAGGACTCAACCAAAAGTCTTTCGGCACTGAACGTAAGTTTTTGATAGGCTATTTCTCGCATCACATATTCGAACTTAAAACCCGATCTTGTCGTGAGAAAAGATATAAGAATAGTAAAGCCTACAAGGACGGTGACCACCCCTACAAATACGAGCGGAAGGAAGTTTGTAAACAGACAGGCATAAGTCACTGCAAATGCAACAAATAGTAGATAAATTACAAGTTCGGGTATCCCTAAATATGATTTTAGGAAGTACAAACTCGCTTTTTCGTATTTCTTTCGATCTGTATATTCTGTCGCTAAAAAGGTCGCCCCAAGGTTTTTATTTTCCTCGGCTTCCTTATATAATTCGTAGTCTTCTTTATCGATAATTTCCATTATAGTTTACTCTTCGGATCCACGTTTAGTTTGCAAATCGCTATCACTATCATGACAAGCATTACAAGATTTCCGCCCTCGTTGATTCTTACTTTTATTTGGTCGTCGTTGTCTTTATCGGGGATGACATTCATCACACATTTTGAATTGTAATAAATATCAAAAGTCAGGCTTTCGTAGTCCCCTGCCATTGCATATTCGCCTTCAAGACGATTTTCATATTCGGCATATTTTTTGTCGGCGGAAGTCAAAGGCATTGCAGACATTTCGTAATCTACTTTTGTTTTATCTCTTTTGACAAGTAGCGTTCCGCATTCCGCAACCGTCACTTTGGCAAGGTAAGGTTCATAGACGATTTGAGCGACTTGCTCGCCGTCTTTGTTATAGACAAAATAACCCTTTTTCACTTTGCATACCTTGAAAACGGGTTGACCTATTGCCGACTTGATGACGGCATCGTCTAAAAGAGAATGGATGTTTTTACTTAATACGAAAATCATAACAGCACCTTAATTTGACTATAAAAGTAATATTTATTTTAACACTTCAATAGGTTTTAGTCAATAGCATCTTCTTTTGTATGGAAAGCCTCGTCTTCGACTTTTTTCTGACATGCAGATTTAATATAAAAAGAGTTTTCTACAAGCCTTGCTTTCTTTAATGCCGCAGCGATCGGTGGCACCAAGAGCGAAAAGGAAACGACTTCTATTACAAAATTGAGTCCGAACCACCCCAAAATGAAATTCACGTCTATTGCCGTACCCGACAAATTTTTACCCGAGAAAAACAAGAGTGTAAAGGCAGAAACAAGTCCCGTATGTATTACAACGGCAAAAGCCGTTGCTACGACGGAAGCGGCAGTATCTATCGAAACGAGAGCCGTTCCGCTCAAATCTTTTTTAGATTTTTTTACTATGACTCTTACAAGATTGTATATTCCCCAAGATGCAATTCCTAAGACGATTTTCGGCGCTATACACACTATGGGGTTTTGGAATATGGGAGCGACGGGAGATGCCGCTTTCGTAGTGTACCAAGCAAGAATATTTATGCCCCCTACAAAGCATCCCACGACAAAGGTCGTCAAAAAGTCTTGACATAGTGCCGTCACCAAAAGCGGAATTATCATAAGAGCAAGCGTCACCGGACCAAAACTTATGGGGACGAAAGAAAAAATCGTCGTCAATGCGACCATGACGCCTACAAATGCAATTTTTTTGGTTGTATTTTTAGAGATTTTTTTCATTTTTTGTACTAAAATCCATGCTTTTTCTTGGCTTTTGTAATTACAATTATAATACAACATATCCCAAAAAGCAAAGGATTGACAAATTGTTGTTATCAGTGTATATTATTTATATTGATTTACTCGCTTTGGAGGACATATGGAAAGTGTTAGAGAAGTAGCCGAAAAATTCGGCGTTCTTGGTAGAGTAGAAAACTTCGAAATATGCGGACTCGGTCATATTCACACCACCTATTTGGTTTCTACTCGTCACGAATATGGCAATTTTAAGTACATTGTTCAAAAGATAAATCACCATGTTTTTAGAGACGTTGACGGACTCATGAACAACATGATGCATGTTACCGAATATATTAGAGAAAGTGTCAAACAACGTGGGGAGGACTGCGGTAGAGCAACTATCCACCTTCTAAAAACCACCGACGGACGCCCCTACTACAAGGATAGAGACGGCAATTATTATCGTGCTTACGTCTATATCGGAAATGTCGCATCGGTGACGGATGCAAACGATCCCCATCAAATATATCTTTCGGGAATTGGTTTTGGTAAGTTCCAACAAAATCTTGACGGTTTTGATTCAAGTTTGCTGATAGAAACAATCCCCAATTTCCACAACACCGTAAAGAGATACGAAAATCTCGAAAATGCCATCGCTCAAGATGCACTCGGCAGAGCAAAAAACGTCCAAGACGAAATAGAGTTTTTCCGTTCTAGAAAACATTATGCGTCCGTTGTCCTTGACATGATGAAAGACGGATCTATTCCTACAAGAGTCACCCACAACGACACCAAAATCAACAACGTGCTTATCGATCCCTTTGAAGATCGCCCCGTAACCGTCATCGACCTTGACACCGTTATGCCGGGAAGTATTTTGTACGATTTCGGCGATAGCATACGAAGCGGTGCAAAACTAGGCGCAGAAGACGAGCCGGACCTTAAAAACGTCGGTTTCTCGCTTGAATATTTCGAAGCATTTACAAGAGGCTTTGTCCCCGAAGTCAAAGATAGACTCACAACAACGGAAATCGACAATTTGGCTTTTGGCGCAATCTTGATGACTTACGAAAACGGCTTGCGCTTTTTGACCGACTATCTCGAAGGCGACGTCTATTTCAAGATACATAGACCTAATCACAACCTAGACAGAGCCAGAACTCAAATTAAACTCATAACCCTCATGGAAGAGGCTCTTCCCGAGATGAACAGAATCGTCAAAAAATATGCTTACTAATCCTACTGTACTCACTCTTAAAGATTGTGAAACGGGACTCAAACCTTTTCAAAACGGTCAAGTCTCTTATCAAGTATTTGAACAAAAAATTGTCGTTCAATTTACTTTTGACGAGGCATATCCCCATCCAAAACACACCGACTACAATGCTCCTCTATACGACGGAGATATTGCAGAAATACTCTTGACTCTCGGAAAAAAGAATCGTTATCTCGAAATCGAAGTCAACGAAAACGGTGCTTTATATGTTGCGATAATCACCAATAAAGACGGCGAAGGCGACTTCGTGGTTGACTTTTTAGATGAGCATGAAGTCACATATTCTACCACGCTAAAAGATAATATTTGGAGTACCACGATAGAATTACCGATTTGTTGGTTGAAGAGTTTAGGTTACCAAAACAACGAGTTTTGGAACCTATTACGTGAAGATTATGACGATGAGGGCAACATGCACTTATCTTGTATCAGTCCTACTTATTGTAGAAGTTTTCATAAAATCAAGGCATTCGTGCCTATAAATAAAGGAGAGTAAAATGAAAGTTCTTGTAACCGGCGGTGCCGGATATATCGCAAGCCACACCAACATTGTCCTACTGGAAGCAGGTCATGATGTTGTTGCCGTTGACAACTTTTCCAACAGCAACATCGAAAGCATCCATCGAGTCGAAAAGATCACCGGCAAACAAATCTCGTTCTACGAAGCCGATGTCCGCAACAAAGATGCGTTGAGAGCCATTTTCAAAGAAGAAAAAATCGATGCCGTCATACACTTTGCGGGACTCAAAGCAGTAGGTGAAAGTTGTGCAAAGCCCATTCTCTACTATGACAACAACCTTTGTTCTACTCTTGCCCTTATAGAGGTTATGGAAGAGTACGACGTAAAGAAAATTGTTTTCTCGTCCTCTGCTACCGTCTACGGCACTCCCGAAAGATTGCCTCTTGACGAAGACTGCAAACTCTCCACAACCAACCCTTACGGCTCTACAAAACTCATGATAGAAGATATGTTTAGGGATCTCTACAAGGCAGACAAATCTTGGCATATTTCCCTTCTTAGATACTTCAACCCCGTAGGCGCACATCCTTCGGGACTTATCGGAGAAGATCCCAAGGGTATCCCCAACAACTTGATGCCCTTCGTCGCTCAAGTAGCCATCGGCAGACTCCCCTACGTCAACGTGTTCGGGGACGACTATGACACTCCCGACGGCACCGGAGTCCGTGACTATATACACGTCGTAGACCTCGCAAGAGCCCACCTTGCCGCCCTCCAAAATATCGACGCATTTGGCTGTGATGCAGTCAACATCGGTACGGGTGTCGGCTACTCGGTCCTTGATATGGTCAAGGCTTTCTCTAAGGCTTGTGGCCACGAAATCCCCTACCGCATCGCCCCTCGTAGGCCCGGAGATATTGCCGCTTGCTATGCAAGTCCCAATAAGGCAAAAGAGATGCTAGGCTGGGAAGCCATCTACAACCTCGAAGACATGTGCAGAGATCTCTGGAAGTGGCAAACGCTCAACCCCTCGGGATACGACGCTTAATCGCCTTTATTATAATTATAAAAGGGGTCATACAGAAGTGTTCTGTATGACTCCTTTTTAATTTAATAAAGAGTTTGATCGTCTTTCTTTCCCTCTTCCCCAAAATCACGCAAAATAAAAGGAGAATCACTAGGACTCTCCTTTTTATTAAAACTTACTATGGAGTTTTATTTCGATTTTGCTAAGTTTAGACTAGGCAATAATCTTTGCAACGACACCTGAACCTACTGTTCTGCCACCTTCACGGATAGCGAAACGAAGTCCTTCTTCCATTGCGATAGGGGTGATAAGGGATATCTTCATGTCGATGTTGTCGCCAGGCATAACCATTTCAACGCCTTCGGGAAGTTCGATTGTGCCGGTAACGTCGGTTGTTCTGAAGTAGAATTGAGGACGATATCCGTTAAAGAACGGGGTGTGACGTCCGCCTTCTTCTTTCTTCAAGACGTAAACTTGGCTATCGAATTTGGTGTGAGGATGAACCGAACCCGGTTTTGCAATAACTTGTCCTCTTTCGATTTCTTTTCTGTCGATACCACGAAGAAGTGCACCGATGTTGTCTCCTGCTTCTGCGAAGTCAAGAAGTTTTCTGAACATTTCGATACCGGTAACTGTGGTGTCTTTAGGTTTGTCCATAAGTCCTACGATTTCGACTTTGTCGCCTACTTTCAATTGGCCTCTTTCAACTCTACCGGTTGCAACTGTTCCACGTCCGGTAATGGTGAAGACGTCTTCTACAGGCATAAGGAAGGGTTTTTCGTTGTCACGGACAGGTGCGGGAACATATTCGTCAACTGCAGCGAGTAGTTCTTCGATGCATTTGCACTTAGGATCGTCGGCTGAACCACCGTTGGCGAGGCAATCCATTGCTTGGAATGCGCTACCACGAATGACAGGAATGTCATCTCCGGGGAATCCGTATTCGCTAAGAAGTTCTCTGATTTCCATTTCGACGAGGTCGAGAAGTTCGGGATCGTCAACTTGGTCTGTCTTGTTCATAAATACTACGATGTAAGGAACACCGACCTGACGAGCAAGAAGGATGTGTTCACGTGTTTGGGGCATAGGACCGTCTGTCGAAGCGACGACGAGGATAGCACCGTCCATTTGTGCAGCACCGGTGATCATGTTTTTAACATAGTCAGCGTGGCCGGGGCAGTCAACGTGAGCATAGTGTCTTGTTGCTGTTTGATATTCTACGTGGGCTGTGTTGATGGTTATTCCACGAGCTTTCTCTTCAGGTGCTTTATCGATTTGGTCATATCTCATGACTTCTGCGTTTCCTTTTGCGGCGCAGTACATCGTAATAGCAGCGGTAAGGGTGGTCTTGCCGTGATCGACGTGACCGATCGTACCGATATTTACGTGCGGTTTAGTTCTTTCAAATTTGCTTTTTGCCATTGATAACTCCTCCAATAAGTTATTGTTGTTTAATGATATAGATTTATTTTAACAAATCGAAAACGGTTTGTCTAGTACTTTATTAAATTTTTAGGCTAAATCGGGTAGTATTTATCAATATACCTTGCCGATGATAGCGTTGAGTTCGTTTTTCGGGACTTCTTCATAACAATCGAGTGTCATGTCGTAAGTTCCTCTACCTTGTGTTACGGAACGAAGGTCTGTTGCAAAGCCGAACATTTTAGAAAGAGGCACTTTGGCGGTAAGTTCTTTGTCGCCATGGTTGTCTTCGATGGAACGAATGATTCCGCCCTTTCTGGAAATTTCGGAATATGCTTCGGAAACATGCTCGTTGGGTACGAAGATTTTGACTTGCATGACAGGTTCTAGAATAGTGGCTCCTGCCTTGGCTACGGCATCCTTGAATGCCATACTTCCTGCAATCTTAAATGCGACTTCCGAACTATCGACATCGTGGTAAGATCCGTCTATAAGTCTAACTTTGTAGTTGACCAATTCGTAACCTGCGAGTACGCCTGCTTCGGCGGCTTCTTTGATACCTTCTTCGATAGGACGGATATACTCCTTAGGAATAATACCGCCGACTGTTTCGTCTGTGAAGGAATATCCGTCGGTAGAAGGCTCCAAAATGATGACTGCATGGCCGTATTGTCCACGTCCGCCGGATTGTTTGATGAACTTGCCTTCGCCTTTTGCCGATTTGGTAATGGTTTCTCTGTATGCAACTTGCGGTTTACCGATACGGGCTTCGACCTTAAATTCTCTAAGTAGTCTATCTACGATAATGTCAAGGTGAAGTTCGCCCATACCTGCGATAATGGTTTGTCCGGTATCCTTGTCGGTGTAGGTCTTGAAGGTAGGATCTTCTTCGGCGAGTTTTTGAAGAGCGAGAACCATTTTCTCTTGTCCGAGTTTGGTTTTAGGCTCTATTGCTTTACGGATGACGGGTTCGGCAAATTCCATTGTTTCCAAAACGATGGGATCGTTGACTGCACAAAGTGTATCTGCGGTACGTGTTTCTTTTAGACCTGCTATTGCGATAATATCTCCTGCATAAGCCGTTTCGATATCGACACGATCGTTGGCGTGCATACGGAGAAGACGCATAATTCTTTCCTTCTTGCCTTGCGTAGAGTTGAGGACGGTTTGTCCTACGGAGATGGAACCGCTGTATATACGATAGAAAATTATTCTTCCTACGAACGGATCGACCATGACTTTGAACGCAAGACCTGCAAGAGGTGCATTGTCGTCGGCTTTTCTTTCGACGATGTTGCCCTTGGAATCGGTGCCTTTGACGGCTTCGATATCAAGAGGTGAGGGCAAATAATTGATGATAGCATCAAGCAAGTATTGGACACCTTTGTTTCTATACGAAGATCCGCAAAGTACGGGGGTAATCTTCATTTCGATGGTGGCTTTACGAAGAGCGGCGACAATTTCTTCACGAGTAAATTCCTCGCCGTTGAGGTATTTATCCGTAAGTTCTTCATCTGCCTCTGCGCATGCTTCGATTATTTTCTCTCTGGCTTCTGCTGCCTTTTGTTTGTATTCTTCGGGGATTTCGCCTTGTACGACTTTTTCGCCCTTGGCTCCTTCAAAGTGGAGTGCGTAGCCGTCAAGAACATTTATTATTCCGGAGAAGTTGTCTTCTGCTCCGATAGGAAGTGCAAGCGGTACGGGATTGGTTTTGAGTCTTTCTCTCATCATGCGGAGAACTCTGTCAAAATCTGCACCGTTGATGTCCATCTTGTTGACGAAGGCAATTCTCGGGACTTTATATTTGTTGGCTTGTCTCCAAACGACTTCGGATTGGGTTTCTACACCGCCTTTTGCACAAAAGACTGCGACTGCACCGTCGAGGACTCTCAAACTTCTTTCGACTTCGACCGTAAAATCGACGTGGCCGGGGGTGTCGATAAGATTGATTCTGTGTCCCTTCCATTCTGTCGATGTTGCAGCAGAAGTAATTGTGATACCTCTTTCTTGTTCTTGTACCATCCAGTCCATTGTGGCACCGCCGTCGTGAACTTCACCGAGTTTATGAGTTTTGCCGGTATAGAACAAAATACGCTCACTCGTGGTGGTTTTACCAGCATCGATGTGCGCCATTATTCCTATGTTTCTTACTTTGTCCAAACTAAATTCTCTTGCCATTTTTTACCTCATTGTGTCTCTCATAAAAAAACGACAACCGCTCAGGTATGCCGTCTTTTTACAATCTTTTTGATAGTCTATACTACCATTTGAAATGTGCAAACGCTTTGTTTGCTTCCGCCATACGGTGAGTGTCTTCTTTCTTTTTGAAGGCTCCGCCATTTTGGTTGTAAGCATCGATAAGTTCGCCGGCAAGTCTTTCTTCCATGGTCTTTTCGCCACGTTTTCTTGCGTATGCTACGATCCAGCGAATACCGAGCGTTTGGCGTCTCTCGGGTCTGATTTCGAGCGGTACTTGGTAGTTGGCACCACCTACACGGCGGGCTTTGACTTCTAGTGCCGGCATGACATTTTCGAGAGCCTTGTTAAATACATCGAGGGGATTTACCCCGAGTTTTTCTTCTATACGTGAGAATGCGGAATAGACAATTTTTTGTGCAACTCCTCTTTCTCCGTCTTGCATTACCTGATTGATGAGTTTCGTAACAACCTTGCTGTTATATACGGCATCCGGTAGTACGTCTCTTTTAGGAACGCCACTTCTTCTAGGCATATCTATATCTCCTTATTAACTAAAATTGTAATTTATACGACCAGTCGTATAAACCGTCCTTATTTAGGACGTTTTGCACCGTATTTAGAACGGGCTTGTTTTCTTCCGTTGACGCCTGCGGAGTCAAGAGTTCCGCGGATAATGTGGTAACGAACACCAGGGAGGTCACGAACTCTTCCGCCTCTAATTAGAACAGTAGAGTGCTCTTGAAGGTTGTGTCCTACACCGGGAATATAAACCGTACCTTCGTCGCCGTTGCCAAGACGTACTCTTGCGATTTTACGAACAGCGGAGTTAGGTTTTTTAGGTGTAGTCGTCGTTACTGCCAAGCAAATACCTCTTTTTTGAGGGCATTTATGCATAAGCGGTACGGGAGACTTTTTGCTTTGCTTTTCACGGCCTTGCCTGATAAGCTGATTGATTGTGGGCATTGTGTTTCTCCTTATAAAATAGTGTTTGCCTTAGAGTTCAACCCTTCTCCTCGGCAGTAGCGGTGATCCGCTCTATTCCTTTGCGACGACAACACACCTTTCGTCGCTACGGACACATTTCTTATCTCGGCAGCCGACCGAAAACCGAAATGTTTTTTACATATCAAAATTCGCCTATATATCTATAAGCCTTGTTATTATAGCAACAGAAAATCGCTATGTCAAACGTTTTGCAAAAAAAATAAACTATTTACAGATTATAATTTTGTTTTCACAAACCCTATTGACAAAACCCGATTCGATGCTATTTTATACGTGAGAAAACATCGGGAGATTATTAAAATGAGATTTTTGCGAAATATAAAAAGGACGGTTGTCGCCGTCCTTTTGTTGTGCTTTGTGGGTTGCGAGTGGAGTTTAGCGGAGTTCTTCGAGAATTTTTACGGTTTCTTTGGAGATCTCTTTGAGGGCGCCGTTTTCAAACGGAGATTTGAGACCGGCTAGGTCAACGAGTTTTCTAAACGGATACAAACCGCCTCTATCTACGTGGTCGAGATATTTTTGTAGGGCTTTGTCGTAGTCTTTGCGAGATTCGACGAGGAATTCTAGGGCGACGACTTGGGCTAGGCAGTAGTCTATGTAGTAGAAAGGCGATTCGTAAATGTGCATTTGGAATTGCCATCTCGTGCCTTCTTCGAGGTAGGGGATGCCTTCAAACGAAAGATAAGGTCTATATTTCTTTTCAAGTTCGAGATATGCCTTGTTTCTCTCGGATGGAGTCATGTCGGGATTTTCGTACACGATGTGTTGGAATTCGTCAACTATTACGCCGTAGGGGATAAAACTCAATGCGTCGGCAAGGTGTTTATATTTATATTCGGCAGGATTTTTGAAGAATTTGTCCATGTATTTCCATGCGAAAAATTCCATGCTCATGCTGTGGGTTTCTGCCGTTTCCGACGATCCTACGTCGGTAAAGCGAGGATCTAGTCTAAATGAACGGTCGAATGCCAAAGTATGACCGAATTCGTGGGTGACGACGTCAACGTCTCCCGACGAACCGTTGAAGTTGGCGAGAATAAACTCTTGGCCGAAAGTGACCAAAGGCATGGCGTAACCTCCGCCCCATTTGCCGTCTCTTGCAAGGGTGTCAAAGGACTCTGTTTCGATCATTTTGTCTATGAATTTAGCGGTTACGGGACACATTTCGTGGTACATTTCTTTGGCTGCGGTCAAAATGCCGTCCGCATCCGGATAGGGACGAGGATCGCCAAAGCCGGTTATTCCGTCGTCATAGAACATGAAGTCTTGGATGCCGAGGGTGTTTTTGATGCCGTCTTTTAGGACTTTCACCACAGGGACAATGTCGTTTTTGACGTTTTCACGGAAGGCTCTCACCATGTTTTGATCGTAGTCGAGTCTTTGCATGCGGTAGTAACCGAGTTGGATATAATTTTCAAAGCCGAGTTTTCTTGCTATGCGAGTACGAACTTTTACAAGTCTGTCGTAAATATCGTCTAGTTTTTCTCTCTCTTTGCCAAGAGCCACGCCTATTGCGTCGGCGGCTTCCTTTCTTACATTGCGATCGGCATTGTCCATAAAGCCACGAACGTAACTTATGGGTTTTTGTTCGCCTTTGAAATCGCAAGCGATTTGCGACATAAGTTGGGAATATTCGGTGACGATAGCATTTTCTTCTTGCTCGTCTTCTATTGTTTCGGGGCTGTGAGATTTTCTTTGTAGGTCAAGGGAAGGATAGACTGTTTCGGGGAACATTTTTTCGAGTTCGGCTCTATAAGGGCTATCCAAAAGTAGGTCGGCGGCTTCGTTGAGCATAGCGACGGCTTGGGGACCGATTTCGTCATAATAGACTTGCTCGCCTAGATAAAATTCGTCACGAGTGTTGAGGGTGTATCTTGCATAGGCAAGGGAGCCCATCGTGCCGTAACGATCAACCACCGATGTTAGACGTGCATAGGCATCATATACTTCTTTTGCCGATTTTGCGGTCTTTGCGGTGTTTTTGAACTCTGAAACGGCATTTTCTATGTCTTTAATGTCCGCTCTCTCGTAGGGGAGGTCTTTGAATTTGATTAGATTGCTCATTATTTTTTCCTCTTACTATATATATTGTTTTACTTATATTATCATTATTTTTAGATATTTTCAACAAAAATAAAGGACGGATAAAAATGTCCGTCCTTTGCAGCCTTTCCGGTACCGGGAGATAACGGTACAAAAACACTTACGCTATCATATTATAAAAAATTTTTTGTTTTATCAAGCAAATTTTCAAATATCTAATTGTTTTTTACATATCGGCATAAAAAAAGTCCAAACGATGTTTGGACTTTCTTTTTGAGATTTTACTCGATTACTTGATTTCGACGGTTGCACCGGCTTCTTTAAGTTTGGCTTCGAGTTCGGCTGCGGTTTCTTTGGAAACTGCTTCTTTGATTGCCTTAGGAGCGGATTCGACGAGTGCTTTTGCATCGGCGAGGCCAAGTCCTGTGATTTCTCTGACAACTTTGATAACTGCGATCTTGTTGGCACCGAATTCTTTAAGAATGACATCGAATTCTGTCTTTTCTTCTTCTTGTGCTGCTTCGGCTGCTGCTCCGCCTGCTACTACTGCAACAGGTGCTGCTGCGGAAATTCCGAATTCTTCTTCTAGTGCATGTACGAGGTCGTTAAGTTCCATAACGGTCATACCTTTGATTTCTTCTATAAGTTTTTGCATATCTGCCATTGTTGTTTCCTCCAATAAAATTCTTTTTTAATAATTTTTTTACGCATTCTTTTCCGCGATTGCGTTGATCGCACGGGCAAAACTCGTGACAGGGGCATTGAGAAGTCCCATGAGCATTGCGATGAGTTGTTCTTTGGACGGCATTGTTGCGAGTTTTTCAACATCTTGTTGATTGCAGAATTTTCCGTCTGCCCAACCGCATTTTGCTGTCATCTTCTTAAATTGTTTTTGTTTTTGAGCAAAAACCTTGGCGGGTGCGACTACATCCGAATCACTGATTGCAAATGCAGAGGGGCCGTTGAGTGCTTCGTCAAAATCGTTGATTCCGAGTTCGTGGAGAGCTCTTGCGACAAGACGGTTTTTGAGGACGGAGTAGCTGACACCGTTCTTTCTAAACTCGTTACGGAGTTCTGTATCCTCGGCAACAGTAAGTCCTTTGTAGTCAACAACGATGAATGATTTGGCATTTTCAAGACGATTTTTGATCTCTAAAACTTGTTCTTTTTTTAGATCTTGTGCTTTTGACATTGTGTAACCTCCTTCTATATTAGAAATTAAAAATTCCGCTTTGCTTCATTGACTGCAAGGCGGAATAGGAGTATTACTCAATTATTCATCCTTCTATGCGAGCGTCTTACGACTTTGAAGCGGTGTGCTACTGGCAGTCCCTGAAGCGAAATTTTATTTTCGCTAATAATATACCCTTAAATAGATACAATGTCAAGCAAAATTTTTAGTTTTCTTTTTGCCGACAATAAAAAACAGCCACATAACTCGTGACTGTTTTTAATTTTAGTGTTTTTCAAAAACCGAATCGATTATTTTCTGGGGTTTTTGATGTTGGCTTGGGCTGCTGCGAGTCTTGCAATCGGTACTCTGAACGGTGAGCAAGAAACATAGTCAACACCGATAGCGTGGCAGAATTCGATCGAGGAAGGATCTCCGCCATGTTCGCCACAAATTCCGCAATGGATGTCTTTTCTGGTTTGGTGACCGAGTTTGACTGCCATGTCCATAAGTCTTCCTACACCTACGGTGTCAAGTCTTGCGAACGGATCGCTTTCGTAAATCTTGGCTTTGTAGTAAGAAGGAAGGTATTTGCTGGAATCGTCACGTGAGAAACCGAAGGTCATTTGTGTAAGATCGTTGGTTCCGAAGCAGAAGAATTCGGCTTCTTTGGCGATTTCGTCGGCGGTAAGAGCGGCTCTGGGGATTTCGATCATTGTGCCGACTTCGTATTCGAGGTTGGCTCCTTCTTCGGCTATTACCTTGTCGGCGGTTTCGACAACTATCTTCTTACAGAAAGCAAGTTCTTTGGCTTCGCCAACTAGCGGAATCATGATTTCGGGGACGATCTTCCAATCGGCATGACGTCTGGAAACTGCGATTGCTGCTTTGATGACGGCTTTGGTTTGCATTTCGGCAATTTCAGGATATGTGACGGTAAGTCTGCATCCTCTGTGTCCCATCATGGGGTTGAATTCGTGGAGGGAATTGCAGATTTCTTTGATTTCTTTGACGGTCTTGCCTTGTGCTTGGGCAAGGGCTTTGATGTCGGCTTCTTCGGTAGGAACGAATTCGTGAAGCGGAGGATCGAGGAAACGGATACATACGGGTGCACCTTTCAATGCTTCCATAAGTCCTTCGAAGTCGGCTTGTTGCATAGGCTCGATTTTGTCGAGAGCAACTTTTCTTTCTTCGACGGTTTCGGAACAAATCATTTCACGGAATTTGTCGATTCTTCCGGGACCGAAGAACATGTGTTCGGTACGGCAAAGACCAATTCCTTCGGCTCCTAATTCTGCGGCTCTTTGAGCGTCGTTAGGAGTATCTGCGTTGGTTCTTACTCCGAGTGCTTTATATTTGTCGGCAAGTCTCATGATTCTTCCGAAATATCCGCTGTTGGGATCTGCGGGAACGGTAAGGATCTTTCTTCCGTAGATATTACCGGTAGATCCGTCTAGGGAGATTTCGTCGCCTTCGTGGTAAACTTTGCCACCGAGTTCGAAATATTTTTCGTCTTCGTGCATCTTGATGTCTCCGCAACCGGATACACAGCATGTTCCCATACCTCTTGCGACGACTGCGGCGTGAGATGTTTGTCCGCCTCTTACGGTAAGAATGCCTTGTGCATATTTCATACCTTCGATGTCTTCAGGGGATGTTTCGAGTCTAACCAAGATGACTTTCTTGCCGGTCTTGCCTTCTTTGACTGCGTCTTCGGGGGTAAATACTACTTCGCCTGCTGCGGCTCCCGGGGATGCTGCGATACCTTTGCCGATGATGTCGGTCTTGTCGGCGGCTTTCAAATCTTTGGAATCGAAAGTCGGGTGGAGCAACATATCGAGAGATTTGGCATCGATTTGGAGAAGGGCTTCTTGTTCGGTGATCATACCTTCGTCTATAAGGTCGCAAGCAATTCTGATTGCGGCGGCGGCGGTACGTTTTCCGTTACGAGTTTGGAGCATATAGAGTTTACCTTTTTCGATGGTGAATTCCATATCTTGCATATCTTTGTAGTGTTTTTCGAGGATGTCACAAATTTCTAGGAATTGTTTGTAAACATCGGGAAGAACTTCTGCCATTTGAGAAATGGGCATAGGTGTACGGACACCTGCGACGACGTCTTCGCCTTGGGCATTCATAAGGAATTCGCCCATAAGTCCCTTTTCGCCGGTTGCGGGGCTACGGGTAAATGCAACACCTGTTCCGCAATCGTTGCCCATGTTGCCGAATGCCATCATTTGAACGTTGACGGCTGTGCCCCATGAGTAAGGAATATCGTGGTCCATTCTATATACGTTGGCTCTCGGGTTGTCCCAACTTCTAAATACTGCTTTGATAGCGCCAAAGAGTTGTTCTTTGGGATCCGACGGGAAATCCGAACCGATTTTTTCTTTATATTCTGCTTTGAATTGATTGGCGAGTTCTTTCAAATCGTCTGCCGTAAGATCGACGTCATAGACAACACCTTTCTTTTCTTTCATCTTGTCGATGAGTTCTTCAAAGTATTTTTTGCCGACTTCCATAACGACGTCGGAATACATTTGGATAAATCTTCTGTAGCAGTCCCATGCCCATCTGGGGTTGCCGGACTTCTTGGAGAGGACTTCGACGACTTCTTCGTTTAGACCGAGGTTTAGGATGGTGTCCATCATACCGGGCATTGATGCTCTTGCTCCGCTTCTTACGGATACGAGTAGAGGATTCTCTTTGTCACCGAATTTCTTGCCGGTGATCTTTTCCATCTTTTGAATGTACTCCATTATTTCGGCTTGGATATCACTATTGATTTGTCTGCCGTCTTCGTAGTACTTGGTGCAGGCTTCGGTGCTGATTGTAAATCCTTGGGGAACAGGAAGACCGATGTTGGTCATTTCTGCAAGGTTGGCACCTTTTCCGCCGAGAATTTCACGCATTTTGGCATTGCCTTCGCTAAATAAATAAACGTATTTTTTTGACATGAAAAAACTCCTTTTTCTTGTTAATTTTTAATTCGACAATATCTATATTACAGCAATAGATAAAATTTATCAAGTATCTATTATAAAAATTGAACGATATTTGAATTTTTATAGTAGAGGCTTATAACGCACAAAAAGCTCCGTAATAGGGGAGCTTCTTGTTTTTTGTTTTATTTTTATTATTTATTGATGATTCCGTTGATTTCTGCTAGAAGTTGGTCTAAATCGAGTCCGTGTACACCGACTGCTTCTTCAATTGTTTCTTGGTGAGCAACGGCACAACCTAGGCAGTGCATGCCATGTGAGAAAAGGACGTCTGCTATTTCTTCGGCTCTTTCTTCTTTGAGTAAATCGGCGATTAGGGTATCTTTTGTAATCATTATTCTTCGTCTCCTTTGTTTGATTCTATATTTTCTTCGTTTTCTTCCAAAACCTCTTCGGCTGTTTCCGCTTCGGTTTCTTCGGTTGTTTCCTCTTGTAATTCTTCCGCTTCCTCTACGATTTCGACGGTGTCTTCGTCGTCTTTTTCTTCGGACAGCGACTCAATTTCTTTTTCTCTCTTTTCGTTCTCAATGTCGAGGTTGACTTTTTTCATTTCTTCTTCTTCCTCTTTGAGATTTTCGGCGAGTTCGTCTATGTCGCTACGTTTCTTTTCGAGAGAATCCATTTCGGACTCGATCGTTTCCATATCGGGAGTATATTTAGGTTTACGGACTTCGACTTTGAAGTCTATCGATGCAAATTCGATGCCGAGTATTTCGGAAAAGGCATTGAATAAAACGTGTCTAAAACACTCTATTACGTGGTCAACGTGTTCGACTCCTTGGACTTTTATCGACACTTCGAGTTTATAAGTGTTTTTGTCGGTCATCTTGATGTTGATGCCCTTCACGCTTACGCCTTCGACAAACTTGGTGTTGTGTTTTACGATGTCATAGACGGTCTTCTTTTCGACTTTGGTAGCAGACGATGTCGAATTGATTATGGTAATCGCATCGATCTTTTCTCTGTCTATAAAGGCAAGTTTTATCAAGCCGAGTGCATTGGCAAAATAAAGGACTGCCATTGAAATGACTATTACGTGTATGAGTTTGTTGCCTTGAACGTCTTGCACAAAACTTTCGCCGATACTCTTATTGAAAACCAAAAGTAGGAACAATAAAACGAACAGGAAAGATAAGACTATAAACGATGCCGTCAAAAATTTTTGTAAATTGTTGTTTTTTTGCATATAAATTTGCTCCTAAAATTCAAATTCAATTTGCCTTCTTACTCGGATGCTACTATTTGACGAAGTTTAGATAAATCTAAAATCGTAATTTTGTCCTTCCGAAAATCGATGATTTTCTCGTCTCTCATTCGCATCATTTCTCTGGACATTGAGGGACGTGAAACGTTGAGATATTCTGCCATTTCGTTGCGGTTTTTGCCAAGATAAACGACATCTGACTTCTGCTCTTCCCATGCCGAATAGACGAGTTTTGCAATTTTTAGAC
The DNA here is from genome assembly GCA_963644945.1 of bacterium. Lineage (GTDB taxonomy): Bacteria > Bacillota > Clostridia > Christensenellales > DTU072 > CAVIQK01. The sequence goes on along the minus strand of CAVIQK010000001.1, from coordinate 130,721 downwards.
GCATGCTCTTGATCGCTAGATAATTGCTGTCCGCTTTGGTCGAATTGACTTTTTCGGCAAGAGTGCGAAGGGTGTTGGTCAAAAGTTTTTGGTGATGGGGGCAAACCTTGGAACATTGTTTTACAATGGTCGAAACGGTGATGAACATAACGTGGGCTTCGTCGGACGCAATTACCACCGAATAAGGGAAAACTTTTTTGTCCAGATAGCCGTCAACCTCTCCGAAGGTGTCGCCTTGAAAAAGTTCTTTGTCAACGACTTTTTTGTTGCCGAGTGTTTCGGAAAAAGCAATTGCCGTACCGTCAAGCATTATGCCGATTTCGGTGGCCTCGTCGCCCTTTTTCACGATGATGGCGCCTTTGCTATATACTACTACTCTTGCTCTCAGACAGTCAAAAATCGCATTGACTTCGTCCTCTTCAAAATCCTTGAACAGGGGGCATCGTTTGAGACATTTCATTATATTAAAAGCCATAGTTTTCGTTCCTTATATTTTGTTGCTCCGGATACAAACGAGTATAGCACACCAAACAAAATAGTGCAAGAGTTATCAAACATTATCCGGTCTAAATTTTTTTGTAAAATTTTATTTTCCGTCGATTAACCTTAGAAAACTCGGTTATACCATGAAAAACCTTGAAAAAATTTTGTCGTCGTGCTAAAATAAAAAATATGGAAAATATTTCGATTGAACAAAAATTGAAGGAGTTTTCTGCTCCGCTATTTAATTCGACTATTTTGACTTCGGACCGAGCAATCGCAAGTTTTTTGCAATCTGTGGTTGCTACTCCGGAACTCTTTTCTGTTGTAAAAGAGGTTTCTTCGGGGTTCAATTATAATGCGGAGTTGAGAATACTTACTTTTGACAAGAAGAAAATACATATTCCGCAAAATAAGAAAACACTTGTCGCTCTCGTCACTAAACTTCTCTACGATTTCAACCGAAACGAAAAAAATATTTTAGATTTTGTCATGGCTAATTTTGACGGCTCGTCTTGTCCGAAATGCTATGAAATGTTTATAAATGAATTGATTGCTCCGTATATCGAGGCTTTTTCGAGACTTGCTACGGGAGACATCGCAAAAGAGGAAATAACACCCGAAGAAACCATCGAGGCAGTGCCTTTTTCGGATACCGTTGCGGAAGAATCAAGGAGATACCTCGATTCGATTTCGGCAAAACTTGACGGAACAAGTCTTGACAATCAATCTAAAAAAGAAATTCTTACCGCAATAAACGGCATGGAATATGTGCTGGACACCAAAAATATTTTGCTTATAAGTCTGTCTTTCGTCGCTCTCAAAAACTCCGTTCTTCTCTATAAAATAGAGGCTCCGGAAATAGACGGATTACAAGATTTGTTTACAACTTTCGGCATTTTGTAATTTTTTTTGATCGTTTTCTCCGCCACCCCCCCTTATTTGCTTGCAAATATTATTTATTTGTTTTAATATATTGCCATTATGATCATGGGAATGAGTGCAGATCTCAGTTATTATACCGCTATTGTTTCGATTATAAGCCTACTGCTCCTAGTCATGATAGCCGGAACATTTAATAATTTTTTGATTTCTCGTAAAAATCTTTTGTGTTTTCACGGTCTTTTTGTTTTGCTCATTATTTTAAATTGGACGGAGTGGGTTTCGGTATATTTGAGAACAATGGGAACGTCGGATCTCGTTTGGCTGCACCACATTGTGAGATTTATTGAGTTTACTTTGACTCCTTGTCTTCCTATTCTCGCAACGTATATATTCCTAAAACCTAAAAAAATCGTGCTTCTTCCTGCTGTAATCAACCTTGTTTTGCAGATCGTCGCAGCATTTACTCCTTTCATATACACCATCGATCACGCCACCAACGCTTACACTCGTACATGGGGATATGCGATATATGTCGTCTTGTTCTCGATACCTGCAATTGTTATGTTTTGGTCGTGTGCAAAGTTTAGTAAAAAATATCAACATAAAAACATTGTGCTACTTGTCCTCATAATGGTGATGACTTTATCTGCGCTCGGAGTATCCTTCCTTTCGTCTAATCTAAAACTCGACTGGTCGATAATTTCGCTTGCGACTGTGGTCTTCTATATCTACATTATACAAATGGTATTGCAAACAGATCCGCTTACAACACTTAGCAACAGACAAAGTTTTGACTATGCGACGGCTAATATTAAACGTCCCGCCACCATTGTCGTCATCGATATTGACCACTTCAAGAAAATCAATGACTCGTTCGGACATGCTTACGGTGACTTTTGTCTGCGCCACATTTCAAACGAAATCAAGTCGGTGTTCCAAGGAAAGGCTATTTCGTATAGATACGGCGGTGATGAAATCGTGGTTATTTCCAAAAAGCCTATACCTAATATTGAGGAACTTGTAAACGATATGTACAAAAAAGTCGCAAAGATTGAAACGGGCGAAAATATAACCTTTTCGGTATCTGCGGGATATGCAAACTTCGATCCGAAAACTTGCACCATTCAAGACACGTTGAAATCGGCAGACGATATGATGTACAATATAAAAACTACCAAAAACTTCCAAATTGAGCCTACAAATAAATAAATTGGGGGCTTTTGCTAAATAATTTTGTATTTTTTATTTCCGTATATAGATAAATATAAAACTAGACAATAAACTTGTTTTGAGTTATAATATGTAAATATGAGGAAATATCTATGAAAGTCAAACTTACAGAAAAAATCACTCAAACAATCAAAAAAGATTATACTCCGTCGCAACAACTTGTTTTGCGTATAACGTTTAGCATAGTGGTCGCCTTTTTGATGGCGGTCCTTATTGAAATAGGAAGAAACGGAGTCGCTACGTTTTTTAGTTCTCTCGGAGTCGGAAGAATCTGGATAGAAATTGCTTGCGTGACGGCTATTATCACTATTGTTTTGCTGACGGTCGTCGTGTATCTAATGATCAACGCAAAACGTACTCCGCATTACTCCAAAAAAGAGTTTAGAATAGTGCTTGTCGCAATGTTCACGACTTTCGCTATTTCTATTTTGGCGGTCTTTCTTTTCAATGAAGTCCTTATTATGCCGGTGGCGTTGTCGGGACTCATTATCGCATCTCTTGCAGGGAGAAGACTGGGGCTTATCGTAAATATTTTGCTTAACCAAGCATTTTATATTTCTTTCGTGCTTCTTTACGGAGAAGATTTGTTGTTCGAAACGGCTACCGCTCTACTCGTATCGATCATCGGCGGAACGATTCTTATAATGATTATTCCTAAAAGTTGTTCTCGTATAAGATATTTGGGGACGGGATTCGTCGTCGCCGTATTGATGGCTTGCGTGGGTATGATTTCGTCGGCACTTAAAAACTACACCAATTATGTTGCGGTGCTTACAGACGGACTGTGGTCATTCTGCTCGACTTTCCTTGCCGTCGCTCTTTTCATCGTCATTACTCCCGTATTTGAAATAATCTTCAACGTAGGGACGCCGTTCCGTCTAAGTGAGTTGTGCTCTTTCAATTCGCCTCTTCTAAAAAGACTGGCAACCGAGGCTCCGGGGACATTTAACCACTCGATAATGGTCGCCGATCTTGCGGAACTTTGTGCAATCGCCATAGGCGAAAATTCCATTCTCGCAAAGACTGCCGGATACTATCACGATGTGGGTAAACTCGCCAACCCGAAATGCTTTATCGAAAACCAAACGGACGGAGTAAACCCGCACGACGATTATATTCCCGAAGTTTCCGTCCAACTCATTATCAACCATGCAAAAGACGGATACGATTTGATTAAGAAGGCTCATCTTCCCGACGTAATCGCCGATGTTTGTCTAGAACACCACGGGACGACTGCCGTAAACTATTTTTACTATAAAGTTCAAAGCCTAGCAAATCGTGAAGTCGATAAAAAAGATTTCATATATCCGGGACCTAAACCTCAAGGAAGAATCGCATCTATAATTATGATCGTCGATACCGTAGAGGCGGCGACAAGGTCTAGAGAAAAGGGATTCGAGGGAGAAAAAGAACTCCGCTCGTTCATTCACATGCTAATCAAGTCAAAAGAAGACGAAGGTCAATTCGACGAATGTGGCCTTACTACTTCGGACATGGCAAAAATCGAAGATACTTTGACTTTTGCTATCCCCAATATTTCGCATAAGAGAATAAGGTATGATTGATATTTACAACGAAACATATAAACAACTACTAGAAGATGTCGAAAATCGTGTTTTGTCACGTTTTAACATCGAAAATAGCGACGTAGAAGTCGAAATCGATTTTTTGTCCGCAGATGAAATGCAAAGTCTCAACAAAGAGGCCAGAGGGGTTGACAGCCTTACGGATGTGTTGTCTTTCCCTTCTACGGATATTTCTTTGCCCTTTAATAAAGAGGACTATAACGACGATATTGATCCCGAAACCGATGCCGTAATGCTCGGAGAAATCTATATTTCTCTTGATCGTGCCAAGGTTCAAGCCGAAGAAATCGGCAATACTCTCGATGAAGAAGTCGCTTTTCTTGCTTGCCACGGTATGCTACACCTACTCGGATTCGATCACATGGACGAAACCGAAGCCGAAGAAATGTATGCTCTCCAACGTGAAATTTTAGGCAGACAAAACGACGAAACTACTCTTACTTATAATGAGGGCGAAGTGGTAAACGACGATTACAAATTCGGCAACGTTGCCGTTGTCGGACGTGCAAATGCGGGAAAATCGACTTTCGTCAACACTGCCGTAGGCGAAAAGGTTTCTATTGTTTCGTGGAAGCCCCAAACGACAAGAAACGGCATTCTCGGTATATATACGGATAATACCGCTCAAATTGTTTTTATCGATACCCCCGGTATCCACGCACCGAAGAATAGACTCGGTAGATATATGATGAAAAGCGTCACCAATGCGCTAGACGATGCCGATGTCATTTTGTATGTCGTGGACAGCGAAAAAGGGCTTAGAGAGGAAGATAAGAGATATATTGCAAGATATTTGGAGACCGAACTTCCGGTAGTTGTGGCGGTCAACAAAGTCGATCACGTCGAAAAAGAAAAAGTCGCAACGATTCTTAAAGAACTTTCTACTTTTGAAAAACTTGTGGCTATCGTGCCGATGTCTGCTCTTAGAGGAAAGAATATTAAAGTAGTCATTGACGAGTTGAAAAAATATCTGCCGCTTGGAGAAAAGAGATATGACGACGATGATTATACTTTGTCGGATATGAGATTCATGACAGCCGAAATAATTAGGGAAAAGGCTCTTAGACTGCTCGGTGAAGAAGTCCCCTACGGAATAGGCGTAAACGTCAACAAATACGAATATAGAGAGACGGGAAATCTCATCGATATCGATGCCGATATTGTGGTCGAAAAGAAAAATCATAAGGGCATTGTTTTGGGAAAAGGCGGTGCTATGATCAAGAAAATCGCCACTTATGCAAGAGAAGATCTCGAACAAATTACGGGGGCTAAAATCTTCCTTACTCTATGGGTAAGAGTTAAGGAAGAATGGAGAAACGATCAATTGGTTTTGTCGGATCTCGGTTATGTCAAGAAAAAAGAGGACTAGTCCTTAGATGAAACGAAAAGAAACAAGGCTCGTCGGCATAGTCGCAAAAACCATTGATTATAAAGAAAACGACAAACTTGCTACCGTAATTACCAAAACCGGAGCAGTGTCGATTATTTTTAAGGGTGTGAAAAGCGAAAAAGCCAAGTTGAAAATGGCTACTTCGCTTTTTTCTTTGGTCGATTATTCGCTAATCGAGTGCGGAAACGGTATATATCAAGCGACAACGGCAAACGTTTTGGCTACGCACTATTCTCTATGGACCGACGTAAAAAAATATTCGGCGTCTTCTATTCTTACGGAAAGCGTTTTGAAAGTTTCCGTTGAAGGCAACGAACTAACCGAAGAATTCGAACTCCTCAAAAACCTCTTGGAAATTGTTGACGAGTCCGATTACAACCCTCTTATTATTACTTGTTATGGGTTATATCTACTATTCAAGTTGGAAGGTGTCGATTACAACGATTTTGCTATTCATGTAAAAGAAAAAGACGTACTGGTCGCCTTTTCTAATTTGAGTATCGGGGATCTCGATTCGCTTGATGTGACGGAAGCGACAATTCTGTCTCTCCTAAATACTCTCGGGAGAATTTATCATTATTCTTTTTCGGCAAAACTCAATTCTGTCGCCGAAACTCTAAAACTTTTTACTAGTATTTAATCAAGAATATACCTTGGGTGACAACACGTAAACTTCGGGTAAGTTGCGATATTTTTCGTTGTAATCAAGGCCATAACCTACTACGAATTTGTTGGGGATGACAAAACCGACATAATCGGGATCGATGGGTTTTTCTCTGCGGTCGGGTTTATCCAAAAGCGTGACGATTTTTACAGATGCCGCATTTCTTTCCGTAAGTAGTGTGCGAAGATAAAATAGGGTGTTGCCGGAATCGATGATGTCTTCTACTATGATGACGTGTTTTCCGGAGATGTCTTCGGACAAATCCTTTTTGATGTTGATAAAGCCGGTAGATTCGACGCCTGCGCCGTATGAAGAAACGACCATAAAGTCGTAGATCGCATTGAATTCAAGTTCTTTGACGAGGTCGGCAAAAAAGTTGACTGAGCCTTTTAGTACACAAATCATGACAACGTCTTGGTTTTCGTAGTCTTTGTTGAGTTGGGCGGAAATTTCTTTGATACGATTTTTGATTTCTTCTTTGGAGATCAAAACACTCTCCATGTCTTTATGCATAACTGAATCTTCCTTATTTAGTGATAATAACTTTCTTTAAGTTTCTGGGTTTGTCGGGATTGTTGCCGATGACGTCTGCCATGTGGGCGGAGTATAGTTGGACCGCCATTGCATAAACAAAAGGCGAGGTCAAAGCATAATATGACGGCATCTTCATTTTGAATTCGGCGGTGTCGAGAACGTCTTTTATGTCCGAAAAGGCTACCACTCTTGCACCGAGAAGGCTTAGTCTTCTTACCATGTCGGTAAATTCGTCGTCAAATTGTCCGCTGGGGGCAAGTATTATGACGGGGGTGCCTTCTTCTACGACGGCAAACGGTCCGTGCATGAAATCGGCAGTCGAGAAGGGACGAGTCATTTTGTAGCATGTTTCCATGAGTTTTAGCGATGTTTCGGATGCTATTCCTTGCATTAGTCCCCTAGTCAAAACAATAATGTTGTTGAGATCTTTGGTTTCGCTTGCGAGTTTTAGTAGGTTGTTGTTTTCTGCTGCGATAAACTTTTCTAAAACCGAAGGAATCTCTTTCAAATTCATTTTGGCGGTTTTGGGGGCAATTTGGTTGGCAATCATATATAATGCCGCAAGTTCTGCTATAAAGGTTTTGGTGGCGGACACGCTAGCCTCGGGGCCTGCGGAAAGATCTACGTTGAAATCGGCTAGTTTTGCAAGGGGGCTTTGGGGATCGTTGGTGACGGCAACCGTCATTGTTCCACGACGTTTTGCGTCTTCTACTACCATCAAGGTGTCGGTAGATTGGCCACTTTGGGAAATCGCCAACAGCATGTTGGAATAAAGTCTTGTGCCTTGGCAATAAACCGTTGTAATTGAGGGGGTGTATTTAGATACCATGACGCCCGCTATAATTTCGGACAGGTATTTGAAATAGGTGGCGGCATTGTCGGATGAGCCTCTTGCTACTGTCGTTATGTTGGTGAGTCCTCTCTTTTTGAACTCCTCGGCAATGTTTTTTACTACTGTTTTGTTGTTTTCGATAACTTGCCTGACAACTTCGGGTGCGGTAAGCAATTCTTGCATCATTAAGGACATATTTTGGCCTCCGAATATTTCTTGATAGTAAATATTATACTTGACCAAAAAAGATAAGTAAAACATTTTAACAAAAAATCTTGACAGCCACCCCCAATAGTCATTATAATAATGTAGCAAAAATGATTTTGCTGATATAGCTCAGCAGGTAGAGCACATCCTTGGTAAGGATGAGGTCACCAGTTCAAGTCTGGTTATCAGCTCCATAAAATCGCCAAAGTTCTATAAAAGGCTTTGGTGATTTTTTTATTTTGTTTTTCTTACAATTCTTTACAAAAAAAATTGAAGGGTAGCAATAAAAATTTATTCTTATCAGTTGCGTAAAAAAAATCTTTTGTTGTATAATGTGCCGTATAAAAAATATATTAAGGAGATAAAATTATGAGTTATATTACCGATGTAATTGAAAGCACGCAATTGAAAAACCCTAACCAACCGGAATTTATGCAAACGGTCAAAGAAGTCCTCACTTCGCTAGAACCTGCCGTCCGTAAGCGTGAAAAAGAACTTAGAGAATATTCTATTCTCGAAAGATTGGTTGAACCCGACAGACAAATTATGTTCCGTGTGCCTTGGGTAGATGACAACGGAAAAGTTCAAGTCAACCGTGGTTATAGAGTGCAATTCAACAATTCGATCGGACCATACAAAGGTGGTCTTCGTTTTGACAAGACGGTCAACCTCTCCATTATGAAATTTTTGGGATTCGAACAAACCTTCAAAAATTCCTTGACTACTCTTCCTATGGGTGGTGCAAAAGGTGGTGCCGACTTCGATCCCGCAGGTAAAAGCGATATGGAAGTTATGCGTTTTTGTCAGTCCTTTATGAGTGAACTATACCGTCACATCGGTCCCGATATGGACGTCCCCGCAGGAGATCTAAACGTCGGCGGTAGAGAAATCGGTTATCTTTTCGGCGCATATAAGAAAATTAAAGGAGCATACGAAAACGGTGTTTTGACCGGAAAAGGACTATCTTTTGGCGGAAGTCTTATTCGTCCGGAAGCAACCGGATACGGTGCAACCTATTTCCTTGAAGAAGTTTTGAAACGTGACGGCAAAAAAATAAGCGATATGACTTTTGCTATCTCCGGCTACGGCAACGTCGCTTGGGGTGCTTGTAAGAAAATATCCGAACTAGGCGGTAAGATTCTCACTGTTTCCGGTCGTGACGGTTATGTCTATGACAAAGACGGCATAAGCGGTGAAAAAGTCGATTTTATGCTTGAATTAAAAGCACGTAGAACAGGCAAAGTCGAGAACTTCGCAAAAGAGTTCGGTCTTCCTTTCTTCGCAGGTCAAAAACCTTGGGGAAATGTCAAAGCAGATGTTTATATGCCTTGCGCAACTCAAAACGAAATCGGTATTGACGAAGCAAGAAAACTCGTCGATCTCGGTGTCAAATATGTCAACGAGGCAGCCAACATGCCTACCACAAACGAAGCAATTGACTTCCTTAAAGCAAACGGCATTATCATCTCGCCCGCAAAGGCTTGTAATGCAGGCGGAGTTGCAGTATCGGGACTAGAAATGTCACAAAACAGCGAACGTCTTGCTTGGACCGCAGAAGAAGTCGATGCAAAATTAAAAGGCATCATGAAGAGCATATACAATCAAATTATCGTCGCTACCGACGAATACGGAATCGGTTATGACTTGGTCGCAGGCGCCAACCTTGCGGGATTCAAGAAAATATCCGATGCAATGCTTGCATACGGTATTGTATGATCTAAAATCGCTATAAAAAAAGGCTCGCATCTAGGTGTGAGCCTTTTTTATATCTTGATACTACTTGTCGAGTTCTTTGTATAATTCGATGTTCAAACTGCGCATGGTTTCGTCATCGATTTTTTGGACGGCTCGATCGAAAGTAAACAGTCCGTTGACTTCTTCTTCGACGTCGCTTACCTGAGTATAAATTGCCGCAGACAGTCCCTTTTTTATCAATGGTTTTAATTTCTTTATATAAAGTTTTTCAAGGGCTTTTTTGAGTTTTTCGGTGTCTTTATACACTCTATAACCGAAGATCTTTTCTTGGGAATAGACGTGATCCTTGACTTTTAGCGAGTAACCGCCAAATTCGGAAAGAATTACAGTGCGAGAAGTCGCAGGCACTTTTAGCGGAGTAAAGTAGGTGTGAAGACTTTTTATTGGGGTTATGTTTTCGCCTTGGTCGTGCCAACCGGATACCGAGTCTATGATTCTGGTGTCGTCAATGGTTTTCAGTATATCGGTCATTTTTTGCGAGTCAAATTGTCCCCATCCCTCGTTGAAAATCGTCCATAAGGATATTGATACCACGTTTTTTAGGGCGGTGACGGTGTCTATCATGTCGGTGATAAACTCGGCTCGCTCGCCTGCGGAAGTTCTGCCAAAATATTTGTAGTCGGAATCGGGGTGATTGATGCCTAAAAAGGGTTGTAAACCTATGTGCGAAAATTTGTACGGTGCTCCGCCGTTGACCATGTCTTGCCACACTATTATTCCTAGTCTGTCGCAATGGTAATACCAACGCATCGGCTCAATTTTTATGTGTTTTCTCAATGTGTTGAAACCCATTTTCTTGATGGCGGACAATTCGTCTATCATGGCTTCGTCGCAAGGGGGTGTCAATAGGCCGTCGGACCAATAGCCTTGGTCTAGAAGCCCCGAAAAGAAATAGGGCTTGCCGTTGAGTGCAAGACGTTTTTTGCCGTATTTATCGACTATTTCGCCAAATGTCCTTCTGCCAAAATATGATTTGATTTTGTCTTCGCCGAGTTTTAGCGTAAAATTGTAAAGTTTTGGGTGTTCGGGAGACCACCATTGAAAATCATAGTCGAAAATAAGTTCTCCTGTGCCACGTCCTTTTAGAATAGATTTTCCGTCGTCAAACACTTCATATTCGACTTCGTCGTCGCTATCTACATAGACTTTAACTCCCTCTCTCGTGTCGATGGTAAAATCTCTAATGTAGTTGAAGGGGACTCTTTCTATAAAGACACTTCCTACTATTCCGCTTGACGGGGTGTACCAAATGCCACCTTTTTTGGTGAGTTGCTTGCCTCTTGCTCCGTGAGAATTTTCGGTAGGATCGGTGACTACTACTTTTAGGGCATTGTTGCCTATTTTTACCGCATCGGTAATGTCAAAAGTAAACGGGGTGTAACCGCCTCTATGTTCGCCTACAAGGGTTTCGTTGACAAAAACTTGGGTTTCGTAATCGACGGCACCGAAATTTATAAGTGTCCTTTTTCTTGAAAATTCTTCGCCGAGTTCAAAATTTCGGCTGTATATAAGAGTGTCTTCGGGGGTGGTCGAAAAGCCTTCTTTAATGCCCGAATTTAGACTCTCTGGGGCAAACGGCACTAAAATTTCGTAGTTTTCGGTAGAATTTTTCCTTTTGACTTCTAGATTCCATTTGCCGTTGAGGTTGAGAAAATTGTCCCTTTCCATTTGCGGACGGGGATATTCCGAAAAAGGAATATTGTCTATGTGGTATTTGGTATTTAATCTACACTCTTTCATTTATTCTTTGACTAAAACTTTGACTATTTCGCCTATATATTGGTAATGAAAATCTTTGTCCGGATAACAATCGGCAATTATGTCTTTATCAATAAAATCTTCGGGGGTTATCTTGGAACAATAGAGTTTTTTGCATACAAATACAAGTTTTGCTTCTCTAAAAGTCGTCCACTCTTCGGTATGAATCGGGGTAATGCCTACCGCTCCGACTTTGTCTTCGTCTTTTCCCGAATGTGAGCCGAGATAGGCAAGGGCCTTTTTATATTCCTTAGGGAAAACCGACAATGTAAAATAGTCGTTTTTCTCCATGAATTTTTGGGTGTATCTCTGTGGTCTTACGTAAGAGATTGCCACGTTTTTGCCCCATAAAACTCCGAGGTTTGCCCATGATACGGTCATGGTGTTGAAGTCGCCTTCTTGTCCGGATGTTAGGAGCATCCACTCGCTACCGATCATGGAAAACGGATTGAATTCTAAATCTTTTATGTCTATTTCTTTCATGTTTCTCCTTAGCAAAAGAGTCCGTCTAGCGGACTCTTTCTTTTAGATAAGTTTTTTGTAGAGTTCTTTGATTTCCGCAACGCTTGTTTCTCTGGGATTTCCGGGGCGACAAGCATCTGCATAGGCAGATTCTGCAAGGAAGTCAAGGTCTTCTTCTTTTACGATTTCTTTTAGGTCGTGAGGAATTCCTACGTCTTCGGCAAGTTGTTTGACTGCATCTACTGCTGCCTTTCTTGCGGTTTCGAGGTCCATTTCGTCAACGCCTTTTACTCCCATTGCCTTGGCGATATTTCTGTATTTTTCGCCTGTTGCGGGGGCGTTATACTCCATTACGGTAGGTAGAATAATTGCATTGGCGACTCCGTGAGGGGTGTCGTAAAGAGCGCCCAAGGGGTGTGCCATAGAGTGAACAATACCGAGTCCTACGTTGGAAAAGCCCATGCCGGCAATGTATTGACCGAGAGCCATACCTGTTCTGCCTTCGGCTTCGTTTTTGACTGCACTTCTTAGGCTCTTTGAAATAATTTCGATGGCTTTTAGGTGGAACATGTCGGAAAGTTCCCATGCGCCGAGTGTGATATAACCTTCGATTGCATGTGTGAGTGCGTCCATACCCGTTGCGGCAGTCAAGCCTTTGGGCATTGTGGACATCATGTCGGGATCTACCACTGCTACGACAGGGATGTCATGAACGTCAACACAGACCATTTTTCTATTCTTCTCGGTGTCGGTGATGACGTAGTTGATGGTGACTTCGGCGGCTGTGCCTGCGGTGGTGGGGACGGCTATAATCGGTACACATTTATTTTTGGTGGGGGCAACGCCTTCTAGACTGACGACGTCTTCAAATTCGGGGTTCTTGATGATGATGCCTATTGCTTTGGCAGTGTCCATAGAGGATCCGCCACCTATTGCGATGATGGCATCGGCTCCGCTCTTTTTGAATGCGGAAACACCGTGTTTTACGTTGTCAACAGTGGGGTTGGGTTTGATTTCGGTATATAGTTCGTAAGAGATATTGGCTGCATCCAAAATGTCGGTGACTTTTTTGGAAACTCCAAATCTTACTAGGTCCGGATCTACACAAACAAGGCACTTTTTGAAGCCTCTTGCTTTTACTTCGGTGGCGATTTCTTTTATCGCTCCTTTTCCGTGATAACTTGTTTCGTTTAATACAAATCTGTTTGCCATGTTATTTTCTCCTTGCAAGATTGATTTTGTACCTATATTATATACTGCTTTTCCCTTCCTTTCAAGTGCGATTTATTCGTAACTTCTCAAAACGACTTTGGTGCCGACATAGGAAGATAGAATCTCTGCAAATCTTTTCGCATCTTCTATCGGGACTGCACTTAGGCCGTCTAAAAGGCAGTTGCCGTTGTCTTCGAATTTTTGTAGGTAAAATCTTTTTACTTCCCCTACAAGTTCGCCCATGCCTTTTAGGTCGCTTTCTTCGTGAAGTTCGGAAACGAGAGTAGTCCTAAATTCGTAATCGACTTTGGTTTTGATTAGTTGGATGCTCCGCTTGATTTTGTCAAAATCGGGTTCTCTTCCTGCGGTCAAGTAATATTTTTCGGGGCTGTTTTTAATGTCCATCGCAACATAATCGACTAGGTTTTTATCAAAAATCTCTTCTAACATGTCGGGGTTGGTGCCGTTGGTGTCGAGTTTTATTTGATAACCGTAATCTTTTATTCTTTTTAGAAATTGGGGAAGATCACGGTTGAGAGTAGGCTCGCCTCCGGTTACGCAAACACCGTCCAAAATGTTTTTACGTTTTTCGAGATATTCAAAAATGTCTTCTTCGGGTATTTCGTCCGGAAGAACACCGTCAACTAGACTTGAGTTATGGCAAAAAGGACAGCGAAAATTGCATTTCGCCGTCCATAATGTGCATGCTACTTTTCCCTCGTAATCTACGAGTGAAAATTTTTCCATTCCGTAAATTTTCATACTATAATTTATCTACATATAACACTGCCGATGTGCCGGCTACCGCTCCGTCGCCTATTGCCGTAGATAGTTGTCTTACGGTCTTGGTCCTTGTATCTCCCGCAACATATACACCTGCCGTCTTGGTGGTGCATGTTTCGTCGGAAATAATGTAGCCGTATTTGTCTAGGTCAACTATGTTTTCGAATCTCTTGTTGTCGGGAATTTGACCGATTGCTATAAAACATGCTTTGCAATCGATTTTTATATCTTTCCCTGTGGTGCGATCTTCAAATATGCAGGCTTCGACTTCTTCACCGACGAACTCTTTGAGGTTGACGTTCTTTACCCATTCTACGTTGGGTTTTGACATCAAGACGTCCGAAAGCGCTTTGTCGCCGAAAAATCTGTCCATCCATGTGCAAATATAGACTTTTTTGCAATAGTTGGATAGTAAAATTCCGTATTGAAGGGCGGTGTTGGCATCGCCTACCAAAACGACGTCTTCGCCTTTGTAGAAGGCTCCGTCGCAAACTGCACAATAACTTACTCCGTGTCCGACGAGTTCTTCTTCTCTGGCTATACCGACGTTTTTGTGGTGAACACCGGTGGCTATAATTACAGATTTGGACTCATATTTGCCGTATTCGGTTTCGACTTCGAAAATGCCGTCCTTTTTCTCGACAGACAGTACTTTGCCAAATTCGAGTTCTGCACCCATTTCGCTGACTTGTTCGAACAACTTGTCGGAAAAGTCGGATCCCGATATTGACTTGATCGAAGGAATATTCTCGACTCTCGGCGAATTGGCGATTTGTCCGCCTACGCCTTCGCTTTCAAACAGAAGAACGGTTTTTCCTGCTCTCCTTATATAGAGAGCGGCGGTCATTCCCGCCGTCCCTGATCCTATTACTATTACGTCAAACATTTTTATTTTACCGATTCGATATATTTTTTGATTTCGCTTGCATTGTCGTAACGGTCGTAATCGTTGCCGTTGGGTACAAGCATCGTCGGGGCTTTCTTTACTCCGTATGATACGGTGAGATCTTTTTGGTCTTCTGCATCGATTACGGTGTATTGGATGCCGGCTTTGTCGAGCATAAGTTTACTCATCTTGCAGTTGGGGCATGTCTTGGTGGTGAACAAGAGAATTTCGGAACCTACGTTTTCGGTGGCAACTTTTTCTTCTTCATGTTTTACTTCGACATGTGTTTTGAGTTTTGATTTGCCTATATCGTATGTCTTTCTGCACTTGAATTCTGCGGTTTTACCGGCGTTCCAGTTTTGTACGGGACGATAATATCCGGTGATTCTGGAATATACTTCGGTGACATTTCCACAGATGGGGCAGGTCTTTTGCTCGCCTTCGAGATAACCGTGTTTTGCACAAACCGAATAAGTGGGGCTTAGCGTGTAGTAAGGTAGTTTATAGTTTTCGGCAATCTTTCTGACGAGTTCCGCAGCAGATTTCCAACTGGGGAGTTTTTGTCCGAGGAATGCGTGGAAAACCGTACCGGATGTGTAAAGGGTTTGCAATTCGTCTTGGATGTCGAGTGCATCGAATATGTCGGAGGTATAACCTACGGGCAAGTGCGAACTGTTGGTGTAGTAAGGGGTATCGTCAACCGTATCGTTGGCGGTGATGATGTCGGGGTATCTCTCCTTGTCGTGTTTTGCAAGACGATATGCGGTAGATTCTGCAGGGGTTGCTTCCAAGTTGTAGAGATCTCCGTATAATTCTTGGTAGTCGGAAAGTTTTTCTCTCATGTGGTTGAGAACGTCTTTGGTGAATTGTTGTGCCTTCTTGTTGGTAAGGTCTTTTCTAATCCAACGAGCGTTCAAACATGCTTCGTTCATGCCGACAAGACCGATGGTCGAGAAGTGGTTGGCGAATGTGCCTAGGTATCTCTTGGTGTAGGGATATAGACCGGCTTCTAGAAGTTTTGTGATGGTTTCTCTCTTGGTTTTTAGCGATCTTGCGGAGATGTCCATCATCTTGTCAAGTCTGGTGTAGAATTCTTCTTCGGACTTGGAAAGATAGGCTATTCTCGGCATGTTGATGGTGACGACACCGACTGAACCGGTTGACTCACCGCTTCCGAAAAATCCACCGGATTTTTTACGTAGTTCTCTTAGGTCAAGACGAAGTCTGCAACACATGGAACGAACGTCGGACGGCTCCATATCGCTGTTGATATAGTTGGAGAAGTAAGGGGTGCCGTATTTTGCGGTCATTTCGAAAAGAAGTTTGTTGTTTTCGGTTTCGGACCAGTCAAAATCTTTGGTTATGGAGTAGGTCGGGATAGGATATTGGAATCCTCTGCCGTTGGCATCGCCTTCTATCATTATTTCGATAAATGCTTTGTTGACCATTGCCATTTCTTTTTCGCAATCTTTATATTTGAAGGGCATTTCTTTGCCACCGACAAGGGCGGGAAGTTCTGCAAGGTCGTTAGGAACTACCCAGTCTAGAGTGACGTTGGTGAAAGGCGCTTGCGTACCCCAACGTGAAGGAGTGTTGACTCCGTACACGAAAGATTGGATGCATTGTTTTACTTCTTTATATGAAAGGTTGTCTGCCTTTACGAAAGGAGCAAGGTATGTGTCGAATGAAGAAAATGCTTGTGCGCCTGCCCATTCGTTTTGCATGATACCAAGGAAGTTGACCATTTGGTTGCATAGGGTGGACAAGTGCGTGGCGGGTGATGAAGTAATTTTTCCGGGGACTCCGCCAAGACCTTCTTTGATGAGTTGTTTTAGCGACCAACCTGCGCAGTAACCGGTAAGCATTGACAAGTCGTGAATATGAATATCGGCATTTCTGTGGGCTTGTTCGGTTTCTCCGTCATATATTTCGGACAACCAATAGTTGGCGGTGATGGCACCGGAGTTGGACAAAATCAAACCACCGACAGAATAGGTGACGGTAGAGTTCTCTTTGACTCTCCAGTCGGCTATTTTGAGGTAGTTGTCAATGGTCTTTTTGTAGTCAAATACGGCACTGTTGACGTTACGAAGTCCTTCGTGCTTCTTTCTATATAGAATATAGGCTTTGGATACATCGACGTAACCTGCTTGAATCAACACGACTTCGACACTGTCTTGGATGTCTTCGACAGATACGACACCGTCTTTGATTTTCTTGGAAAATTCGGCGGTTACTTTGAGTGCCAATAGGTCTAATACGTCGTCGGTATATTCCTTTTCGCAACTCCTGAATGCCTTTTCGATAGCATCTCTTATTTTAGAAATGTCAAATCTTACTACTTGTCCGTCTCTCTTTTTTACTTCATACATGATTCTTACTCCTGATCTAATTTATGTGCCTTGTAATTCTATCAAATATATATTTTGTTGTCAATATTAAAAATACAATTTCTTGTGTGAAATTTTTAGGGCAAACACAATATATTGTGGTCAAGGCATGTGAAACAACTATTTTTTGAAATTGTAAAAATTTGGGGATTTTTGGGAAAACTTCGACGTTTTTTGACACCGTTTTTTGGGCTTGGTTGCACTTGCAACAAAATATAATGTTGTGAAACAATTTTGTTTTTTCGCAAGTCTTTGTTTAGGTACCCGAAACACGTTCTATTCTTGACTTTTAGATTGTTGTTTGGTAGTATGTTTTTAGATATTTATATATATAGGTATAATAGTTTTATGATAGAAGATTATATACATATATTAAAGAGAGCCAACATTTTTAGAAACATTGATGAGAAAGATCTCGTCACGCTTTTATCTTGCCTTGACATGAAAACAAAGGAGTACAAGAAAGGGTGTTATGTTGTGGAACAAGGCGAAAAAATGGGTAGTCTTGCCATCCTTCTTGAAGGGGCGATGCTTATTCAAAGTGATGATTTTTGGGGAAATCGCAGTATTATAGGCAAAATATCGGCAGGCGACACCTTCGGGGAGGCTTATGCCTTTTCCAACACGCAGGAGGCTTTTAACGATGTAGTCGCAACCGAAAATTGCGTTGTGGCTTTCATTGACGCAAAGCATGCGCTTACTTCTTGCACGTCAAATTGCATTTTTCATGCGATTTTTATACAAAACATTTTCCGTATAATTGCCGAAAAGAATCAAAAACTCGTCTTGAAACTTGAACATGTTTCAAGAAGAAGCACTCGTGAAAAACTTATCTCTTATCTTTCGGAAGAGGCTCGCATTCAAAAGAAATCGCATATAATTATTCCTTTTAATAGACAACAACTTGCGGACTTTTTGTTCGTAGACAGAAGTGCGATGTCCAACGAACTCTCAAAAATGAGAGATGAGGGGCTAATTGACTTTGACAAAAACTCTTTCACTTTGAAAAAACTTTTATAATTTTAATATTTTTTTGTTTTCGTTGTTTTTACAACATACTTTGCCCGTTTTTTGTTGTACAATGTGACCATAAAGGAGATAAAAGTATGACAAAAACTATCAATTTTTCAGTACCGGTTGCGGTGACGGTAAAAGAACATCCCGAAGCCAAAGAAATTTTGGAAGGTCTTGGGTTTTCGTCAATAACCAACCCTATCGCTCTGGCGACTCTCGGGAAAAAGGTGTCAATAGTAAAGGGATCTAATATGAAAAATATCCCCATAGAACAAATAGAACAAGCATTTATATCAAGAGGTTTTGAAATAATCAAAGGAGAAGTAAGATGAAAAGAAAAATTATTCAAATTGACGAAGAAAAATGTAACGGTTGTGGCGCTTGCGCCAACGCCTGCCACGAAGGTGCAATCGAAATGGTTGACGGAAAGGCAAAACTCACTCGTGACGACTATTGCGACGGATTCGGCGACTGCCTCCCCTCTTGCCCTACCGGTGCGATAACATTCGTCGAAAGAGAAGCGGCTGCTTATGACGAAGAAGCGGTAATCAAGAATAAACAAGCAAAAATGCAAGAAAAAATGAAGGCAGGCGGAATGAGTCTTGGTGGTGGCCATCATGCAGGATGCCCCGGACACAAAGCAATGATGATAAAACACGAAGCCGAAAAAGAGGAAGAAAATACTAATTCTATTCCGACAAGAAACATTTCTCGTCTTGGTCAATGGCCTTGCCAAATAAAACTCGTAAGCCCTACGGCACCTTACTTCGACGGAGCAAAACTTTTGGTCGCAGCGGACTGTACCGCTTATGCATACGCCAACATGCACGAAGATTTTATGAAAGGTAAAATCACCATAGTAGGATGCCCTAAACTCGACTCTGTCGATTACTCCGAAAAACTTACCGATATTATCGCAAACAACGATATAAAGAGCGTGACGGTAGTACGTATGGAAGTTCCTTGCTGCGGAGGAATGGAGAATGCAGTGAAAAATGCATTGCAAAACAGTGGAAAATTCATTCCTTGGCAAGTGGTAACCATTTCTTTGGACGGTAAAATTCTCGATTAAAAAATAAATCTAGATCCGATAAAATAAAAAGAAACTATGCTTTTATGCATCGTTTCTTTTTTTATTTGTTCGTAAATGGAATTTTTGTTTAGTTGTCTTTTAGAACTTCTTTGTTTTTAACTATATAATTTATACCGCCTATTATTGAAATAAGTGTGGCGAAATATAAAATGGCGATGCCTATATATAAAATTACTTCGTGGTACGAGATCAAAAACAAAAGACCGAGGGCAATATCTAGGGAAAATGTTTTGATTTTGCCCCAAATGTCTGCCGGTATGACGACGCCTTTTTCGACGGCTACGAGTCTAAACCCCGACACGATAAAATCTCTTGCTATTATGATAGTAAAACATATTGAGTAGGAATATAATTCGAGGTTGTATATAAGTCCTTCGCCTTTTAGAGAGGTGGCAAGCAATATCATGGCAGAAACTACCAATATTTTGTCGGCTATCGGATCCAAAAACTTGCCCATAGCGGAGACAAGTTTATATTTCCTTGCAATATAACCGTCTATGAAGTCCGTAAAGCAAAGCAACAAAAAGAATGCTGCCGTTGCGATATAGCACTTGGTAAAGAACAAAACGAACAAAACGGGGAATAGTATTATTCTTGTAAGAGATATAATGTTGGGGACATTTTTATTCATCGATACTTTCCGCCTCCGGTAATGCAACTTTGTCGAGTTTCTTTGAGAGAATTCTTCCTCTGTCGGAGGCTTTTTCGATAGATTTATAAACTTTGTCCAAGTTGGAGGTAATGTCGGCAAGATTATCATTAAACGTTGACAAATCTTTCTTGATTAGGGCAAAAATCTTCATTACGTCTGCCGTTGATTTTTGGATGGCAAGCGTTTCGAATCCTATTTTTAGGGCGTTGAGTATCGACGCCAGAGTCGTAGGACCTGCGGGGGTAATCTTGTAATCTCTCAATTTTTTGATAAAATTAGAATCTCTCACGATTTCGGCATATAGACCTTCGGTAGGCAAGTACATAATGGCAAAATCGGTGGTTTTCGGCACTTTGATATATTTATCACGAATAGAACGTGCTTGGAAATCTACCGCTCGCAACAACTCTTTTCTTGCTTCGTCAACCTTGTCTTTGTCGCCTGCTTCGGTTGCATCTTGGAGTTTTAAGTATGACTCGGACGGGAACTTGCTGTCTATCGGGAGATATAAGACTTCGCCGTCGATTTTCCCGGGAAGTTTGACTGCAAAATCTACTCTGCTTTCTTCGCTACCGGTCACTTTGAATTGTCTTTCGAATTGCGACTCGTGTAAGATGTCTTCGAGAAGATCGCCAAGCATTATTTCACCGATACCGCCACGTAGTTTTACGTTGCTCATCAGTCTTTTTAGGTCGGTGACTCCTGCTGTCAAATTTTGGACTTCACCGAGTTTTGTGGCAACGGCTTCGAGTCTTTCGGATATTACGGAAAACGAGGAAGAAAGTCTATCATTGAGTGTTTTGCTGAGTTTTTCGTCAACTACCGCACGCATGTCGGTAAGTTGGTGAGAAGTTTCGTCTTTGATGTTTTTTAGCGAGTCTTCGACTCTTTTGCTTAACTCCAAAATCCTTGTTTCGTTGGTGTCGGACATGAATTTTACCGCATCGAAAGTGGTGGTAGATTGGGCTCTTATAATGTTGGTAAAATCATTTTTTAACTTTTCGTTTTCACCGATTATAAACTTCTCGTCCATACCGGAAGGATTTTCTACATTTTTTCTCTTTGACAAAACAATGAGAGCGACCAACGTGAGACCGCTCATCAATGCTATAATTATTCCTAATATTAAAACTACGATTTCCATTACTTCTTACTTGCTTCTTTTTGTTGTTTTTCTTTCTTTTTACGTTCTTTCTTTATCTTCTTTTCGTCAAACGGCTTGCCTTCTTTGAGTCCTGCGGGCATGGGGCGAGCATATTCCTTCTTGTTGCGAGGATTCCTTGCTCTTGCTTTGTTGCCCTTAGGCACTCTTGTTATGCCTTTGGCTCTTAGACCGTAACGGTATTTTTCGTCATATCTTTGTAGGAAGGCTCTTCTTCTTATACCGGTGATTATCAAGATGACTATGAGTATTACGAACAGTACTCCGGCACCGATTGCTATATAGACAATCATTGTCGAATCTACGGCAATATCTCCGATGTAGCCGTAAACTTTGTCGGCTTCGCCTTTTTCTTTTATCGACGAATTGCATACAAGTGCGTAAGTGCCTAGCGAATCTGCCGTAAACGATACCGATTTGCCGTCCGGTGCGATGGTCGTGTCGCTCATCTTTTGGACGGATCCGTCCGACATATATTTGTAAACCGCAAATACGGTATAACTTCTATATTCTATGCCGAGATCGTCTTCGCCTTCGGGGATTTCGATGGTCATGGTCATTGTGCCGGTAGGATTGGTGCTGTTTTCTCCGGAGAGATAGACTTTCCTTACAAGGACTACGGATCTTGCATCGTTAGATGTGGTTGCGGAGAAAATCTTTTCTTGTATCGAGACATAGTCGTCGGTTGACTTATTGACGTCTTCGGCTACAAGTCTGACTCCTTCGGGGAGTTTTTCGCCTTCAACCTTGACTCCCGTTTCGGTAGTGAGCATCAACTCTTCGCATCTTGATTTTACGGCAGCAAGTTTTTCGTAAAGTCTTGTTTTGAAAACGGCTTTTTGATCGGCAGTAAGAGATGCATAAACGTTGTAAACTCGCATTATTTCTTCATAATCGGCAACTTCTACCACCATTGTGGCGGGAAGAAGGGCGATGGCATCTTCGGCACTCTCTACCACTTGCATGCTTCTATATAAAATGTTGTATGCATCTATCAAAATGTTGTTGACGGAATTGTATTTGTAAGTCGTACCGTTTTTGACAAAATCGCCTGTGATTATTGCATCTTTTTCCCATTGTGCATAACCATTATATGCGAGAACGTGAGAAGATACATTGTCATATTCGCCTTGCAACGTGAAGGAATTGGCGTTTTTACCTGCTATCGTGTAGAGATAGTTTTTGAATTCGACGACTTCTTTTTGGAGAACGTCAAGTCTTTTTAGAAGTCTATCGTATAAGTTGTTGAAATAAGTTTCTCTCGCATTGGTAAGAGGTCTTGCATAAATCAAGGTTTCGCCGTTGCGATACTCTTCGGATGCCGTCTTGATGGCTACTCTGAAATCTTCCAAGATACTACGATCTTTTTCGGTGTCTTCGATGTTGTCTACCGTCAACACGAACGGTTTCATGTAGAAGGTGTAGGTGGAAACGTTGCCTGCCATATCTTCGAGATATAGTTTGCACAGTCCGTAATTGGCATCCGTCGTCCTATTGGTCGTGGTGTATTTGAACAAATTGATGGTTTCTACGGACACGATGTCGCCGTTCGAGAAGTGCATGCCGTTGAGCGTAGAAACTTTGATTGTATCGTCGTCGTGGAGCCATGCTATTCTTTCGTCAACATAATAGGTACCGCCTTCTACTATCCTTGTTTTTATTTCGGGGGCTTGTCTATCGATGTTGACATCGAAAATCTTTTCGACAACTTGTCCGGACATGGAGACGGCTTTGAAGTATATGCGAGTTTTTTCGGTAATGGTAAGGGTGCCGTTGTATTCGATATATTTGCCCGATCCGTTGGTCGAATAGAGATAGGTTAGTGTCGGTGTTTTGACATTTTCATAGACTTTGCTGCCGTCGGTAGTTTTGCCTAAATCGGTAATTTCGACAATGACTTTGTCGGTGTTTACCCACGAACCGCTTGCAAATTCTATTTTGGTGCCTTTTTCGTCCGTATAGTATGAAGTCATGTTGAATTCGGGCATCAATGCATCGATTTTTATGTTGACTTCACGCTTTACACTGCGGTTGCCTTGTTTTGTGGTGGCTGTTATTGTCAATTTGCCGAATCCGGATTTCACGACACCGTTTGCCGTCATTTGACTGACAAGTCCGTCAATGTTGTTGGATGTGAACGTGGTGCTACGAATAATACTAGGAGATGTGGTCGTGCCTTGCGTAAAGTCGGGATCTCTTTGGAATTCGTAAGTATATGTCACTCCGCCGGGGTTGGCTTCAGCATCTTTTGGTACAATCGTAAATTTCAAGGCATTTGAGAACCATCTGTCTTCGGGAAGAGTGTTTTGGAATTCTTCGTCTCCCGAATAAATCTTCAAATCAAAATCCGGAGTTTCGGTGTCGATTTGGAGTTTTACTACAACCGTAGAGACTTTGTATGCACCGGTTTTGGCTACTACTCTAAATGAGGCGGTCGATTGAATCGAGGTCTTGCCTACGAGTGATTGTAAGGTGGTTTTGTCGAAAGCAAAACTAAATGTGTTGCCCGATGTTTGCCATGTATTGTCGGTAAGATCTAACCATGCATCGCTAAATCTTACTTGGTATTTTACGTTGGTGGACGATGTGGAGCCGAGAGTGACTTCGTTCCTTTCTGCCCAATGGAAAATGAACACTCCGGACGATGCTCCGCTTGCATCTTGGGCGCCTGCACTCGGCGAATAAGAGACGTCAATTGTGGGAATTTCTTGGTCTATTACAAGTTTTATTGTTTTTATTCCCGAATTGTTGGTGCCGTTGTCGGCATACATATAAAGTGTGCGAGTGGTGTTGGTGCTTGCTATACTTGACGAAACCTCGTTAAGATTACGCCATCCGCTTGTGTTGGAGGCGATCAAGTTGCCGTCACTGTCGGTGGTGACCGTAGGAGCGACTGTCGGGGTGCCTTCGCTCATATACACGAAAAAGAGCGTGGGAGCGAATTGACAGGTTTCGGAGTCAACGGGGGCTTTTAGCACAACATTGTCGCTTACATAGACGGTTGTTTGGGCGACTTCTTCTTCGACTGTACCGAGTGTCAAATCTTTGCCTTCTCCGACCTTTATGTCATAAGCCGTATGGGCGCTGTCGGTAGTGCCGACATAGATCGATCTCAAAACGTCGGGGGTTGTGTTGTCGTAAGTGAGATTTATTTTCGTAGAAACGGTTGCTCCTACATACCCTGCGGAATTTAGGGCTCTAAAATAAAGAGTGCCGTTGAAATTAGATTTAAGGGTGTATGTGTAAGCATAAAAATCGATGTCTCCGCTATGTTGGACGGTTTTGTCGCATTGAGTCATGTCGAGATCGTTCCATGTTTCGGGAGTACCGCCTTTTACTACAAAACTTACTTGATAAATAAACGATTTGGCATCAAAATCTTTGGTATTTGCCAAAATAATTTCGACAATTCCTTTGTGCCAACCGGCAGTAGAATCTTTCCTTGCTACCGACAAATTGGCTACTTCTCTGTTGACGGAGATTTCTACGAGTTTTTCGGCAGACGACTTTTTGGTGCCGTCAGATGCAGTCGAAACAGATTCTATTTTGAAGTAGAATGTGAATTTGTTGCGTCCTTGATAGGAATATCCTTGTGTGTCGAAATCGAAAGAACCGTCGTCTTTTAGTTTTGACAAATCCATTTCGTAGATGCCGTCTTCGGAACTTTCTTGAAGAACGGTGTAAGCCGATGTGGTATCGGTACGATATAAAATGTTGAACGGTGCGACGTGGTCGGCATTTTTGTCAAAATAAAATCTTATTTTGGTGGCGACGTCTTTGGTTTTTAGTGTCGCAATATCTTCTATTTCTCCAAAATTGCCGTCTTCGGATTCGATAGAATAGCGAATATTCTCAATGGACAAATCGGCAGATTCGATGTTGAGGCGATATGTAATCGTGCTTTCGACTCCGGCGCCTGTTGCCATCAAAAATACATAATCTTCGGTGCTTGAACAATCTTCCCATACATAAGTACCGTTGTCGGAAGCGGTTTTTTCGACTCGATTTTCGCCATATAGTCTATATACTTTGAATCCGGAAACGTTGTTTTCTCTACCGCCGAGAGATTCGACGGGGGAAAGAATTATGTTGACTTTGCCGTTGACATAAGCGGACGATATTAGTGAGCCGTCTGTCGTTGTGGACACCAAATTCTCGTTCATGAAGCCTTCGACTTTTACCGAGGCGGGATATGAATCTATCGAGATGGGATCGTTGAGAGTAATCGTCGTGGCACTTTTTACTCCGGCACGGTTTTTGGCATAGAAAGTAAAGACTCCGTCTTTTACGCTGTCTTTTAGGATGCAAACATATCTATATGAGCCGTTGGAGAGAAGTTCGACTTCTTCGGTTTCGTCAATCTCCATCAAGGTTTCGCCGGCTCTTCCTAAAACCGTGTAATAGAAAGAATAAATGTCTTTGACTTTGACTTCCATTGCGATACGTAAGCCGTCTTCTACCGCATAGGTCTTGATTTCGGTCCCGTTTTCGTCTTTGACGGGGTTTTGTTTTGCCCATTCCTTAGACATGTCATAGTCTATGGACGTGTTGTCTTTTGATGTCGAAAAGAAAAATTGAGAACTGTCTATCGAGAACGTGATGCCGACTTCGTCGGAATAGAGTCCTGCCGCAGATTTTATTCTAAAATAATATGTTCCGTCAAAAAATTCGTTGTCGCCGGAGGCATATTTCGTCACCGAATATAAAGTGTTGCCGTCAGTTGTGGAGGGATCGATTTTGGTCCATTCGCCGTCTATTGAGGTTTTGTATTGATATTCGGTATATTCTGCGGAAGTCATTACTTCTTTGTTGTTGACAGTGAAAGTTAAACTGTCTTCTGCAAATATTTTTCCGCTTTGGGACACGACAAATTCGGTGCCTTTGCCGTCTCTCATGGTAACGACTGCGGTGGGTGTGACTTTGTCGATGTTGGTAAGGAAACTTTGGGGATAGCGATAAGAATTGCCACTGGGGGTTGTAGCAAAAAATCTAAGGACTTGTTTTGATTGGGACAAGGTCCATGATACTCCGGGGTTGTTGACTACGGTATCTTTGTCGTCGTACCATTTGTCGCCTATGTATTTATAGACGACAACACCTTCGGAATTGTAGTAAGTGCTGGTTGCGAAATCATATCTGCCTATAACTCCACCGTTTCCGCCCGAATAATTTACGGAATTGCCCGATCCCGAAATCGTGCCGTCGTACCAATGGAAAACGACGTCTTGCGAAAATAGGGCTTCGCCGAGAGATAGGGTATAGGTTACATTGGCAGGAGCATAAACGTTGTATGCTTGAACATAACTCTTGGTTTCTTTGGTTATCGGATCTATATAAGTCGCCGACACACCGAAATCGGGGGTGGCGGTGGACCATTTGACGTAAATAATGCTTTCTTTATATTCGTCGGCGGTACCTGCTCTCATGGTTGCGTCTTGGTCACCGAATATCTCGGTACCTTCACCGTCGGAACACAAAACTCCGTCTTTGTTGTATGCTCTAAATTTGATCGTGCCGTCAAAAAGGGTGGATCCTACGGATGTTTTGTTGAGGGTAAAGACGTTGCCGTTTATGTTTGCCCATGCGGTTTCGCCTGTGCTGTTTACCAAAGAATATTGGTAAGAAGTGTTGGCTATGTCGCTACTTGTCAATGTAAACGTGATGTCCGATCCCGTATAAAAGACGTTTGCGCTGTCGGTGGGATAGACTTTTTCGCCGTCTTGCGAGTCATATTTGGCAGAAACTGCCGTGATTACTCCGGAAATGGGGTTAGCCGGAAGAGAGATGCGAGTTTCGTAAGATGAAAGGGTGGCTAAATGATCGGGGTTTACCGAACTAAACGATGCGGTTTCCGTGCCGTTGGTATAGTAATCGTTTTCGGTGCCGTTGATTCCTATTGTTTTGCCGTAAACGTAAGACGATGTTTTGGAATAGTAATAAGTGTATGTGACACTCTCTCCTCCTATCGAATAAGTGACGGTAGATTTGAAATAGAAATAGGCGGTTTGGTCGTAGGTGCCGTCAATCGTCAACGTGGTAGATGTAGCGCCGTCATTTTTTTTGACAGACGACCAACCTGTCACTTTGGTGGCATCTAGATTAGATTTGTCGGACGAATAATAATAAAATTTGACGTTGCCGTTAGAACCCGATCCCGCATCCAATGTGAAAAGTACCGCAGAATTTTGTGTTACGCCTTCGGAAATTTCGACGCCCGACGATGTCGCACTTACGGAAAAGTCGATTTGTTGGACGTAATACGAATCTTGCTCTTCGGCTTTTGCCGTCGTTTCCGCTTGGGGTATGACGATAAAGGCGAGCATTATCGCTATGAGGGTGACAAGTATTAAACTAAAATAATTTCTCTTTTTTACCATAATTCTCTCATATACACGTGCATACACGCATCGTAGGCGTACATACATATATATTATATAATAAACTATTACGCACACGCATGCAAGAGTAAAGTTTATTTTTCGCAAATTTTTCGCATTTTGGTCCCCTAGAATTTTTGTTGAATTTGTATTTTTTTAGAGAAATATTAAAAAAGTAAAAATTTTTGCAAAAAACAGTTTACAAAAGTTTTTGTTATAAATATAATGAAGTCCCGCTAAAAAAAAGGAGGGATATTATGAAATATAAAAAATGTCCTAGATGCGAACTAAATTACATTCCCGAAACAGAAGATTATTGCGAGATTTGTAAGCAAGAATTGAAAGGCGTCCTCGTATATGACGGACTTGACGATTTCGAAGGTATTGATTTCGAAAGTGAAGGAATTTGCCCTCGTTGCAAGACAAATTACGTTGCCGAAGGCGAAAAATACTGCCATTCTTGTCTTATAGAGATCGAGGAACAAAAAGGTGCAAAACGTCTTGCCGATATTGACGAACCCGACGACTGGGCCGAAAATCTTTCGGAAGAAGACGAAGAAGCACTTGATATTTCCGACGAGGAACTCGGTATTTCCGAACCCGTCCTAGACAAAGACGAAGAACTCTCTCTTGACGAACTTGCCGAACAAGAAGGTTGGAACGACGATGAAGACGAGGACGAAGACAAAGACGACGATCATTATGACGGACCGGATATAGATCAATTCGAAGAAGTGTCTGCCGACGAAGCCGATGATGACGATGAGGACGAGGACGAAGACAAGGACGAGGACGAAGACTAAAATATATAGTTTTTCCTTGGTATTTTGAAAATTTACAATTTAATTTGTTATAAAAAAAGAACTCGACTTAATCGAGTTCTTTTATTTTTCTAATTTTCTTTTTATGCGATAAGCGTTACTTTGTCTGCCTCGGTTGCGATGGAGATGAAACGGTTTTTGGCATTTTCTTGGTTGTATACCGGTGCATCTGCGACTACGCTGTCGAGATAGAACGCATAAGTGTAGTTTTGTGCGCTACTGTTGAGATAGATTATTGTGTTGTCAACACATTCGGCAGAAAGGAAGGATGTGTAAATCGAGAGGGACGGAACGACGTCTAGGACGGGTTGGGTACCTGTATAGACAGCGGCTACACCGTCTTTTACGGTAAACGCATTCATCTTTTGGACTTTACCCGACGAATTGACGAAGTCTATTGTATAGACACCTTCTACTTCTTTGACGTTGAGAATAGTGACTGCGGATGATATTAAAGACATGCTGTCTCCGGATCTCTTGACTTTTTCCCAACCGCTAGTTGTTTTGTTGAGTAGGTATGTAGCGGAAGATGTGCTTGCCACTACGACAGAGTCGGATATGAAGTAGAATTTCGAATATTGGTCGTCGTTGCCACTCTTGCCGTTGGTGGAAAGGGTGATTTCGTCGGCGGTGTTATAAGTCGAGGTCAAAGAAACTTCGATGGTGTAAAGGCCTTGGGACAAAGTGTTGGCACCGCTATCGGTCTTTTCAAATACCAAAATGTTTTTGTCACCGACTTTTTTCAATTCGACTACGGAATATTTGAATCCTTTGTCTTTTGCATTGGTTTCGATTTGTGCAGTTCTTTGGGCTTCGTTGTCTATTCCGGATAAGAATTTGGCGGAATCCGTTGTGCCGTCTACGGTTGCTCTATAAATTACGGAGTAATCGGGATTTTCGTCATCGTCGGATGCTTTGGTATAGAAGAACAAATTGTCGCTCTCGGTTGCGGTATAGTCCGCAAATACGATGCTTGTAACACTTTCGTCAATCTTGGTGTCTTTCATGTTGGTCAAGTTGACTCTGTGGAGTTCTTTGGACGATCCGTCAAAATATACAAGGCTGTCGTTATAGACATTGAAAAGCACGTTGTAGTGAGTAAAATATGCGATTTGCTCGGAATCTACACCGTTGATCTTGGTGCGCATAAGCATCATTTCGGAAGTTTTATATTCGCCTTCGGAATTCTTCTTGGTGGAAGGGGTGGTGTAATAGAAATATTTTCCGTCGGTAAACACGCCTGCCGTCTTGTTGGTGACCGATTTGGACGATCCCGATGCCGTTGTCGCTCCGCTTACAGTCGAAGTCGTGTAGATGTTTTTGGGGACGACGGTAACTACGCTACCTGCATAGTCTATTTGACCGTCTTTGACTGTCGCTCTCAAAATAGTGCCTTTGACTGCTTTGCCGAACACGTTTTCGCCGGTTTGCTCGCCATAACCATTGAGATAATATAGGTAAGTCGTGCCGTCTTCTGCGGTGGCTTTGACAGAAAGTCCGCCGTTGGACGAAATGCTTGTGGATGCAAATTGTGAAGGTCCGTCAATTTTTTCTGCCGAATAACTTTCGGTGCATCCTACGAAGACTGAAACAGTCAATAGAATAACTACTGCAAAAATTGCTAATTTTTTCATTCTAACTCCTTAAATCGCGATTTTTCGCTACTTATACTATAAGATTATATATTAAACGTAATTTTTACGCAATTGTTTTTATATGCAAAAGCAAACTGCTTTTCGCTTGTGGCACTTTTAGGCGGTAATCGATACGGCTACCAATACTCTATAAAGTTGACCTGTCTTAGAGAAGGCTTGCGTTTCTATCGTGTAGCGTCTTCCCTTGATCGACGTGTCTATGCCGAATATTCCGTTTTGGACTTCTTGACCGAAGTACTCTTGTAGTGTTACGGCTCCGGTGTCTTGATCGGTAAGTATCGTATATTTCCAGTCTGCACCCGCACTGTCGGTGTAATAGACTTTGGAGGAAGTGTAGTCTAGCATATATACTTCTTCTTGTCCGCCGACTACTGCTTCAAACAACGGGAGATTGGCTATGTCGAACGTGGTGTTCCTTGTAAGCGTAATTATCGGCACTGCGTTTTGATAGCCGTATTCGGTGTCAATGTAATACATTTCGTCGGCTTTGAGATTGTAATTTTCGCTGTCTTCCGATCCTGTGCTTTCTATGGATGACGACATGCCGGTAGGATATGTATAACCGTCTAGTTTTGGCGTATAACCGTAATACGAGAAGCCTCCTCTTTGCGGATTGTGTAGATATGCATTGACCGAACTTGAATCGATATCCGATGCCTTAGGCACGTAGCAAATATAAACCGTTCCGCCGATTTCTTTGGACGGGGACGGATAGGCTCTAACCGTCGTCGCTTTCCACTCGACTACACCTATTGACTGCGTCATGTTGCCGTCGGAGTCTTCTTCTGTGTTGGTAGGTGTCTTGGTCGTGTTCATGGTAAGCGAAGTTGTTCCCGACGAAGTCGTAAGGGTTACGTTGGCAATTCCTGTGAAGGTTATAGGCACGTTATACGGTTGATAGTTGGTGTTGCCCTTTTCTTTGAAGTATAGGTCACTATATTGCTTGAAGGTCGAGGGGAGTCCGTTGGAGGAAGTTCCGCCAATCTTGGTAAAGTCTATTACCGAGGAGCCTTCTTCGACTGTGACTATCGATTGGATACTGCTGTTTACCCATGTCTTTTCGGCAGTGTTCAATGCCCATCTAATTGTTTGACCGCCTCTGCCGCCTAATGTCATTTCGGCATATTGAGTACCGGTGCGACCGAATTTTACCGAGCCGAAATACCACTTGTTGTAGTTGTTTCTTGCCGTTCCGCCACCGTTGATTCCCGTAAACGTCCATGTCTTGTCGTTGGCGAAAGTAAGCGTAAAGCCGTAGTCGGTGCCGGCATATTTATTGCCGTTTTCGTCGGTAGTGATGCCTATAAACGAAACTCTGTTCCGTAGGTTGTTGTAATTGCTGACTTTGTCTGTGGTGGTAGGTAGTAGTATTATGTCGTCTTTTCCGTAACTATAGAGTCCGGAATCAAATAGTACACTCTTTTCGTTGAGATCAAGGATGTAAGGCACTACTTCCATATCGAAGCCGAAATATTGATTGTCAAGGGACACGTTGAAGCCGACGGTCTTTTGGGTGTCGTTGTAGTTTATACGCATCGTGTTGCCCGACGTGTTGTTCCATGTGACAAGTACGTTGTCGTAAGATGTGGCATTGTTGCCGTTTTCGTCAACAACGGTGAGTCTTACTCTGTCGGGGAGTTTCAAACCGCCTTTTTCGATGAAGTAATAGGGCTTTTCGATGCGATAAGCACCGTCTTCTAGTACCATTGCTTGGACGGAATCCGAAAGTTCGGTTGCCCAATAATTCTCAAATGTGAGATATGTGCCGTCTTTGTAGCCTTCTACGGTCTTGATCTTTTGGACAACACTCCTTACATATACGGCTACGGTTTGTCTTCCCGTTCTGCCCATGCCGTATCCGGGGAGAGTGATGAAGAATCTTACGTCTTCGCCGTCGCTGTTGAGTCCCATTGCCGAATCGAGTTTGAAACTCATTTCCAAATTGATGTCGTCAAGAGTCAAGTAATTGTCAACGTTTAAGTTGTTGAACAAGGTGTTGTTTTGAGATTGTCCGAGTTTTGCAAGTCCTCCGAGAGTGTATGTTATGTCACAACCTTCGGTGAACGATACGGTGAACTCGCCGTCTTTGAAGATGTCTTTGGTGACCGCCTTGGACACGTCGCCTACACCTAGATAATCGTAAGGTTTGATGACGGGATCTGTCGATCTAAACAAGTCGGAGAAAGCCGTATTGTCTTCTGCCGATGTGCCGTTGACGACGGTACGTTTCAAAATGTAGAGATTGTATGTAATAGATTGAGCGGTCGCTCCCTCTGAGAATATGCCTTTTACCTTGAAGAATCCGCCGTAATAGTCAACAGCAAAGTTGGTTTCCCATGTAATCTCTATGCCTTTGTCATAGACGGTGCCGTCAACAAATGTCACTTTGCTACTCGTCATGGGGAAGAAGTTTTCGGAATAACTCATGAACGGATCGAGTATAAACGATTCGTATTTACCGCCGGATGCAATCTTTTCTATTGACGATTCTAAAAGACCTAACGATCTAATCGTGTCTTCGCCTACATAGTAGTTCTTGGTCGTGGTTTCGTCGAACAAGGAGGCTATTTTACGATTGATATAGTTGAGAGTTATCGTAATTCTTTGATATCCGCCAAAGTCGTTGCCGACGGTCAAGTAGAGATAACCTTTATCTCCCGTAAAGTTGACGTTGGCAGATGCCGTATCGAAGGAAACTTCGGCATCTTCATAGACAATGCCGTCTTTGGTCGCAATGGATATGGTGTCTTGGAATCCGTCTTTTAGAATCTCTTCTAGGGATAGTCCCGATCCTATTGCGGTGTAAGGCAGATATTGTCCTTGGCTTTCGTCATAGGACGCATAATTCTCGCTGAAATACTCGCCGTACATATCTACAAGATATTCGTCCTTGAAGCCGGAGACTTCTCTCTCGTAGGTCATGTTGTAAATGTGGACGTTGATTATTATGTTGACGGTAGAATCTTTGGCGACTGTGGTGCCTTGTTTTCTGCTGTTTACCGTCATTTCGACAACTACGTCTCTACCTAAATACAAGTTGTTGAGATTGGTTTTTAGTCCGGTAGAACGGTCGTAAATGTTGTAAGAGATTTCGTCGTCTTGCAAATTGTAAGTCAAGTATTTATAACTATCTCCGTCTTTTACTTTTACTCTTACCGAACGGAAGAAGTAGAAGTCGGAAGAATCGACGTCTTCGGAGTACTTGGCACCTGTGGCGGTCTTGTACGGATTGACGTTCATCGACAACACGAAGGTGTTGGTTTCCTTGTTGTAGGTAGGCTCGGCGGAGCCTTTTTCGGTAGATGTATCGGGAACAATCCACTCGGTAGTAGTCGATGAGTCGCTTCTTGACAACTCTACGCCTATCGCATTTTCTTCGGAAAGAATGCTTCTGTCTTTGACGACGGTCTTCATGGGGAAGTTTTGGATAGATGTGCCTTGTCTTAGGACGAATATGATGGCTCCGTCATCGGTCTTTTCGTAAGTTCTGCCTCCGGAAACGGACATGTTTTTGACTACATAATCGGTGTTCCATTCGGGTGTGCAAGCGGTATAACCGTCTATTCCGTAGAACTTGACAAACGTGTCGGTAGGAAGATCTATTATTCCTTCGTAAGGATCTACGGTGATTTGGGTGATTTCGGTGTAGGTGTTGCCGTCTTTTATGTATATTCCTTCAATTACGGCTTCTTCTACGACTACTCTTACGTCAAACGACTGTTCGAGTCCGTCGATACCTTCAAATATGGTGGCAGTCACGTAATAGACTCCGCCTTGTACGGTGTAGCGGATGCGGTCAAGGTCGCTCCACTTGACGTCAAGCACTTGGGTTTCGCCGTTGTGGAACTCTACTGTTGCTGTCTTATAACCGTCAAAATCGACGGGGCTATATATCGTGCCGATTATAGAATCGGTCACGCCTATGGCTTCTTTTTCGGTCACTCTTACACTTGCGGTGGTCGTGTAGTATGTCGTAAACTTGCCATTTTCAAATGTGGCAGTCGTTTCTATTGCAATAGGTTCGCCCGTGATTACTCCGGAGGATCCTTTGTAAGTCATGTATTTTGAAATGCTTTCGGTGGTTTCTACAGGGAAGTCTTCGTCCGAATATACTATCGAGGCGGTTGTTGCGCCAAACGTTGTACGTAAGACGGTGGCTCTTGTCCTTTCGATGTTGCCGTACGGATCGATATTCAAAATCTTGCTTTCTATACCGGTAGATAAGATTGCATCCTTGGTAAGCGATTCGATGGTTATTGTGACGGGGATTTCGATGTAGCCGAAACTGTCGCTACCGACCATTGCAATTAGGTTGAGAGTGGTATCTTGGTCGTAAGACACTGTGGTGTCACCGTCGTTTTCTAGTCTATATTTTACCGGCATTGTGCCTGTTGTGATGCCGTCTAAAATCGACTCGGCACTGTTGACAACATATCCCGCTTCGCCAGTATCATAACCGAAGTTGACGGTAGCGGAGGACGGAAGGACGGAGGACTTGAAGGCAAATGCTTTGTATGTAGCCTTATATTCACCGTTTTCATAGGTTAGGCTGCCACCGTTGAAGGACACAGATTCCGGAGCGGAAGATATCTTGGACATAGGTCTTTCGATATAGACGGTGACGGTTTTTCTTGCATTTGCGAAGTCCGAAGGAATCATCTCGATGGTGTAAGACGATTGTTGATATACGGGTTTTGTTGCATCGGCAACCTTTATTGTCGAATAATCGTAAGATACCGAATATTTATCGCCGTTTTCGGACAAACTAATCTCGCTCGGGAGTTTTCCTGTGTAGGCATTGAGAATCTTGACGGACGATATTCCGCTATAAGAAACGTCGCTCGATGCCGTATTTTTGTATGTCGAATATAGGACGGAATCGGAAACGTCTTGTCTATTGACTTTTTGATATACTTCTTGCAACCAAACGTGTTTTCCTAAGGAATAACCCTTGTTGCCGATTTGTACTTTGACAAGCATTGTTTCGTCGGTCGAGTCAAGGTCTAGACCTTCGACAATCTCGTAAGACACTATTTCGAAGACGTCTTCGGTGATGCTTTCGGTGCTATTGAATATACGGAGGGCATTGCCTTCTTTTCTTAGGAGTGCGCCAAGTTCTGTATAAGCATTGTAAGGATTGATTGCCGTATAACTGCCGAGATCGATAGAATCTATCAACATTCTCTTGACGGATATTTGTACGTTGTCGGCTTTTTGATCTTCAAACAGCGCACCTACTACCGTAACGGATGAGCGATAAACTCCGCCGTTTAAGGTATAAAGTATTTCTTCTACGTCGATTGACCATTCGACTTTGACTTCTATGTTGGTTTGACCGTCATTGAAGGAAACTTTGTATGTTTCGGGGAGACTTGTTCTCGTTTCGGGTGCAATAATCAAATTGGCAACGCCCGAAAGGACTGCCTTTTCGACATACAACTCGGTCCTAAACATATCGCTGTCGAAGGTGTTGCGAGTCGTTCTGTTGCCGTAACGGTCTATTGAGTACATGGCAAGAACATAGGTCTTAGATTCGAGTGCGGTGAACACGTCATTGAAGGAATCTTTCGTATAGACGGTGTTGTCGCCTTCTACATGCACTCCGTACACGAAATCTTGGTCTTCGTAATAATCGGTCGTGGTGCCGTCTTCGTGGTTGACGGTGACAACCGAAGGAAGAACTAAGCCTGTATCTCTATCGTAGATACTTCCGCTTGCCGTTGCCGATGCATACGGAGTTATTGTGCGTGCATCTTTGGTGATAGCGGAAATCGAAGTGGAAACTATTTCTTTACTTGAAATATGTACGTTCACTTCAAATGTTTGTCTGTTGCCGAGTTCGTCGGCTATCGTATATTCTACGACATAATCTTTGCCGTCGTCGGTGTTCTTGTTGTAGGTCCACATGGACATAATGTTGACGGAGACTACTTGTCTTTCGGTTTCTTTGCCCTCTTTGGTGGTGACCAAAATGCTGTCCACTTCTCTTAGGGAGGCTCTGGGATCTTCCGCAACATACGGATCGAATTCTACGGCTATGGTGCCGTCTTCTTTTGTATATATTCCTGCAATACTGTCTTTTACGTACGCTGTGGCGCCCGTTACGGTACGATTGACGACTTTTACGGGGACATCAATTGTCGCTTTGCTTGACTTGTAATTGGGATTGTTGGTGTTGCCCTTTATGCCGTATGTGAGTTTTATTACGGACGAACCGCCTTGATAACTTATTTCGGTAGAGGACAAATCCCATGTTAGGTCGTTGAATACATAGTTGCCTTCGATTTCATATACTGCTCCGCTTTCGTCTTTCTTGGTGCCGTCCGGCTCGAAGAAGGAAGTAGGAAGCGATGCTATATATTTGGCTTCGTCATAGGTGAACGGATCAATTTCCGGTATAGACGACAAGACTTCGGAGTCGGCAGCAGACACGAGTCTGGGTTTTACTTCGGCTTCGATTTCGACTACTTGGTTGAGCATATAGCCGTTCACATAGTAAGTTCCGCCTGCGGGATCAAAATCTACACCGTCATAGGACCAAAATACTGCTACACCGTTGGATTCGGATGCATCACCGTTGTCAAAGTCGGACTGGTGTCTTTCGGGTAAGAAGTCGTATATTGTCTTGGTTGTGTCGCTGTTGGTACGTTCACCGCCTACGGCATTTGCCCATGTTCCGCCATAGAAGGTAAAGTCGGACGGATCGTAAGGATCGTTGAACACAATCTTATACGGAGGATTGTATATCGTCTTGTTGGCACTGCCGTCAAGATTGAAGTAATCGTTGTCTTCGTCTTTGCCGAGTTCGGTCGTCGATGAACGTAAAGATATACCGGTGTTTTGGATGTTGAGTTCTAGATATGACTCATACTTGGGATCGTCTTCGCAAATGAGGTAATAGTATCTTTGGACAAGTTTTCCGCTAGAAGTGGTATCGTCAATGACGACGTAGGTTTCTACCGTCGAAGTGCGTACCCATTCGTCAACATATTCTTTGTTGTAAGTGTAGCCTTCCGATCCGGTGTAGTAAACATTGCCGTCGGCATCTGCCGAATTTGCGCCTGTTATGTCGTAAACTACGACTTTCTTGATGCCGTTGATTCCTCTGCTTATGAAGTTGTTGTTGGCTATATGTCCGCCGACAATTCCGAATCCCGCTATCGTAGATTCGCCTTGTTCACCGGAATAAAGCACACCGTTGATAAATAGCGAGATGCTTTGGAGAAGTCCGCTTTCGTCGCTTGCGTCAAGGGTGATTTTGGCGTATGTAGAACGGTCGTTGAAGTTGTATGTTCTTATCGTGCTTTCGCCGTCCGGAGAGGTTACTCCCGTCGTCTTTATGGTGCTTTGTCCGGTAAGAGAAAGTTTTATTTCGCCTTGTTCGTCGTCGACAGAACCGTCTATTGCATACAAATTGGCGTTGTATGCAACAAGTGTCTTGCCGAATATCTTGAATACCTGACAAGTCGTGCCTTTATATTCTACGGTCGTGTAGGCGGTTTGGACTACTCTGTTGAAACTACCGTCGGGACGGTTTTCGTAATAATCGCCGTTGCCGTTGGTCCCGACATTTGCCTTGATCGTGTTGCCGTCAAGTTTATAGAATATGGTTTGATATGACGAACCTCTGCAGAATACATTTGCATTGGTAAACGTATAAGTGTCTTCTTCGTCCCAATATACCGACATTTTGCCGGTTTCGATATAGGGCGAATTGTTGATGAGAACGGTGTTGCCGTCAAGGGTTATGATGTCGTAGGATGCATCGGTGCCGTCGTTCTTCAATACCGTACCGTCGGCTTTGGAATAAATCCAAGTGCCTTTTGCTTTGGAGTGTTCACTGTTCCAGTGAATTAGACCGCTTGACTCTATCCAGCCGTAAGTGTATGTCGCCGAAACATTGCTGTTGCGCATGACAACGTTGTCAACATTGGCAACGGGAGGCCTCATTGCGACGTTGGACGAGGTCGAGAAGGAGACGGATGCGTCCCATATATTTTCTTGTTCGAAGAGTTCTTCGGATGCTCTAAACCCGTAAGCCGAACCGCCACCGGACGTAAATACCGATTTGTTGCCGTCTGCCGTCAATTGGAAATCGACATAGAGGTTGTGCGGTGTGGTCAAAGGTAGTATCGATGCTATCTTGTCGCCTATTCCGGAGAGTGTTTCGCCGAGTACCGAAGTAATTGCGGAGCCTGCAAGATTACGGATCCAAGCAGGGACGGAAGAGAGAGCATTTTCTATGACGGAGCCTAAAACTCCTGCTATCGTTGCTGCCATGACTTTGGTTTGATAACCTTGTGTGGCTAATGCCCATTGAGTGATGGTCGAATATTTGTAGTCGCCTACTTCTATATCATATTGCTTTGTAACCGCTCCGCTGTCGTCATAGCGGTCTTCGGGGTAATATCTATTTCCGGATTTGGCTCCGTCAAAATCTCCGCCCGTTGCATCTTTATAAGCCGTTTCGACTAGGTCGATGGTCCTCACTCTGGATGTGGGAAGGACGGTAAGAAGGGCGGTAAAGTTCTCGGAAATGAGTCCCATTAGTTTCATAATGAGATCGGATACTTTTTGACTGTTGAGCCATAGTTCGATATATGCTTTGTTGTCGGAATTGTTTTCTTCGCCTGTTTCAATATTGAGCCAATCCGAACTTGTCAAGTCGGACGTTTCCGAAGTAGAGGCATCGACGTCTTCTTTGTCCGCACCAAAACGCATTCTCATGCCGGTGATAATCGAGGTGTTGCCGTAAAGAAGTGCCGACCAATGTTCGTCACGTTTGGTAAATACATAGGAGCCGATGTCGTTGTATGCACCGACATTTATTTCTATTATGTCGGAGTTGGTGTTGCTGTATGACTCGCTTCTAAACTTAAACTTGTATCTTGCCACTCCGTCGTCACCCAAAGCATTTTCGATAAGTTCGTTGTCCATACGGAGAGTAAAGTTGCCGTTGACGTCTATGGAAACATCGTATCCGCAATCTTTACCGCCGTCCGCAAAGAAGTTGGTAGGTGTTATGGTGCCGGAGGTGTATTTGTCGGTTGTGGGACAAATTGTGGTGTCTTGGTAGATACCGTTTTTGACAATGACTCTCGTGAGCCAAAGTTCTACGTCGTTTAGGTTTAGAGGTTTGCCGTCGTCATCTCTTATGCTACCCGTAATAACGGTGCGTGTAAGGATGCTCTTGGTCATGGTAAACGGAGCGACTACATAACTCTTTTGGATGTCGCTGTCATTTATTACAAAGGACTGGTTGCTCTTGACGGAGTAACCGTTTTTCTCGATAGATACGATGTGTGTCGTGCCGTAGATCGTGGGGAGAATAATTTGATATCTGCCGTAACTGTCGGTCGTGCCGACTACGTTGCTGTCAACGATGACGGTGGCACCTTCTAACACTTCTCCGCTTTCGGTCTTGACCGATCCGGAGATTTCCACTCCGTCATAGGGGGTTGCATCGGTATCTGTATATAAGGTTATGTCTTGATTGACTGCCTTAGAATATGATGTCGAGGTCACTCTTACGTGGCTAAACGATTGGGTAGAATAACCGTTCTTCTTGACTGCCATCTCATAGACACCTTCGGATATACCTGCAAAGGCATAGTAGCCGTAAGAGTCGGTGGTTGCGGAATAGATCTTTTCTTCGTCGTCGCCGTCTAGATCGCCTTCTAGTCCGAGTAGGACGGTAACACCTTCTATTGCGGTGCCGTCTTCTTCGGTTATCGTGCCGTAAATACTACCTACATTGGCTGCAAGTCCGCTTGTTCTGTTTTCGGCAATCAATTGATTCATTATGAGCGTGACTATCTCAATGTCGTTGGGATAGAATGCGGTGATAATTTTGCCTACGTCTATGCTGAACGGTATTTGTATTACCTGGCTTATAGAGATTTTGAAATCAAGCGAGAAACTAGGTAGTCTTATTGCTAGTTTATTGTTCTTGATACGAACATAAAGTTGGTCACCGGAGCCGAGATTTATACCGACTTCGAGTTTGTTTTCTTGAGTTCTGTTGAGTTTTAGGGTGGTTCTCTTGGCGGTTGTGCCGGAGGTTTCGCCTATGTTGTCGGCTGCACCCCTAAATCCTGCATATTTGTCATTGCCCCAAATTGTACCGACTGCCGTACCTACGAGTGTTCCGCCACCGACCGCGCTTGCATAGTTGACAGGTTCTTCGACAGGACCGTATGCGGGGTAGTTGTAACCCGTCGTGTAGAACGAGCCACTTGTTCTTGCCCAATAACTGTTGCGTTTTTCAAGGAATAACTTCAAGTCTTCGACATATAATCCGTCAAAGAGAGAGTTTATTAGTCCACGTGTGCCGATGGAGATGCCACTTGATGTAAGAGAAACGCCGTTGACTGCGCCGTAACCCTCGAAGGAGTCGGGAAGAGTGACGTCTTTGTCGGTATTGACGGCTATATCGAGTCCGCCGTTTTGCGGGAGATATATTTGAATATTGTTGCCCATTTCGTCCATATTCACGTATAGACTTAGGTTGTTGAGTCCGTTGAACAGGTTGATGCTTGCTCTAACTTCCAAGAAGTCGGGGAACTCTATGCCTGTAAGCAACGTGAATAATTTCATGTTGGGCATTATGATAATTTCTTGGTTGGTAAAGACTATTTCTATTCTTGCATTGTCGCTTGTCGTATCCGCTGCATTGGAAGGCGTGGAAGACGAAAGGTTGAGTAGATTTTCGGATGTGGTGGAAGCGACTTCGGATGTCGCTGCGGTGTTGAACAAACCTCCCACGATATCGCCTACGTTGATACCTTCGTCGGTAACAAAGGACGAGAGGAGATTGCCGAGTACCGATGCAAGTTGGATGCCGGTAACGTTGGCTTTGAATAGTCCGAGTCCCGACAAATCTGCATAGACTTCGGGGGTGGAACTGCCTGTCGCCACTCCGTAATAAACCGAGATTATCGAAATGTCACCATAGGCAATATTGAGAGCCAAACGGGTGTTGGCGGCATCTTTTAGGTCTATCTTGGCTTCGATGTCGAAAGTTATGACTATTGACGTGTCTTGAAGGGCTAGATCAAAACTGCCGGTAGGCATGCCGAGAAGTCCCTCGACAAGGGCTTCTAATACTTCTACTTGGTTGCTCTTATCTCCGTTTGCGTTTTTCGTCTTGAATCTTACTTCTAGGGCAAGGGACAAATAAACGTTTTGGAGAATATCAATGCTTGTTATGTAGTCGGCAAGTTCGCCTGTCGTAGTGTGTTCGGGATCAATCGGGCTTTCGACGGTGTCGCCCATCTCAAAGGATGATTCGGTAAAGGTGTAAGACACTCTAAATGCTTCGTCTTCGTCAAGGCTCAACGAAATGCCGGCAAACGTGTCGGGGAGAGTCAATATTTCTCTTGCTTCGTCTTCGGTCAAATTGAGAGCATCTTTTAGGCTCTTGGTAACGGTGCCTTTCGATGAAGATAAGGTCAAATCTCCGCCTGCGAAAGTTATGGCGGTCAAACCTATTTCTCTAAGGAGTTTTTCGGAGGCCGTTTCGGTAGATGCGATCGATACGGTGGTGCCGTCGCCTACTTTATTTACATAAATTGTTTCGGTGCCGGAAACTACCGCAAACAGTACTCTATAATCGGAAGCGCCGTCGCCGTCCAAATCAAAGAATGTGAGATTTGCGGTATTGTCAACGTAGCCTAACTTGATTTTGTTGAAGTCGGGCATTACGAATTCCGATGTCTTTGCGGTCGCATTTTCGAGTTTTTCACGAGCCTTTTCGTCGGTTATGTTCCAATAATTGGTAGCCGAGGCGGTGTGCTTGCTTCTATCCGAAAGTAAAGTTATTTCTACGGTATTTGTGGAAGAAGTAAAGGTCATCATGTAGACGCCTAAGGCTCTAAATTGGTCGTTTCCCGATATGGTCCAGTTGCCGTCGGCATCGGGGACGATTTCGGAATAGACGATTACGTCACCGTTTTTGAGATATACATATTTACCTTCGGTCGTTTCGTTTAGGAGCATTACATAGTCTGCCGTACCGTCAGAAGTTGTATCGACTTTCATTATGTCGCCTTCGGTGTTCTTGATCATGAGTCCGTGAACAAGAGAACGAATCATGGCGCCTGTGATTGCCAAACTTACTTCTTTTGAGGACATTGCAAGCATGATAAGTGCTGTGCCGAATTGGGTATATTCGGGATCTATCTTGGCAAACGGACGAGCATTGTAAGGTTGTGAACTCGTGCCTACAAGTACCGAGCCGTTGACTTGGGTAGTGTATGCGGAAGTCGAGTTGAGAACACCGGATGCCGATTCGTCACCGGAAAGACCGGACACTAAATCTTTGACTATTTCGCCAAGGTTGATGCCTTTCAAACTGACGGCAGGAAGTCCTAGTCCGTCAAGATCCAAATATATCGTGGAATTGTCGCCTAAATCTCCGACGTACATGACATTGACAAATTGTTTTCCGGAAGACGAGACGGCAAGTTGTATGCCTAGGTTTTCGATGTTGGAGAAGTCGAGGAAGAGTTTTAGCGTGAAGTCAATCTCTACATGGAGTTTTTCACCGCTTCTTATTATCAAATCAAGTCCTTCTACTAAGGAATTCAGTGTTTCGCTTGCATCGAAATAAGAGATTAGTTGGTCGTCCACTATCAACGAACTGTTGATTTCTGTCGAGATTTTTACGGATGAAAGTGGTAAGAAGTTGTCGAGAGGTAAGATTTCTTCTCCGTCAAAGCAATCGCCTGCGAACATGTCATATCCGCCAAGACGAATATCAAGACCGGCAAGTCCCAATTCTATTAGGAACGCAGATTCGGTACGGATATATTCTTTGCCGCCAAGAGTCAGTGTCGAGCCGACAAGTGTTGCATCGTATTGTCTATACATACGTATGTTGCCGTCGGTGGTTTCGTAATATCCGCTTTCTTCACCGTAGGTCCAAGATCCGTCTTTTAGTTCTATGTATGCTTTGGTCGTATCGCCGTCCAAATAATATCTGCCTAAGGAATCTACATATTGGAAGGTTGCAGAAGTCGAAGTCAATGTTCTGTTTTCGACATAGGCAAATTCGTAAGCATAGGTCGATTCTTGTAGTCTATACGACGACTCGGAAAGTTTTACATATTTTCCTTCTATATTACCGTACTTAAATTCTTCTTTTTCTTTATCAATAGATATATATTCTTTGGCGGTATCGCCGTCTAGGTAGAATCTGTCGATTGCGGCAAGGGACAATTTGATGCCGATGGTGTTGTTGATAGAGTCAAGGGATAATGACAATTCGCCGATTTCTTCGAACGGGAAGCCTACCAAACTCTCCAAAATTTGTTCTATGATGTTCTTTGCCAAAACTATTGCTAGTTTTCCTTTGGAAAATGCCAAACTGTCTAGGATGCCGTTTAGGTTGATTCCGCCTACGACAAGTCCTTCTTCGTCGCCTATAAGTCCTGCGGAGTTTTTAGGTGCAGAACTCGTTTGCGATGTAGAAGTTGTGTCTTGTAAGCCGAGATTTTTGAGTAGTCCGTCTATTAGGGAATTGTAGTCTAGACCGACGAATGACAGGACGGAGTCTCCGTCAATATAAAATTCGGGAACTACGGAATCTTTGGCATAGGCAAGTATCGTCAAGTCGTTTTCTGTGCTGTTGCCGTAAAGTCCGAGTCCTCTTATTGCAAGACTGAACATGCTTGTTGCATCGGCTCCTACACCGTCCATGAACGATAGCATTACGTCTAAATCAAGGGAGCCTTTTAGGAGACTGCCTATATTGACATTGAATTTAAGTCTTATCGTAGATGCCGTCGAAAGGGCTTCTTTTACGAGTATAAAGAGATAAGAGTCTATACTGTTGGTGGTGAACACTTTGGTCCAGTCGATGAGAGATTCTCTTAGTTCGGTACTGATTCTTATATCTATCGATGCACCGACGTCGCCTACCATATCGAGAACTTTATTGAGAGTTTCGTCGCCTGCACTTAGTGCATTTTTGATTTCTTCCAAGTCAAATTCCGCAAAACCTGCTTTGCTGTCGTAGAAGTCGGAGGAGGTCAATTCTTCCTTGAAGAGAGCAAATTTCTCTCCGGATAGGTCAATGACGGTGTCGTGTAAGAGAGATAATTTAGTAGAATATCCGGCAAGGGTTATGCCTTCGGCAGAAGTGCCTGAGGACTTGTGAATTTCTAGATAAATAGAGAAGTCGTCGCCATATTCTACCGCTATCTTGCCACTATCGACCACA
This sequence comes from bacterium, assembly GCA_963644945.1. Classification (GTDB taxonomy): domain Bacteria; phylum Bacillota; class Clostridia; order Christensenellales; family DTU072; genus CAVIQK01. Next base: position 86,672 of record CAVIQK010000001.1, on the reverse strand, counting down.
CTCTTGACGACATTATAAACGTCGTCGCCGCCTATACCCACAATGTTCATTATCGTGGAAAGCAAACTTACGGATAATTCTAGACAAAGTTCTTCACTGCCGAGAGCCAAATAAAGTTGTAAATTGTTGCTTATAGACGTGGTGGGAGCATTGAGAATATTGGTGATAGGAAGTATCATCTTCGTCCCGTTTTCGGGGCTTGTTTGAGCGGTCTCGGGTACAGTTGCCGAGTCGTCTTCTACTCCTAACAAATCATAGATGAGTTGACCTGCGTTTAGAGATGAAAGGTGAGCATTTAGATTGCTGTCCAAAAGTTCTACGGACAAGTAAACGCCGTTTTCGTTGAGATATACGGTGAGGAGGTCTTGTGCATCTTCTTCTTTTAGAACATAGGCGCCTATTGAGGCATCGTAAGTATAGAAGTTGAGATCGATGTCTATTTCGCCGTAAAGGGCATCTTTTACGCTTTCTCTGTCAAACGATAGGAGTTTTTGGAGAGATATTCCAAGTTTTAGGTTGAGACTTAGGTTGATTCTGTGCGTATCCTCGACGGACAAGTCTGCCGACATGCCGGCGACTAAAAGATTGAGTACGTTGTCCAAATCAAGCGTGCCTTCTTCTAGCGTGATATCTATAGACACATTGAACGAAGTGTATATCTCTAATTCGTCAAAAGATTTATATTCATCTTTTTCGGCATCGTCAATGACGGAAACCGAAGTGTTTTGATCGTTTAGTATTGTGTAATAGGTGTTGCCCGTGACAAGAGATAAACCTAGGTCTAATTGCAAGAACGAGCCGTCTTCGTTTTCGGTAGTGGACTCTATTGTGGCTCCTAAAGATATTGTGGCACCGGTATCTACGGACAATGTGACTATGGGGGCAAGGGAACTTCTTATGCCTTCTAGTACATTTTGGGGTATGCCGATCAATTCTATAATGGAGAACAATATGTCTTCGCCTACGGTCATTATTATGCCGTTGTTTTTGTCAAATACCAACTGCGCTACCGCTCCCATCTTCTTGGATGCGGAAGTGTAGTCGTTTGCGGGGGCATTGAGAGATGCTATCTTTTCTGCATAAAATGCGTTTTGGGCAGATTTTTGTTCTTTACCTGTGAACTTGCCGATAAGATCTGTAACCGACGAAATCGAAACTTTGAATTTTTGTATTCCTAGGCTTGAAGCATCGACATAGGCGGTGAGGTCGGTGAATGCAATGGTTATGTCAAAAGCGGTGTTTTCCATGTAAATATGGAGTTTTGCTTTGATGCCGTTCAAAATATCTTGGATGTTGAGAGCAACTTCTAGATCGACTTTGATTGTGCCGTCGCCTAGATTTTCGACATCTAGATACGGGGCAATTTTTCTACCGATCAAGGACTCCGAATCGATGAGAGCATCGACAAGGGCGGAGAAGTCTATTCCGCCACCGTTTTTCACGCCAAGGTCTATTTCTAGAGATGTGCTTGCTTTGACGGTGTTGAAATCGTTGACGGATACATATTCGGTAGGATCAAAATCTCTTGATACCAAATTGTGTTGGTCAAATCCCAAATAAATGCCGTTGAGAGAGATGCCCACTCCTATTATCTTTTGCGATTTTCCGTCAACTTCGTCGGATACGGAAAGATCGACGTTGAATAAAATAGGTGTCGTTTCGTTGGTGACTTTGGCTTGAAGTTTTATGGCATCGTCACCCGACGTAATATCGTAGTTGTTGAACCCTAGAATATATAGGACTGCATTGACTGCGGTCTTTTCGACGGTTACGAACACTCCGCCGTCTAGATCTATCTTGACGGGAAGTTTGATATAGTCATCGATGGATGCGACGTTTTTAGGTGCGGAAACGACTTTTTCGGGTGTATAGGAAACATTGGTCGCAAGCGACTTGAATAATTGTTCGTCACCGGAAATTATGCCGCCCAAGTTTTTAAGGACGACTTTCGGGCCGTTGAGCGCCGACATATCGAGATAAACGTTGCCTTGATACAAAAGAATCGTAAGGAATATTTCGTCTCCGCCACCGTTGGGTTGATAACTTAGCGAGATCTTGGCTTCGAGACTCTTTAAGGTTATGTTGCCGGTCTTGATTTCGTTGAGTAGGTCTATGTACGAAACATTGCCTTCTATTGTGAGGGAAATTACTCCGGACTGATCTTCTACGATGTCAAGCCCTATTATCGGAGCAAAATCGATTAGGACGGTGGACAAAATGCCTTTGAGCGGTTCGCCGTACAAATTGGCAACTTCACCGTCTTTGTAATCGTTCAAATCAAAATTAAATTCTAATTCTGTCTTGAAATATAGATCGGCATTGTTGAATTGTGAATATTGACTCTTGTCGGGGGCGACAATTGTATATTTGTCAACATCTTCTTTTCCTAGTCTTAATACTTGGTTGCGTTTTAGACCTATATGTAAACTCAAATAATTGGCGGTATTGTCGGGATCTTTTAGTTTTAGGATGAGTTCTAGAAGGTGATCGGGGGTAAGCAAATCACCGTTGACTTCGAGATCTACAAGACCGTTCAAGGTGTCTTCCGAGATGATTGTCGAAATATCTACGCCAAAAGTGTCTAGGATGCCCATAATCGATGCAGTCGTCAAGACAACGGCAAGTTTTTCGGGGCTTGCATAGATATTGATAAATCTTGTGATTACGTTGACGTTTTCGACGGCAGTTGCATTTTGAGGCAATGCATAACCTAAAGGCATGTCGCCTGTCGTAGTCAAATAGGGTGAAAGTAAATCGATTACATATTCATAGGCGTTTTCGATATAGAACTTGCCTATACCTAAAACTTCGAGATTGACGTATAGCGTGCCATCTACAAAGTATATCGAAATGACTTCTTGTTTTTGGTTGTTGACAAGACGTATGGCAAGGCTTGATTGCAGTAAAACATCAATGTTGAGTCCGCCGTCCAAAAGGTCGGGGAGAAGTTTTCCGTCTCTTAGTAGATTGCCGTAATGAATTTTACCTTCGATTTCGAGTGTTAGGCTTTCGTCAAACGATTGTAAAATTTCAAGGACAGGGGAAATTGCCAGTTCGTTGATTTTTACAAGGTTTAGAAGCATCTCGGTAAAGTCGTAACTCGTGCCACTGATTCCGTTGTAGCCGAGGTCTGCCGAGAATTTTACATATACATCGGTGGAGTTTTCGGACAATGCGCCGTAACCGTCTGTACTAAATGACGGAATATCTTTGTTGAAGGCAAGCGACGGCACTCCTATGTGAAGTCCTATCGTGTATGCACCTATTGTCGCATCGAGAGAAATTGCATCGTCGCCTTTTAGTAAAGCGAGTTGGGCGTTGAGTTTTGTAAATACGTCCACCAAATCTATTGTTTTGGTTTCTAATACACCGTCTTTTTCTTCGGTCACGTTGAAGGTTATGCCGAGAGAAGCAAACAAGAGTTTGAACATGTCTTCGGCTACGGAGATAACAAGTCCGTCACCTTGTGTCACTCTTATATTGATATACGCACGTGTAATGGCATCGACTACTTCGGGATCGGTAGTGTCGGCATTGTATAGACCGACGTTTTGTTGAGCAGGTGTCAAAAGACCGCTCATGACCGTAGAGAAGTTGTCCATCTTGACTTTGCCGAAATCAAATTCGGACAAATCGAGATATAAAGTATCTTCTTTGTAATAGAGACCTAGCAATATTCTGCCGTCATTGGCTCTTATTTCGAGAAGTCCGTTGATGCCCGTCCAGTCGCCTTTCATCAATGCGGGGATATCTACACTTGCCGACAGTTTGAATTTGACTTCGGTGCCGAAATCTTGTAAGAGATTGATTAGCACTCCGAAATCGGCAGTGGAAAGTAGGCTTGAAATTACCGGTGTAAGATTGATGGAATCGGCTTCGATGGTGCCGGTGACCGCATCAAAATTGAGACTGCCTTCCAAGTCTATCTTGGCTTTCATGCTGTCTTGAGTCACTTGGACGTAATCGTTTTCGTGTCCTGCTATCATGTCGGGACGTGTGGGCGTCGTGGGAGCAAGGTCAATGTTGGGGAAATCTAGGACTATGCCCAAGTCAAGGAAATCTTTGAGAGTCAAATTAAGTCCTATGATTTGGTCACCTAAAAGTTCTAGTTTTACCGAAGGCTCGGTCGATGTTCCGTCAAAGTATTTTTCTATGTCGATGCCGGCAAGTCCCATCAAAATCGCATATATGGCTCTTGACGTCACGTCGACTACGATGGGGGCGGTTTGGAGAGTGCGGTCGGATGCTATCTTTACCGCCACTTCGGCAATAAGATCTCCGCCGGCTACATTCCCTAACCCATACAGTGTAGAAACGGGGGACAAATTCTTCTCTTTTCCGTCATACGACACGTTGAGAGAGCCTTTTTGAGTAAAGGAGTTTATGATACCTTCGACGTTGACTATCTTGTATTTGTCGCCTTTGACGTCAACATATACGGTAACACTGTCTTCGCTACCGATTTCGCCGAATACTTCGACTTTTAATATTTGTGTGTCGCTAATATCCGAAATCGTCAAGGCAAGATATAAATCTTTGATGTTTTTAAGGTCTAATATGCCTTCTACCGTCAATTTATATGTTTGGTTATATTCTCCGTTGAAACCGAGTGCGATGCCTATTCCTTCGAATAGATCGGCATTTATGTTGAGTCCTTGGAGAAGGGATGACGAGAAAACTTTTTTGAGTACGTCATCGACTTCAAATGTCTTGTTTTCGGCATTGAAGGACAAACTTGCGGAAAGTTGTACACCTATTTTTGACCAGTCGGTCAAAGTGGTGCATTTGGACGTGTCGGGAATTAGATCTGCAGGAGAACCCGTATCTACGTTTAGATCGGAGATTTCTAGTCCGAGTCCCAAGGCACCTTCGTCGCTTATTTGGGTTTTGTCCTTGACTTTGGCTGCTAGTTGCAGTTTTAGAGGAGTGGCACCCAATTCGCCGTTGACGGTCAAATTGTAGTTGTCAAAGAATGCAGATAGGTCTATGCCTAAATACTTGAATATAGAAACTAGTGCTTCTTGGGTTACGACTACTCCGATGGAGCCGTCGGCTAAGTAGAGTCCTATTTCTCCGGAGTGCTTGGTCAAAACATCGATATATTTGTTGAGGGTTTCGTATGTCGCATTTCTTGCAAACGAACTGCCGTTTGCGGTCAAAGTCGATTGTGCATCTTCTTCGGACTTGGCGAATATATCGGTGATATTTTCTATCTTGAAATACTTTTTGTCGGCTTCCGTCGCTGCTTCTTCGGAAATTCCAAAGAGAGTCGTATAGACGTACAAGTTGCCGGTGGCGTTGTTGTTGGTGTCAAGGTGCCCTTCGTAGATCACGTCAAGAATTTCTTTGCCGTCGCCGTCCGTTCCTTTTACTCTAAACGTAGAAAGCAACAAGTCGTTGAAGTTGAGATATGCATCTATATTCAGATTGAGTTCAAACTTGGTGTAGCCTAAAAATTCGAGATAGGCTTTGAAATCTACTCCTATGTCGCCTAATGCTCCGTTGATTACTTCTGAAAGGTCTATGGTGGCTGTACCGGTATCGAGTTTTGAAGCATCGTTTTCTATGTAGAGTTTTCCGCCAAGCGACACGTGAATAGAGGAAAGTAGGTCACTTATCGTGCCTTTATTCGTCCAATCTATGTCGTTGCCGTCGGCATCTTTAGAAGGAACTTCTATCTTGTAGAATTCGCTCTTGTCGCCAAACCAAAGTTTTAGTCCGCCTAGGTTTAGTCCGATGTCTAGCGTTTCTATGCCCAAGTTGACGGATAAGTCTAAACCTTCCGTCGTGTCTAATTTGATGGTCGCATCGCTTAGATTTATGCCGTTTTCAATGTCTTTTCCGACAAGTCCGCCTAAGAGTTCTTTGACAAAGTTGGTCAAAACGTCGCCGGCAACTTTCAGTGCTAGCGAATATTGTGAGAGTGTTGCGTTTACGGTCAAAGATGTCGCCGCATCGGCATTGAATAAGTTGCCGATACTTGCAAGGGCGGTTCCGCTTGCCGATAAAACGGTGGTGGACGGTGTTTCGCCTAAGGACGGATAAAGTAGTGAGAATAAGTCGTCGCCTACGTTTTCTATGACGAGATTGCCTATTCCTAAGCCTTCTGCATAGAAATACAATGTCGAACCTTTGGTGTCGGTGGACGAGTTCTTGACAAAGACTCCTAGAAGTAGGTTTTCTTTGCCGTCTTTGGTATAGACGACTTTGAGGGACAATTCGCTACGACCGATGTTGGGGAATATAAGTTGACCGGAAGTCGAGGTATATACACCCGACAAATCTATGTTTGCCATGATCTCAAAGGCGAGATCTAGATCGGTATCTGCGGTGATGACTTGGAGTTTTATTAAGTTGGCTATTTCTTCACCGAGAACGGCTCCGAGTAGTCCGTCAAGTCCGAAGGCTTCACCGTTTCCTTTTAGGGTTAGTCCGCCTTCTAATTTGACTTTTACGCCGAGAGTCTTTTTCAAATCTTCAAAATCTTGGAATTTGGCATAATCGATTTTGACTTTTTCGGTCATGTCGGGATCACTCTTGACGGTGAGTTTCGTGAGAGGTTTTAGACCTAGTCCTACGAGAGAATTGCCGTCTTTATCCAAAATCGAGGCATCTATCGTCAAAAATCCTTCGCCGGTGTTGTCGATGATTTTGAGTCCTATCGAGGCATCTATTTCGGGCATGACTGCCGTTACGCCCAATATATTCATGAGAGCATTGAGAAGTTTTGCACTCGCTATTACTTCGAGGGTGTTGTCTTTGATGTCGATGCCGTTGATGAGTGAAGAGGCAAGGTCTAAAATGTCGTTTGCTGTGATATTGAAAGCACCGTCCGACATTGCCACTTGCAACACGTCGCCGTCACTTGTTGAGGCATTTTGACCGAACAAGCCTTTGAACGGATTGGCAAACGAGAGTTTGTCGGAAAGTCCTGCGGAAATCTTAATGTTGGGTAGGTTGTCGCCCAAAATCTTGAATATCGTGCCTACATTTTGTAGTTTATGGAAATTGGAAAGGTCGATGTATATTGCATCGTCGGTGCCTTCGTAAATGATTTTCAAGAATTCAACGGGGGTGTCGCCTTGTTTTACGTATAGAGATATGGCAAGTTGTGATTTCGATAGCGACATTTCGTCAAGCATGGCTCCGGTCAACGCATCGCTTATTTCGAGGTTGATATTGCCTACGACGTTGTAACCTACCGTAAATTTGCCGGCATCGGTAACGTTGAGAGAAACAAATAGTTTATCCAAAACTCCGGCTATAAGATTTTCTATTTCTAGGTCGCATCCGCTTGATTTGTTTTGTTCGAAGGAAAATTCTCCGGATATTCCTACGTTGTAGTTGTTGCTCTTGAATAGATTGGAATATTCGGTGCTTTTTTCGTAACTTGCCGCCGCTTCGATTTCTTCTGCCGATTGATATGTAAAATCGGGACGTTTTATCCACGTGCCTTCGACGGCTCTTATTTTGAGAGTAATGTCTTCGCCTACGCCTACTTCTAATTTCAAAACGCTGTCGTCATTTGCTCCATAAGCCGAGGTCGAAAGCGGGAAAGCGATTGACACGTAAGGAATGCCTATCGAAAGGTCTTCGTTGAGCATTTGAACAATGCTTGAAATGGTGTCGCCTGTCACAAAAATCTCAAACGGCACTTTGTCGTTGCCACCGGAGAACAGCGGAAGGGTTATATGCGTGACGGGATTGCCGTCTTCGTCTTCGGTTTTGTCGAATTGTATGAGCATTTTGAGAATAGACATTACGTCTAATCCCTCGTTTTGAGCGGAATTGTTTACTTCTTGACCGTTTTCGTCTAATATCTTGACGGCATTTTGACCTGTTCTGGTGTCGATGATTTCGGGCAAAACGTATTTAGGATCTAAATACTGCATAAACGATGCAAGTAGTCCTTTTTCGCCGAACAGCATTTCTGTCACATTGATGTTTTCGATTTTCAAATTGGGAAGTGAGAAGACTTCGCCTCTTTGGTCTCTCAGTCCGCTCGTGTCGATATAGACGGTGTTGTTGGCAAGATATAGCGACAAGAAGGTTTTTAAGCCGCTACCGGCATCGTAGTTGAAATTGATTTCGGCTTGGGTGTTTTCGCCGTTGAACATGTCAAGGGCAAGTTTTACGTCCAAATCGAATTGGTAGAACGTGCGACCGCTTTCGGTGTTGCCGCCAAAAGTAATCGGAATATTTTCGAGCGTGCCTATATCTAAGCCCGAGATTAAATCGCCTATGGTAAGAGATGCGTCTTTGCCTGCATCTACTTCGATTGCCGCATCAAACGATAGGTTGAGAAGTCCGCCTTTGGTATATTCGCCACCGTCCGTTGACAAGTTTTTGCCCGTAAGGTTGATGGCGGTAGGATCGTTGGTCCTACGAATATTGAACTTTTTGAGGTCTATCTGTAAATCGAATTCTTTGGTCGGATGAGATTCATCGACTTGGGCATCCATTCTTATACGAATATCGTCAAGGACGTAGTCTTGTTTTTCTTGTCCGGTTATGGAATCGGTATAAGTTTTCTTGTTGTTTACGGCAGAAATCGTGGCTGCGATTTTGGGCCAATTCTTGGCTCTTATCGTCCTCAACGAAAAACCTAAAAATTGTTCGAGTAGGGGATCGAAATCGGGAAGTCCGAAAATCGTCCAACTTATTTCCGTAAGCGGTTGGCCGTTGATGTTGATAAAACTGGGAAGGGCGGTTGTACCCGACAAATAGCCGATCAAGGTATCGACTTTGAAGGTGACGCCTACGAGTTGTTGGTTGCCGTTTTCGAGTGTTGTTTTGGTGGCGTTTTGGGTATCAAACAAAATGCTCGCCAGAAGTCCGTCTAAAAGTTGGTCAAGACTGGATCCGAGTATTTGGATTTCGCTACCGGTGAAAGATTTGATGAGTTCGCCGAGTTCCGAATGCCCTGCGATGATAGATGCAAGTACCGAAACCAAGTCAACGTTGCCACTGCCGAGTATGGTGTCGAGTTTTTGACCTATTGCCGTCAAATTGAGTTCCGGCAAATAGTAGGAATATTCGTCATAGGCGGCTATTCCTTCCATAATGTCTAGGTAAAGTGTGCTGTCTTGGTAGTAAATGCCTAGCACCGTAATGCCTTCGGTGTTGACAAATTCTATGAGCATTTTGCTCTTTGCATTGTCTTTTAGGTGAATATTGGCTCTAACGTCGAGAGTAAACGAGGACTTTTTGCCTTCGGGATCGGAAAGATAATCGTTGTATGCGAAGTCAAGTCCCAAGTCTATTACGAACCAGTCTGCCGTATCGGGGACGGAATAATACTCTTTCCTTGCGGAAATTGCTTTGACGATTAAATCGTTGGCTTCGTCCTTTTTGATGGTTTCGGGACGGGTTTCTTCCTCTTGTTCTTGCCCCGATGGGGTGACATATTTAGGATCGTCGGGGGTTTCCTTTTCGGTACAAGCAAACATACCGACGGCAAAGACCGCCAGTACCAAGAACAAAACTACCAATGTAAAGATTCTTTTTTTGCTCATTTCGACTCCCGATTTTCTCACGTGTACGCACGTACTCGCACGAGAGGGCAGACTACTCCCCAATCGTACTTTATTGTATTATACAACACTTATGCACGCACGTGAAGTGAAATGTTTGTGAAATTTTAGAAATTATGTTTTTACCACGAATTTTACAGTCAAATTTGCAACCAAAAATGGCAATCTGCGATAACAAAAAAAGAGCCGATGACGGCTCTTTGTTTTCTAAAGGTCTTGTGGTCGGTGAGATTTGACACCGTTTTTCCACGAGATTTTTGCAATATTCTTTACTTTTTTGCAATACTAAAATATCGTGTTGTTTTTACAAAACCACAGCGTTTTTCCGCGAGATTTTAGACCAAAGAACAAGCAACGTAAGATTGACCTAATCTTCTGGTCCTTTCATCGGGAATTACTATGCTAATTGCTCCTTGCGACTCTTTTTTCACGATGTCGGAGGCAACTTTTAGTATTATGTCGCCACCTTTTCCGGATGCGACTCTTCCTAAGAACATGACGGTTTCTATATCGTAAAACATTGAGAAATACATGATCGAATATCCAAAATATTCGCCCATCCTTTCAAAGAGTTCTTCGGCTCTTTTGTCGCCTTCGTTGACAAGTTTTTGAGCGACTTTCAACTTTTCTGCGGGGGCAAGGCTGTCGTCTAGTTCGATTTTGGCATCTTTACAAAGTTTGATGACGGCATCTTGTGACATGTAAGAGGTACCTACTCCGGTGTCTCCCGACCATTCGTCTTTTTCGGCATTTTTGTTGGCATCTACGGGGGCAAACGCAAGTTCGTTGATATAACCCTTGATGTTGAGATTTTTGTCAATGTAGCCGGCGGCAAGGCTTGTGCCCATTGCGATACCGAGAAGGCGACCTTTCTTCAATGATACGGCACCTGCTAGGGCGGAGACGTCTCCGTCGTTGGCGACCTTTACGGGAACACCGTATGTCGAAGACAAGTTTTTATAAATCGGAGCGATTTTTTCCTTGTATATTTCTTTGGGAACCTTACGGAATAGGGATGCAAGACGCACTTCGTCATCGACAACTACACCTGCGGTAGATACTCCTATTGCATCGACTTTTCCGTCTAATTTTTCAAGGGCTCGGTCAATGCTGTCTTTGATACCTGCGATGTGATATTCGGGATCGGCATTAAGTTTTGGGAACCAAACGGTTTCGTCGTCAAAGACTATTTCTCCGTCCACACTTGCGGTGACTTTTCTGTCGCTTCCGCCTGCATCGAAGCCTATTCTTCTGCCCTTAAATCCGCCCGACAAACTCTTGTCGTCTTCTACTTCGATTATTTGTTCTGCGGGTTTTTTATGGACTTCTATCGGCATCAAATAGACGGTTTCGATAAAATCGACATCAAAGGCTCTTTCGCCGTCTTTTGAATAGGTTTTCGCAAGTTTTTCGACAATATAGTCGGGGGCATCAATATAAATTTTGCTACCACCGTAGGCATAAAGCATTGTCTTGACGGTCCTTTCGACATAGAAGAAATTGTCGTCTTCGTGGCCGTCTTTATAGATGTGTATGGTCTTGACGGCGGTATGGCCTTTTTCTCTTTCTACACCGATTTTTACGGGAATTCCGCAGTCTTTTACGGCATTTTCAAACTCTTTTGCATAGATATATAAAGGTTTGTAACCGGCATCAAGCATTACAATACCTCCCAAAATTCAACGTGTTCGATAGACTGTCCGCCGGGGACACTTGTACGAGGTGAAAGGCTTTCGACTTCGTGTATAACTCCACTGGTGAAGGTTTCGAAGTTGGAGCAAAAGTCGGGGTAACACTCCGGAGGTGCGGCAGGTTTTAGACGCTTAATAAAGGTCGTTCCGTGTCCTTTATAGACGGCAACGGCTCTTTCTATATACATACCGAGTTTAATGTTGGTAGATGCATTTTTTACACTGCGCAGTTTTACGTCAATGTCCGAAATCGTGATGCGTTCGTCGTTGAGATTGGTATAAGGCCAAACAACCAAGTTTCTGTTGGCAAGAAGTCCGGTGTCTCTCGTGTTGAACGGAACAGACAATTCCGCATCGGGTTTTAGTACGGTCAATGCCCAAACACACAAAAGTTTGGGGGTAGATTCCAAGTTTTTGACAATGTTGGCTACTCTTATTTCGGACTGACCGACAAATTCTATTTTGAGAGAAGGTTGGACGTTGATTACTTTCCACGGTTCTGCGGTAAAAATTGCTCCGTTGTCGAGCATTTCGACCGACACTTTGTAGTGGTCGGGATAATATGTTTCGTCTCCTTCAGGGGACAACCAAATACGATGGCCTCCGTAAATGTGCCATTGTTCGCCTTGTCCGTACACAGACGACACGTCTCTGTTGACCAAATCAAGTTCGTCTTGATACATTATATTTTCGCATCCTCTTTTTCTTAGCGAAATAATTCTGGGGCCTACCTCGGTCGTAACTTCGATTTCGATAAACCCGTTGGTCATTACCAATGTTTCTCCTAAAAAGCAACTGCCTTTTTCTGCCTTAAACATATATATCTCCTTGTGATAAAAATTTACGATTCTATAAATAAGTGGACGACGTATGCTCCGTCGATGGTGGAACTGAGATACTTCTTGTATCCGCCGAGTTTTATGGCGAGTTTTTGTAGATAAGCCGGCAAGTCTTCTACCCCGAGTGCGCTGTTGCACACAAGTATATCGACTACGACGGTTTTGCCTGTAATTTTCTTGGCATTGATTTGTTCGTAAACGTCGCTACCGTCGGTTTTTCTTGCGATAAGACCTTCTCTTTCGTAATAATAGTAATCGGTCTCGGTCGAAGCCGAATATTCTCCGTATCTTACGTGGGTTGACGAATACATATTGTTGTCGGATGCGAACATATACGTATGTAGTAAAGTGGCAACCTTCTTGCCGCTCTCACCCGTATATCCGCCGGTACTGCCCCAAGTCAAGTCGACATTGTAGTAGGTGCCGTCAATAAGAATCATGTTCCATGCATGACCGCCTTTTGTTTGACCTTCTCCGCCGGCTACGCCTACGACTTTGGTTGCGGGGATGCCTACCATATAACACATTATCGCATAGGCTTTGGACATGCCGTCACATACGGCAATACATTTCCCGTCCAAGGTGCCTATGCCGAATGCTCCTTCTGCTTGGAACGATGCATCGGTTATGGGAACAGAACTTGAATTTGCTACGTTGTAGTCATAATATATGGTCATTGCCAAATAGTCGAAAATTGCCGTCGCTTTTTCGTAGTCATTCATTTGATCGCCTACGATGCCGTCAAGCGCAGTCGATGCCTTGGTCAAAATTTGTTCGGCAGTAGAGCCTGCTTTGGCGACAGGTTTTAAGCCTAATGTTGCGGCAAAATAAAGTTGGGTGCCGTTTTCTACTTCAATCTCTTTTCCTTGAGGTATTCCTGCAAAATAAGAAGTAAGCGACTCGCCTTTTTTCTGTTCTACGGATATGACTTCGTCTGCGTCCGTCTTGGCTACTAGTTGGTCGGCAGACTGAGTATAATACGTAATTGTAGGTGACTTGGCAACCGAGAAATTGAACGTGACTTTGTAGATAGATCCCATTGTTGTCGCTTCGGTCACACCGAAAGATGCGGATCCCGACTCGCAATAGGACTGGAAGGCTACCGACAAGGCTTCGCAATATTCGCCTACGTCTCCGCTGCCGGTAGATTTGTTTACATAAACGTCTTTATATGACACTACGTCGTCGCTTCTTCCGCTATCGTCCAAATAGACGACTTTCTTGGCGATGGACTCGCCTTTTTCGTCAATCGTCGAGGTTTTGAAAGCGAACAAGGCTTCTACGGTATAACTGTAATCATAGCCGCCTGTTCCCGCTGCTCTTGTTATCTTGCTATTGTTGTTGACAAATGCCGTTTGGTCGGGTTGGAAGGTACGAATATAGCCTAGCAACTCGCCCAACTCTTTGACGGTGTAGAAATACAAATCAATGGGGGTGTTGGAGATGGGGCTTAGGTAAGATTCTAGTCCCGTGGGGATGGTTCCGCCACCTACGTAAGCATCGCTCCATTTTCTTCCTAACGTCCTTACTCTTGCGGTAAACGTGTCGGTTTTTGCCGAAGGAATAACGAAAGAGGATCCGTCAAAATAGTTCTTGTCTGTGTCTAGTGTGCTGTCGTAATAATCGGTCGTGTTGTCTGCCCAAACTATTTCGACTTGATAATCTTTGTCGCCACTTAGTCTATCCCATGCAAGTTTATATGAGGACTTGTCTTCTTGATTGAGTCCGTAAACCGAATAAAGTCCGGATATTTCGGTGTTGCCTACGGGTGAAGACACGAAAGGTGTTTCGAGTCCCTTGATTGCATCGTATTTGGGATCCTCGTTGATTACGGGTACTACGAATACGAATATCTCGCCTTCTTCTTGAATTATCTCGGAAAATTCCGAAACTCTGCCGCCGAGGCTCTTGCCGAGATATTTGAAGTCGCCGTTTCCTTTTGACGAGGGCTTTGTTTTGGTCGTGAGAATATAATTGTATTTTAATTGAGTTAGGTCATAACTCGTTTCTTTTGCCGCATCGAAAACATAATAATACCATTGATAGGAGTCGCCCTCTCTTACCGAGTCGGCAACACTCACTTTCACGTTGATGCGATCTCCTACCGATATATCAAAACTTGTGTCTTCGCTCGCTTTGGAAACCGTCAAACTGCTTGACGACAAAACCGTATAGATTTTGACGGGATCGGATGAAAGATTTATGATTTGATCGTCGGCATCTTTTATTTCTACTTCGACGGTATAGTCGCCTGCGGTGACGTCCGTGGGCGGAGTATAATCATATTTAAGGCCGTTGGATGCGGATGTATCTACGACTTCGGAACCCACTTTCCATGTAATTTTCGGTTTTGGATCCGCATAGGCGCTTTCTTCTCCGGACGGAGAAATCTCAAAATGTATGGTTTTGGGTGTCCCCGGGACTTGTTCGAAATTGTCTTGGTCGCTGTCGGGGTATCTAATAACATATTGCGGAGGTGCGTACTTTACTTCGATTGTGGTCGTCGCTATTTTGGTTGTATCAAAATTGAGTTCCGCAGTAATCGTTGCACTGCCTCTTTTGTGAATGGTAACCATTCCGTCTTGGTCAACGCTCGCTATGGTTTCGTCGCTCGATCTCAATGTATATTCGGTGTTGACCGATGCATGGGACGGCTCGAAAGACGGAGTCACCTTGAAAGGCGTGCGGTCGGATAAAGACTTGGTATATGTGGTCTTGTCAAAAAAGATTTTGCTAGGGGCAATGTCCTCTACCGTCACAAATACGGAGGCTCTTACACTCGTGTTGCTTGCCGATATAACTTCAATTTCTACCTTGCCGCCTTCTAGGTCCGAAGTGACTTTTTTGCCGGTCACGTTTCCGGATGTGTCAAGAGTCAGGTAGGAACCTGCTACGGATGAATTTTTAGGAATAAATCTAACCGTTTTGTCGGTAGCATTTTCGGGGAGAACGGTATATTTTATTTGTGCGGTGTTGCCTACTCCGCCGGACGAAACACTGATTTCGCTTTTTTCTACAACAATAGATGCGACATCAACCTTAGTTGCGGAATTGTCGTTTCCGCCCAAATTAAAACATGCGGTAAGAGATAGCGTAAATATGCATATACAAATTATAAAAAACAGGGGTTTTGCAATCGATTTTCTGTTATGTTTAATATTTTTCAATTGTTTTTCCTCCGCATATTGTCGTTATATGTAAATAATATTACATATAAATGCAAAAGTCAACATTTTACTTTTTGGGTTTTGAAAACGTAATCAGAAGTTTTTAAGAAATTATTTCAAAATATCGTAAATTGAAAGGGCGGTTTTTATGCCGTCGATTGCGGAAGATGTTATACCGCCTGCGTATCCCGAACCTTCGCCACAAGGGAAGATGCCTTTTATATTGGACTCTCTTGTTTCGCTTCTTTGTAGTCTTACCGGACAAGACGAACGTGTTTCCACTCCTATAAGCGTGCCTTCTCGATCAAATCCTTTGATCTTTTTGCCAAATTCGGTAAGTCCTTCCTTGATGCCGTCTATAACAAAATCGGGAAGGACTTTTGATAGGTCGGTGGGATGCACTCCCGGGCGATACGATGACAAAATCTCGCCTTTTGATTCCACGCCTTTTAGAAAATCAACCACTCTTTGGGCGGGGGCAAAATACCCTCCTCCGCCTTCTTCGTAGGCAAGTTTTTCGTATTTCTTTCTAAATTCAAATCCACCGAACGGCCCCTTGGGATAGTCTTCCGGAGTGACGGATACAAGTAGGGCGGAATTTGCGAACTTCCCGTCCCTTGCTCTTTCGCTCATGCCGTTGGTGACAACCGTACCTTCAAGATCGGACGAACAGACGACTTCGCCCCCGGGGCACATGCAGAACGTATATACGCCTCTACCGGACTCTAAATGGTGACTAAGTTTGTAGTCGGCAGGGGGCAAAAAAGCGGAAAATTTGCCGTATTGGGAATCACTTATTAAGTCTTGGCGATGCTCTACTCTCACCCCTATCGAAAAGGGTTTTGGGACCATATCGACACCACGACTTTCTAGCATCCTAAAAGTGTCTTCGGCACTATGGCCTATTGCTAGAATCAGATAATCGCAAGGCAAAATTTCGGTGCCGTCAACTTCTATTTCTTTAACTTTGCCGTCTTCTACTTTTATGTCGGTAAGTTTACTTTTTGTCCTAAAATTGACTCCTCTTCTATTAAGTTCTAGATGAATATTTTTTAGGACCTTCCTAAGGACGTCCGTACCTATATGCGGAGCCGATTCGCTCATTATATCTTCGGGGGCTCCGAATTTTACGAATTCGCCGTATAGTATCCCAAAAAACTCGTTGGAGATACCTGAACCTAGTTTTCCGTCCGAAAACGTACCCGCTCCGCCTTCGCCGAACTGGACGTTGGTTTCGGTGTCTAATATCCCGTTTTCTTTTAGATTTTCTACCTTTTTGATACGTGTTTCGAGATCGTCGCCTCGCTCTAAAATCGTGCTTTTTATGCCAAAAGAAGAAAGTGTCAAGGCGGTAAACAATCCTGCCGGTCCGCTACCTACTATATATATTTTTTTGTCGGTGCTTATTCTTTCTAGTCCTAGTTCTTTTATAGAGGTTTTTGGGGGTAAATAGGGGCGAGCGGATATGCCCTCACCGTCAAAAACATCCACTGCTACGGACATCACAAAACGGACGGAAGACTTCTTTCTTGCATCTATGCTTTTCTTGATCGTGATGATGTTTTTAATGTTTTTTGAGGGTGTTGAAAGACTCTTGGAAACAAGAGATACGAGATCGGATTTTTGGTAATTTACGGGCAGGTTTATATTGTCTATTCTATACATTGTCGCCCACCAAAAGAGCCGAGCCGAATGCCCACATCAAGTTGTAACCGCCACAAGGTCCGTTGACGTCTAGTGCCTCGCCTATTGCATATATGCCACTTGTTTTTAGAGATTCTAGCGTGGTAGGATCAAAGTCGTCGGTGGACAGTCCGCCACATGTGACTTGGGCAAGTTCTAGGGAGCCGAGTTTTACTTCTTTTATTTTGAAATTCTTTACCGCATAGGCTAAATCGCCTTTTGAAGATAGAGAAATATTCCTTGCGATCTCTTTATGGAAAAGACCGTAAAGACCGACTTTTTCGATTATTTGTCGGCATTCTTCTATGGAATATTCGGGCATAAAATCTAGCACGATTTCACCGTCGCAACCACCGGACAGCGCATAGTCGCCGGACAATGTAAAAATTGCCGTACCGGACAAACCGTTGTCTTTGAAAATAACTTCGTCTTCTGTCGATGAAATCTTCTTGCCGCCTACAAATAAAGTGGCTCCGACTTGGGCTCGCACACCTTTGAGACCTTTTATGTTGTCGGTGGAAGTAATCAGCGGACAAAGGGACGGAAGGCTCTTCTTTATTTTGTGACAAAACGGCTTTAAGAGGGCATTGCCGTCCGACAAAGTCATTGCCGAGCCACCTGTCGCCAAGACAACTTTCTTCGCCAAATTGTCGCCGTTTACGTAAAATAATCCGTCCTTTTTGACAATGTTTTTGACTTCTTCGTTTAGTTTTACGGTGACACCGTATTTCTCTAAATTCGAGCGCAAAACGTTGTTCACAGTAGAGGCTTGCATGCTATACGGAAAGACTCTGCCGTCAACAACTTTGGTAAAGAGTCCTATGGACTCAAAAAATTCTCGTTGATAATTTTCGTTGTATTTCTTTAATATGGGAACGGGAAAATCGCTGTTGTATTTACCTTCGATTTTGCCGATGTTGCCCATATTGCAATGACCGTTGCCTGTCGCTAAAAGTTTTTTGCCGACACGATCGCATTTTTCTATTATGAGGACCTTTTTCCCTCGTTGAGCGGAGCGGATGGCAGTGACCATTCCACCGGCGCCTGCGCCTATTATAATTGCATCATACGTGCTTTTCATAGGGAAAAATTACATTTCCTCGTTACGTTCTATCGAGATAAGATGTTTTGGGAATTTCGCAAGCAATTCATTGATTTCGTCAATGGTGTAGGCTTTGGCGGTAGCAAATTCGAGAGTCGCTTCCACTCTGCCGTCGTCCTTGTTTTTCACTTCGTATCTAATATCTCTTTTGATGGCAAGAGATGATCTTATATCGTTGATAACACTGTCGTTTTCGAGCCAAATTTTGACCTTCATAACCGTCAAATGTTGAGTGCTGAAAAACTTGAACGGCAAATGGAAAACCACTTGCAAAATCAAAATAAATAGAGTGGAACAGATGCCGACGACGTAAAATCCTGCACCTATCGCCATGCCGATGCCGGCTGTCGCCCAGATGCCCGCTGCGGTCGTGAGTCCATGCATTACGTCACGTCTATACACGATTATTCCGGCGCCGAGAAAACCTATACCGGAGACAATTTGGGATGCTATACGGCTACCGTCGGGATAGCGAACGGCATCCAAATCAAAGAAGGCATATTTTGATATAATCATCATAAGAGCGGCTGCAAGACATACTATTGCGTGTGTTCTTATTCCGGCTTCTTTACTTCGGGCTTTTCTTTCAAATCCTATAAAACAACCGCAAAACATTGCGACAATGAGTCTGACGACATAACGCCAAACGTTGGAATCGAAATCCGTAGTAAAGTTTATAAGGGAATCTAAAATCATAACAGCCCTCCTTTTTCTAAAAAATATAATATATTATATTTTGCGTTCTGTCAATGTTGATAAATTGTAGAACTCAATACGGCTTTTGTCAAGACCTAAACAAAATTTTATTTATAAAATAAAAGAATCTGCTCATCGCAGATCCTTTTTTAGTCTATTGTAGATAAATTATTTTTCGGTCGCTACGTTTTGTTTGCTGTCAATATACTCTTTGACTTCTTCTGCGGTTTTGCCTTGCATGAGGAGTTCGACTTCATCGGTATAAATTGTACTCTTTTCGTATAGAAGTTTTACCATGTTGTCCAAAACGGAGCGGTTTTCCTCGAGAATTTTCTTTGCTCTCTCGTAGTTGGCGTCAATTATCGCTCTGACTTCTTCGTCTATTTGACCGGCAATTTCTTCGGAATAAGTGTTGTGTGCTTGGTAATCTCTACCTAGGAACACTTCTTGAGATCCGCCGTAAAAGACTGTGGACAGTTTACTCATACCCCACTCGCAAACCATTTGTCTTGCAAGTTCCGTAGCACGTTTTATGTCTTGAGATGCACCGGTCGAAACGTCTTCTATTACGATTTCTTCTGCAACTCGTCCGCCTAGCATCATGGATATCATGTCGTTGAGTTTGTTCTTGGTTACGTGGTTGTCATCGTTTTTAGGTCTTGACAATGTATAACCTGCCGCCGAGCCTCTCGATATAATGGATACTTCTTGAACATCGTCGCAATATTTCATCGCATAACCTACGATAGCGTGGCCCGATTCGTGATATGCGGTGATACGTTTATCGCTTTCGGTGACGACTCTCGACTTCTTTTGCGGACCGGCTATAACCTTGTTGATGCCTTCCAAAATGTCTTTCATCTCTATGACGGAGCGATGATCTCTTGCAGCGAGAATTGCGGCTTCGTTGAGGAGATTGGCGATATTTGCACCCGTAAAGCCCGAAGTCATTCTTGCCAACACACGAAAATCGATGTTGGGGGACAAGGGTTTATTTTTGGCATGGACTTTGAATATCTCTTCTCTGCCTTTTACGTCGGGAACGTTGATGTATATTTGTCTGTCAAATCTGCCCGGACGGAGCAATGCGGGATCAAGTATATCTACTCTGTTGGTGGCAGCCATAACGATTATGCTGTCGGTCGTTTCAAATCCGTCCATTTCGACAAGGAGTTGGTTGAGGGTTTGTTCTCTTTCGTCGTTGCCTCCGCCGAGTCCTGTTCCTCTTTGTCTGCCTACTGCGTCTATTTCGTCAATAAAGATGATACACGGAGCGCATTTCTTGGCTTGGGCGAACAAATCTCTTACTCTGGATGCGCCTACACCTACGAACATTTCGACAAAATCGGATCCCGATATGGAGAAAAACGGCACATTGGCTTCGCCTGCGACGGCTTTTGCGAACAAGGTTTTACCTGTTCCGGGAGGGCCTACCAAAAGACATCCGTGAGGCACTCTTGCACCAAGAGATGTAAATCTTGCGGGAGATTTCAAGAACTCTACTATTTCTTGGAGTTCTTCTTTTTCTTCTTCGGCTCCGGCGACATCGGTAAATCTAACTTTTACTTGGGTTGCAAGGCGGGCTTTGGTTTTGCCGAAGTTGAGGGCATTGCCACTTCCCGAACGATTTTTGAAGGTTGCAACCAAAATTATTGCACCTAGCACCACCAAAATGCCAAGGGATACCCAAGACAAAATGACGCTCCAATTGGCTCCGGAATTGGGGTTATTTAGAAGAAGTATGGGCATATTCCCTATGAGGGCGCCGTTTTCGACTCTTAGGTCGTACCTTTCTTTTAGCCAATCGGTGAATAGATTTCTGTTGTCGGTGGTGACTTTACATGTTGCGGTTTGGCCGTTTCTAAATGCTTTTACGACAGATTCGTCCACTTTGCCGTCTTTGTTGGCAACGATTTGGGAATCGATTTCTTCGTCTATCTCTTTGTATAAGACGTAGGCATTGTAATCATCGTAAAAATAAACTCCGTAAACTTTGCCTGCGGCAACGTCTTTCAAAAGTTTATCGTAAGATATTGACGGCGTCGTGTCTCTGTTGAAAAGAAACACTGCGGCGACAACCACCAATATGCACATCATAATTACTATGAGAATAGTTCTCCAATTTGCTGATTTCATTTACACCTCAATTTTGTGAATAATCACTGTATAGCGAGTAGTATTATATCATATCTCTATAAATATAATCAAGAAAGTTTAATTCCAACTTAAAATTCTCAATAATTTATAGATTTTCGTCCTTAAAGTTTTACTCTAAACCTGATATCTTTGATTACTTTCAAAACGGCTTCGTCTAGAGAGAGTCCGGACTTTTTCATAATAAGCGAATCCGAGCCGTCTTCTTCTCTTGTCGGCAAAACATTGACTTCGTCGGAAGGTAGTCTAAACGTCGCTCCGTCGGATATAAATCCGTCTTCGGACGAGTCGCCTAGAAGGGTTTCGACTTTTTTCTTCTTTCCTATTATATATAAAGTCGTGGTCTTGGCTACGTCGTATTTTTCGAGAAAATCAAGGGTTCCGTGAGCAATAACACTTTCTATCGACTTTTTGTCGGCAAAATCACCTTCAAACACAGATCTTTCCCATAAAGAGTCTTGGACGATGCCCACCTCGACGAAGTTGTCACCGATAACGGCATAGCCGTCGCACTCGGTTATTTTGACTTGTTCGGCTATTTTTGCGGTGATTTCTAGTCCGTCAACCGCTATTTTGTCGCAAGCAAGTCTTACACCGTCTTCGATTTCTTCTTTGCTCAAAAATCTCTTGTCTCTATCTGTAGGAGCAAGATCTTTGCAATTTATGCGACATTTTCCGCATACGCCTCTTGCTTTGCAAGGGAAGGCAAAACCTCTTTCTTCTAGTAGAATTTTTAAGGATGTTTGGTCGGTTTCTATTGTATTTTTATTGATAGTAATTTTCATAATTTACAATTTAATAAAATTAAAAGGAGCGTTTCCGCTCCTTTTATTGTCAATTGACCGATGTTACAGTCGGGAAACAAAAAGTTGTTTTCCTTTGACTTAAACTTATTCGGCTTTGAACGGAAGGAGCGCCATTATTCTTGCACGTTTGATTGCTTGTGCGAGAAGTTTTTGGTGTCTTACACATACTCCGCTCATACGTCTGGGGATGATCTTGCCTTTTTCGGTGACAAAACGAGGACGTTTTTCTCCGTTTTTGTCATAAGTTCTTTCTCTGGACGCTTCGATATCTTTTGCAAGTGCGATGTAGTCGATTTCTTCTACCTTACCTGCACAGAAGGGGCATACTCTTTTTTTAGGGGCGCGTTTGCCTTTGCTTTCGCCCTTTACAAATTCTTTTTGCATTTTAATTCTCCTAAATTGTTAGAACGGGAACTCCGTGTCGTCAACAGGTTTGACTGTTCCGCCAAGTCCTACTTTTTTTGCAGCAACTTCGGGAAGATCTTCTAGTCCACCTTTTGACTCATCTAGATCCGCAGATTTCGATTGTAGAAACGAGACTTCGTCTGCCACAACTTCGGTGACATATCTTTTGGTACCGTCTTGTGCATCATAATTACGGGTTTGGAGAGAACCTCTTACCGCAACTTTGCTACCTCTTTTGAGATATTTTGCGCAATTGTCTGCTTGCGATCTCCATGCAACTACGGGAATAAAATCTGCTTCCCTGTTGCCGTCGGCATTAGCAAATCTTCTTTGTACGGCTACCGTGAATCTGCATACGGTCACTCCGCTTTGTGTAGATTGTGTCTCAGGATCTCTGGTCAAGTTACCTATTAGAATAACTGAATTCATTTCTTTCTCCTTTTACGCTTTTGTGATCATTTGACGAACGATACCGTCATTGATTCTCATCTGTCTGTCGATTTCGGCAGGAACGGTTTCGTCGGCTTCGAAATTGATAAGGACATAATATCCTTCGGTCTTGTAGTCGATGGGATAGGCATATTTTCTTGTGCCCCATTTGTCAACTGTTTCTACCGCGCCGCCGAGTTCCACAATAAGAGAGGAGAATTTTTCTACCAATCCTTCTTTTGCCTCGTCGTCAAGACTGTTCTCAATAATAAACAGAACTTTGTACTTTGTCATGACTTTTTACCTCCTTTTGGTCTCTGGTCGCTACCTTCGTAGTGACAAGGAATCCCGCTATTACATTTTTACGGGTACTCGTATTATATATATAAAATAAAAAATTGTCTAGTGTTTTTACAAATTTTAATTTTTTCTTTGATTTTTTGGGGAATTCCTTATTTTAATGCAAAAAATCGATGCATAATGTATTATGTTTTTTAATAACAATCTAAAACGGCGACCGAATAGGTCGCCGTCCCCCTTTGCTCGGATGCTAATTTTAGCCCGAGTTTTCATCTATTTTGCTCCACGCTTCCGCATGGAGCTTTCCCCTCTTATCAAACTTCATATTAAAAAATTTAATACAATTCTTTGATAATTTTCAGTATTGTATAAATTTTTTTTGTATGTGTCAATAGTTTTTTATAAATTTTTTTATTTTTTTAATTTAGACTTGCATTATTTGACATTGGTGATATAATCGTATTAGAAAAATTTATATAAAACTTCGATATTTTATTAAATGGGGTATTTTTTATGGGAATGAAACAATACAAGGCTTTTGTCGCCTCTGTAGAAGAAGGGAGCATCTCAAAAGCCGGAATTGCTCTCGGTCTTACGCAATCGGCAGTCACTCATCTTATCGCATCGCTTGAACAAGAACTCGGTTTTTCACTGATGAAACGTACAAAATCGGGGATATCTCTTACTCCGGAAGGATCAAGGGTACTTCCTGTTATGAAAGATGTTCTCAAAGAGGAAAAACGACTATTCGATATTGCGGAAAGCATCAAAGGAAGATATTCAAACGTCATAAGAATAGGGACTTTTACATCCGTCGCAGTCAACTGGCTACCGTCCATTATTAAGGAATATTCGAAAATTCGTCCCGAAATCACCTTTTCAATTACCGACGGAGATGAAGGAGAATTGCTTGAAAAACTCGAAAGCGGATCTTTGGATCTCGGATTTGTTCCGCTCCCTTGCGACGTAAAAGGCAAGTGTCTCCCGCTGTGTCAAGACAGAATTTTGGCAGTTGTGCCTAAAAACTACGAACTTTCGGACAAAATGCCTATCTCTAGATTCGAAACGGAAGATGTTATTTCGCTAAAAGAGGATGCCGACTCGGTTTCTCGTGAAATTTTTAAGCGGTACGGCATAAAACCTAATGTAAAATATATGACAACCGACGACTATGCAATGCTTGCGATGGTCGAGAACAACATGGGAATATGTCTTGCGCCGGAACTTCTTGTGAAAGGCAGAACTCAAAATGTCAAAACCCTTCCTTTGTCGCCCGATTGCTATCGTACGATAGGACTTTTGGTACCGTTCGAGGACTTCGCCAATAAAAAGGCTTTGGATGTCGCCAATTTTATTTGCGATTGGGTTGCAGAACACCAAACTTTTTAGTTTTTGGATGCTAGGAGCAACAATTTCTGTCGGACTAGGCTCCGCCACATGTCAAAAATTTGATATTGACTTATATTTTACTATTATTGTATAATTTTATACAACCTTATTTTTAATAGGGACTTCATTCTAAGAGGAGAAAAACAAATGAGCAAAAAACCTATGGTAGAGCCGGCGAAGCCAAGCAAAACCGCCACACTTGTTATGAACATTATCATTGCTTTGATAGCGGTCGTTTCCATTGCAATGATGTTTTTGATGCCGTTTTGGTCGATAGATGCGACTCTAAAAATGGACGGGAACCTTATAGAAAGTCTTGGGCTAGAAGAATCTCTCGGCGAAGACGAAACTATGACTCAAGCGGTAAGCGATCTAAAATCGTCGCTTGATAAAGACCCCGTAAACATTCCTTTGCAACTCAAATTGCAGTCAAAAGAACTTATATCTGCCCTTACGTCAAAAGACGCCAAGGCTACGGTGGAAAATTTTATTACCGAACAAGTCGGAGTAATTATGGACGGTCTCCGTCCTGCTCTTGACGGACTCAAAACAACCGTTGTAAAAGTGTCGGCAAAAACCGCTGTAATGCAAGCCAAAAACAGCATGTTCCAAGAACTTGCCACAGAAGAAGACAAAGTGAAGGTTGATACTGCTCTTAACGCAGCAGGTTTTAACGATGATTTTATCGACGAAAAAATAGATAGTCTCGTGGAAGCCATCAACAAAGATGCAAAAGTCGAAAACGTTGTCAGCGAAATACAAAATATAGCCGATGAATCTATCGACAAAATCATCGCAGCAGTCGAAGGCGATACGAACGGAGTTTTGACCGAACTTTTGGGATCGGACCTTGCGAACATCAAGAACGAAACAGATCAAGCGAAAAAAACTCAATTGATCGCCGATGCAAAAAGCGCAGTCAATGATGCTGTCGAAGAAATGGTTACGGAACTCGTTGCCGAGATGAACCTTGAAGACTCAAAAGGAGAAATCAATCTCGACGCATTCCTTGCAAACATTCTCAATTCCGCACTAAATCAAGGTAGCGGTGACGACGGTGCAACATCCGAACAATCTAACCCCACTACAAATGCAACAATGGACGGTGCTTCCGGTGCAGAATCGGGAACTACATCTTCGGGTAGCACTTCCGGAACGGCGACAGACACAACCGAAAGCAAGACTCTTGAAGAAACACTTTCTGATTTCCTTTTGTCTAAACTAGGTTCGGAAGAATCTATCGAATCTGTTCTTATGGCATTACAAATCCTTGCAATCGTACTTGTCGTAACGGCGGCAGCATGGTTGTATCTACTTGTAAAACTCTTTGTAAAAATCTTCTGCAAAAATAAGACGGTCGGTCTATTCATCCCGAGACACATCGGTTGGATTGCTTATGTTGTATTGGTCGGCATACCCTTCCTTATCAACTTCGTAATTTCTCACCCCGAAACTCTCCAACAACTAACCGAAAAACTCGGTCAAAGCGTAGATGTCAATTCTATGATGGGAGAGATGGGCGGAATACTCGGAAACTTCTCGCTCGTATGCAACTCCGGAACCATCGCTTCGGCTATCGGTACGGTTGTCCTACTTTTGATGCTTATTCCGTATAGATCGCTTAGAAAAAAATACAAGAAGCGTATCAAATGGGAAAAACAAAACAAACAATAAACCAATTGAAATAATTATTAAAAATTGCTCGAGAAAAAATCTCGGGCTTTTTTTATAAATTTTCAAAAAAAGTGTTGACGGGTATATTTTTATTTGTTATCATCTTATTAGTAATCATTATCAATAAGGAATTTATGACACGACACACTCTGCAAAAAAAAGTTATTCTTGACGTGGTAAGAGAAAGTTCTGACCATCCGTCTGCGGAAACCATCTACGAAAGAGCAAAAAAGATACTCCCTTGTTTGTCGCTAGGGACCGTCTATCGCAATCTCGGACAAATGGCGCAAGACGGAACTATCGCTTCTCTTTCGGCAGACGAAACGAGATTCGACAAAACGGTCAAGATGCACGGACATTTTGTTTGTAAAAATTGTGGCAAAGTGGTTGACATAATGGAAGGATCCGACGAAATCGCCGATTATCTAAATAAAGCGGGGTTTTCGCTAGATTCGTCTTCTATAGTATTCAAGGGTTTATGCCCCGAATGTAATAAAAATAAAAATGAAGGAGAAAACTAATATGGCAAAATTCGTATGTATGGTATGTGGATATGTCCACGAAGGTGACGAGGCACCGTCAACATGCCCCGTATGCAAGGCACCTCAATCTAAATTCGTCAAACAAGGGGACGATTTAACTTGGGCGGCAGAACATGTCGTAGGAGTCGCAAACGGCGCTCCCGAAGATATTATTGCCGATCTTAGAGCCAATTTTGAAGGCGAATGTTGTGAAGTCGGTATGTATCTCGCAATGGCAAGAGTCGCTCACAGAGAAGGATACCCCGAAATCGGTCTTTATTATGAAAAAGCGGCTTGGGAAGAAGCCGAACACGCAGCAAAATTTGCCGAACTTCTCGGCGAAAAAGTTACCGATTCCACCAAAAAGAATTTGGAATTGAGAGTCGAAGCGGAAAACGGCGCAACACTCGGAAAAACCGATCTTGCTAAAAGAGCAAAAGCACTAAATCTTGATGCAATTCACGATACGGTACATGAAATGGCAAGAGATGAGGCTCGCCACGGCAAAGCCTTTGCGGGACTTCTAAAACGCTATTTTCAAAAGTAAACAATTTGTTTAGACAATAAAAAAAGCGGTTTTTTACCGCTTTTTTTGTTTTGGTGCTTTTTTTATTTTACCGTTACGAAGTCGTCGGCATCTACTTTTACGTTGAGGACTTTGGTGACTCCGTCTCTATTTATGGTCAAGGTGAACGTCGTGCCTTCGTAGATAGCGGTAAACTCTTCTTTTAGTTTATAGAGTTTGTCAAGGGCGACGTCTTTTCCGCCTATCGTTGCGGATACAAGTGTGTCACCTACTTTTATTTCGTTGTCGGTGCCGACAAGAGAGCCTGCTACGGAATCAGATTCAATCTTGTTGATTGTGAGTTCGTAAATGGTGGTTGTGCCGTTGGAAACCGCTTTGGCATACGAATCGGTGGCTTGGACGGTGACTCCGAGAACAAGACGTTTGGGGTTGACGAAATTGGTGTCGTTGGTCGTGTCTTCGTCGGTCTTTTGGACTTCATAATAATGAATTATGTTGTTGGCTATCGACGATGCAACTTCGTGGGGGATTGCATAAGAAATGTTTTCTACGCTAGACGAGGACATTTTGGCATTGACAATGCCTACCCATTCGCCTTTTTCGTTGAAGAGTCCGCCACCGGAGTTGCCGCTGTTGACGGCTGTGTCTATTCTCATAACACGTAATGATGAGGCAATATAGGAATTGGATGCTTTATCCCAATATATATCGATAGAGATAGTTTCGCTCTCGACAGATATTATACCGCTTGTTGCGGAGATCCCTTCGCCTGCAGGGTTGCCGATTGCTATTGCTTTGCTTCCTACGTTTGCGACATCACTCGATTCCGTCACCGGACGAATTAGGTCGGTGCCGTCTGTCATCTTTCCGCATTTAGCGACGTAGTCTTTATATTTGGTATAAGAGGTCCCCGTAAGGCTCAAAACGGCTATGTCGTTTTCATAAGATCCGCCTACTACGGTCGCATCGATTCCGTAACCGCTACTTGTGGAATATTGCATGCCGTAAAGATATACTCTAACTTTACTTGCTATCGACGAAACATACGATGTCGTTGTTCTTTGCGATGTTCCGCCCCAAAAAGTACCGACTTCGACAGTCTTGGTAACTTTGTCAAAATATATTACGTGGTAGTTGGTCACAATATAAAGTTCGGATCCGGTATCTTTATATATGATACCGCTGCCGGCTCCCGTCGATAAAGTTTCGCCGTCTTCTATATATTCGGAAATTACGGCAAGAGTCGAGCCTATCGCATAATCGACGGCAGACGAATCGTCTGAACTATTATTGGTCGTGGTCGCCGATGAGGCTTTTAGATAGTTGAAATAATCTTGTAGCGAATAGCCTTCGTCGGTAGATTCTTTGCCGTTGAGTTGTAGCCATAGTTGATAGTTGCTTAGTCCCACACCGTCTACGCCGTCTTTACCGGACACAAGTTCTATAAACTCTTCTAGGGTGCCTGTATAACCTAATTCTTGCGCCTCGGCATAAACCGACTCAATGGTATAACCTTCGCCGTCACTTCTATTGCAAGAACATAAAATCATTGCACAAGTCAATACGACTACAATAATAAGCGAGAATACTAAAAATCTTCTTTTCATATTATTTTTCATAACACTTCTCCTTTCGGATTTCCCTTTCATCTTTTGTCCACATGTTATGTCAACAATCTTAATAATTTCTTAATCTTTTTGAATTTTTTGCAAAAATTTGATAGGTTTTTAATTCGGGCAACACTAAATATTTTTTGTTGTCCTATATAATATGTATCCCTCGAGATTGTCTCTTTCGGATATTTCGACTTGATCTTTTCCTAAAATCTTCATAAATGTATATAGCAAAACACCGCTTGTTATTGCGTAGGGGACTTTCTTCGGATGCAGACCGTTGATAAATTTTCGCTCCTCGTAAGGTGTCCTTTCGATGCGGTCGGTTATGTCGATGACATCTTGTCTATTGAGTATAGTCCCATCCACGACTTGGGGATCATATTCTACCAAATCGTGATAAATTGCGGCATACGTGGTGGGGGTGCCGCCTATTGCTATCAATGTATCGAACGGGGGTATTTCGCCGTACTCTCTTGCGAGATTTTCTACGAACTTTTCTTCTTCGGCTCTTTTATCGGAAACGTCTTTTAGACTGACGGCACCTACTGCGATACTACCTTTATAGATTAGTCCGTCCTTGTCGCCTACGGCTATCTCGCTACTTGCTCCTCCTATGTCCAGAGTTGCACACAATCCGCTCTTATAGGCTCCCATAAAGCCGATTTCGGCTTCCCTTTCTTTGGGTATTACGTCAATTTCTATTCCTTGTTCTTTGGCTCTTTCGGTAAAAACGGTACCGTTTTTTGCACCCCTTACGGCTTGGGTTGCGAAGACAAAAACCTTGTCGGCTCCTTCTAAAATTGCTTGGGAATTAAACTTGACTACGGCATCGAGAGTCCTATTCATCGCCTCGTCTTTTAGAAGTCCTGTCTTTATAAGACCTTCGCCGAGAGTTGTGATTTCTAGATATTTTTTTCCGTTGGATAGAAGTCTTACGGAGTTGCTCCCTATATCGATTGCTGCATATTTCATACGTCAAACAACTCCTTTAATTCTTTTTGTTCTCTTAGTTTTTTCTTGATTTGCGAAAGAGTATGATCGACCTTTTTTGTAGATACTCCGAGGCTTTCGGCAATTTCACTATAACTCATCTCTTGAAGATATAAGTTGAGGACACTTTTTTCGCTGTCGGAAAGGGTATCTTTGATGACTTTTCGTAGCGTTTCGACTTGCTCTCTTGATATATAATCGTCCACGACGTTTATATCGCTAGGATCGTAAACTTCGGTATCTTCTGTAGAAATTTTGGTTATTTCGCTACCGCTCTTTTGCGAACTGTTTTTCTTGATTAGATCTATTATTCTTTGTTTTACAATGTTATACACAAAAGTCGAAAACTTTTGTCCGCCGTTTTCGTCAAATTTTTCGATGGCTTTTACAAAGCAAATGGTCGCTTCTTGCAAGAGGTCCTCGGGATCCATACCGGAAATTTTGCGGTTGGTAATCGCTCTTTTTAATAGAGGTCTATACTTGATGATAAGTTCCTCTAGCGCTGCATCGTTGTTTCCGGACTGCGCCTCTTGAATAAGTTTTGTTTCCCTCTTATCTTCCGCTGTCATTTCCCTAACCTTTGTCTAATCGCTTCGTACACTACGAGGGCGGATGCAACCGATGCGTTGAGTGAATTTACTTGGCCGTATTGCGGAACGGATGCAACTTGGTCGGCAAGTTTCCTTGTAAGTTCATGCACACCATGTCCTTCGCCACCGACGACGACTGCCACGTCTCCCGTCATATCGACGTCGTACATGCTCTCTCCGTCCATGTCTGCTGCGACGATTTTTACTCCGTCGTCTTTTAGTTTTCTAATCGCATCGTTTATATTTGTAACCTTGACTATCGGAACATAGGCTGTCGCTCCCGCCGACACTTTTACGACTGTATCGGTGACTCCTGCCGCTCTATATTTGGGGATAATTACGGCGGTGGCTCCCGCACAGTCGGCTACTCTTGTGACCGCACCGAGATTGTGAGGATCTTCTACACCGTCAAGTACGATAAAAAGTTTTTTGCCGTCCGCAAATCTCACGTCGTCAAATTCGGTGTATTTGAAATCGGTCGCAACACATAGTACTCCTTGATGTTTCCCGGACGGGGACAACTTCATCATATATTGTTTTTCGCTGGGTACGACTTTTATGTTTCTGCGTTTTGCCTCTGCGACAATTTTATCTAGTCCGGTAAGTCCTTTTTGGACACAGAGTTTTTCAATCGTAACTCCGCCTTTTATTGCCTCCATTACGGCATTTTTTCCTTCAATAATCATTGTTTCTCCTCTTTGTATGCTACAGATAATAATTCAAAAATTCTTTCTTCTTGCCCCGTCAAATATAAATAACCGATGACTGCTTCAAATCCGCTTGATATTCTGTACGAGTTTTGGTCCGAGTGTTTTGGTAGGTTTCTGGGGCTTACGTTTCTTGCCCTTTTGAATATCATGGTTTCTCTTTCGGTAAACAGCGGTAAAAGTTCTTTTACGGCTTCTGCTTGCCTATTGGCATTTACCTTGCTTGCGACAATTTTATGTAAGAATTGAGTCTTTGCAGTGCTTCCTTCCACGACTCTTGTCCTTTCCATAAGAGTCTGCACCGCATCCCCTACGAACGCAAGCGAAATGATGGGAATCAAATCGATTTCTTTGTCGGTAATTACCGACGGATTTTTAGGTACGGTATTACGCATCAAGTCTCTCTTTTACGATTTTTAGTCTTGCTATACTGTTTTCTTTGCCGAGTACAATCGCCATTTCGGTTGCACCACCAGGGGTAGATTGGGCTCCCGTAAGAGCA
This sequence comes from bacterium, assembly GCA_963644945.1. Classification (GTDB taxonomy): domain Bacteria; phylum Bacillota; class Clostridia; order Christensenellales; family DTU072; genus CAVIQK01. The sequence continues at coordinate 55,352 of CAVIQK010000001.1, read as the reverse complement.
ATTCTTGCAACCCAAAGTATTGCGTTTTTCTTTATTTGAAGTTTTTCGGAAAGTGCCACGAGTCCGGCAAACAAGTCGCTTGACGTAAAGGGGGTATTTTCAAAAACTTCTATTATTTCGCCTATTGTGTTTTTGGCAACTTCTACTGACGACTTTTGTTTTTGGTTTTCAAAAAGACTCAAATCGAAGTTGTCGAACTCTGACAAGAACGAAACTTTTTCGGGGATGTCTGCAAAGATTTCGACACGAGTTTTAAGAAGGCTTGCGAGCATCTCGTAGTTCATGCCTTTTGCTACGCTTTGGTCAAGCCAAGGGGTTGCCATTTCCAAAAACTTTTCATCCGAAAGTTCTTTGATATATTCGCCGTTTAACCATCTCATTTTGTCGTTGTCGAACATTGCGGGGGACTTGTTTATACGGTCAAGCGTGAATTGTTGTTCGAGTTCTTTTAGGGATAATTTTTCTTGGTTACCTTCGGGGCTCCAACCGAGCAAGGCTATATAATTGACGATCGCTTCGGGAAGATAACCCTTGTTGTAAAAGTCTTCGAAGTTGGCATCGCCATTCCTTTTAGATAGTTTGTGATGAGCATCTTTCATTATGTGGGGAAGATGGGCATACGACGGTGTTTCCCAGCCAAAACCTTCGTAGATAAGGTTGTATTGAGGGGTGGATGACAAATATTCGCATCCTCTCAAAACGTGCGATATTTTCATGAGGTGATCATCGACAACGTTGGCAAAATTGTATGTGGGCATACCGTCGGATTTGAGTAGTATTATGTCGTCCATTTCTTTGTAGGCGACTTTTATCTCTCCGTAAACCGCATCTACGTATGTGCCGACTTGATCGGTGTGGGGGACTTTATGTCTGACGACGTAAGGCTCACCGTTTGCGATTCTTCTTCTGGCTTCTTCGACGGGGATATCTCTACAATGTCCGTCGTAATGTTTTATACCGTCCTCGTTTTTGAGAGTCGAAAGTCTTTCTTCGTCACAAAAACAGTAGTAGGCGGCTCCTCTGTCTACGAGTAAATCGGCATATTCTTTGTATAACCCCATTCTTTCGCTTTGGATATAGGGGCCGTATCCCTTGTCTTTGTCCGGTCCTTCGTCATGTTCGAGTCCGGCAAGTTTTAGGGTGCGATAGACGGTTTCTACTGCTCCTTCTACATAACGTGTTCTGTCGGTGTCTTCTATTCTCAATACGAAATCTCCGCCGTTTTTCTTTGCGAAAAGATAGGCGTACAGTCCGGATCTTAAATTGCCTATGTGCATGAATCCTGTCGGGCTGGGTGCAAAACGTGTTCTTACTCTATCCATTTTAATCTGCCTCCGATAATAATTTGTCGTTTATTTTGGTTAGTTTTAATTGTTCTCTTACTTGTTGTTCGGTCGTATTTTCGAGGACATTCTTGTCCATTATGCCTTGTTCTCTAAACGAAAATACGGTGTCCGTTCCGGCTATGACGTGGTCAACTACTTCGACTCCTACCGTTTTGGCACAGTCAACCAATTCTCTTGTTATGTCCAAATCGTCTTGCGACGGATATGCATCGGAGAAAGGGTGGTTGTGGCCTATTGCCACTTGGTACGGCTTGGTCGATTCTATGAAATCGAGAAAGGTTTTTCTACTCATAGACACTCTTGACGAGTCGCCTTCTCCTACCATCTTCGACTTTATAAAACGGCCGTCACGATCAAGCGCCGTCATCAAAAACTTCTCTTGTCTCCAATGTGCCAACATGCTGTACAAGTATCTTTTTATTATATACGGACTCATGACCGAATTTTCGCCCAGTATGTTGCGAGAAACGGCTCTTGAATAAAATTCCGGTATAAGAGGAAGAAACAGTGATGCCGATTCGGTCAAATCTTTGTAGGCGATGAGTTCTTTAGGTGTCGCCGTCATAACTCCTTGAAGATCGCCAAAATCTTCTAACAGCGTTTGTGCAAGTTTTGACGTGTCCTTTCGAGGGATGAAGGGGTAGAGAATATACTCCAAAAGTTCCGCATCGGTAAGCGATGACGTGCCATGAGTGACTATCTTTTCTCGTATTCTCTTTCTGTGTCCTTCTGCCATTTTATATTCTTCTACAACTTTCTTTCACAATAGTGTACCATATTTGACGAAAATAGTATATAATATTTTTAATATTATAAAAAATAAGGAGTTCAAAAATGAATTTTACTTTATCCGATGCTTTAGATTTTTTGACAAAACTTATAAAAATTCCTAGTGTCGAGGGAGAACCGGAACCTAACATGCCTTTTGGTAAAAACGTCAACGATGCTTTGGTCCTCGCTCTTGACCAACTCGAAAAACTTGGATATAAGACAACCAACATGGACGGCTATTGCGGATACGGAACCATTGGGGAGGGAGAAAAATTCGACATTCTCATGCACCTCGACGTCGTACCCGAAGGAAAAGGATGGCTACACGATCCTTATGGCGGAGAGTTTGTTGACGGAAAAATTTACGGAAGAGGCGCTCTTGACGACAAGGGACCTGTCGCATCCGTACTGTATGCTATAGACAGACTTATAACCGAAGGGCGCACCCCTAAAAAACAAATTCGTATTATACTCGGTTGCAACGAAGAAACCGGTTGGAGATGCATGGACCACTTCATGGAAACCGAAGAATTCGCTCCTATGGGAATTTCTCCGGACGGTGACTTCCCCGTAATAAACTGCGAAAAGGGTATTGCCCATTATGTAGTCACTTTCCCTCTTCCTAAAACCGTCGCAAACATTGTCGGCGGAGACAGAGTCAACATGGTCCCAGACTACGCAGAAATCACTTTTGCGGACGGAAAAACCATGTCGGCAAAAGGAAAATCGGCTCACGGATCTCAACCGCAACTCGGTGAAAATGCAATACTTAAAATCTTGTCGGCACTAAAAGATAGCGCCCCCGAACTTTATAATTTCGGTCAAAAACTTTCTTCGCCTTTTGGACAAAATATCGGTCTAAATATGATGGATGCGGAGTCCGGAAATCTTACGATAAACCTTGGAACGGTAAAGACGGATGGCGACAATGTCTTATTCGAACTCGATGTTAGGTATCCCGCAACACAAAAAGTGGATACCGTAACCGACATATTAAGGCAAAACTGTGGCGGAGAGATAGAAATAGTTTATTCGCATAAACCTTTGTATCTTGCCCCCGACAACGAACTCGTCAAAACTCTCCTCAATGCATATAATAAGGTGACCGGTGAAAACAGCAAACCTATCGCAATAGGTGGAGGAACTTATGCAAGATGCTTAAAACTCGGCTGTGCCTTCGGCCCTGTTTTCCCCGACGACGAGGACTGCATACACCAACCCAACGAATATATAAGACTGGACTCGTTTGTCAAAATGTCCGATATATATTACGAGGCTTTCAAAAATCTTTTGTTTTAATTTTAGCCTATATAGGCACAAAAAAAAGGAGTTCTGAGAACTCCTTTTCTTTTTACCGTTTTGGTTTTTATTATGCTTTAGGACCTGCTTTTACAAGTGCTTTGCCTGCTTCGTTGGTTGCATATTTTGCAAAGTTCTTTGTAAATCTTCCTGCAAGGTCAAGAGCCTTGACTTCCCAATCTTTTGCATCTTTGTAGGTGTCTCTAGGATCGAGGATGCCTGAATCTACGCCATTGAGTTTTGTAGGTACTTCAAAGTCAAAATAGGGGATTTTCTTGGTGGGGGCATTGTTGATGTCGCCACTCAAAATTGCATCGATAATTCCTCTTGTATCTTTGATGGAGATACGTTTTCCGGTGCCGTTCCAACCGGTGTTGACCAAGTATGCTTTGGCTCCGCTCTTTTGCATTTTCTTGACGAGTTCTTCTGCATATTTTGTAGGATGAAGTTCTAGGAAGGCTTGTCCGAAACATGCGGAGAATGTAGGAGTAGGCTCGGTTATACCTCTTTCGGTTCCTGCAAGTTTTGCGGTAAATCCGGAGAGGAAGTAGTATTGAGTTTGTTCAGGAGTCAAGATTGAGACAGGAGGAAGCACTCCGAATGCATCGGCAGAAAGGAATATGACGTTTTTCGCTGCGGGAGCGGAGGAAACAGGTCTGACAATCTTTTCGATGTGTTGGATAGGATAGGAAACACGAGTGTTTTCCGTAACGCTCTTGTCTGCAAAATCGATTTTGCCGTTTTCGTCAAGAGTTACGTTTTCGAGAAGGGCATTTCTTCTGATTGCGTTGTAAATATCGGGTTCGGAATCTTTGTCGAGGTTGATAACTTTTGCGTAGCAGCCACCTTCAAAGTTGAATACTCCGTTGTCGTCCCAGCCGTGTTCGTCGTCGCCGATTAGGAGACGTTTAGGATCTGTGGAAAGGGTGGTTTTGCCTGTTCCGGAAAGACCGAAGAATATTGCGGTGTTCTTTCCGTCCATATCGGTATTTGCCGAGCAGTGCATTGATGCAATGCCTTTTAGGGGCAAATAGTAGTTCATCATTGAGAACATACCTTTCTTCATTTCTCCACCGTACCAAGTGTTGATTATAACTTGTTCTCTCGATGTGATATTGAAGACAACGGCTGTTTCGGAATTGAGACCGAGTTCTTTGTAATTTTCGACTTTGGCTTTCGATGCATTGTAAACAACGAAGTCGGGTTCGAAGTTTTCGAGTTCTTCTTGTGTAGGCACGATAAACATATTCTTGATGAAGTGTGCTTGCCATGCGACTTCGACGATGAATCTAACTGCCATACGAGTGTCTTTGTTGGCACCGCAAAATGCATCTACGACGAACAATCTCTTGCCACTGAGTTCTTTGACTGCAATGTCTTTGACTGCTTGCCATGTTTCTTTGCTTGCGGGATGGTTGTCGTTTTTGAATTCGTCCGAAGTCCACCAAACGGTGTCTTTGGAGTTTTCGTCCATGACGATAAATTTATCCTTAGGAGAACGTCCGGTATAAATACCTGTCATAACATTGACTGCACCGAGTTCGCTAACTTGTCCCTTTTCATAACCGGTAAGATCTTTTCTGGTTTCTTCTTCGAAAAGCATTTCGTATGACGGGTTGTAAACTACTTCGGTGACGTTTTTAATGCCATATTTCGTTAAATCGATTTTTGTCATTGTTTTTACCTCTTTTCCTTTATATTTTTTAATTTTTAACTACATTAATGTTACTATAAATTGCGACGCAAGTACAATCAAAACGAGCGCAATCGGATAAGTTGATGCATAGGCAGATGCGACGTCGTCTGTCCCTGCGGTAGAAATAAGGGTACCGAGGGCGGGAGTCGATGTCATTCCGCCGGTGATCGAGCCAAGGTTGTTGAGAAGGCTTATCTTCAAAATGTATTTTGCGAAGAAGAAACCTACTATCATAGGAACGAGTGTCATAATGGCACCGCCCAAGAATCCCCACAAGATTACAAGACCACCGTAATTGTTGATTTGGTTGACGAGTTGTGCGCCGCCGGCAACACCTGCTCCTATCAAGAACATCATAAGACCGAATTCACGGAAAACCTTGGCGGTTTTTTCGGGAATTTCAAGGGAAAGTTTCCCCATGTGGCCGAAGTGTCCGAAGATTAGGCACATAATAAGCACACCGCCGGTTGTTCCTAGCGAGAAACATGTTCCGTTGTAACCTTCACCGGTAAGCGGTATTTTGATGGCTCCCAAGATGAGTCCTGCTACGACTGCAAGGCCGAAAGGCATGAGTCCGAAGGGATCGCAAACAAACAAACCTTCTTTCTTCTCTTTGAGTTCGGCACCGTCTATTTTTAGAAGGGCTCTTTCTTTTTCCATGTCGGCTTTCATAAATTTAGGTACTAATTGTACGAACAAAACAACACCTACTACTCCGAACGGATATGCAATAGCATGTCCGAGAGTTATCATGGCTCCGTCTGTGCTACTTGCTTCTAGCGCTGCCGAATATCCCGGGGTAGTTGTCAATGCACCCGACAAAATTCCGACCGAGAATTCTTTGGCTACGTCGCCAAGAGTTCCTTTCAGTGCCAGTGTAAAGAGGACGGAAAGAAGGGCGCCCGTTGCGATGATGATTGCTCCGAGTACTACATAAGACTTTGCATTTTTCTTCAAGTTCTTGAAGAAGTTGGGGCCTGCGATAAACCCGACAGATGCAACGAACAATACAAGTCCTACGTTTTGGACGATGCTTCCGTAATATTTATATAGTGCCGACGAGGAACCTTCTATATAGAACTTACCGAGTACCGGTACGTCTTTTAGTCCTTTTATCGTGCAAATACATCCAAATGCGATGGCTACCAAAAATACTCCGGCAGTGCCGAGGTTGACACCTTTTATCGTGACGCTACCGAGAAGGTATCCGAGGGCGGCTACAAGGAACACACCGAATAGAAGTGCCGTAACCGTAGAAATACCAAGCACTCCGTCGATGCCTTTACCTTGTGTTGCGCTGTATATGCACCATGCAACAACACCTATGACAAGTGCCGCTACAATGCCAAGCACCACCCATTTTACCCACTTTTTAGGGGTTTTGGGGGCGTTTGCCTTTTGAACAGAGGCTTCGCCGTCTTCTAACACTACTTCATCCTCGGTTGCGATAGATTCTTCTTCGACACCGTTTTCTTTATATTCTTCCATATTGTCTCCTATTATTTTCTTCTGTAATCGGGAAGAAGTTGAGGTGAAAGTTTGGTAGGATTGAGTCCTGCGTCTTTCAATTCTTTTTCAAATGATTTTACGTGATCGAGAGAAAGTTTGCCGACAACGGTTTCTTTTGCTCTTTCCGCCGCAAAATGACCGGCATTTCTGCCAAATACGATGATGTCGAGAAGGCTGTTGCCCATAAGTCTGTTTCTGCCGTGTATGCCTCCGACTGCTTCGCCTGCTACGAACAAGTTTTTGACTGCCGTCGTTTCACCGTTGGCACTGATGTCAATACCGCCGTTTTGGTAGTGAAGTGTAGGATATACGAGAATAGGCTCTTTTCTGATGTCGATGCCGTATTTCCCGAACATGCGGTACATTGCAGGGATACGTTTTTCGATAGTGCCTTCGCCTCCGATCATATCAATCATAGGAGTGTCGAGCCATACGCCTTCGCCGTCGGTGGTTTTTACGGAATTCTTTCTTTGTTTGCATTCTCTTATGATAGAAGATGCTGTGACGTCTCTTGTTTCAAGTGAATACACGAAGGCTTTGCCTTCTTTGTTGACGAGTTGGGCTCCGAGAGAACGGACCTTTTCGGTGACGAGGGCTCCGAATATTTGTGTAGGTTCGGCAACACCGGTAGGATGGTATTGCAAAGTGTCTGCATAAAGAAGTTTTGCGCCTGCTCTATAAGCAAGAACGAGTCCGTCGGCCGTTGCTCCGTAGTGGTTGGATGTCGGGAATCCTTGATAATGAAGTCTTCCTGCTCCGCCTGTTGCGATGACGACGGTCTTGGCTTTGGCTACTTCTATTTTGCCTGTTTCCATGTTGAGAAGCACTGCTCCCGCAGCATTGCCCTTGTCGTCTTTTATGATTTCGATTGCGGACGTAAAGTCAACTACGGGGATTTCTCTGTTGAAAACTTCGTCTCTTAGTGTACGCATTATTTCTGCGCCGGAATAGTCCTTGCATGCGTGCATTCTCTTTCTGGACGTTCCGCCACCGTGTGTGGTGACCATGTTGCCGTCTTTATCTTTATCGAACATAACTCCGAGATCGGATAGCCATTTGATTGCATCGGGTGCTTCATAGACGAGTTTTTTGAGAAGTTCGGGTTTTGCGGCAAAGTGTCCGCCTCCGAACGCATCAAGATAGTGAATTGCGGGGGAATCGTTCTCTTTGTCTGCCGCTTGGATACCGCCTTCTGCCATCATTGTGTTGGCATCGCCTATTCTGAGTTTTGTGACCATCATGACATTGGCACCGTTTTTGTGAGCGGTAATTGCCGTAGATGCACCTGCTCCGCCACCGCCGATAACCAAAACGTCAACGTCGTATGCGGGATGCTCTAAATCTATGTCAAGGCCCGAAACTCTTGACTTGCCTTGCAAGAGGTCGGCAAGTTCGTGAAGGACTTTTTCGCCTTTGTTGGGACCGACTTTTAGACTTTCGTATGCGCTATCTATATAGTCGGGGTGATTTTCTTTTAATACTGCATCTTTTTCGTCGGCAGTCATACGAGGATATAAGTTGTTGACTCTTTCTTGTCTTGTTTCCTCGACTTTTTTCATCGAAACTAATTGTTCTTCGGTATAATTATACATACTGCCCTCCTATTTTTCGATTTGTCTTGTGTTGTAAAGTTCTTTCATTTCGGATATCGGTTTTCCCATAATATCTTCCATCATCTTTTCAAGTTCGCCGTTTTCTATTTCTGCGACTCTCTTTTCAAGGTGTTTACATTCGGGGGCAATATATTTGCCGTACAATCTTCTTGCGAGTTCTGCGACTTGCGGATGAGAAATACCCGCAGGGCATCTTGACGAACAAAGTCCGCACATTACGCAGTCAAAACTTGCTTCTGCACATTTTTCGTATTCACCACGTTGTGCATAAGCGATGTATTGCATAACATTGAGTCCTTGAGGGCAAGCCTTGGTACAAGCATTGCAACCTATACAACTATATATTTCGGGATATAATTGCATCATAATTTGCTCGGTCGGTTTGATTTTGTTGATGTCATAGACTTGTTTTACAAGCGGGAACGAAGGTAGTGTTGCTACATACATTCCTTCTTCTACTTGTTGTTGGCAAGCAAGACATGTTCTTAATGCTTGTTGACCTTTTATACGATAAAAAGTTGCACACGCTCCGCAAAAACCGTTACGGCAACCGCATCCTCTTATCAATTGGTATCCGGCATATTCCATTGCCTTCATGATGGTAAGGCTTTCCGGAACCTCATAATGTTTTCCAAAGAAATAAACGTTGACTTTCTTTTCCATTTTTATACTCCTACTACTTATCAATATTCATCGGGTAATTCGTCTAATTGGTCCATTCTAAAAACGGGGCCGTCTTTACATACGAACTTGTCGCCTACATTGCATCTTCCGCACTTTCCTATACCGCACTTCATGCGAAGTTCCAAAGTGGTATAGACTCTTTCTTTCTTGAATCCGAGTTCTAGAAGACCTGCCAAAGTAAATTTGATCATTATCGGCGGTCCGCAAAGTACTGCCGTCATTGTGGGATCAAGTCCTAGTTCTTTGACGTATGCAGGGACAAATCCTACGTGTCCGTCCCATCCTTCTTGCGGACGGTCTATCGTCAAATAAACTTCAAAATTCTTTTCGTTCATCCACTCTTTTTGGATTTCTTCTATATCGACAAGGTCGTCTTTGCTTCTTGCACCGTACACGACTACTACTTTGCCGTAGTTCTCTCTATAATGGCGAACATAATTTATGACGCTACGAAGAGGTGCAAGACCGATTCCACCTGCGATGAACAACAAATCTTTTCCTTTGAAATCTCCTTCTACGGGGAAATTCTTGCCATACGGTCCTCTAACCGTAATGTGTTGTCCTTCTTCCAAAGAATGGATTATTTCTGTCACACAACCGCATTTTTTGATGGAAAATTCCATAAATTCTTTGTTGGTAGGCGACGACGTAATCGAGAACATACACTCGCCTACTCCGGGGATGGAAACCATCGCACATTGGCCGGGCATGTGTTCGAACAACTTCTTGCCGTCAAGTCCCACCACTCTAAATGTTTTGACGTCTGCGGTGTCTTTTCTTACATCGGTTATTACTCCGATATTAGGGATAAGGTTCTCATTAACCATTTTTCTTTCCCCCTATTTTTTTGATAACTTTTACAATATTGAGATGTTGCGGACATTTGTTGACGCATCTTCCGCAACCTACACACGAATACATGCCGTATTGCGACGGGAAATATACGAGTTTATGCATAAATCTTTGACGGAATCTTTGCATTTGAGTTGTACGAGGATTGGCTGCCGCCATCTGCGTGAAGTCCGAATACATGCAAGAATCCCAACAGCGGAATCTTATTACGCCGTCTTGTGTTTTGAAGTCTCTTATATCAAAACATTGACATGTCGGGCATACAAAAGTACATGTTCCGCAACCGATACATGCTTGTGACAACTGTTGCCAATCGGGAAGTTCGAATATCTCGTTGAGATTTTCGGGTTTGAAATAAGATAGATCAAGATGCGAAAACGGAAGTTTTTCGATTGTCGCTTTGGTCTTTTCTACGATAGGAGATACTTCCTTTTCGTCGCAAGTTTCTCCGTCTATTCCTGAAAGTACGGCTTTGCCTTTGTCGGTATTGGGACGAACATAGAGATAATTGTCGTCAAGATAGCATGTCGCATCTCCTTGCGGAGCGGATGCATCGATACCAAATACGTTGCAGAAACAACTTTCTTCGGGTTTTCCGCATGCCAAAGTAAAGATGACACCTTTTTCTCTTCTTTCCTTATAATATGTGTCAACCGGCTCTTGTAAAAAGACGTGATCCAAAACTTCAAAGGCTTTCAAATCGCATGCACGTACACCGAACACCAAAAAGGGTTCTCTTTCTTTTCTTATGTCCTCTATTGATATGGTTTTACCTTCCAAGCGGAATTTCATCATGTTTTCGCTTTGGGGGAAGAAAACGTCTTTGGGACTTTTTACCGTTTTTAATGTGTCGATATCGACTACGGAATTCTCTTCGAACGGGGCATAATTCACCATACCGGCAATATTTTGCGGTATGTATAGGGGCATTTTTTCTTTGAGGGCTTTGTAGAAGTTGGTGAGATTTTCTCTTTTAATTTTAATCATTTATTTGCCCTCCGTTGCACTAAACACGTTGTTTGGCTCAATATCTTTTTCGGTATATGAGGTCAAAGGATAACTTCCTTCTGCCACTTCACCGGCTTGGAATTCGCCATAGATAGTGTTGATGTCTTTGATAAATTTTCTGTTGAGAAGATGAAGCGGTATTCTCTCGGGGCATACTCTCGAACACTCTCCGCAATCCGTACATCTGCCGGATACGTGGAAGGCTCTTATTATATGGTAGAGTTGCTCTTCAAAACTTACGTCGTTGGCTTTGGCGGCGACTCCCGATTGAGGATTGTCGAACACGCATTTCACGCACGAACATGCGGGGCAAACATTTCTACAAGCATTGCAACGAATGCATTTGGAAAGTTGCGATTGCCAAAATTCGTATCTTTCGGTAGGAGTCATTTTTTCTAACTCTCTTACCTTAGAAAATCTATCGTTGTTTTCTTCTACCACTTCGTGGATAATAATTTTTTCGTCTGCGACAACGTGGGTTTTGCCTTTGCATTCAAGGCACTTATCAAGCAAAACTTCGCCCTTTTCGAGGCAAAATTCTTCGCCGTAAAGAGTTTTGAGAGTGACTTTGTTGTCGTTGTATTCTTCTTCGGTAATTCCGGTGATGCCTTTCTTTTCAAGTTTATAGTTGTCGAGTTTTCCTCTACACTCTATACCTATTACCAAAATATTTTCACGTTTTACTCTATGCTCTTTCAAAAGTTCGTTGAAACTGTATGTGTCGCAAGGCTTCAAAAATACTGCGGTTTTCCCTTCTTTTTTCGATATATCAATGAGATATTTGGAAAGGTTGGGACCACAAAAATCGTTGTACACGAAATTCTTTAAGTCCTCTTCGGTTTCGAATGATGCAGGTGACGGATCGTGAATAAATTCGCCTTTCGTCCAACCTACGACTCTCTTGACTTCGCCCGAATTGAGAAGTTCTGTTGCTCTTTTTACCATCAATTTTTCGAGTTCGTTCATTTTACTTCTCCTTAACTCTCAAATCTTGGAGTCTCTTGTTTTCGCCAAGTTCGGTAACTTGTTTGACAAAATCATTCATAACTGCCGAGAATTTCGCACCTTCGGCGGCGGAAACCCATTCTACTCTGGTACGTTCTTTTTCAATTCCTAGGTAATCTAGAAAACTGAAAAGCAAGGTCATTCTTCTTCTCGTGTAGTAGTTGCCGGTGACATAGTGGCAATCTCCGGGGTGGCATCCACACAAAATTACACCGTCTGCGCCTCTTTGGAAGGCTTTTAGTATAAACATGGGGTTGACTCTACATGAGCAAGGTACTCTTACAATTTTTACGTTGGCAGGATAAGAAAGTCTTGACGATCCGGCAAGGTCGGCTCCCGCATACGAACACCAGTTGCAACAAAATGCAACTATATTAGGTGTATAATTACCTTCGTTTTTCTCTATCTCTTGCATATTGCTTCGACCTCCGACATAATCTGTTTAGACGAGAATCCCGACAAATCCATAGCGCCCGACGGGCATGCTACGGTACATGCTCCACAACCTTGACATACTGCATGGTTGACGGATGCGACTCTTCTTGTTTCGGTTTTTCCTCCGCCTAGACGGAATTCTTTATCTATATATGTAATTGCGCCGTATGCACAAACATTGGCACATTGTGAACAACCGTTGCACATTGACTCGTTGGGACTTGCAACACAAGGGTTGGTCTTCAATTTGTCTTTTGCCAAAAGTCCCAAAACCTTAGCGGCACAAGCCGATGCTTGTGAAACTGTTTCCGGAATATCTTTAGGTCCTTGGCAAACACCTGCAAGGAACACGCCTGCGGTAGGACTTTCTACCGGACGAAGTTTCGGGTGGGACTCGTTGAGGAAGTTGTTGGTGTCTATGCTTGCGGTAAGTAAGGTGGCTATCTTTCTTACGGACGGCTCCGGTTCTATTGCCGTTGCCAAAACTACTAGATCGGAAGGAATTGTGATTTGCTCGTTTTCAAGCAAATTGGATCCTTGTACCATGAGTTTTCCGTTCTCTTCATACACTTTGCCGACCATTCCTTTTATATAGTCAACACCGTATTGTTCGACGGCACGACGATAAAATTCGTCGTAGTTCTTGCCGGGGGTACGTATGTCTATATAGAAGACATGCACTTCGGTGTCGGGGTATTTTTCTCTAATAAGCATTGCATGTTTTGCGGTGTACATACAGCATATTTTGGAGCAATAGGGCTTTCCGCATCCGGATACGTCTCTTGATCCGACACATTGTATAAACGTAATTACTTTGGGGTGCGTGCCGTCGGACGGGCGGAGAAGAACTCCGTTGGTAGGACCTGCGGCATTCATAAGTCTTTCGAGTTCTAGTGACGTAATGACGTCTTTATTGTCGTTGTAGCCGAACTCGTTGAAATTGTCGAGAGCAATCGGTCTAAATCCTGTCGCAACGACTATTGCGCCGTATTCTCTCTCGATAAATTCATCTTTCATTTCGTAATTTATTGCACCCGCTCCGCAGAATTTTTGACAAATTCCGCACTTTCCGGTACGAAGTTTTATGCACTGCGTAGGATCGATAACCGCTACATTAGGTATTGCTTGCGCAAACGGAATATAAATTGCCGTACGGTTGTTTAAGTTTTGGTTGAACTCGTTGAGTCCTTTTCTGGACGGACATTTTTCCATACAGATTTTACAACCGGTACATTTGGTTTCGTCAACATAACGGGCTTTTCTCTTGATTTTTACAGAGAATTTTCCTACAAATCCTTTGACTTCTTCTACTTCGGAATATGACAAAATGTCGATCTTGTCGCTTTGTGCACAATCGACCATTTTAGGGGTAAGGATACATGCCGAGCAGTCAAGAGTCGGGAAAGTCTTGTCAAGTTGTGCCATTCTTCCGCCGATTGTTGCATTCTTTTCGACAATGTCAACGGGATATCCCGCTTCGGCTATATCTAGGGCTGCTTGTATGCCCGCAATACCGCCACCGATTACTAAGGCTCTCTTGGTAACGGGGCTTTCGCCTTCGGTAAGAGGAGCATTGAGTCTAACTTTTGCGATTGCCGTACGGACAAGAACAAGGGCTTTTTCGGTGGCTTCTTCTCTATCCTTATGTATCCAAGAACATTGTTCTCTCAAGTTGGCAATTTCTACCATGAAGGGATTGAGTCCCGCAGATTCGGCGGCTTTTCTAAATGTCGCTTCGTGCATTCTCGGAGAACAAGAGCCTATTACAATACCTGTAAGACCATATTCTTTGACGGCTTTTTTCAACAATTGTTGTCCGTTTTCCGAACACATATATTGATAATCTGCGGAATAGACGACTCCGGGCTCTTTTTTAATTTCCCTTGCGACTCTTTCCACATCGACCGTTGCGGCTATATTGGTACCGCACCAACAAATAAATACACCTATTTTTTGCATATTATTTTCTCTCTTTACTTGTTATATTTTCTAAATGCGCTTACGATGAGCTGTTGCGGAATAAATTCGTCCACTTTTGACGGAATTTCTTCGGCTTTTAGTCCATTTCCGTTTTGCATTCTGGCAACTGTATCTCTAACTGCTTCGATTACGCTTTGCGGTGCGACACCTCTAGGGCATCTCTCCACGCAAGCCATACAAGACAAGCAGTTCCAAATTGCTTTGCTGTTTAGCAATTTGTCTATTTTCTTTTCGGCAAGATACGAAACGAATTGATGGGGTTTTATGTCCATTTCGGAAAATGCGGGGCATCTTCCGGAACATTTGCCACATTTCATGCACTTTTTGACGTCTGTGCCGGCTATAAGAACAATGTTTTCTAAATATTCTTGATTACTCATTATTCTTTCACCCCCAACGCTTCTGCGAGAAGTTCGGTAAAGTAACTTACTTTGATATCTACGTTCCCGTTGTTTTTGAGATTGTATAAGCAGAGAGGACATGCCGTAACGACTTCTTCTGCTCCGTGTGCTTTGGCATCTTCCAAAATTATGTTGCTACGTTTTTCGGCAAGAGATTGTGTTCTCAATGCAACGTAAGCACCGCAACACTCGTTGCGCATAGCATATTTTACGGGAGTGCCACCGATGGCGGTGATAAAATCTTCCATAATTTGGGGATTTTCGGGATTGTCAAAAGCCATGACTTTGCCGGGACGAAGCAATAAACAACCGTAAAATGCACCGATTTTTCTGTCGATGGGCTTAACTACTGCCTTTTTTAGATTGTCAAATCCTACTACGTCTCTTAGCATTTCGAGATAGTGAATTACTTGGGTTTCGCCAAGGTAGGCTTCTTCGAGTCCCAAATAATTGTTGGCTTTCATCTTGATGTTGTCATCGTTTTGCATGTCGTCGTTGACACGTTTGATCACGTTGTGACAAGCAGAACAGAGTGTCAAAAGTTTGCCTCCGTTGTGTTTTGCATAGTCAAGGGCTCTAATTGCGGAAAGTTTCGTGGCTATTTCGTCACGTGCCGTAGGATATACGGCACCGCAACATTGCCAATTTTCAATTTCTTCCATCTCTACCCCTAACTTTTGAGCAGAAAGTCTCGCCCATTTGTCGAGATCTTTTGCCTTGGTTTTTAGGGTACAGCCCGGATAATAACAAATTTTCATATTCTTTTCCTTTACTTAAACAAAAATTACTTCTTTTTAGGATATGCCATCTCTTCGGGTTTGAATACTTCGTCGAACTTCTCGGCAGTCAGGAATCCGAGAGATACACAGGCTTCTTTTAGAGAAATATTTTCTTTATGTGCTTTTTTGGCTGTCTTTGCCGCATTTTCGTATCCGATGTAAGGATTGAGAGCGGTGACCAACATCAACGAATTGTGGAGGTTGTGTGCCATCTTTTCTTTGTTGGCTTTGATGCCTACCGCACAGTGATCGTTGAAGGACACGATGCCTTCGGCGAGAAGTTTTGCCGATTGCAAGAAATTGTAGATGATTACCGGCATAAACACGTTGAGTTCGAAATTGCCTTGTGATGCGCCCAAAGAAACGGCTACGTCGTTGGCCATAACTTGAACGGCTACCATTGTCATTGATTCGCATTGAGTCGGGTTGACCTTGCCGGGCATGATGGAAGAACCGGGTTCGTTTTCGGGAATAAAGATTTCTCCGAGACCGTCACGAGGACCGGATGCAAGCCATCTTACGTCGTTGGCTATTTTCATAAGGTTGCAAGCAAGGGCTTTCATTGCACCGTGTGCGAACACGAGAGCATCTTTTGAGGTAAGTGCATGATATTTGTTGTCGGAAGTGACAAAATCTTTGCCTGTAATTTCGCTTACTTGTTTGGCGACTTCTTCGTCAAATCCCATAGGAGCATTGAGTCCTGTTCCTACAGCAGTACCGCCAAGGGCAAGTTCTTTAAGTCCCGACAAAGAAAGTTTTAATTGTTCTTTGGTCTTTTCGAGCATTGCTCTCCAACCGCTTATTTCTTGTGAAAATGCAATCGGAACAGCATCTTGTAGGTGGGTTCTGCCACTCTTGACGATGCCTTCGTTTTCTTGTTCGAGTCTTTTGAACGTTTCGACAAGTTTATCTATCGAAGGGAATAGATGATCTTCTATTGCGATAACGGCGGCTATATGCATTGCCGTAGGGAATGTATCGTTGGAGCTTTGGCTCTTGTTGATATCGTCGTTGGGGTGGAGAAGTTTTGCTCCGGCAATCTCGTTGCCTCTATTGGCAATAACTTCGTTGGCATTCATGTTGGATTGTGTACCGCTACCTGTTTGCCATACGACCAAAGGAAAATGATCGTTGAGTTTTCCGGAAATGACTTCGTCACAAGCGGCAACTATTGCATCCATTTTTTCTTTCGGGAGTTTTCCGAGATTGTAGTTGGCAATAGCGGCGGCTTTTTTCAAAATGCCGAATGCGTGAGTGATTTCTCTAGGCATTTTTTCGATACCGATTTTGAAGTTTTCAAAACTTCTTTCGGTCTGTGCTGCCCAATATTTGTCTGCGGGGACTCTAACTTCGCCCATTGTGTCTTTTTCAATACGATATTCCATTACGAAACCTCCAATATTTTTCGTTCCAAATTATATTATATAATACTTTTATTTTGTTTTCAATACAGAAACAGCGTCCAAAATGGTTTTTTCATAAGCCAATTTTCCGTATTTGTCCACTTCGGCTTTGTTCTTTTCGCCATGAGTAAGGCAACCGGCTCCGCCGATACATCCGCCTACACACGCCATGCCTTCTATAAAGTTGGCATCCAGTCTTCCTTTGGACTTTTGCATGAGGGCAAGTTTGCATGCCTCTATGCCGTCACAAGCGAAGGGTTTTAATTCAAAATCTAGATTTTGTTCTTTTAGTCCTTCGGCTACGGCATCCGAAAGTCCGCCGGAGCGGGCGAATATTCTGCCAAAATACGATGCATTGTCAAGAACGTCTTCGCCAAGCGTGGTTATGTCTATATCCTTGCTGTCAAATAGGGCTTGCAACTCCTCAAACGTAAGGGCTACATCCACATACTGACGGACGGAATCTTTTTTGATTTCCATTTTCTTGGCGGTACACGGTCCTATAAAGACGACTTTTGCGGGTGCTTCGTTTTCTTTTATATATTTTGCGATTGTCGCCATAGGGGACATATTGCTAGACACGTAAGGCAACAAATCGGGATAGTTTTTCTCGATATAATTGACAAATGCGGGACAGCAAGAACTGGTCAAGAAACCTTTTTCGGCAAGTTCTTCCGACTCCTTTTGAGCGACCATGTCGGCCCCTAGCGCCGCTTCTATTACGGTATAAAATCCGAGTTCTTTAAGACCTCTTATTACTTGACCGAGTTTTGCATAAGTAAACTGACTTGAAATCGAAGGAGCGACTACGGCAAACACCTTGAATTTGGTGTTTCCTTTGCTCTTTTTGATAAGGTCTATTGCATTGAGAACATAAGATTTGTCGGCTATTGCGCCAAACGGACATTGATAGACACAGGCTCCGCAAGCAATACATTTTTCGTTGTCAATGACGGCTTGTTGCTCGTCGCCTATCGATATGGCTTTTACCTTGCATGCGGTGACACAAGGGCGTTTATAATTGCGAATTGCACTGTACGGACAAACTCTCGAACATGCTCCGCATTCTTTACATTTGGTTTTGTCTATATGAGCAACGTGGTTGTGGTCAAACTCTATCGCACCGAATTTACACGCATCTTCGCAATGGTGCGCAAGACAGCCTCTACAACCGGCAGTCACTTCGTATCCGCCGACGGGGCATTCGTCACATGCGATATCGATGACTTCGATCACGTTGGGGTTTTCTCTTCTTCCGCCCATAGCAATCTTGACACGTTCGGTAAGAATTGCTCTTTCTTTATACACACAACATCTCATTGTCGGGACTTTGCCCGGGACAATGATTTTCGGGATGTCGATGGCGGTTTCTTGAAGTCTTCCGGCCCATGCTTCTCTACAAACTTCTCTCAATACTCTGTATTTAAGGTCTTGAACTTTGGTGTCGAATTTTCTCATACACTAGCCTCTTTTTATTTTTATTAAAAATAAATTACTTTTATTCTTTTGCCCATTTGTCTTAGGCATTTGGACAATTCTTCCACAAGATTCATCTTAATGTTGAAGTTGATGGGAAGATTGGGGTTTTGGTGAGCGGGGTTTATTGCCCTCCCTACGAAGAAGTTGATGTCGGTGGCTTCTTCGAACAACAGTCTGGAAATCATACAAGCACCGTCTCTGCCGAATCCCCATTTTTCGTACAATTTGTTGTCGGCAAGGGCATCTTTTGCATATTCCAAAACCTTGTTGACCGTTATAACTCCTTCTGTTACCAAATCTACTCCTTCGAGTTCTGCGGTAGGAGGAACGTCTCCACCGTAATATTTTAGACTGGTTTTTAGCGGTTTTCCCAAATATTTTGATGCAAGCGAGGACGTTGTGCCTCCGCATACGATGTGTTTGCCTTCTTTCCCGAAAAAGAGTGCCATCATTCTGTTGACGTCGTCACGATTGGAGGGAGGTCCGAATAAAATATTCATGGGGACTTTTTCCCTAACCTTGATAACGCAAGCCGTCGCATCGTCACCGGGTTTTTCGCCATATAGTCTGTTGCACTCGTCAACAAGTATTGTCGAATATGTCTTGGCATTGTATCCTACATGCGCAATAGAGGACATAAACGCTATAATGTCTTCTCTTTTCCAACCGAAATTGTATTTTATTCCAAGTCCCGCATGTGTACAACCGTCACTCATGGCAATAAACAAATCGCCTTCTTCGAGTTTGACCACAGACTTATATATTTTCTTGCCACCGATATTCATCTCGGTGCGAGGATATTCGTAATTGATGCCGTTCCTTATTATTATAACTTGCGGATTGTCGTATTGCATTATTTCTGCCGTATCGCAATTGACAATGTTTATGATAGTGAAGGTCGAATATGCTACGCCTCTTACCGAACAAATAGGTAAGGTGGCGGCTATTGTTTCGACACAGTCTTCTAGGGACAAGCCTTCCGACAACATTGTGGAAATAATCTTGGACGTGAGTGTTGACAATATGCTTGCCTTGACTCCCGATCCCAGTCCGTCCGCCAAAACTACGATAGTAGAATCGTCGTTTTGCTCGATGACGTCAACGTGATCTCCGCAGAGTTGTTCTCCGTCGTGATTTATACTCTTGTAGCCTATCTCGACACAAAGGTCATTCATTGTCTATAGACTCCTTGAGTTTGGTTAGGGCGATTTTGGTTTCCGCCGCAGTTTCGCCTAAAAGCGATGCTATTTCTTGGACAATGCGCATTTGTTTGTCAACGACTTTGTCGGCTATCTCTACCGTTTGACGGCTGATACTTTCTTTTTTCTCTCTTTCGCTTTGTTCTTCGGTTACGTCACAAATAATGCTTATTAGCAGTTGGTTGGTTTGGTCGTACACGATGGTTTGGTCAACATATTTTTTATATTCTGCCAAATATACTCTCTTGTTTTTGATGCTACGTTTTGTACGCAAAACATTCATAAAGGGAAGAGGATCGATGACTCTCACAACGGGACAACCCATGACGTCGGATGCAGAACGAATATTGAGAATCTTCATTGCAGAACGGTTGATTTGTTGTACTTCGAGATTTTCGTTGACAACCAAAAGACCGTTGGGGGTGTTGTTGACGATGCAGTCGGAAAAACTTTCGGCTTTGTCTTTTAGATACGGAAGGCACATTGAGATTTCGGCTTTGCCTTCTAGAATGGCTATTGCTTTTTCTCTACATGTATTGTAGCCACACGATCCGCAATTCAATTCGTCTTCGGGACGGATTTTGCCCATCTCTCTCATAACTCTTGCTATCTCGTATTCGGATGGCTCCGGAGTTTTTTTCTCTATTGGGACAAAGAACTTCTTTATTTCGATAGGGCTAACTTCTCTTATCGAAAAATCTTTGTTTTTGGCATATTTTCTAACTGCGATTATGTCTTCTACGAGGGACGGATCTTTCTTTTCCATTATGGGACCGCCTACGCAAGAACCGACACAAGCAGACATTTCGATAAAACACTTGTGTATTTTGCCTTTTTTGATTTCTTCCAAAACCGACTTGCAATTTTCTACTCCGTCGATTGCAATATAGTCATAACCGTCGATTTTTTCGGTCATTGTATCTATAATTCCGCCCGTCGTCGGGAAGAGTCTTGCTCGACCTTCTTCGCCGTCTTCCGCAATATCTTCTAGAGTTATTCCGTAATCTCTAAACCAATCGTCTAGTTGCTCGAAAGTCAAAACCGCATCCACGATGTTTTCATAATGCGACGCCTCGTCTTTTTTGGCAATACATGGTCCTATAAAGACGACTTTTGCTTCGGGATTTCTTCTTTTGATGTCTTCCGCATGGGCTTGCATGGGGGACAAAACGTCGGCAAGGCAAGGCAAAACCGACGGATAATATTTTTGTATAAGTAGGTTGACAGAGTGGCAACAAGACGAGATCAAAATATCTCTGTCTTCTTCTCTTAGTATTCTCTCATACTCTTTTTTGACGGCAGTTGCACCGATTGC
This sequence comes from bacterium, assembly GCA_963644945.1. Lineage (GTDB taxonomy): Bacteria > Bacillota > Clostridia > Christensenellales > DTU072 > CAVIQK01. The sequence goes on along the minus strand of CAVIQK010000001.1, from coordinate 34,578 downwards.
CGTTTCTTCGGCATCTGCAAACCCTAGTTTTTTTAACGCTTCTTTGACTGCAAGAAGGCTTTTCCCTCTATAATGAGCGATAAAAGAGGGGGCAAGACTGGCTACAACCGTGGGGGTATTTTCTATCAAAACTTTTATTCTTTCTACTTCACTGGTTATTTCTTTTGCGTTTTGAGGGCAAACGACATAACATTGTCCGCAAAGAATACACTCGTCCTCAATTATATGCGCTTGGTTGCCGGAAAAACGTATGCTTTTTACCGGACAATGGCGGATACATTTGTAGCAGTTTTTGCAGTTGGATTTTTTAAGCGTTAAACATTCCATAACTAACCTTTATATGCCAAGGTCCTTGATCGTGCTTTTCAACACGTCGGCACTGTGGCGGAGTTTTTCTACTTCTTCGTCGGTAAGTACGGGGTTGACTTTGGCGTGAACACCGTTTTTGCCGATGACATTTAGTGTGGACAAGCAAACATCCGATACACCGTATTCGCCATGCATCATTGTCGATACGGACATGACGGTGTTGGTGTTGCCGAGGATGGCTTTACAAATATAACTTACGGTCGATGCGATTGCATAGTAGGTTGCGCCTTTTCTGGAAATTACTCTCGAACCGGATGTCTTCATATACTTTTCGATTTCGGGAATATTTATCTTGGTAGGTATGCAGTCTTTGAACACGTCGGAGTTGCAATAGTCCGTAACGGGAATATCCGTTATGTCCGAAATGGACCAAGGAACAAAGGAAGAATCTCCGTGTTCGCCGAAAACGTAAGCATTGATATTGCGTGCGTCAAGTCCCGTATATTCTTGGAGTCTTGCTCTAAGTCTTGCTGTGTCTATAATCGTGCCGGAACCGATGATGTGATTTTCGGGGATACCGGACAATTTGCAAAAAGTATATGTCAACACGTCAACGGGGTTGGAAACCATAATATAAATCGCATTGGGAGCGTATTTGGTGATTTCGGGAATTATTGACTTTTGTATGTTTATGTTGGTGTTGATAAGGTCAAGTCTTGATTGGTCGGGTTTTCTGGCAATACCCGATGTTATGATGACGATGTCCGAATCGACCGCCTCGGGATAGCCTCCGGCATAGACCGAACAAGGCTCGTCATACGAAAGACCTTGTCTGATGTCTAGTGCTTCGCCAAGGGCTTTTTCGCCGTTGACGTCTATTATTACTATATCGGTGGCGATCTCTCTGCAAATTAGAGAATATGCTATTGTCGCTCCGACTTTTCCACTGCCTATAATTGTAATTTTTCTCATGATTCTTTTACTCTTTTCAATATATTTTCTTTGAAGAATTCTCCAAAAGATTCCTTGGTTATTCCTGTATATACATCGTCGTCAACAGTGATAGTGACACCGTTTCTGTTGCATTTTCCCGCACAAAAACTTCCGGTCAATTCGACTTCGTCTCTTATGCCGTTGTCGTCAATGTATTTTTCAAGAAGATCTACTACTCCGGGGGCGCCTTTTATGTGACAAGAACTCCCCACGCAAACTTTAATGACAACCATTGTTATATTCTGGACATTACGTTGGTTTCAAAAAACTCTTTGGTCGTTTCGGGGCTTACCGAAAACAATTGGTCATCAACTGTTACGCACACGCCTTGTTGACAAGTGCCCATGCAAAACGTACCGGTAAGTTCGACTTTGTCCTTCAAACCTTTTTCTGCCACTAAATTTTGTAATTGTTCTACCACTTGTCTTGAACCTTTTATGTGGCAAGAACTTCCTATACAAACCGTCAATTTTACCATTTTTGTTCTCCTTATTATTTATATTCCGGGGTGTTGGCCACAGAAATTAAAAAATCTTTTTCACGCTCGTTGGCATCTTTTACCAAAGATCCCGCAACTATCGGCACCCATGTCAAAACATAATCGATAGACGTGCCGGTCTTCTTGCAATATAATTCGGCATATTTGTCGGCAAACTCTTTGTCGCCCTCCAACAAGAAATATATATAAGTCCTTGCGACGTCTGCGGAGGCATTGCCTCTTGATGCTTGCGCCCAGTCGATTATGTAGGGCGTCCCGTCCTCTTTGATTATAATGTTGGTAGGGTTGAAATCTCCGTGACAAAGTTTTGTGCTTCTCGGCATGTCCCACAACTTTTTGATAAGATCGTATCTTACGGTCGCTTCTAGTTCGGACTCGCTTATATTGTAATTGAGTTTTTCTCTAAGTCTCGAAAGTTGGGGGCAATTGTTGGACAAAATGCCTATTTGAAGATCAACGAGTAATTCTAAATATTCGTCTTTTTTCTCGGGGTTTTCGGCAATAACTCGGTCTAGAGTCTTGCCTTCTACATATTCGTAAGTTATTTTCCAATGTTCTCCGTCGTTTTCGACACTTTTGATAATCGGGGCATTGATGCCTACTTCCCTTGCTCTTGCTTGATTGAGGGCTTCGTTGATAACGTCTGCTCCGGAACAACCGACATTGAAAACTTTTATGCAGTCTTCGCCGTCTTTCAACACTGTTTTATCGTTTCTTACACCAATAATTCTATCTGCATTCATAATTATATACTCGCTGCTAGGGCGGACAAAGATGCCGCCATATTTTCCTCTTTTAGTTTTACATGTTCGGGAACTTCGAGCCTTATCGGCGCAAAACTCCATATTGTGTTGATCCCTGCCCCCACTAGACGGTCGCAAATATTTTGTGCCTCTTGTTCGGGGACGGTTATTATCCCTATCAAAATGTTTTCGGCTTTTACAAAATCGGAAAGTTCGTCTATTCCTTTTATGGGTTTTCCGTAAACCATAGTGCCGACTTTGCGATCGTCTCTGTCAAACGCCGCAACTATTTTGAGATTGTATTCTAAAAATCCTTTATACACCAAAAGTGCAGAACCTAAATGCCCCGCACCGACAATTACCGCTTTCTTCTCCGTCACGCATCCGAGAACTTCCATTATGCTACGAGTAAGTTCCTCCGTGACGTAACCGATTTTGGGTTTTCCTTCTCCCGATACCATTGCAAGATCCTTCCTTACTTGAACTTCGCCAAGCCTTACGGCTTTCGCTATGGCGGACGAAGATATGGTGACACGATCTCTCGCATCTGCCGATCTCAAATAATGAAGATACAAAGGGAGTCTTGCGATGACTGATTTTGGGATATCCATTTCGTTCTCCTCAATCGTTCCTTTTTTATCGATATAATTTTATCAATTATCTTTTTGACTTGCAATTAATATATAATACTTATTTTTTATATTTGTTATATCAATTTTTATATATCACTTTACAAAGGTCTTTCTGCGGACCTCACAAAGTCTGGTTATGAAGGCTTTGTCAAAGTCTGTGAGGTGGTAATCTTTGCGATAAATCAGAATATCTTTATATTTTTTGTTGTTTTCTTGACAAGTTTTTTCTACAAGTCCATATCTTTTTAGAGTTTCTTCGGGAACCGAACTTACCCACATAAATGCGGACGGATTTTTGGATAAAATTTCAAATTGACTGGCTCTTTCAAAAACGTATATCTTTTTCTTGATATTGTCGGAAATCTCCTGTTTTTTGACCGCTGCAAAAGGAAGGGACGGGACATAGAGATCGACATGGGTTATTTCTACCAAATTATCTAAATCGGCAAGTTTTAGGCTGTTTTTCTTTGAAATTTCGCTCTTTTCGCTAGCCAAAACGGAATATCTAAATTCGTTGACAAGTTCGTAACAAAGATTTTTTTCTTCAAAAGTTTGTTTATAAAATCTGTCAAACGACTCGGCATATCTTACTATACCGAGATTATAACCGCCCTCACAAACATTTTTTATTGTTTCGAAAGAATCGGTTTCTTTATAAAGCATTTCGGTGTTTTCTATGCCCGAAATGTCGGTTGTAAATTGGGAAAAGGCTTCGCCTATATAGGAAGCACGAGGGGACGACAACGAAAACCTTTGACGAAGGGCATCTCCTGCCTTGAAAACATTTTCGACTTCGTCGATTTCTTTTAATATTCTTTTGCCGTATTGAATCAAAAGTTCGCCGTCTTTCGTGAGAGTCATGCCCTTGGCGTTTCTTTCAAAAATAACTACTCCCAAGTCCTTTTCTAATTCTTTTATGGCTCTTGACAAATTGGGTTGAGCAACATATAAGGCTTCTGCCGCCTTGTTTATCGAACCGGCTTTGGCTATTTCGACTGCATATTTTAGATAAAGAATATTCATGTTGGCGACCTCTCTATATATAAAATAATATAACACTTCGAGGCTTTTGGCAACTATGTCAAATAAAAAAGAAAATTGAAACTTTTGGTTTCAATTCTCTCAATTTTAGATTATTTTATTGAAAATCGTGTTTTATCTTAATAGTTTTTGTACGTCTTCGGTGTTTCCGCTACTTCCGCCTATGAAAAGGCATGCGATGGCAGCGATGCTTGCAACAATCATCACAATGCAAATGACGGTCATTATGATGCTTGCCTTTCTAACACCTTCTTCTTCATAGTCTTTTCTATACGGACAGAACAAAATTATTGCGACTATCACTGCCAAAAGTTCGGCGGCATAAGCGATTAAAGTGAACGGCAACGTAATAATTAGAGCAATGACACTCGCATCGTTTTCCTCTACGTTTAGGCTTTTTAGCGAATCTACAAACATTATTGTGCCTAACACAAAAGCGACAACGGCAATAATAAAGAAAATTATTCCTATAACAAATCTTGCTTTACGCATCCTATTCTTCCTTTTTATTAATAAGGTTTCTTATATTTATATATTATATACCATAAGACAAGATTGTCAAATTTTTACTTTTAAGGTCTTTTTTGTTGTGTTTTTTTGTCCTCGTCTATATAATTAAAAACCGCAAAGAAAAATGGTACCTTCTATTATATTGTCAGCCGTTGCCGTAATAGGCACAATAACTTCTGTGATTTTTGTTCCGGAAGTCAGTATTAGAAATCGAAAATTCTCGATTTTTTGGTTATTCCCTCTAATTGCTGCCATCCTTTCGGTTGCTATCGGGACAATTTCCATAGAAAAGGTATGGTCGGGACTCACCAATGATATGTTCTCGATGTTAGAAGGCAGAACCTCGGTCAACCCTATAAAAATAATACTCCTTTTTTACGGCATGACTTCGATATCGGTCTTTTTGGATGAAACCGGAGTTTTTAGATATGTTGCGTCAAAATCGGTGGCGCTTGCTAGCAAGAGTCAAACAAAACTTTTCTTTCTACTTTTTGCGATGGTGTCGCTACTTACAATTTTTACGTCAAACGATGTTATAATACTAACTTTTACACCGTTTATTTGTTATTTTTGTAAGAACGCTAAAATTTCTCCTATTCCTTATATAGTATCGGAGTTCGTGGCAGCCAACACTTTTTCTATGATTTTCGTGATAGGCAACCCTACAAACATTTACCTTGCGGAAACTTACGGAACGACATTTTTCGGTTATTTCAAAATAATGGCAATTCCTTCTTTATTTGCAGGATTTACGGCACTTGCGGTCTTATACATAATCTTTTCAAAAAAACTAAAAGAGCCTATTTCTACGGATGATTTCGCTACCGTAAAAATAGAAAAGCCTTTCCTTGCCGGATTCACTTTGGTCATCTTGTTTTTAAGTCTTGTGATGCTCGTGATTTCCGACTATATTGGCATAGAAATGTGGGCGGTTGCCGTCGTGTCGATGCTTGTTCTCGTGTGTGGGGCGCTCATTTTTGCCCTAAAATCTCACGATAGACCGCTAGAATTGTCTAGGACTTTTTCTAGACTTCCCTATCAACTTGCACCTTTCGTGCTTTCGATGTTCGTCTTGGTGCTGTCTCTAAAAGAAAACGGTGTGACCGACTATATAATCGACGCTCTCTCAAAAATAGATCCTAAATACGACATACTTGTCTATGGTGTATCGTCAACCGTTGTTTCCAACCTTATCAACAATATTCCGATGAGTGTGCTTTATTCGGTACTGACCGCCACCGGATCACCGGCATCTATGTATGCATCGGTGATAGGATCTAATATCGGGGCATTCCTTACACCTATAGGAGCGCTTGCCGGCATAATGTTTACAGGACTACTTCGTGACCTAGATGTAAAATTCTCTTTTGTAGAGTTTATCAAATACGGAGTATGTGTAGCCGTCCCTACTCTTTTTGCAGCGATCGGCGGACTGTATATTTCGATGCTTTTCTAAAATAAAAGTCTGCTTTTGGCAGACTTTCAAGCAATTCTAAAACTCCTATTTTTTCTCTATTTTATCTTTTTGAGGTACCCCCCCCGATTTTTCTTTTAGCATTTTTTCATACTCTTTGGCGGGGATAGGTTTTGAGAAATAGTAGCCTTGCATCAATTCGCAACCGCATTTTAGTAGCATATCGGCTTGCTCTTTGGTTTCGATACCTTCGGCAATTACTTCGATGTCGAGATCCTTTATCATCTTGATGATAGATCTTATTATTGTTCTGCTACGTTTGCTGTCGCCCGACAAAAATCTCATATCGAGTTTTATTACGTCGAATTCAATGTCTTTGAGCGCATTAAGCGAAGAATATTCCGAACCAAAATCGTCCATCTCTACCATAAGTCCATGCTCTCTCATCATGTGTACGAGCGGAGCGAACTCTTTGGCATTTTTGACATAGGCGGTTTCGGTGATTTCGAAGTGTATATCTTGGGGATTTATTCCGTTTTTCTCCACAAGATCTTTTATCATTTGAGGAAGCGACGGATCTAGAATATAACTTCTTGACAAGTTGCCGGAAATCCTTATGTCGGCAGAAGGGAATTTTTTCTTCCATTTTTTCAAGTAATCGCAAGATTTTTGGATCATTGCTTTGTCCATGTCGATAATCCTGCCACTTTGTTCGAGTATCGGTAAAAATTGTCCCGGAGTAAGCAATCCTCTCTTCGGGTGATGCCAACGAGTCAAGGCTTCGGCACAAACAATTTCGCCTGTTTTGTAATTGACTTGCGGTTGGAACCACACGTCAAATTCACCGTTTTTGAGGGCATTGTCAAAATCTGCAAGCAACTCTTGTTGTGTGATTTCTTCGTCCATAAGACCTTTTTTGTAATATGAATAAGTTTTGTTGGCTTTGCCTTTGACTTCTTGAAGGGCAAGAAGGGCTTTGTAATTCATGTTGAAGGAGTTGCAATCTTCTTCGCACAAATCATATATACCCATGTGAACAGTAATGGGTAGTCCTAAATCGTAATCGGCAAATACTCTATGGCACTCATCGACATAATATTCTACCGGCGGGCATTTATCTGCCACACAAAAACGTACAAAGTGGTCGGCATTTAGGTGAGCGGAGAACGAGTTTTCATCGTCGCTTCTCTTCATAAATTGTCCAAAATCTCTTAGGAGTTGGTCGCCTGCGGAGTAGCCGTAAAGTCCGTTGATTATACGGAATTTATCGATATTGTATCTCTGCACACGATATTTTTCGCCGGGGTGGTTTTGGATCCATTCCGTAACGTGCTTGTGAAAACCTGTCGAGTCATATATACCGGTAAGGGGATCTATTTCGCCCGAAACACTTTCGGTGATATCTTCTAGCGCAAGCATCATATACTCTTTCTTCTTGCCGTAGTAGTGGAAACTCATCCTCTTATACTTGCTCTCTTTTTCGCCTTTCATTTCGAATTCGACGGTATAGACACCAAGAAGATTTAGGTGTTTTTCAACGGTTTCTAGGGCAATACGTTTGCGGAATTCATCGGGGTTTTCGATTGCGGTCACTCTGCCTACGACAAATTCGGAGTTATGCTCATAGGAAAGATCTTCGTGGTCTATCCACTTGCCCATAGATCCGGTCAACGCATCTCCTATCGGGACAAGTTGTTGAGTTTTTACGTCAACAATTACGACACCTTCGAGGTGCTTATTGAACAAATATGATGCAACGCTGTCTTTTATTACATTTTCTTTTAGTATTTGGTCGCCTTCGAGTACGACTTTCTTTTTGTTTTCGGCTTTGTTCCTATAAAGCATAGAGTCTGACACTGCATAGGCATCTTGGAAGGACTGCTCGTCGTGGAATTCGGCATAACCATAAGAATAACCGTAGGGGAGTTCATGTGCTTTTTCTTTGATTTTGTCAAGAAGGGCTATGACTTCTTCTTCGGTGGCTCTGTTATAAATTATTGCGAATTCGTCACCGCCTAGACGATATATCTCGGCTCTATAAGAAAGACATTCTTTGGCGGAGTCGGCAAAATATCTGAGCATTTTGTCGCCCACTGCATGGCCTCTTTTGTCGTTGATCGCTTTGAACTCGTTGATATCGAACATGATTAGATATTTAGGCCCTCTTTTCTTGATGTCGGTATAGAACCTTATTCTTATGTATGCGTTGGTAAGAGGATCTCTTATAAATGCCGTCGACAAGAAAATAATGTAATAGAACACTTCGCCTATGATACAAGCCGTCGGAAGCAATCCTGCGGTCATAAATTTAGTTTCCAGTGTTATTGCAACAATGCAGAACACGACGATCATCGTACAAATAAAGAATTCTTGATATTCGCCTTTCTTCAAACGTAAGATACCGAACACAAAAAGAATTGCCAAATAAAGTCCGCTTACCACGAAAGCCGTCCAGCCCAAAGGTCCTCTCGCAAACGAATTGCCTTCTAAACTTACGGCAATATCCGAGAAAAACATTGTAAGGTAAATGAGGAAATTGGCTATAAGCGGAATAGACAAAATAATCTTCGTCTTTTTCTTCCTTTCTCTTATTGCTACCAATACGATAAAATACGCAACGGCAGGTCTTGTGGAATAACATACAACCGAACAAATTGTACGCCAAATAACTACGGTAGATAAATTGGGGATATCTCTGGGGAGGTCGCCGAGCCATTTTTCGATAGGCTCGAATATGATGAAAAGGCAAATGCTAATCGTCGCACATAAAAACCATATACTTGTCTTTTTGGATGTCATTTTACCAAAAATGACAAACATCAAAAAGCATATACATGCACAAAAATCTATTGTGTACTGCCCCATTATCGCAAATAGTTCTTCCATAAATGCCGTTTCTTTCCCTTTATATATATGCACGCATGTGCAAAAATTTCTTATAATAAAATATATTATAGACAAAATATGAATGCGTGTCAATAATCAACTTCTTATTCTTATGTTTTGTCAACAACGGTTATTGATTTGACTTGATTTGAAATTAGGTGTTAAACTTGATTTTGAAGTCAAAGGAGTAAAAAATGTCTTTTTTGGAATTTACACAACAACTCTCGACTACGCCAATGCTTTGGCTGACGACGATTCTTACTTTCGGAGTCATTTTGGTAAACGGTTGGACCGACGCACCTAATGCCATTGCTACTTGCGTGGCAACCAGAGCGATTCGCCCTCGCCCCGCAATACTTATGGCTGCTTGTTTCAACTTTTTAGGTGTCTTCGTGATGACGATGCTCTCGCCGAAAGTTGCCGAAACAATTTCTAATATGGTAGATTTCGGAACGGATGCGCATCAAGCATCGATAGCGCTTGCCGCCGCTATGTTCGCAATAGTCGTGTGGGCTATTCTTGCATGGGCATTCGGTATCCCTACAAGCGAAAGCCATGCGCTTATTGCCGGACTTACAGGTGCCGCAATCGGCATGCACGGGAACCTAAACGGCGTAAACGGTGGAGAATGGATAAAAGTTCTTGTCGGACTTGTCGGCTCTCTTATAGCCGGTTTTATACTAGGATTTTTGATCACGAAAGCCATACAATTTTTGTGTAGAAGAGTAAACTATCACAAAGCAAACGTAATGTTCGGCGGAGGTCAAATTTTGGCTGCGGCAGGCACTGCTTTTATGCACGGCGCACAAGACGGACAAAAGTTTATCGGGGTATTTCTCCTTGGCATAACACTCAACGGCGGAAGCATGGAGATGAGTGCAACCAACGTGCCTATATGGTTGATGGTCGTATGCTCTTTGGTTATGGCGCTAGGCACTTCGATGGGCGGAATGAAGATAATTAAGTCGGTAGGATGCGACATGGTTAAACTTGAAAAATATCAAGGGTTTGCGGCAGATTTGTCCGCCACCATAGGTTTGCTTATCTGTTCGCTTACGGGGCTTCCCGTATCTACCACTCACGCAAAAACTTCGGCTATTATGGGAGTCGGAGCGGCAAAACGTTTTAGAGCAGTCAACTGGGGCGTTGCGAAGGAAATGGTCCTTACTTGGATCCTCACGTTCCCCGGGTGCGGTATTATCGGCTATCTTATGACAAAATTATTTTTAGTAATATTCTAATTGGGAGATAAAAATGAAATTTACAAACAAATTCAAAAAGAAAGGTTTTGATTACTTTGCGACACTTGTAAAAATGTCCGAATATGCTCTCGAAGAAGCACAATTTTTGAAAACTATTTTTACCGACTACAACCCCGAACTTCTCAAAGAAAATCACCTGAAAATGCACGAACTAGAACATGCTTGTGACGAGGAAAAACACTGTCTTACACAAGCACTGGTCAAAGAATTTTTACCTCCGATCGAAAGAGACGATCTTTTCAAACTTTCGCATCTTACGGACAATATTACAGACGGAGTCGAAGGGATACCTACATATTTTTATATGACGGATATTAAAACTTTAAGACCGGATACAAACGAATTCGTTGACCTCATGATAGAGTGTTGTCAACTAGTGGTAAACATGCTAAAAGAATTCGGCAATTTCAAAAAGTCTTCGACTTTAAGAGATTATATAATCAAACTCAACGACAAAGAGGAACAAGGCGATCGCCTATACGAAACCGCTATGAGAAATTTGTCCGAAACATCGACGGATGCAAGAGAACTTGTCGAGTGGCGTGCTATCTATAAAAGATTCGAAGATTTTTACGATTCGGCAGAATCTCTTGCCGACAATATTGAAATGGTCGTAATGAAAAACACCTGATTCGGAGAATAAAATGAAGTCTAATCGTGTATTGACGCTACTAAAATATGTCGTTCCGTCGGTCATCGGTCAAATATGCTTTTTTCTTTTTACGATAGTTGACGGAATTTTCGTCGGGCAAGGAGTCGGTACCAACGCACTCGGTGCGGTCAATTTGGTATTTCCTTTGCTTCTCGTCCTTGATGCCCTTTTTATGCTCATAATAGTCGGTGGAGTTGCCGTAACCGCCGTAAGAATGGGTAAAGACAACAAAGAAGGCGCCAACGATGCTTTTATGCATTCGGCTTTTTTGATGCTTATTTTAAGCGTAGTCATGTGTATCGTGGGGACTACTCTTGCAAGACCTCTCGGGTATATGCTGGGTGCCAACGAAACTTATATTGACTATGTATATGACTACCTTTTGTGGTACTCGGTTTTCCTTGTCCCCAACGGGATGGGAGTCCTTTTACAATACTTTTGCAGAAACGACGGCTCGCCCGTACTCGTAATGATTGCATCGGCAATAAGTTCCGGTCTAAACATTTTCCTAGACTGGTTGTTCGTATTTCCGCTAAAAATGGGTATTGCGGGAGCGGCTATCGCTACGGGTATATCGCAAACGGTATCTTTTCTTATTCTCACCCTTCATTTTATATTCAAAAAGGGCAATTTACGTGTTAAAAAATTCAAATTCCAAGCGGTTGTGTTCAAAAAGATATTTCTGCGTGGAATTCCGGAGACGGTTTCTCGTTTTGCTACTCCTGTCGCAACCTATTGTTACAACTACGTGCTTCTCAACAAAATCGGAGAACTTGCACTCAATTCTTTCTCCGTAATTTGTTATGTCGCATCTTTCTCGGTGGCGGTTTTTGCGGGAGTTTCGCAAGGCATACAACCCCTTCTCGGACAAGCCTACGGTGAAAAAGACGACAAAGAAGTCCACTTCATAAGAAATGTTTCGGCAATAATCGATCTTGTCGGTGTGGGTATTGTTTACGGACTGCTATTCGTGGTAGGTAAATATATTTGTATGCTTTTCGGGGCGGACGCAGACACGACAAACTACACCGTTTCGGTAATGCCTATCTATGCACTAGGTTTCATCGGGACGGCTCTAAACTCGCTAATTTCTACATATCTATATTCCACAAAACGCACAAAGGAAGCGATTATACTCAACTCTTTGAGAAGTTTTGTATTTAATATTTTTGCGGTCATGGTTCTTCCTCTTATATTCGGGGCGGAATTCGTGTGGTGGACCTTCCTTATATATGAAATGTTGAGTTTTGTCGTAGGCTTTATTCTTATGCAAATATCCGAGCGAAAAGGAGTCGTATATAAATAATATATGTGGATTGTCATGGCGGTTTTGTCCGCATTTTTTGCAGGAATTACTTCGGTACTTGCAAAATGTGGCATCAAAAAAACCGATTCGGACGTAGCAACGGCTATAAGGACAATTGTCGTACTTGCGTTTTCGTGGATAATGGTCGCTGTCGTCGGCTCGTTCGATACTATTAAAAACATAACGCCTAAGACTCTTGTCTTCCTTGTTTTGTCGGGAGTGGCAACCGGTGCATCGTGGCTTTGCTATTTCAAAGCCTTGTCCCTAGGGGACGTCAACAAGGTCGTGCCGATTGACAAATCAAGCACTATCCTAACCATTTTGCTTGCGATCATATTCTTCGGTGAAACCAACAACCTTTGGGTTAAACTCGTATGTACCTTTTTTATCGCCGTAGGAATTTTCTTGACGATAGACAAAAAAGAGTCGGACGGACAAAGCAAACGGACGTGGCTTCCTTATGCAATCGGTTCGGCAGTGTTCGCCGCATTGACTTCGATCTTTGCAAAAATCGGCATTGACGGAGTGGAATCTAATCTCGGTACGGCTATAAGGACAATTATCGTACTCATAATGGCATGGGTGGTCGTACTGGTAAAAGGCAAGCAGTCTAAAATAAGAGAAATCGAAGGAAAAGAACTCGTTTTTATACTGATATCGGGAGTGGCAACCGGTGCATCGTGGTTGTGTTATTATTACGCAATTCAAAACGGCATAGTGAGTGTGGTGGTACCGATTGACAAATTAAGTGTTCTTGTTGCCGTAGGATTTTCCGCTGTGGTTTTCAAAGAAAAAATCAGCGTAAAAGCGTCTATCGGCCTTGCTTTGATGACTGTTGCTACCATCGCTATGGCGATATGGGGATAATAACACGCTATTAGATTTGAAAATCAATTAAATAGCGACAAAAAATAAAACAAACAATTACAGCAAACCAAGATTATAAGGAGAAGTGTATTGTGTTATCTGTAAAAAATTTGGTTAAAGTTTACAAAACAAAAGGCGGAGCGGAAGTCCGAGCGCTCGACGGTGTAAGCGTCGATTTTCCCGAAACGGGGATGGTTTTTCTCTTGGGAAAATCCGGAAGCGGAAAATCTACTCTGCTCAACATGGCAGGCGGTCTTGATCGCCCCGACGACGGTGAAATTATCATCAAAGGCAAAAGCAGTAAGGACTTTTCTTCCAACGATTTTGACAGTTATAGAAATACTTTCATCGGTTTCGTTTTCCAAGAATACAACATTCTCGGGGAATTCAACGTCGAACAAAACATTGCTCTTGCGCTACAACTTCAAGGCAAGAAAAACGACGTAAAAGCCGTCAACGATCTTCTAAAACAAGTAGATTTGGAGGGGCTTGGTCGCAGAAAGCCCAACACTCTTTCCGGTGGTCAAAAACAACGTATCGCCATCGCAAGAGCGCTTATAAAAGAGCCTGAAATAATTATGGCGGACGAGCCGACGGGCGCTCTCGACAGCAAAACCGGTCAACAAGTCTTCGACACGCTGAAAAAATTGTCCGCAACAAAACTTGTTATCGTCGTTTCGCACGACAGAGATTTTGCCGAATATTACGCAGACCGAATCATCGAATTAAAAGACGGCAAAATTATCTCGGATGTATCTAAAACCATAGTGCCGGCAACCTCGACAGATGACGGCAATATCAAATTTATCGGTGAATCTACGATCAAAATCGAGGATATAGAAAAAGTCAGCGAGTCCGATTTGAAAGACATGCTTTCAAAAATGAAAAACCACGGGAAAACCGGTGTTATTTCATTTGGCGAGCAAGATGTCAACGCCATTAAAAAGACTTGTAAAATTCGTGATGACGACAGCAAAGAATCTTTTGAAAATACCGATACGGAAACAATTGCCGAAAAGGTAAAATCGCAAGATACTCATCCTAAATTCATAAAGTCAAAACTCCCCGCAAAACGTGCGATAAAACTAGGACTAAGCGGACTAAAAACCAAACCTATACGTTTGGTTTTTACCATTCTTCTTGCCGTTATTTCGTTCACATTGTTCGGTACGGCAATGACAATGGTCAATTTCGATCCTGCATATTCTGTGGGTGTGGCGCTAGAAGATTCAATATACGATGCCACTTCTTTGACAAAATATTATAAACAAACGGAACTCGGTTACGAAAAAGACGACAACGGCGAATGGAAACTTATTTGCACGAACGAATCCGATGTAAGCACTCTTTTCTCTGCGAGCGACATAAAAAATCTTAACGACAACAATCTCGGACTAAACTTCGTCGCAGTTTTTGATTATACCAACACACGTGGAGAATCCAACTATTTTGGTCAAGAGGCAATTTCTTGGAGCGCAAACTTCGGTGAAATCTCTTCGTCCGATTACTACTATCCAAACAACATTTTTTCGGGTTTTGCGGATGCGGGAGCCGATTTTATCAAGGAAAATAGCGGTCTTTCGATTATCGGTGAGTATCCCAAAAACTCAAAAGAAATAGCCATTACGGACTATTTTTATCAATGTCTAAAATTTTACGGTTATACCGAGACGGACGAAAACGGCAATACCGCTTCGACCACGACAACCGTTCATAACGAAAGCGATATAATAGGAAAATATCTTGTTATGAGCAATCCAAACAGCCGTACTTCTTTTCCGCTGAAAGTTACGGGAATTGTCAAAGTCGAAGGCAAATTGTATAACGATCCGCAGTTTGTTAGCCTTAAAAACATCGCCGACAAAAAAGAAACTTTCCAAGGTAAACAGACCGCTTATGAAGAACTTGTTTCTTCGTTTTCCGAATATCTTTCTGAAAGTTTTCATAAACTCGTCTTCGTTTCAAGCGATTTTTATGATGCTTATAAATCGATATTCTATAGCGAGCCGTCAATATATATTTCCTCAAATTATGCGGAGTACGGGACGCTTACTCGTCCTTACAAAGAATCTTCCGACGAACCCGAGGGTTTTGTGTATATAAACGAAACTTCAATCGCAGGTCATGAAGAACACTTCTCTTTTTATTCTTTTGACAAAGACTCTTTGACCGCAACCAAGCAAGAAGCACCTATTCTTTCTAAACAAAACGGCAAATACAATATATATTTGCCTTTCTATGACGCCTTTGATTCACTAGGATTTTTCGATATGTTGAATTGGATTCACTCTTTCGTAACAGAAACCGTATCAACTTATGACGAATTAGACAATGAACAATCCTCGTACAAGTACGAAGATGCGGAAAAATTCGAAACGGCTTATCAGAAATACGGAAAAGGCATGACAAATGAAGATGTGGATGTTCTTCTTGACGGTCTTCGTTATTATCTTGACAATGCCACTCAATACGACGAAAACGGCGGAGAAACACCTATTGACAAAGAGGCGTTTTTCAACAAATATTTAGAGGTTTCGGGTAAAAACGGAAGCAACAACAAACAATATTCTTTCAATGTCGTAGGTTTTTATTTGTGCGATGCGATAGATAATGCCTATTATCCTTTGATTTCATCTGCGGCAATTGACGAATATGAACTCGGGGGCATTTATTCTTATGAGGACGATTACAAAACCGAATATAAAACCGATTATGTTGTACCTGCAGACGCAAAATACAATTATGCAATGTCTTTGACGGACAATTCAATCGCTCAAACCAAGTATTGTCTTACCCCTAAAGAAGATTTTGTCACGTACAAAATGACCAACTGCATATATACGACGACTTATTTTATGGCATCGTTGATTGCATCTCTTAGAAAAATATTCATAATAGTTGCGGCGGTTGTCGGAGTGCTTGCGGCGCTACTCTTATTCAACTTCATTTCTATTTCGATTGCGGCAAAACAAAGGGAAATCGGCATTCTTAGAGCAATCGGCGCAAGAGAATTGGATGTGTTTAGAATATTCTTCTCGGAAGGCGGATTTATTGCAATGGTATGCTTTGCTATTTCATCCGTAGTCACCGGATTCGTTTGCTCGTTTATCAACAAATCGACCTATTCGAGTGCGTTCCAATTAAAACTTCTGGAATACGGAATAAAAGAGGTATTGTTGATATTTGTGGTGTCCATTGTGGTGTCTTTGATTGCGACAATTATCCCCGTAGCCATTGCCGCCAAAAAACCGCCTGTCGAATCTATAAGATCTTTATAGCGACTTATGCCCCGCTTATGCGGGGCTTTTTCTTGGCTTTCTTCTCATTATCGCTTCTTTCTATTGACTTTTTTTCTTCTTTTGTTAGAATATAGAGTGCATGTATTTATACATAATATTATTTAGTTAGGAGTATATAATGAAAAAATTTCTCTCAACGGTACTTATTGCCTTGCTCGGCATCGTGATGCTTTTTTCTTTGACCGCTTGCGGAACAGTCTATGACGTAAAAATCAATATCGGCGACGACAGTAAAGAAAACGACGATGTTTCGGTATGTTATTCGCTTGACGGCAGTTTCAAAGACGGCTATGTATTGAAAGGTTATTTTACCGCAGAAAAAGATGCCGATCTCGACAGAACATTTATTTTGGCTTTTACGCTAAACGACAGATACGACATTAGATACACCGAAAGAGTGCTGTTCTCCGTAAAAGGAAGCGCCATCGAATCGACCAAAGACGGAAAAGTGAAGTTTAGTATAACCCTTGACAAACTTTCCAATTTCTTTACGAAAACTTCCGGAGACGAAACCCTAAAATTTAGTCTTGTTCTTCATGACGAGAAAAACGACGCTTTCGACATGACACGTTGGAGCGAAAGCACATATAATTACACTTTTACCGACGGTAAAGTGACCATTGTTGAATAATACCTAAAAGGAGTGAAATATGCAAAAAGGTAGAATAACCATCCCCACAGACGCATCGTTTGTGGAAGAAACAAAAAAAATAATTGCACGTTGGGGCGCCGATGCCGTAAGAGATTGTGACGGAACGGTTTTGCCTAAAAACGCAAAAGAACTTGCCGACAAAGTTTACAACACTTATTTTGTCATAAGAGGCGACAACGAGTGGGCAAAAAACAACCTTGACGAACTTGAACACGTCTTTTTGATGAGCAATTTCTTCACCGCCACCGAAAAAACTCTCACGATGCACATCATGGACGGATATTTTGAACAACAATTAAAAGCCGACTTCGGCACTACTTCTTACTGGGAAGTAATGGACAGAACGGACAATCAACTTGTTGAAAGTTTTTCTTATAGCGAAAAAGACGGCACTGTCACCATCGACAATGCAAAGCCGTTCCACGAATATACGGTTTCTTTTATGGCTTGGTCTATATGGGATCCTGTCCAAATGTACAACTACATTACCAACAATTGGGATGTCGAAAAACAAATGATGTACGATCCCAAATATCCCAAGACTGCCGAATATGTAGAAAGACACATGAGAGAATGGTGTCTCGCTCACGGAGAAACAAATGTCGTAAGATTTACCACTTTCCTTTATCAATTCTCACTTGTATTCAACGACAAGAAAAAAGAGCGTTATGTTGACTGGTTCGGCTACACGATGAGTGTATCTCCTTTGATGCTAGACGAGTTCGAAAAAGAATACGGCTACAAAATGAGAGCCGAATATATCATCGACAACGGCTATTACAACAACACTTTTAGAGTGCCTAGCAAACAGTACCTTGACTATATGGACTTCGTACAACGCTATGTCACAAAGAAAGCCGGAAAACTTGTGGAAATCGTACACGAAAACGGCAAAGAAGCAATGATGTTCCTTGGTGACTGTTGGATAGGTGCAGAGCCTTACGGAAAGTATTTCAAAGACATCAACCTTGATGCTGTCGTCGGTTCTGTTGGCGGTGGAGTCACCGTAAGAATGTTGTCCGAAATACCTCACGTCAAAGTAAGAGAAGGAAGATTCCTCCCCTACTTCTTCCCCGATACGTTCTATGAAGGCAACGATCCTACCATCGAACTCAACCACAACTGGCTTACGGCAAGACGTGCTATTATGCGTAAACCTCTTGACCGTATAGGATACGGCGGATACTTATCTCTTGCCGCAAAATTCCCTAAATTTATTGACCGTGTAGAAGAAATCTGCAATGAGTTTAGAACTATTCACTCTGCCGTCGAAGGCGGAAAAGCCTACTCCGGAGTAAAAGTAGCAATTCTCAACGCATGGGGCAAAATTCGTAGTTGGATGAGCCACATGGTCGCTCACGAACTTTGGTATCAACAAATTTATTCCTACCAAGGCATACTCGAAGCACTTTCGGGACTTGCTGTTGATGTTGACTTCATCGATTTTGACGATGTCAAGAACGGCAAACTCAACGATTATGATGTAGTTATCAACGCCGGCGATGCTTATACCGCATTTTCGGGCGGAAGCAAATGGGACGAAGAAGTCGTATCCAAAGTAAGAGAATATGTCTATAACGGTGGCGGATTTATCGGTGTAGGCGAGCCTTCTGCTTACGAAAAAGGCGGTAGATTCTTCCGTCTTGCAGACGTCCTAGGCGTCGATAAAGAAGTTGGGTTCACATTGTCACTAGACAAATACAATATCAACAAAGAGACTTCTCACTTTATCACCAAAGATCTCACTTCTCCCGTCGATTACGGTGAAGGAATGAAAAACATTTATGCACTTGACGGAGCCAAAGTTCTTGATATAACCTTCTCGGACAGATTCCAAAGAAAGGTAAATGTAGGCGAAGTCAAAATGGCTTGCAATCAATACGGAAAAGGTCGTGCATTTTATATTGCCGGCATTCCTTACAACTTCGACAATGCAAGACTTCTTTATAGAGCCATTTATTGGACGGCAGGAAAGGATGCCGAGATCAACAAAGCATTCTCTACCAATCCTCTTACAGAGTGCAACTACTACCCCAACAAATCGACTTATGCGGTAGTCAACAATTCTAACGACACACAAACAACCGATTTCTATGATATAAGCGGAGAAAAAACAACTTTGACTCTTGCACCGATGGAGATAAAATGGATAAAGAAATAAAACTTCCCGTTCAAATACCGGACTTTGACGAAGAAGCATATATACTTTCGCTAGACGAAGTAAAAACCGGTCTTCCTCTTGTCGATGAAGGTCGCCGTATGTTCTTCGTAGAAGAATCTTCGCTTGTAGATTCATCCGATGTAGATTTTTTGAAAGATGCCCTCTCTAAGGTTTACGGAGCGGGAAAAGACGGCAAAACGCCTTTTAAGTTCGCATTGGTTGACGATTACGAAATTACCGACGACGGATACAAATTCGTCGCAACGGCAAAAGACTTCACTATTGTTGCAAGATGTAAAGACGGACTTACCAACGGAATTTACGGATTTTTGGAATATGTCGGCATCATGTTCACTCATTCCGATTATACGTATTATCCGCAAAGAAAAAATCTTTTCTTCCCTATAGGAGAAAAGGTTTTCAACCCCGTTTTTCCTTGGAGAAACGTCTATTCTAAAGAAACATGGCTCAACGGATGGGCAAAACGCATACGTCTTAACGGCGTAATCGATATTGCCGACAGATCTCACCGTCCGGAGGGATGGGCGCCCTTTAAGGAAAATGAAGACACTCCTCCAAGACTTTGGGGAACATGGTGTCACTCGATGTTTGATTTCTTGCCTCCGTCGGAGTTTTTCGATACTCATCCCGAATATTACACACAAATAGGCGGAAAAAGAAGACACAAAACTACATATTTCGGCACGACTTTGGAAACGGCTCTTTGTCCGTCGTCGGAGGGTGCTTACAATGTCGTAAAAGAAAGACTTCTTGCACTCATCGAGAAAAATCCCACCGCTAAATATTGGGATGTTTCTATCATGGACAACTGGTTTATAAAAGGTTGTGGCTGTAAAGAGTGTAAAAAACTTGCCAAACAAGAAGGTTCGCCGATGGCTCCTTATCTCAAATTTCTCAATCGTTTGGCAGACGAAATACACCAAATTCATCCTAACGTCTATATCTCGACTCTCGCTTATTTATACACCTATAAGCCACCGAAGACGATGAAGGCAAGCGACAATCTACTCATTAAACTTTGTTCTATGCCCGGATCCAACAGATCGCCTTATTCCTATCCCGAAACCAAAGGAAGCAAACAATTCAATTCCTTTATGAAACAATGGAAAAACTGTGCGAAAAACATTATTATTTGGGACTATGTTGTCGATTTTAAGCATCTTGTGATGCCTTTCCCGAATTTCTCGGTACTCGCACCAAACCTTGACTTTTTCAAGGAAAACGGCGCCGAAGGAGTTTTCTCGCAAGCATCCAGAGAACTCGGTAGCGAAAATGCGGAAATGAGAGCATACCTTCTTGCGCACTTGATGTTCGACAAGACTGCCGACACCGAACAAATTCTTGCTCGCTATCTAAAAGTCGTGTTCGGTGATGCAAGCGACGATGTTCGTACTTTCTTAAATGACTGCCTTACGCATCTATATGAGAAGGATCACGAACTTGGCATGTTTATGCCTCCGTCCGCACACAAAAATTCTTATCTCAAAAAAGAGTATGTCAACGGATACCTTCGCACACTAGAAAAAGCCCTTGAAAAGACCGAAAAAGGCGGAATCGCAGAGAAACACGTCAAACGTCTTTTGGTGGGTGTATATTACGTAATTATCAACAATTCGGGGTATCACAAACTTTTGAAGAAAGACTGTGCAAAACTTCTAATAGACTATTCGCAAGAAACAAAAATCGAACGTTTTGCCGAAACAAAAAATTACTTCTCCGAGTATAAGGCTCTACTTGAGAAAAAATTTGATTTGTAATAATTATAAAATTTGTTAGAAAAAAGGCTCATAGATAATTCTACGAGCCTTTTATTTTTTGCTTTATATTGCTTATTTTGTACCGAAAAGACGATCTCCTGCATCTCCGAGTCCGGGAAGGATGTAGCAATGGTCGTTGAGTTCTCTGTCGAGGGTGGAAACATATACTTCGACATCGGGATGAGCCTTGGCTACTTCTTCGATTCCTACGGGGGCGCCTATTATTGACATAAGTTTGATCTTTTTGCATCCACGTTTTTTGAGGAAATCAATGGCTGCTTTTGCACTTCCGCCGGTTGCGAGCATCGGATCGAGAAGAATTGCGATGCTGTTTTCGATGCCATCGGGAAGTTTGCAATAATATTCGTGAGGAATCATTGTTTCTTCGTCACGATATAGTCCTATATGGCCTACTCTTGCGGTAGGGAATAGTACGTGCACACCGTTGACCATTCCGAGTCCTGCTCTCAAAATCGGGACGATTGTCACTGCATTGTCGGCGACTTTCTTTTGTTCGCAAACTTCAAGAGGAGTTTCGACTTGGACAGAAACCATCGGAACGTCTTTGAAACTTTCGTAAGTCATCAATGTGGTGATTTCTTCGACAAGTTCTCTAAATTGTTTCATTCCGGTATTTTTGTCACGAAGTATTGCTATTTTGTGTTGAATAAGCGGATGATCGAATATTGTTACGTTTTTGTAATCTTTAAATTGTGTCATTTTTATTCTCCTTGTAGAGCGTGGATTTACACGCTCTACTTTGATTTTTGTTATTCTTCAATATTTTCTTCGGTTTTTACAACTTCTTCGTTGGAAGTTTCGCTGAATTCTGATGCATTTTCACCGTTTAGGTCGAATTTTGCATCGGATGCAACTGCTCCGGTTATAAGGCTGTCGGTTTCGCCTTCTGCCTTTTCGATGCCTTTTTCTTCTTGACCTTTTTCGATCTTAGAGATGATTGCATATACTAGGATGCCTAAGAGAAGTGCGGTTGCAATGGATGTGATGTTGATGGTCTTGGATACTTGACCGTTGCTGATTGCATAGGGGATTTGGATGGAAAGTCCACCGATACCTGCGATAAGAATGGTCGATACCGTGAAGAGGTTTTTGTTGTCTCCGAGGTCAATGTCTTTGAACATTTTGAGTCCCGAGCAAGCGATAAATCCGTAGAGTGTCAAGCAAACACCGCCCATTACGCAAGAGGGGATTGTTTGTAGTAGCGCCATGATGGGGCTGATGAACGAGAGGACTATGCACATGATTGCTGCCGTAAGGATGGTAGCAACGGATGCGTTTTTGGTGATTGCTACGCAACCTACCGATTCTCCGTATGTGGTGTTGGGGCAGATACCGAATACTGTACCGACGATAGAACCTACACCGTCTCCCAAGAGTGTTCTGGTAAGTCCGGGTTCGCCTTCGACCAAATCTCTACCGATGATGGATCCGAGGTTTTTGTGGTCTGCGATGTGTTCGGCAAAGACAACGAACGCAACGGGGATGAAGGCAAGGGCTACTTCACCGACGCCTGCCCAAGTGATTGTGGTGGCTTTTCCGCCTGTTGCTTTTAGGACTGCATCGCTTACGTTGCCGTTGACAAGTTCTTTGATGCCTTCGATTAGTGCAAAGTCAGGATAATCGAGGAATGCTTGGAATCCTCTAAATGAGCCGTCTGCATTGACGAAGTTGTTGACGAGGGGTTGCCAGTTGACTATTTTGAGGTAGTCCACGTCGCAAGCATATCCGAAGATTGAGAAGAAGGATGCTACTGCATAACCTACTGCAATTCCGATGATGAACGGGATAAGTCTGCCCATTTTGAATTTCTTTTGGGTGGAGCAAACGCAGATTGTAACAAGGGTGATGATACCGCAGAAAAGAGCGATAAGGTTGTAACTTCCGCTTAAAGATGCTCCGCTTGCTTTGGTTATATCTCCCATTGCGCTACCGGCAAGAGAAAGACCGATAAGTGCTACCGTAGGTCCGATGATGACCGGAGGCATGAGTTTTGATACCCATTTCGTACCGGCAGCCTTGATTATAAGGGCTATGACGACATATACAAGACCTGCAAGGATACCACCGATTATGATTCCGCAATATCCGAACATCAATGCCGTAGATAGCGAACTTAAAAACGCAAACGACGAAGATATGATGACAGGGCTCTTAAATCTTGTGAAGAGTAGGTACACAATCGTTCCTATACCGCCACCTAAAATTGCGGCAGGGATTTGTGTGGGAAGCCCTATAATTTGCGGAACTGCGATAGTTGCAGCCATGATTGCAAGGACTTGTTGGAACGCAAATATGAGCATCTTCCCAAACGGGGGACGATCATTTACGTCATAGATAAGATCTTTCTTTTCCATTTTCTGTTTCCTCCAATTTTTTATAAAAAAATAGGGACTAAATACTAGTCCCTAAATGTTTTTATTTAATTGAAAAAAGAATTATCTCAGGTAGGCCTTTCGTTATGTCTATCGTAAAACCAACTCTAATCATCATTCTTTCTCCTATCGGTTTTGAAGTTATTATATACGATATAAAAGTTTATGGCAACTGTTTTTTAGCAATTAAAAATTTTTTTAGACGGCTCTCAAATAATCGACATTTTTCTATTTTTTACTATATATATTTATGAATTATATATCATAAAATCAAATATAAAGTAAAATATCATTACATAAAGAAAGTTGTCAGTTTTTCTTTTATTTGACCACGTTTTTCTTGAGAAGGGCCCTTTTCTATATCTGTTTCGTAGGCATTGACTCCGTCTTTTAGCACGATTATTTTGTCGCAAAGATCTATTGCCTCATCGAAATCGTGAGTCACCATAATGACGGTGCGAGGAGATTTTTCGTATAAATTTTTGAAAAGTTCCATCATTTTTAATTCTAGTCTTAAATCTAGTGCCTTCCACGGCTCGTCCATCAAAAGAAGATCGGAAGGAAATAAAAATCCTCGAGCGAGCGCTATTCTTTGCGCCATTCCACCGGACAAACTCTTGGGATAGGCATTGGCTTCGGATTGCATTTCGACAGATTTTAGGCTGTCTTTTATTAGAACTTCTCTTTCTTTTTTGTCGGCGATTATGCCTTTCAATACAAAATCCAAATTTTCAAACACTGTCATCGAAGGGATAAGTCTGGGCTCTTGAAAAATATAACTTACTCTTTGGGGACCGTCCTCAATATGCCCTTCATATTCTATATTACCGGAAATCGCATTGAGAATAGTGGTTTTTCCGCTCCCCGATACTCCCGTAAGACCTATTATTTTATTTTGGGGGAATTCTGCCTCAAAGTGGTTAAGCACGACTTTGTCGCCAAAACTTTTAGATATATCGAGTTTCATTTACCACCTCACCACAAGTTTTTTGATTAGACTTACAACGAGTTCCAGCGCATAAGACAGCACTATTGCGACTATCGTACATGCAATAAGATCTGCCGTTTCTAAATTGACTCTCGCCGTCTGCATATAGAGTCCCAAACTGTCAATAGTCTGTGCCATGACTTCGGAGGCTATCGTGACTTTTAGAGATAAAGAAATTGCCGATTTCATGCCGTCAAACGCAAACGGAGCAATCGAAGGGAGAAAAAGATCTTTTATCACATCTCTTTTTCTTACTTTGTATATCTTCGCCATTTCGAGAAGTTTTCCGTCTATTGCATCGAATCCTGCAAGAAAGTTGGCATATAACAACGGAAAAGTTATTAAAAATGCAATAATTACCGGTGCCGTTCTGCTACCAAGCCATAAAACAACTACCAAAATAATTGCCATAGTCGGAGTGGATCTTAATATTGAAATCAAAGGATCAAGCACTTTCCTTACAGGCACAAATAAATATGACAACAGCGAAAACGTTATTGCAAGCAATGCACCGTAAACAAAACTTCGCACCGCTCTAAATAGAGATCCGCCTACGGACAGCCAAAATTCTCCGTCCGCAAAAATGCGACCGAGAGATGAAAATGTCGAGGAAATACTAGGTATAATCAATTCGGCACCGACCACTTTTTCGGCAATCAACCATATAAGAAAGATGACCGAAAGAGCGATCAGCGGATAAATTATATTAAGAAAAGGTTTTAATTTCTCTTTCACTTTAATCTACAAAAAAGTTGTCGTCTACTTCGATACCGAACACACCGAGGAAAGATTTTACTTCGTCTTTTACTTCCACTGCATCAACTATTTTTACCGAGCATCTTGTGGCACTCTCTGCGGTTATGCCTTGTAAAGATGTAGAAGGAGCGGTTTTTACTACATTTTCTACCAACGTATCAAGAAATTCTTGGTTAGAGATGCTTGCGGCACTCTTCTTTATTTCTTTTACAAATTCGTTGACAAAAGCCTTGTTTTCCTTGTAAAAATTGCCGCTTACTACAAGGGAGGCTTGAGGGAAACCGAGATTTTCGGATGCCGAAACGGCTTTGTAGCCTTGTTGCAAATCAAATACGACTTTTACTCCTGCTTTGGCGGATGCTTTAGTAACTGCAGGCTCGCCTAATACTGCAAATTCCGCAACGCCCTTTTTTAGCATGGGGATAATTTCGGTAGCCTCTTTATATTGTAAGGCAACTTTTCCTTCTATCGCCTTGTCGCTTTCTTCAAATTCGATATTTGCAGATGCCAAAAGATATTTGAACACGACGGTGGGGACACCTGCTTTTGCCGTAAGGAAAACGGTTTTTCCTTTGAGAGCGGAAAGATCTGTTATTTCTTCGCCTTTGCCTACAATGTATAGATTTCCCCATGTGTTGACGGTCAAAATTTTGATGTCTGCTCCGCTTTTATATGCTTTGGCGGCGACATTGGTAGGAAGAATTGCAAGGTCATATTCCCCTGTCGTGAGTTTTGCACTGATAACATTGGGGGCATCACTCATTACGACGTCGCAAGATATACCTTTGTCTGCGTATTTGACGGTTGCCCCGTTGATTATTCCGCCTATTGACAGTGCCGGCGCTCCGTCGGGGGTGCCTATCTTTATTTCTCTGTCAACGGCACTGTTGCAGCCGGTAAGAGCGACAATGCCAAGTGCTACAACTATGGCAACAATAACCAAAATTCTAAAAACTTTTTTCATATTTGTTCTCCTTTTTATATTTCTACCGCCGTCAATGCAGATTTTACATTGACCGACGAAAGTCTGCCGAGTTTTCCGGTGAGTGCGGATATTCTCTCGTTGCTACCTTTGACGACTACCGAAATCGTGAACACTTTGTGTTCGAAATCGGGGAGTCCGTTTCGGGACATAATAATGTCTGCAAATTCGGACAAAATGCTCTGCACTTCGGGGACGACTTCTCTGTCGCCTTTTATAATAATTGCAACTACACCTATTCTTGCCATGTTTCCTCCAAAAAAATAGCACACCCCGAAAAGGATGTGCTTAATACTACAAATATAGTCAAGTTTTTTGACTTTACGAGTATTGGCTTCCTCTCCGAACGAATCATCGATTTAGGTAATACCGATTTTTATTTTATTTTTTACTCAATTTAGACAAATTTTAGCCTAAATCGGGTATAATTCCAAGATAATTTATTGTTGACTTATCTACAAGACAAGGTTCTTTTATGAGAACAAAGTTTTTGCTGTGGACAATGCCACCTGCCCTTTCGACAAGTTTTTCTAGCCCTAGAAGAGTTCCGCCTGTCGCTACAAAGTCGTCGAGTATTGCGACCTTTTTGCCTTTGAGAATTTTGGTGTTCTCGGTTGACAAATAAAGGTTTTGTATTGCTCCGTCTTTCGTCCTAATTGAGATGGATAGACCTTCGAGTACATAGACTTTTTCGGACTTTTTGGCAACGGCAAATCTTTCTTGCCCTAACATTTTGGACAATTCGAACGCAAGAAGGCTTCCTGTTTCTTTAGATGTCAAAATAACGTCGGAGCCTTGTAGGTAGGGTGCCAACTTTTCTGCACAAAAGGTTGTGAGGGCTGTTTCTCCGTCCAAAGAAAACAACGGCTCTTCGTTGTAAGCCTCGTCAATAAGTACGGGTATTTCTACATCTTTTCCGCTTATATCTACTCTAACTGTTCTCATATTATGATAGTATCATTTTTATTTATTTTTTGCAACATTTTATTTTTCACTTTTCAATAGAATTTTTTTGTGTTACAATACAAAAAATTTACTTATAAGGAGATAATTGTATGGCAAAATATTGTCAAGAGCCTTCTAGAACTTTTAGTGAATATTTGCTCATCCCAGGATACACATCGGAACAGTGCATCCCCGCAAACGTCAGTTTGAAAACACCTCTTGTTAAATATAAAAAGGGAGAAGAACCGAGAATTTCTCTCAATATTCCGCTTGTTTCTGCCATTATGCAGTCCGTAAGTAACGATAAACTTGCAATCGCATTGGCAAAAGAGGGCGGAATTTCTTTTATTTACGGCTCGCAAAGTGCAGAAAACGAAGCCGCAATGATTAGAAGAGTCAAAGCCTACAAAGCAGGTTTTGTAGTAAGCGACTCCAACTTAACCCCCGACAACACTCTAAAAGACGTCTTGGACCTAGTCGAAAGAAACGGACACAACACAATTGCCGTAACCGAGGACGGGACTTCTTGCGGAAAACTTTTGGGAGTCATTACAAGTAGAGATTATAGAGTATCGAGAATGAATCTAAACGATAAAGTTTCGACCTTTATGACGCCTAGAGAAAAACTTATCGTTGCCAACGCTTCGACCACTCTTTCGGAAGCCAACGATATAATTTGGGATCATAAACTCAACAGCCTACCGATAGTAGACGACAACGGCAACCTTCTTTATTTCGTTTTTAGAAAAGACTATGCCCAACACAAAGAAAATCCTCTTGAAATTCTGGATAACGAAAAACGTTATTTGGTAGGAGCAGGCATCAATACTCTCGACTACGAAACACGTGTCCCTCTCCTTATAGAAGCAGGCGCCGATGTCCTTTGTATAGACAGTAGTGAAGGTTATACCGTTTGGCAAAAGAAAACTTTAGATTTTATTCGTAAAACCTATGGCGACAAAGTTATGGTTGGAGCAGGAAACGTCGTAGATAGAGACGGATTTTTGTTCCTAGCAGAAGCCGGAGCAGACTTCGTAAAAGTAGGTATCGGCGGTGGTTCTATTTGTATCACGAGAGAAACCAAAGGTATCGGCAGAGGTCAAGCAACCGCCCTTATCGAAGTCGTGGCGGCAAGAGACGAATATTATGAAAAAACCGGAATTTATATTCCCGTTTGTTCCGACGGCGGTATCGTCCACGATTATCACATGACACTTGCTCTTGCGATGGGTGCGGACTTCTTGATGCTCGGCAGATATTTCGCAAGATTCGACGAAAGCCCTACCGCAAAACTCAACATCAACGGCAATTACGTCAAAGAATATTGGGGCGAAGGCAGTAATCGTGCAAGAAACTGGCAACGTTACGATTTAGGCGGAAAAACCGGACTTTCTTTCGAAGAAGGTGTAGATAGTTATGTTCCGTACGCAGGAAAACTTGCCGACAATGTCAGAAAGAGTCTTTATAAAGTCAAATCAACCATGTGCAACTGCGGTGTGACTTCTATTCCTGATTTACATAAAGATGCAAAACTTACCGTTGTTTCGGCAACAAGCATCGTAGAAGGCGGAGCGCACGACGTTATGATAAAAACAAAATACAATTCATAACACTTCGACTTATTAAGTTTGTAAAAAGAGCCTGTTTCTTAGTAGATATGGCTCTTTTTCTTTTTATATTCCGTCATATAAACCCTTTTCTCTTGCAATATGTCCTAAATATCGGTATAATGTCTTTTGAGGAAAATTGCGAAATGAAAAAGAAATATATTGTCGTTTTAGGCGACGGAATGGCAGACAGAGAAACTACGACACATCCCCTTACACCACTGGAAACGGCAAACAAACCCCATATTGACAACCTTGCCAAAAAATCTCAATTCGGTCTTGTAAAAACCGTCCCCGACGGAATCAAACCGGGATCGGATATTTGTAATATGGCTGTCCTTGGTATAGATTCTTCCATATATACAGGAAGATCTCCTTTGGAGGCGTTATCTCTTAATATTCATTTACAAAATACAGATGTCGCAATACGCACGAACTTGGTGACTTTGTCGTCAAGCGATCTTGATACTGCGACAATGGTTGACTATGCGGCGGGAGAAATCACCACCGAAGAAGCAAAAGTTTTGGTAGATTCTCTCAAAGATATTTTTGGAGAAGGTTTCAAACTATTCTCCGGTACTGCTTATAGGCATTGTCTTGTGGCAAACAACGGCAGTACAAAAACAATCTTTACTCCGCCTCATGATATTACTTCAAAGGAAGTAAAATCTTATCTTCCACAAGGAGAAAATGCCGATATTTACCTTGATTTCATCAAAAAATCCAATGAAATTCTCAAAAATCATCCGGTAAATATATCTCGTATCGAAAGAGGATTGAACCCTGCCACTCATGTTTGGTTTTGGGGACTTGGCACAAAACCCGATATACCCGATTTCTATGAGAAAACAGGTTTGAAAGGTGCAATGATTTCGGCAGTTGACCTTCTCAAAGGTATCGCTATCGGCGCCAATATGGCTTCTTTTGACGTAGAAGGGGCGACCGGTACAATCAATACAAATTGGCAAGCAAAAGTTGACAAGGCTCTAAACTTGCTTGACAACGATTTTGATTATGTTTATATACATTTGGAAGCACCCGACGAAGCAGGACATCATGGCTCGTTTGACGAAAAAGTCGCAGCCATAGAGATGGTAGATAAAGTTGTAGGCAGAGTTGTGGAAGGTCTAGAAGGTAAATATGACTTCGTGCTTGCTCTTCTTCCGGACCACGCAACGCCCGTAGATATAATGACACATACGTCTGAAGCCGTACCTTATCTAATTTATCGCTCTTTTTGTCCCTCTGTTGGCATACCGAGATACGACGAATCGACCGCAAAACAAGGAAAATTCTTGGGAAAAGGCACAGATATTATAAAAGAAATGATGGCATAACAATGCTTTATAAATAACAATCAGGAGATTATAATGAAACAACTTACTTCGGAATTTTTAAGAGAAGAATACTTAAATTTCTTCAAAGAACGTGGACATAAAATTATCAGATCCGCATCACTTATACCGGAAAACGATCCGTCGGTTTTGTTTACAACTGCCGGAATGCATCCTCTTGTCCCTTATCTTTTAGGACAAAAACACCCTCAAGGAACACGTCTTACGGACGTCCAAAAATGTGTGCGTACAGGAGATATTGACGACGTAGGAGATGATTCGCACTGCACATTCTTCGAAATGCTGGGAAATTGGTCTTTGGGTGATTATTTCAAAACGGAATCTATACAATTTTCTTTTGACTTTTTGACAAAAGTCCTTGAAATTCCCGTGGAAAAACTGGCTGTTTCTGTTTTTGCCGGTGATGACGACTGTCCTAGAGACGAAGTGAGTGCCGCTAGATGGGCAGAACTTGGAATTCCTAAGGATAAAATATTCTATCTCCCCAAGAAAAACAACTGGTGGATTGCCGGTGCAACCGGTCCTTGCGGTGGAGATACCGAAATATTCTATATCACAGATAAAGAGCCTTGCGGAGACGATTGTTCGCCTGCTTGCGATTGTGGACGTTATCTTGAAATTTGGAACAATGTCTTTATGCAATTTTATAAAGACGAAAACGGAAAATATTCGCCCTTAAAACAAAAAAATGTCGATACCGGAATGGGACTCGAACGTACTCTTTGTGTACTCGGCGGTTATAAATCTGTATATGAAACCGACCTTTTTGCTCCTGCTATGGCAATAATTGAGAAAAACACAAAATCGGATGTAAAAGGCAAAGAAAGAACTGTCGCACAAAGAGTTATTGCCGATCATATTCGTACTTCTGTGTTTATTATGGGCGATGAAAACGGTGTTGTTCCTTCCAATGTCGATCAAGGTTATGTTTTGAGACGTCTTATAAGACGTGCAGTGAGATATGCAAGAATTTTGGATCTCGATTGCCAAGTACTAAACGAAATTGCAGAGCAATACATAGACCAATATAAAAAATATTATCCGGAACTTGAACAAAACCATGATAAAGTTATCTCCGAATTGTCAAAAGAAGTCGATAAATTCAATTTAACACTACAAAAAGGACTCCTTGAATTCGATAAACTTCTAAAATACATACAAGACAATCGCATGAGCGGAAAAGCCGCTTTCCGTCTTTATGACACATTTGGTTTTCCTATCGAAATGACTCTAGAACTTGCAAAAGAAAATGGCATTACGGTAGATGTTGACGGATTTTATCAAAGATTTGAAGAACATAAAGAACTTTCTAAAGCCGGATCCGAACAAAAATTCAAGGGTGGTCTTCAAGATACAAGCGAACAAACAACATTTTTACATACGGCAACTCACCTTCTTAATGCCGCATTGAAGAAAATTTTGAAAGACGATTCTATCCATCAAAAAGGTAGTAATATTACACCTGAAAGACTACGTTTTGACTTCAACTTCCCTCGCCCTCTTACTCCCGAAGAAATAAGTGCCGTCGAAGAAGAAGTCAATAAAAATATCCAAGCGTCTATTCCGGTAGTTTGCGAAGAAATGCCTCTTGAAAAAGCCAAACAATCGGGGGCAGTAGGTGTATTTGAATCTAAATATGACGAAGTTGTAAAAGTTTATACAATAGGTAATGTTTCCAAAGAAATTTGTGGCGGACCTCACGCAGAAAATACTTCACAACTTAAAAACTTCAAAATTGTTAAAGAACAATCAAGTTCTGCTGGCGTCAGAAGAATAAAAGCAACCATAAACAACTAAAATTTTCAATTTTAAAAACAAGGGTATTTCTTTTTGAAATACTCTTTTTTTTATGCTTTATTCTTTTATTATGTTGAAATAAATAAAGTTTTAGTATATAATATATTAGTATGTTAGAATTAAATGAAGTATTCAAAAAAACACTGGAAAAAGTGTCATCGAGCGTAACTGCTCTTACTTATGAACTATGGCTAAAACCATTGGTTCCTTTATGTGTAAAAGATACCGTTTTATATATTTCTGCACCGACTAAAAACGTAAAAGAAATGGTCAGTAAAGAATATTTAACTCTCATTAAAACATGCCTTGTATCCGTCAATAATTCTTTTACCGACATTGTTGTGGTAACTAAAGAAGACGAACAAGAAATTCTTATGGGAGCGGATACCACTCTTGACGGAGAATTCGTAGTAAAAGGTAATAAAAAAGAGCGTAAAAACATATTTTCACCTAGATACACTTTTGACAATTTTGTTGTAGGAGATAGCAATAAATTTGCATTTTATGCCGCTCAAAACGTCGCTAAAAACCCCGGAGCCAACGATAATGTTATATCATATAATCCTCTTTTTATATACGGTGGCGTAGGACTTGGTAAAACTCACTTACTTCATTCTATCGGCAATTATATTTTTGATAATTATCCGTCACTAAAAATTGCATATATCCAAACAGATGCAATGGTAAACGAATTTTTTAATGCCATGACATCTAATAAAAACGATCCTTCTAAACAACCTATGCAACTTTTTAGAGATAAATATAGAAAAATTGATGTTTTAATGCTTGATGATGTTCAATTTTTAATCAAACATAGTGGTGTTCAAGATCAATTTTTCCAAATATTTAATGACCTTTATCAACAAGGTAAACAAATTATTTTATCTTCGGATAGACCGCCAAAAGACATGGAAATTCATTCTCGTCTTTCTTCTAGATTTGCAGGCGGTGTAACCGTAGAAATAGGTCAACCTAACCTTGATATGCGTATTTCTATTATTCGTAAGAAAATGCAACAAGAAGGAATCGCTGTCAATAATGATGTAGTGTTTTATCTTGCGGAAAATATTGATTCCAACGTAAGAGAATTGGAAGGTGCTTTATCTAAAGTTATCTTATATGCTCATCTAATAGGTAAAGAGTGTCCGGATCTATCTATTGCAAAAGAGGCTCTTAAATTCCAAGAAAATCGAAAAGAAGATATAAATTGTGATTTAATTATTGATGCCGTCAGCAGTTATTTTAGAATTGATAAATCGGATATTTTAGGTAAAAAGAAAACTAAAGATATAGCAAATGCAAGAGCTTTTTCAATGTTTTTGTGTACGGATATGCTTTCTATTCCGCTTGATGCAATCGGTCAAGTTTTTGGAAAAGATCATACTACTATTATGTATGCAAGAGATAAAATAGCCGAAAAACTTCAAGCAAATGACGATACTACAACTCGTCAAATAAAAGATATAAAAAATATAATCAACGGATAAATTTTGTGAATAAAGTAGATAACTAAGACTTTATTTACATAATTATTAACAAGATTATCAACATAAAAACCTAATGTTTTACTGTGTGAAACAGGGTTTTACACTTATTAACAACTACTATATATTATAACATTATAATTATTATAATATATCTACTTTAAAAAGGAGAATTGACATGAGATTTTATTGTAACAGTAAAGAACTTGAAAATGCAATAAACATTGTATCTAGAGCAATCAACAGTAAAAAAACTATTCCGATTTTGGAAGGTATAAAATTTGAAGCAAAAGGATCTATTCTTACTTTATATGCAACCGATCTTGAATTATATATAGAAACAAGTATAAATGCTGAAATTCTTATTGAAGGTGAAGCAATAATTCCCGGAAGATTTATAAGTGATTTTATTAAAAAACTTACCAATTTTGAAAGAATTGAGTTTGAAAATATAGAAAATAATACAATCATTATAAAAACCGGAGAATCTGTCAATACTATTACTTGTCTAGAAGGTGAATTTCCGAGTGCAGTAAGTATAAATGAAGAAAATATTATCGAAATAAAAGAAAATGACCTTAAAGAGATAATCGATAAAACCTGTTTTTGCGTAGCAAGTGACGGAACTAGACCTATAATTAAAGGATGTCTTGTAGAAGTAAAAGATAAAGATATTGTTTCTGTTGCTCTTGATGGATTTAGACTTGCTAAAGTAAGCAAAAAACTTGAAAAATCTTCTGTAGAACAAAGTTTTATAATTCCGGGTAAAAAGTTTGAAGAAGTTGGCAAAATATTAGGTGATACCGACAAAATAATAAAGATATATAACAACGGAAAACTTGTAACTTTTAACCTTGGAAATACCAAAATTACCGCTCAACTTATAGAAGGTAAATTTATTGACTATGTAAAAATTATTCCACCACAATATGAAACAACCGTTGATATTAAAATTGACGAATTTTTAGATAGTCTTGATAGAATTTCTATTATAACAAAAGATACTAAAGACAAATATAATGCAAAATTTAATATTTTAGAAAATAAAATTGCTATTTATTCTCAATCGGCTATTGCATCGGGAAAAGAAATTGTACCGGCTAAAATAGAAGGAAAAGAGATAGTAATAGGCTTTAATATTAAATATATTTCAGAAGCCATATCTAAAATTAAAGGTGATTATGCCAGAATATCGATAAATACAAGTAATACACCTGCCAAAATAACTGAAATAGGCAGTGATGATAATTTATACATTGTATTACCT